>NZ_LPNQ01000076.1:62030-162547 GCF_019266085.1 Rhodococcus sp. FH8 | reverse complement strand
CCCGAACATCAGAACCGAAACCCGAAGGCCCGGAACATCATCCGACATGTGAAGTACCAAATTAATTTTGGCACTGACATTCATCGACACACTGTTGAGTTCTCAAAGAACACGCGCACACCATCACCACGACCCTATGGCCGCCGCTCCGGGGCAACTTTTCCAGCCTATCCCATCGTGATCATCGGCGCAAACCGCTAAACATTCGGGGAAGAACTGGAGGTGAAGCACAACCATACACGATGGAAACTACTTCGAAATTTGGTCAGGCACTTCGTACAACCTCGTGTCACTCGCCGTGAAGGCGGGAGTCGGTGTCCGTGTCGCTCTGACTTGGAATAAGTTACGCGAACCTTCAATCAATTCACAAATCGCCTGGTCACTACACCGAATTCGCCGACTAAGGCCAGTTCAGACAGTTTTGTCATTCCACCAACGGCGACTAGGTCTGAGTGTGACGCCGAGCACCGAAGCTATTCGGAGCCCACCCGCTCGATCACTCCCCCGAGTCCACGGAGATTCTCGACGAATCGCGGGTACCCACGGTCGATGTGGAAGATGTCGTGAACTTCAGTTGTTCCGTCCGCAACCAACCCCGCAAGCACGAGCCCGGCGCCGGCCCGAATGTCGGAAGACCACACCGGTGCACTCGACAACACCGGAACTCCGCGGATCACCGCATGGTGACCATCAGTTCGGGCGTCGGCGCCGAGTCGGATCATTTCCTCGACAAATCGGAAACGCGATTCGAATACGTTCTCGGTGATCATCGAGGTGCCCTCGGCAACCGCAGCCAAACCGATTGCCATCGGCTGCAGGTCGGTCGGGAATCCGGGGTACGGCAATGTTGCGAAATTGACCGCTTTAGGCCGTTCACGCTGAATGACGCGGAAACCGTCAACCTCGGGAGTCACCTCCGCGCCGGCCGTCCGAAGCTTGTCGAGGACCAGTCCGAGATGCTTGTGGTTCACCCCGCGAACGCGGACGTCACCCCTGGTCATGGAGGCAGCGACACCCCATGTTGCGGCAACGATCCGGTCACCGATGACGCGGTGCGTAGTCGGTTCCAACTTGCGGACGCCTTGAATGGTGAGCGTCGAACTTCCGCCGCCAGATACCTTGGCGCCCATCTCGTTGAGCATGTTGCACAGATCCACGATCTCGGGCTCACGTGCAGCGTTGTCGATCACTGTCTCACCACGGGCGAGGACCGCTGCCATCAAGATGTTCTCGGTTGCACCCACAGACGGGAAGACCAGGCGGATGTTCGCTCCATGCAGGTCGTCTGCCTCGGCAACTACACATCCGTGTTCGATCTCGCTGCGCGCACCCAACAGGCGGAGCCCGGATTGGTGCATGTCGAGGGGCCTCGAACCGATGGCGTCACCGCCAGGCAAGGCAACAACAGCGCGTCGACAACGCGCGACCAGCGGACCGAGAACACACACTGACGCTCGGAACTGTTTCACCGCATCGAAGTCAGCGTGATACTTCGGCTCGGCCGGCGTCGTGATCCGCACTTCGGAATCTTCGAGTTCGACTTCGCAGCCCAGACCTCGCAGAACGTCCGCCATCAGCGGTACGTCGAGAATGTCCGGGCAGTTGGTCACGACAGTGGTGCCTTCGGCCAACAGCGCCGCGGCCATCAGCTTCAGCACACTGTTCTTGGCCCCTCCCACCAGTACTTCACCTTCGAGGCGGTTACCCCCGGTCACAAGAAAGTGCTCACTCACGGTTCACAGCCTAGAGCCACAACCTCGTCGGCACCGCGCCGGTACCGTAGCCCTATGTCTGTTCACCTGACGAAGATCTACACCCGGACCGGCGACGACGGGACCACGGGCCTCAGCGATTTTTCCCGCGTGTCCAAGAACGATCCGCGTCTGATCGCCTACGCGGATTGCGACGAGACCAATGCAGCGATCGGTGTGGCCGTTGCCCTCGGCACTCCCCCGGAGAATCTCCTCGCAATGCTGCGCCAGATCCAGAACGACCTTTTCGACGCAGGGGCCGACTTGTCCACCCCCGTGGTCGAGAACCCGAAGTACCCGCCGCTACGAGTGACTCAGTCCTACATCGATCGACTCGAAGGATGGTGCGATGAACTCAATGAGCAACTGGCACCGTTGAATTCGTTCATTCTGCCGGGCGGAACCGCCTTGGGAGCCCTGCTTCACGTAGCAAGAACCGTCTCGCGGCGTGCGGAGCGTGCGGCTTGGTCCGCCATCGATGCGAACCCGGAGGACACGAGCGTGCTCCCCGCGAAATACCTCAACAGATTGTCGGATCTGCTCTTCATCATGGGAAGAGTGGCAAATCCTGAAGGCGATGTGCTCTGGAAGCCCGGCGCCGGGGCTTGAGTGGGACCGGTCAGGCGGTGCGTCGCCTACGGGCGCGCCCGTCCGGCCGCGATTCCACCCAGGACAGGAACGCTGTCAATGCTCCACTGTCCAAAGCGATTTCGTAGGCCGACGAGCCGTCATTGACCTTGACCACGACGATGTCGTCGCTCATGATGTCGAATTCGGTACCCGAGGGAGAACGACGGCTCTCGACCTCGATACCTTGACGATCGATCCTGGAGTCCGGGCCCGGCCGCAGACTCGACAGTTTGAAAAAGACGAAAGTGCTTTCGCCGTAGCGAATGATTCCGTGACGCCACCCGCTGTCCCCCGGGGATGGCAGAACACGAAGCAGTGCAGCGGTACCGCCGCGACGCAGAACCAGCAGACGATACAGAAAAGCCGCGACGAGAACCGCGAGCAGCACAACCAGAATGATCAACACAGTCATTCCGAATGTCACTGTTCGTCGGCTCCCGTCGCGGCTTTACTCGAGTAACTTACGCGCGCTCGACGGCCCGGAGCTGACCCTTGGCGACCGCAATCGCTTCGAGGTCGCCCGAGTTCTCGGCCAAGACAGCCTTGGCTGCCTCGACGTCGATGTCCTGTGCCATGTCCGCGGACTCGGCAAGGATCGTCACCGTCGTCGCAGTGACGGAGAGAAATCCTCCGTGTACCGCAGCAACGATACGCTCGCCGTCGACCGAGGTGATCGACACGGTTCCGCCCTCGATCAGCTGGCCGAGGACCGGCTCATGCCCGGGCATGATTCCGATTTCACCCTCGGTGGTCTGAGCGCTGACCAGCGTCGCCGAACCAGACCACAAGCGCTGCTCGACGGCAACGAGTTCTACGGTCATCTCAGCCATCGTGGACTACTTCCCGGCCATCTTCTTGGCTGCAGCCTCGACGTCATCGAGTCCACCGCAGCTGTTGAATGCCTGCTCGGGCAGGTGATCGAACTCGCCCTTGCAGACGCGGTCGAAGGCTTCGATCGTGTCGCGGAGCGGCACGACGGAGCCGGGCTCACCGGTGAACTTCTCGGCAACGATGAAGTTCTGGCCGAGGAACTTCTGGATACGACGGGCGCGGCCGACGAGGACCTTGTCCTCTTCCTGAAGCTCGTCCATACCGAGGATGGCGATGATGTCCTGCAGTTCCTTGTACTTCTGCAGAATGCGCTTGACCTCGTTGGCAACGCGGAAGTGCTCGGCACCGACGATGCCGGGCTCCAGGATGCGGGAGGTCGAGCTCAGCGGATCCACAGCGGGGTAGATACCCATCTGCGAAATCGGGCGCGAAAGCTCGGTGGTGGCATCGAGGTGCGCGAACGTCGTAGCCGGCGCGGGGTCGGTGTAGTCGTCGGCGGGCACGTAAATAGCCTGCAGCGAGGTGATCGAGCGACCGCGAGTCGAGGTGATGCGCTCCTGGAGCTCACCCATCTCGTCCGCCAGCGTGGGCTGGTAGCCCACTGCCGAAGGCATACGGCCGAGGAGGGTGGAAACCTCGGAGCCTGCCTGCGTGAAGCGGAAGATGTTGTCGATGAACAGCAGAACGTCCTGGCCCTGAACGTCGCGGAAGTACTCCGCCATCGTCAGTGCGGACAGGGCGACGCGCATACGCGTTCCGGGCGGCTCGTCCATCTGGCCGAAGACAAGGGCGGTGTCCTGGAGGACGCCCATCTCTTCCATTTCCAGGTGGAGGTCGGTGCCCTCACGGGTACGCTCACCGACGCCTGCGAACACCGAGGTGCCCGAGAACTCGCGAGCGATACGCGTGATCATTTCCTGGATCAGAACGGTCTTGCCGACGCCGGCGCCACCGAACAGGCCGATCTTTCCACCCTTGACGTACGGGGTGAGAAGGTCGATGACCTTGATGCCGGTCTCGAGGATCTCGGTCTTACCTTCGAGCTGATCGAAGGCTGGTGGCTTGCGGTGGATGCCCCACTGCTCGCCGTCGCGGCCGAGGCCGGGGGTGTCGAGGCAATCGCCCAGGGCGTTGAACACGTGGCCCTTGACGACGTCACCGACGGGAACCGAGATCGGCTTGCCCGAGTCGGTCACTGCAGTGCCGCGGACGAGGCCGTCGGTGGGCTGCATGGAGACGGTGCGGACCAGGTTGTCACCGAGGTGCTGTGCAACCTCGAGCGTCAGCGTCTTGGCGACCGAGGGAAGCGTGATCTCGGCGTTCAGGGCGTTGAACAGTTCAGGAACAGCGCCACGCGGGAATTCAACGTCCACGACGGGACCGATGACCCGCACGACGCGGCCGGCTACGGCCGAAGCCGAACCTGCCCCGTTGTTTTCGGTTACTGCTGCGGTCATGTGCTAGTCACTTCCTGCGCTCGAGGCGAGCGCGTTGGCGCCGCCGACGATCTCGCTGATTTCCTGGGTGATCTGGGCCTGGCGAGCCTGGTTGGCCTGACGGCTCAACGTGTTCACCAGTTCGTTTGCGTTGTCCGTCGCGGCCTTCATGGCAGTACGACGGGCTGCCGACTCCGATGCCGCAGCATCGAGAAGCGACGAGAAGATACGAGTGCTGACGTACTTCGGGAGAAGAGCGCCGAGAAGCTTCTCGGGCTCGGGCTCGAAGCTGAAGTCCGCGACGGGGCCATTGTCATGGTCGTCGTCGTGGCCGTTGGTCAGCATGTCGTCACCGAGTTCGATGCGCTCTTCCGACACGAAGACCTCGAGAGGAGCCATACGGCGAACCTCGGGAGTCTGCGTCAGCATCGACACGAAGCGGGTGTAGACGATATGGAGTTCGTCGACGCCCTCGATCGTGCCTTCACCGTTCGGAGCGGCAACCTGGTTACCCGAACCAGCCATGAACAGCTCCACCAGGTGGCGGCTGGCCTTCGCTGCATCCGAGTAACCCGGATCCTGCGAGAAGCCCGTCCACGCAGCACCGATGTCGCGGCCGCGGAACGTGTAGTAGCCGAGCCCCTTGGAACCGAGCACGTACACGACCGGCTCCTTGCCCTCGCTGCGGAGGAGAGCCATGAGCTCTTCTGCCTGCTTGAGGACGTTGGAGTTGTAGCCACCACACATGCCGCGGTCACTGGTGACAACGAGGACCGCTGCCCGCTTGGGCTCCGGACGCTCGTTGAGCAACGGGTGATCGAGCGAAGCAGACGCACTCGCCAATTCGGTGAGTACCTTCGTGATCTCCTCGGCATACGGCTTGGACGCGGCGACGCGAATCTGAGCCTTGGTGATACGCGAAGTCGCGATCAGTTCCTGTGCCTTGGTGATCTTCTTGGTCGAGTTGACCGACTTGATACGAGACCGCAATTCGAGAATGCTCGCCATCGATCAATCACTCTCCCTTCGGAATTCGCAGTGTCATGGGCGCGTACGTCACTTGCTGACGGTCTTGCGCTTGACGTTGATCTGCTCGTTCGCGACCTCGTCGGCGCCCAAAGCGTCAGCCTCGGCTTCGTTCACGACCCGGCTTCCGTCGGATGCGATGAAGCCTTCCTTGAACTTGTTCGTCGCGGCGATCAGCTCAGCAGCGTTGTCGGCATCGAGTGCCTTACCGCCGTTGATGCTGGAGTAGACGCCAGCAGCCGAGTGCTTGAGGTCTTCGAGCAGTTCCTTCTCGAAGCGACGGACGTCGCCGATCGGAACGCTGTCGAAGATGCCTTCGCCGGCCAGGTAGATCGAGACGATCTGGTCCTCGACGGGGATCGGGCTGTACTGATCCTGCTTGAGCAGCTCGACCAGACGGGCGCCGCGCTCGAGCTGAGCCTTGGAGGCAGCGTCGAGGTCGGAAGCGAAGGCGGAGAACGCTTCGAGCTCACGGAACTGAGCCAGTTCCAGACGCAGCGAACCGGAAACCTTCTTCATGCCCTTGGTCTGTGCAGCGCCACCGACGCGGGAGACCGAGATACCGACGTTGATCGCGGGGCGAACGCCCTTGTTGAACAGGTCGGACTCGAGGAACACCTGACCGTCGGTGATGGAGATGACGTTGGTCGGGATGTAAGCCGAGACGTCGTTCGCCTTGGTCTCGATGATCGGCAGAGCCGTCAGCGAGCCACCGCCGAGTGCGTCGGACAGCTTCGCCGAACGCTCCAGCAGACGGGAGTGCAAGTAGAAGACGTCACCGGGGTAAGCCTCGCGTCCCGGCGGGCGACGCAGCAGCAGCGAGATGGCGCGGTACGCCTCTGCCTGCTTGGTCAGGTCGTCGAACACGACCAGAACGTGCTTGCCCTGGTACATCCAGTGCTGGCCGATGGCCGAGCCGGTGTACGGTGCGAGCCACTTGAAGCCTGCGGAATCAGAGGCCGGAGCAGCAACGATGGTGGTGTACTCCATCGCGCCCTTCTCCTCGAGGGCAGCCTTGACGCCCGCGATGGTGGAACCCTTCTGACCGATGGCAACGTAGATGCAGCGCACCTGCTTGTTGACATCGCCGGAATCCCAGTTGGCCTTCTGGTTCAGGATGGCGTCGATGCAGACCGCGGTCTTGCCGGTCTTGCGGTCGCCGATGATGAGCTGGCGCTGGCCGCGGCCGATCGGGGTCATGGCGTCGATAGCCTTGATACCGGTCTGGAGCGGCTCTTCGACCGGCTGGCGCTCGAGCACCGAAGCGGCCTGGAGCTCGAGTGCACGGTTCTCGGTGCTCTCGATCTCGCCGAGGCCGTCGATGGGCGCACCCAGCGGGTCGATGACACGGCCGAGGAAAGCATCGCCGACGGGAACCGACAGAACGTCGCCCGTGCGCTTTACTTCCTGGCCTTCTTGAATGTTCTGGTAATCGCCAAGGATGACGGCACCGATTTCGGTGGCATCCAGGTTGAGCGCGACGCCGACGATTCCACCGGGGAACTCCAACAGCTCGTTGGACATAGCCGAAGGCAGGCCAGAGACGTGCGCAATGCCGTCACTGGTGTCGGTCACTGTGCCGACCTCCTCACGGGAGGCCTCCGGGGAGTAGCTCGCGGTGTAGTTGTCGATCGCGCTACGGATCTCGTCGGAGGAGATCGTCAGCTCCGCCATGTTTTTCCTGCTCTCGGTGTCTGGTCTTCGAAAAGATCTGGAGTATGTGTTCGGCTGAAGGACTACTTGAGGTTCTTCCGCAGTGCTGCGAGTCGACCCGCTGCGCTGCCGTCGATAACCTCGTCGCCCACCCGGACGACCAAGCCGCTGAGGAGTTCTGGATCAACCTCGACGTGTACTGCTACCGGCTTCCCGTAGGTGCGGGTAAGAGTGCTGGCCAAGCGATCCGACTGCTCCGAGCTCAACGCCGAGGCGCTGCGAACGTGAGCAACGGTGGTATCGCGCTGCGCTGCGGCAAGATTCGACAGCTGATCGAAAGTGTCTGCGGGTGCAGACTTCAACCGGCCGACGGCCTGTCCGGCGAGTGCCTCGGTGACCGCAGTGACCTTGCCGTAGAGCAAGCGGGAGAGGAACTCACGCTTGCGGGCTGCGGGAACCGACAGATCCGAGAGCGTCTGCTCCAGGCTGGGATCCCCTGCCACGATGCGACCGAGACGGAAGAGCTCGTCCTCAACGGTGTCCAACTGGCTCTGATCGGCTGCGGCGCGGAGCAGAGCTTCGCGTCCGAGCAGTTCGAGCGAGTTGACCAAGTCGCGGGCCGCAGACCAGTCCTGGCCTGCAGCTGCCTTCACGGTGGCGAGCGCCTCGGCGCCGACCTTTCCGGAGAACAACTGCTCTGCCAAAGCCTGGCGACCAGCGGCCGGTGCCGAAGCGTCAGCCAGCGCGCTGCGAAGAGCGCGCTGGCCGTCGAGTACCTCGACCACCGAGAAGAGCTCGGACCCAGCCTGAGCAGAAGCAGCAGTTGCGGCTCCTGCAGAGACGGCGCCCAGGGCACTGCTCAGCGCAGAACGAGTCTGCGCCAAGGCTTCACGGCTCGCTGCGTACATGTTGCTCACTTCCTGGCTGAATCAGCGCTGACGGTGTCGAGCTCGTTGAGGAAACGATCAACCGTTCCGGCGCGCTTCACGTCGTCGGCGAGAGACTCCCCGATGACCTTCTCGGCCAGGTCTACAGCGGTCTTGCCGAGATCCGAGCGGAGCTCAGCGACGATCTGCTGACGCTGGGCGACGAGCTGGCTGTGGCCTGCGGCCACGATGCGGTCGCTCTCGTCCTGCGCCTGAACCTTCATGTCAGCGATGATCTGCTGACCCTGGGTACGCGCTTCCTCACGGATCTGCGCTGCCTCGGTACGAGCTTCGGCGAGCTGCGCGCGGTACTGCTCGAGCGCGGCCGCTGCCTCTGCCTGTGCGTCTTCGGCCTTCTTGATGCCGCCCTCGATCTGCTCGGTGCGTTCGGCCAAGACCTTCTGGAACTTCGGAAGAACGAGCTTCCAGAAGACAAAACCGACTACGACGAGCGCAACCGCGGACCACACGATGTCGTATGTCTCGGGCAAGAGAGGATTGTGTGTCTCCTCTGTTGCCGCGAGCACTGCGAAGGTGGCTCCCATGTCTGTCTTAGAAAATGAAACCGGCGACAAGGCCGATCAATGCGAGGGCCTCGGTGAATGCAATACCGAGGAACATGGTGGTACGAACCTGGCCGGCCATCTCGGGCTGGCGGACCATGCCTTCGATTGCCTTGCCCACAACGATGCCCACGCCGATGCCGGGGCCGATTGCTGCGAGGCCGTAGCCGATGGCTCCGTAGCCGCGCGACTTGGTCTCGACAACTTCCTGAGCGAGGTAAGCGATGCTCATGGTGTTCCATTCCCTTTCTGTTGACCTCCGCCGGATTCGGCAAGAGGCTCAGTTCTTGGTGTAGCTGGTGAGGAGGTAAAAGGTCAGTGCTCGTCGGCGTGGAGCGCCAGTTCGATGTACACCGCGGTCAGCAACGCGAACACGTAAGCCTGCAGGAAGATGACCAGCAGCTCGAAGAACGTGAATGCGATACCGGCGATGATCGACGGAACGCCGAAGATCGCCTGGAATCCGCCCGACACGAAGAAGAAGTAGTTCGTCGCGCTGAAGAACAGCACCAGCAGGATGTGGCCGGCCAACATGTTGGCCATGAGACGAACCATCAGCGTGAACGGGCGCAGGATGAAGGTCGAGATGAACTCGATGGGCACCAACAAGAAGTGCAGGGGCAGCGGGACGCCGGGAACGACGATGCTGCTCTTGACGTACTTGAAGAAGCCGTACTTCTTGATTCCGACGTAGTTGAACACGATGTAGGCGAGCGCCGCGAGTACCAGGGGCATACCGATTCGTGCGTTCGGCGAGATGTTCAGGAAAGGAATGATGCTGGCCAGGTTGCTGGCGACCACGATGAAGAAGATCGTCGTGATGACCGGCAGGAAGCGCTTGCCCTGTTCCTTGCCCAGGATCTCCTCGGCGATGTTGATACGAACGAAGTCGAGCGCAAGCTCAGCGGCGTTCTGCATCCCACGGGGAACCAATCGAGGGCTGCGCATCGCGATCACGAAGAAGGCTGCGACCAGCACCGACATCAGCAGACGAATCAGCATCAGACGGTCGAGCTCGAAGGGGCCCGCGTGAATCAACACGGAGGGCGGGAAAAAATCGTCTAGTGACGGCGCATGGAATTCATCCGCGGCCAGGGTGGTGACGCTCAGCGTTCTCTCCCGTAGTCGGTCCGCAGCCATCATTGACTGCGGTTCGATCGGACATTGACGATCTACAAGTCGACAAGTTCGACTCGCGCATTCGTCAGCAGCTGGAGAACCCTAGAGGGGCCTGGCGTCTGTCGGTGTCGGCGACTCTCGTCGACTCAGTGGTCAGAATTTCGACCACCTGCGAGCACATGGCATCGTCGGCTGAGTGTTACTCGGCCCACCATTGCTCTCGCTTGAACCGAACCTTATCAAGTCATCTACGACATTGTGTAGATGGGGTACCTGGAAGTCCGATTAGTTACCTCTTGTAGTACTACTCGTCGTCGTCGACGTTGCTGCTGGGAGCGGGATCGACGTACGGAGTTTTGGTTCCCAGGACGCCGTAAGTCTCCGCACCGAGCACCACGACCAGCGACATGATGATGACCAGGACGAGGGCGGTCTTGTTGTAGAAATCCATGTCCGAGAGGACAAAGAGAACCACCATCGCGAGAATCATCTTCAGCAGCCAGGTACCGAGCAGAACGGCACCGGCCGTGAGCGCAGGCAGCTTCGCTGTGAGCAGCACACCCAACGCCGTGAACAAGATGAACCCGCCGCCGACGGCTGCGCCGATCAGAGCGCCGTAGACGCCTTCCTTACCGGCGAAGAGCCCGCCCAGGAGCGCGCCGACCACGGCCAGCGCGATCAGCCCCATCACACCCCACTTCACGGCCGACTTCATGGCGGCGGTCGAATCAGGGATGGGTTGCGAGGCAGGTACAGGCTGCGGCGTGTTCGTCACGATGCCCAAGGGTAATGGATCGGAAAACTTGGCTAGCGACGCTGCTGCTTGCGATCGATCAGCGAAGGCACCGCAGTGAAGAACAACGCAAGAACCAAACCGGCCGCGACGAGTACAACAACCAGCTGACGATTGAGCAGCGAGGATCCGACGGCACCGAACGCCAGGACGCTGACCCACAGGTAGATGACCAGCACAACTCGTCGGTGCGTGTGTCCGATCTGCAAGAGGCGATGATGCAGGTGCATCTTGTCCGGACTGAACGGACTGACGCCCGCTTTCGTCCGGCGGATCACGGCCAGGAGCATGTCCAGCATCGGGATGAACATCACAGCCCCGACCAGCAACAACGGCGCGAGGAGGCCGACGAGGTCGCGGGTTCCGTAGGCAGTGAGCGGAATACGACCGGATGCACTGGTGGAGATCGCGGCCAGCATGAGACCGATCAACATCGACCCGGAATCGCCCATGAAAATGCGCGCTGGATTGAAGTTGTGTGGAAGAAAACCGAGACAAGCGCCTGCCAAAGCCGCCGCGATCATCGCCGGCGGGTAGACACTCGCGTCGCCGCCCTGATCGTGGAGAAGACCGATCGAGAAGATGAGGATGGCGAGCGCCGCAATCAGACCCAACCCGGCGGCCAATCCGTCGAGACCGTCGACAAAATTCATGGCGTTGATGGTCGCGACGGCAACAGCAACGGTGAACAGTCCGGATTGAATCTGATCGAGGATGATGGTGGACCCACCGTCACCGCCGAACGGGTTGTAGATGATGAACCAGCTGACGCCCATCACCACGAGAACGCCGGCAGCAGTCACCTGACCGACAAATTTGGTGAGGGCGTCGAGGCCCCACCTGTCGTCGATCACACCCACGAGGACGATGACGGCGCCAGCTACGAGCGCAGCGTGTACGTCAGGACTGCCGAAGCCGAAACCTCTTGTGAGCGCGGGTAATTGCTGCGCAAACAGCAGACCGACAGCCATGCCGACATACATTCCGACGCCACCGAGGCGCGGAATCGGCTCGACGTGAACGTCCCGATCACGAGGAATCGCGACAGCGCCGAACCTCAGCGCCAACAACCGGACTGCGCCAGTCGCCAGGTAGGTCACCACCGCCGCCGTACACAGCACGAGCAAAAGTTCACGGATGGGAACACCCGCTCCCCCGCCACCCTGTGCCAGATACGTGGTCGCCTCGTAGGAAGTGATCACTGCTCGAGATCACCCGTCTGGCGGGCATAGGCAGGCTTTGCCCGGACCAGTTCGCGAACGCCGTCGGCAACTGCTGCCAACTCGGCCTCTCCTGACGTGGTGGCGGGGTCCGCGACAACTGCGCGCGCGATCAACTCCCCCACCACGCTCATGTCGGAGCGGTTGAAACCCTGGGTCGTCACGGCCGCGGACCCGACGCGGATTCCGGACGTGACGGCGGGCGACTGCGGATCGAACGGAATCGCGTTCTTGTTGAGCGTGATCGAAGCCAGTCCGCACCTACGCTCGGCGTCGACGCCGGTGACACCGCTTGCGCGCAGGTCGAGAAGCGCCAGATGTGTGTCGGTTCCACCGGACACGGTGCGCAGACCGCGAGCTTCCAACGACAGCGCGAGCGCCGATGCGTTGGCAACCACTTCCTGTGCATACCAACGATATTCCGGCGTCGACGCCTCTTTGAACGCAACCGCTTTCCCGGCGATCGCATGCATCATCGGGCCGCCTTGAATGAAGGGGAACACCGCGCGATCTACGGCCGAGGCATGCTCGCTGCGGCACAGGATCATTCCGCCGCGCGGGCCTCTGAGGACTTTGTGCGTCGTCGCGGAGACGACGTCGGCGTACGGAACGCACGACGGTATCGCCCGGCCTGCCACCAGTCCGATGAAGTGGGCGGCGTCGACCCACAGGATCGCACCGACCTCGTCCGCGATCGAGCGGAAGGCTGCGAAGTCGATGGTGCGGGAGTACGCGGTCGCGCCGGCGACGATGATTTTCGGCTTGTGCGCCAGAGCCAGGGTGCGAACCTCGTCGTAGTCGATCAATTCGGTGGCCGAATCGACGTGATAGGGAACGGTGGTGAACCACTGCCCCGAAAAGCTGACGCGAGACCCGTGAGTCAGATGCCCACCGTGCGGCAGACTCATCGCCAATACGGTGTCGCCGGGCTTGGCGAATGCAGCGTACACCGCGAGATTCGCAGTGGCCCCCGAATGCGGTTGGACGTTGACGTGCTCGGCGCCGAACAGCGCCTTTGCCCGATCGATCGCCAGATTCTCGGCTACGTCGACGTACTCGCACCCGCCGTAATAACGCCGACCCGGATAGCCCTCGGCGTACTTGTTGCTCAGGGTCGAACCCAAGGCAGCCAGTACGGCAGGGCTGGTGAAGTTCTCGCTCGCGATGAGTTGAAGTCCGTCGCGCTGACGCTCGAGTTCCGCCAGCGCAACAGCCGCGATCTCGGGGTCTGCCGTGGCAAGCTCACCGAAATCCGGTCCCCAATACGTGGATTCCCCCGCGCGCTCGCCGCCGGCGCCGACCATCGTTACGAAACTCCCTCTACGAGACTTTCCGGACTGGTGCCCAATACCTCGGCGATGGATTCTGCCGAGACGGCACCCACTCGCAAGATACGCGGTGAATTGCCGGTCAGGTCGACGATCGTGGAAGCAACGGCGTGTTCGGCCTTGCCCCCGTCGAGATACACGCTGGCAGATCCGCCGAGCTGATCTCGGGCTTCCTCGACGGTAGTTGCCGGCGGACGCCCCGAAATGTTGGCGCTCGAGACGGCAAGCGGTCCGACATCGCGCAACAGTTCGAGGGCAACCGGATGCAAGGGCATGCGGAGCATGACGGTTCCGCGGGTATCACCGAGGTCCCAGGCAAGTGAAGGCGCCTGCTCGACGACCAGGCTCAGTCCGCCGGGCCAGAATGCGCGGATCAGATCCCGTGCCTGCGGGCGCACGCTGTAGACGAGCCCGTCGATGGTGTTCCACGATCCGACCAGAACCGGGACGGGCATGTCTCGCCCGCGTCCCTTGGCGCGCAACAGACTCGTGACAGCTTCGCTGTCGAACGCGTCGGCGGCGAGTCCGTAAAGGGTGTCGGTAGGGAGAACTACGAGTCGGCCGGCCTTGAGCGCGTTCTTCGCGGCGGCCAAGCCTGCGGTTCGGGAATCTGTCTGACTGCAGTCGTACACGGTGCTCACTCAGCCATCCTTTCACTCTGCGCTTCGGGCGTTCGATTCCGCTGTGCTTCGACGTCGGTGGCGACACGTCTGGCGACGACGAATCGCGGACGACCGGCAAGATCTGGATGCTGCGCGACCTCGCCGAATACCCGGCGCGCCGAGAACAGCGCAGCGACGCCGTCCCCGTTGGTGTCGTCGTGCTCGATGCCTGCCGCGCCGCCGATTCGAAGCCACCGCGCGATGTTGCTGATCATGGGTTTGATGACGGACAGACCGTCGACGCCACCGAACAACGCGGTGTGCGGGTCGTAATCCATGACCTCAGGCTGCAATTGCGCGCCTTCGGGGATGTACGGCGGATTGGAAACGACCAGATCGACGCCGCCCTCGAGCCCTGGCAACAGGTTCCGATCGGTGACATCGCCCTGATGCAGATGGATCGGTGTATCACCGGCGGCCTCGCGGTCGGCAGCATTACGACGCGCCCACGCCAGGGCGGCGGGCTCCTTCTCCACGGCGTGAACGACGGCGTCCGGACGGGCCTCGGCGATGGACAGCGCGAGTACACCCGATCCCGTACACAGGTCCAGAACTACCGGCGGCTTGCTTCCGCAACCTTCGAGGAACGAGAGTGCCCAACCCATGAGCAGTTCGGTTTCCGGCCGCGGAATGAAGACACCCGGCCCGACAGCGACGTCGATGTTGCCCATCGACGCGACTCCGATGATGTGCTGCAACGGAATCCGCTTCACCCGTTGCGCAACCAACTCGTCGAACGCCGCGATGACCTCGGGATCGACCAACGGAATCAGCCCGAGACGCGTGCGTTCGACCCCGAGCAGGTGGGATGCCAACAACTCGGCGTCGGTGCGTGGGCTGGGCACACCTGCGGCGTCGAGCTGTTTTGCAGCTTCGATCAGCGCCAAACGAAGTGGAAGTCGACTCACGGGTACAGCCTGCCACGCTCGACCGACACGCGGTTCACCGAGTTCCCGGCGGGATGGAGGTCAGTCATGGTCTGCATCTACTCGGCCGCGAGACGCGCCTCTCGGTCCGCCTTGCCCAATGCATCGAGAAGTGCGTCGAGCTCACCGTCGAGCACCGCATCGAGGTTGTGCGACTTGAATCCGATGCGGTGATCGGTGATGCGGTTCTCGGGGAAGTTGTAGGTGCGGATGCGCTCCGAACGGTCCACCGTCCGAACCTGACTCTGGCGACCTGCCGACGCTTCAGCGTCCGCGGCTTCCTCGGCGACTACCTGCAAACGGGCTGCAAGGACCTGCATGGCGCGCGCCTTGTTCTGGAGCTGCGAACGCTCGTTCTGGCAGGTGACGACGATGCCGGTCGGAAGGTGCGTGATTCGGACAGCAGAGTCGGTCGTGTTGACGCCCTGACCGCCCTTGCCGGACGAACGGTAGACGTCGATACGCAGGTCACTTTCGTCGATCTGGACCTGCTCGACCTCTTCGGGCTCCGGGTAGACCAGAACGCCGGCAGCCGAAGTGTGAACGCGTCCCTGGGATTCGGTGACGGGCACTCGCTGGACGCGGTGAACGCCGCCCTCGAACTTCAGTCGCGCCCACACTCCGTCCGGGGTGTCCGACTTGCTCTTGATCGACAGCGTGGCTTCCTTGTATCCGCCGAGATCGGAGACCGTCGCGTCGAGAATCTCGACGCGCCAGCCATGCCGTTCCGCGTAGCGGACGTACATGCGGGCCAGGTCCGAGGCGAAGAGGGCGGATTCTTCGCCGCCCTCACCGGACTTCACTTCGAGGACGATGTCGTCGCCGTCATGCGGATCACGCGGCGCCAACTGATCGGTAAGCGTCTGCTCGAGCTGCGCGACCTCGGCTTCGAGATCGGGGATCTCGGCGGCGAAGCTGGAATCGTCGGCGGCTAGTTCGCGCGCGGCTTCCAGATCGTCCTGCGCAGCGGTGAGCTTGTTGTACGTCGACATGATCGGCGAGAGCTCGGAGAACCGCTTACCGACGCGCCTGGCAGCGGCAGGGTCGTTGTGCAGCGCCGGATCGGACATCTGTGCTTCGAGACCGGCGTGCTCCGCCAAGATGTCGTCGATGGCCGAGGGCTGGGTTGCGCCTGCCATGGTTCGCTCCGCTCTGAGTTTCGATTCCTACGGTGCGCGCTTGAAGGTATTTCGACGCCGGGACCCGGGAAACGCGCAAACCGAGTGCAGGCACAAAAAAGCCGACGCCCGATCTGCGCATGGCAGATCGGGCGTCGGCGGAACAGCTAGGACTCGGTGGCCGGGACCTTGCTGTCTGCGCGCTTGCCGTAGCGAGCCTCGAAGCGAGCGACGCGTCCACCGGTGTCGAGAATCTTCTGCTTGCCCGTGTAGAACGGGTGGCACTGCGAGCAAACCTCGACGTTGATGCGTCCGGACTCCTTGGTGCTGTGGGTCTCGAACGTGTTACCGCAACCGCAGACGACGGTGGTCGCTACGTAGGTTGGGTGGATTCCTGCCTTCATGGTGTCCCTTTCAATGGTCGCCGGGTCGACGTCGCCAATCGACATCGTGAACCGGAACCGGACTCGGCCGTTCAGTATGCCAGATGCGGTACCTCACCGGATAATCCGCGTCTCGCACGCCTCGGGGTGGCTGTACGAAGTTGTCAACGCACTGTCGCTCGGTTTTGTTCCGCCCACGCAAAAGGCCCACAACCAGCTGGTTATGGGCCTTTTGACGTCGAATCGATCAGTCGTCGATCGCACCCGGTGCGGTCTTGGAGACCTGCATCAGGAACTCGAGGTTGTTCTTGCTCTTCTTCAGTCGATCGATCAGCAGATCGATGGCCTGATGCGAGTCCAGACCGGACAGGACGCGGCGGAGCTTGTGCAGCACCGCAGCTTCGTCCGGGCTCAGGAGCAACTCGTCCTTACGCGTGCTGGACGGGTTGACGTCCACGGCAGGGAACACGCGGCGTTCGGCGATCTTGCGATCGAGCTTGAGCTCGGCGTTGCCGGTGCCCTTGAACTCTTCGAAGATCACGGTGTCGCCGGTGGATCCGGTCTCGACCATTGCGGTAGCGATGATGGTGAGCGATCCACCGTTCTCGATGTTGCGGGCAGCACCGAGGAAACGCTTCGGCGGGTAGAGCGCCGTCGAGTCGACACCACCGGAGAGGATGCGTCCCGACGCCGGCGAGGAGTTGTTGTACGCACGACCCAGACGCGTGATGGAGTCGAGCAGTACGACGACGTCCTTACCCATCTCGACCAGGCGCTTCGCACGCTCGATTGCCAGCTCGGCAACTGCGGTGTGATCTCCCGGCGGGCGGTCGAAGGTGGAGGAAATGACCTCACCTTTCACGCTGCGCTGCATGTCGGTCACTTCCTCGGGACGCTCGTCCACGAGGATGACCATCAGGTAGCACTCAGGATTGTTGGTGGCGACGGCATTCGCGATCGCCTGCAACACGCTGGTCTTACCGGCCTTGGGCGGGCTCACGATGAGGGCGCGCTGGCCCTTACCGATGGGCATCACCAGGTCGATGACACGCGTCGTGAGAATGTGCTGCTCGGTCTCGAGGCGCAGACGCTGGTTCGGGTACAGCGGCGTGAGCTTGTTGAACTCGGGGCGCTTCTTCGCGGCCTCGACGTCGCCGCCGTTGACGGTGTCGATACGGACCAGCGGGTTGAACTTCTGACGCTGGCTGCCCTGCTCACCGTCACGCGAGACGCGGACGGCACCGGTGATGGCGTCGCCACGGCGAAGGCCGTTCTTGCGGATCAGGTTCATGGAGACGTAGACGTCGTTGGGACCGGCGAGGTACCCGGACGTACGCACGAAGGCGTAATTGTCGAGGACGTCGAGGATGCCGGCGACCGGCTGCAGGACGTCGTCCTCACGAATCTCGGTCTCGCGTGAATCGTTGGGTGCGCCACCCTCACCGCGATCGCGACCACGGCCACGGCGCTCGCGGAAACGGCGTCCGCGGCGTCCGCGTCCACCCTCTTCGTCGTCATCCGGTCCGTTGTTGCGGTTGTCCGTACGCGGACCGGCGTTGTTCTGGCCGGCGTTGTTCTGATTGCCGCGATCCTGACGGTCCTGGCGATCCTGGTTACCCCGGTTGCCCTGGTTCTCGCGCTGGCCCTGGTTGTCCCGCTGGCCCTGATTGTCCCGGTTTCGCTCGCGGCGGGGACGCTCGTTGCCCTGCTCGGCGGGAGCCTGATCAACGTCGGACTTGCCCTCGGTGCGCGCAGGACGCTCGGCCGGAGCCTCGGCCTTGGCGGTCTCGGCGACCTTCGAAGTATCGGCGGCCTTCGCGGTGTCCGTGTCGGACTTCGCCGAAGGAGCTTCCTGCTCGATGCTCAGTTCACCCTGGTCGGGTGAACCTGCACGACGAGCGGCGCCGCGACGCTGACGTCCGCGACGGGGTGCGCTCTGATCGGAATCCTCGGCGGATTCGGTACGCGCAGGCGCGGCCTCGGCAGGAGCCGACTCGGCTGCCGGAGCTGTTTCGGCTGCGGGGGTTTCGGTGCGTGCAGCGCGAGTGCTCTTGGCACGAGTGCGCGCAACGGGTGCGTCGTCGAGAGTGAGTTCACTCTGTGCGGGTGCAGCCTTTGCGCTGCCGCCCTGGCGCTCCTTGATGGCTGCGATCAGGTCACCCTTGCGCATGCCGGAAGTGCCTTTGATGCCCAGTTCACCCGCAAGAGTGCGGAGTTCGGTGAGCACCATGCCGGAGAGTCCGGCACCACGGCGCGTTTCGGCACGCTTCGTGGAGGTCGCCACCGCACCGTTCGATGCTGAAGATGACGCCTGAGAATTGTCGCCTGATTCCGACCCGGCGGGTGCAGAAGTGGCGATGAGGTCCGTATCGGTCACGGAGGTCCTTTCCTTCCCTCACTCGCACTGCGCAAAGTCGAGGGTTCGTCCCGCAGTTCGATTGAATACCGAACTCGGTGGTGCCGTACGTGGTTGCTGTCCAGAACTGCCGGCTTGTCCGCCGTCACATGATTGTCGGAAACTCTCGCCTCAAACTTTTCATGCGCTCGCAAACCTGCCCAACGCGCCTTCGTCGACGATTCACTCCCCCGTGTGTTGAACCCCAGAGTGATGGAACCTCTGAGTGTTCGATCCGCGGAGGATTCAAACCTTCGGAGAAGGTACAAGCGTGAGGATCATGCCTGCGAGAATCATGCCAAGGACTGTGGACCCCGATTGGGAAGGAGTTTTGCCCCCTGGTGATGCACCGGCGACTGACGCGCACGATGTACGGACATAGCCCAGGATAGCGCCCAAACCTGAGTCCGGCAAGAATTTGGACGACTGGGTGTGTCAGTTCACTACCGATCGGTAGTGGGCGATCACCAGGACCAAGGCAGGGATCAGACCGTCGTCGTGGATACTTCGACGCCGTCGGCGATGTCCAATTCGAGGACACGTAGTCCGTCTGCCCGCGCCGCTTCCGCGAGTTCGACGGGGAAAGGTTCTGTGCTGAGCGCCAACACGGTGGGGCCGGCTCCGGAAACGGTCGCAGCAATACCCGCCTCGCGCAGGATCCCGATCCATCGCGTCGTGAGCGGAAGCGCGGGTGCGCGCTGTGCCTGATGCAGGCGATCCTCGGTGGCCGCCATCAACAGATCGGGCCGAGCAGTGAGCGCAACGACGGCGAGCGCGCTGCGGCTCGCGTTGAACGAGGCATCCTGGTGCGGAACCAATTCGGGCAGGAGCCCGCGAGTGTGTGCGGTGGACGACCGCTCCTCGGGAACCAGTGCCACAGCACGGATGTCGGGATGGACGTCGAGTTTGGCCGCGGAGTAGATCGGCTCGTCGCCTTCGACGGCCGGTGGGCAACTCCACGAGACGACTGCGCCACCGAGAACACTGGCAGACGCGTTGTCCGGGTGACCTTCGAACTCGGACGAGAGTTGAACCAACTGCTCTTCCGTCAAGCCGATCTCGGCATCGAGAGCGCGCGCCAGACCGTTGGCTGCTGCCAATCCACCGACAGCCGCGGAAGCCGAGGATCCCAACCCGCGCGAATGTGGAATCGCGTTGCGGCACAACACGTCCAGGCCACTGGCCCACACTCCGGCCGCTTCGAGACCACGCTCGATGGCGCGGACCACGAGATGCGAAGGACCCCAGGGCACGTCGGCAGCGCCTTCACCTTCGACGCGGATCTGAAGGCCTGAATCCGTTGTGGTGACTACGATTTCGTCGTACAACCCCAACGCCAGACCGAGGGTGTCGAACCCCGGCCCCAAGTTCGCACTCGAGGCCGGGACGCGAGCAGTCACCGAAAGGCCGATAGGCAGGGTTATAGTCATGTCAGACACCGGATTCCGCGGAGTGGTCGATGAATCCACGGACACTATGCAAGCTCGAGGGCAGCCGCGACGGCAACGGGATCGACACCGATCGGCTCGACGTTCGGCATACCCTTCAAAGCCGTGTCAGGATCCTTGAGACCGTTACCGGTCACCGTGCACACGACGGTCAGGCCCGGCTCGAGCCAGCCCTCTGCACGTGCGGCGAGCAGGCCGGCGACACTGGCTGCCGACGCCGGTTCGACGAAGACGCCCTCGGTGGCGGCGATCAGACGGTAAGCCTCGAGGATCTTCTCGTCGGTGGCGGCACGGAATGCACCGTTCGACTCTTCCTTCGCGGCGACAGCGCCGTTCCAGGAAGCGGGAGAACCGATTCGGATTGCGGTGGCGATGGTTTCGGGATCCTTGACGGGAGCACCGTTGACCAGCGGAGCCGCACCGGCTGCCTGGACGCCGAGCATACGGGGCTTGACCGTGGTCAGACCGTCCGCGTAGTACTCGGAGTATCCGCGCCAGTACGCGGTGATGTTACCGGCGTTTCCGACCGGGAGTGCGTGCACGTCGGGAGCCTTGCCGAGGACGTCCATGATCTCGAATGCCGCGGTCTTCTGGCCTTCGATGCGCACCGGGTTGACCGAGTTGACGAGACCGATGGTGGGGAATTCGGCCGTGGTCTTGCGTGCCAGCTCGAGGCAGTCGTCGAAGTTGCCCTGGACCTGAATGATCTTGGCGCCGTGCATGACTGCCTGCGCAAGCTTGCCCATGGCGATCTTGCCCTGCGGGATGAGCACGGCGCAGGTCATGCCGGCCTTGGCTGCATACGCAGCGGCCGAGGCGGAGGTGTTGCCGGTGGACGCGCACAGAACTGCGCGCTGGCCACGGGCCAAGGCGTCGGTGACGGCCATCGTCATGCCGCGGTCCTTGAAGGAACCGGTGGGGTTGAGGCCCTCGACCTTGAGGTAGACGTCGCAGCCGGTGATCTCGGAGAGGTGGCCGGCCGGCAGGAGCGGGGTGCCGCCTTCGCGCAGGGTGACGGTCTTCCAGTTGTCACCGATCGCGAGACGGTCCCGGTATGCCTCGATGAGACCCGGCCATGCCTTGTGGACGGGGTTGACGATGCCGGTCATTGTTCAGTGCCTTCCAGTCGCAGCACGCTGGTCACAGCGGTGACGAATTCGAGTTCGTTGAGGGCCGCCACGGTCTCGGAGAGAGCCGCGTCGGTTGCTACATGAGTGACGACCACCAGACGCGCGCCGGCGCCGGCGCCCTCCTGGCGGACGACGGAGATGCTCACGCCGTGCTTGGCGAACTCGGCGGCGACTGCGGAAAGCACACCTTCCTTGTCCGCGACCTCCATGTTCACGTAGTAGCGCGTGAGGATGTCGCCCATCGGGGCGACCTTGAGCTTGGCGTACTTGGACTCGCGGGGGCCACGGCCGCCGTGAACCTTGTTGCGCGCAGCCATCACCAGGTCACCCATCACCGCGGAAGCGGTGGGGGCGCCGCCTGCGCCCTGGCCGTAGAACATGAGCCGGCCGGCGTTCTCTGCTTCCACGACAACGGCGTTGAACGCGCCGTTGACCGAGGCCAGCGGATGGCTGAGCGGAACCAGCGCCGGGTACACGCGAGCGGAAATCCGCTCCTTGCCCTTGGGCGTGACGATGCGCTCGCAGATCGAGAGCAACTTGATCGTGCAGTCGAGTGCCTTCGCCGAAGCCAGGTCGGCGGAGGTGATCGTGGAGATTCCTTCGCGGTACACGTCCGCGGCAGTGACGCGGGTGTGGAACGCGATCGACGCGAGGATCGCTGCCTTCGCCGCGGCGTCGTAGCCTTCGACGTCCGCGGTCGGGTCGGCTTCCGCGTATCCGAGGCGTCCGGCTTCGGCCAAGGTCTCTTCGTAGTCGGCGCCGGTCTCGTCCATCGCCGAAAGGATGAAATTGGTGGTGCCGTTCACGATTCCGGCGACCTTGTTGACACGGTCTCCGGCCAACGACTGTGTGAGCGGGCGGATCACGGGGATCGCGCCGGCAACAGCGGCCTCGAAGTACAGGTCGACAGAGTTGGCCTCTGCAGCCTCCGCCAATTCACCGGTGTGGTCCGCGAGCAGCGCCTTGTTGGCGGTTACGACCGACTTACCGGAGTTGAGGGAAGAGAGAATCAGCTTGCGAGGGAGCTCGATTCCGCCGATCACCTCGACCACGATGTCGACGTCGTCACGACCGACCAGGGACTCGGCGTCCGTCGTCTGCAGTTCCTCGGGAATTCCGCGGTCCGAGCCGATACGGCGGACGGCAACCCCCCGCAGTTCCAACGGGGCGCCGACGCGAGCTTCGAGTTCCTCGGCCTGCTCACGAATGATCCGGACGACCTCGCTCCCGACGTTGCCGAGGCCGAGAACGGCCACACCGATAGCGCGATGCGCCGATTCGCTCGTCACTGCGATACCTCCAAGCTGAGCAGATCTTCCACTGTTTCCCTCCGCAGAATCACGCGTGAGACTCCGTCACGCACCGCCACCACGGCTGGGCGGGTGAGCAGGTTGTACCTGCTCGACATCGAATAGCAGTATGCACCGGTCGCTGCTACCGCTAGTAAATCACCGGGCCCGACGTCCTCGGGCATCCAGGTGTCCCGAATGACCACGTCACCGGACTCGCAGTGCTTACCGACGATACGTGCAACGACGGGATCAGCCTCGGAAGTTCGCGAAACCAACTTGGCTTCGTACTCCGCACCGTAGAGGGACGTGCGGATGTTGTCGCTCATCCCGCCGTCGACGCTGATGTAGCGGCGTGTCAGCGAGCTACCCACCGTGACGTCCTTGATGGTGCCGACCTCGTAGAGCGTCACCGTGCCAGGTCCGGCGATGGCGCGGCCGGGTTCGACGGCAAGCGTCGGCTCCGGCAATCCGGCCAGTGCGGACTCGTTGCGCACGATGTGGCCGAGCTTTGCTGCCAGTTCGTCGACGGGCGGCGGGTCGTCGGAGGGGATATACGAGATCCCCATGCCGCCGCCGAGGTCGATGATCGAAATCTGCTTGGTCTTCTCGACTCCGAACTCGGTGACGACGTCGCGGAGCAAACCGATCACGCGGTGCGCTGCCACCTCGAAACCGTCGACGTCGAAGATCTGCGAACCGATGTGGCTGTGCAGGCCGACCAGTCGCAGGTTTTCGGCGGCGAAGACGCGACGGACCGCGTCGATCGCCGCTCCCCCGGCCAGCGAGAAACCGAACTTCTGGTCCTCGTGTGCGGTGGAGATGAATTCATGGGTATGCGCTTCGACGCCGACGGTCAGTCGGATCAACACGTCCTGAACGACACCGGCCTCACCGGCGACACGATCGAGTCGGTCGATCTCGATCGACGAGTCGAGCACGACGTGTCCGACGCCCGCGGCGACACCAGCGGCCAGTTCGGCGACTGACTTGTTGTTGCCGTGCATGGCAATTCGCTCGGTCGGGAAGTCCGCGTGCAACGCGATCGCCAGTTCGCCGCCGGAGCAGACGTCGAGCGAGAGGCCTTCGTCGGCGACCCAGCGTGCGATCTCGCCACAGAGGAATGCCTTGGATGCGTAGTGCACCTTGGCATCCGGGCCGAAGGCGCGGGCCATGTCACGGCAGCGCGAGCGGAAGTCGTCCTCGTCGATGACGAACAACGGAGTGCCGTACTTCTCGGCAAGTTCACCGACCTTGACACCCGCGAGGGTCACTTCACCGTCGTCGCCACGAGAAGCGTTGCGCGGCCACACCTGCGGTGAGAGTTCGCCGAAGGCTTCGGGGCTGGTCGGACGGTCGGGCAAGCCGGGGGCCTGCAACTGCTCGGCGTGCTTGGGGCCGGCGGGGTGCGCGTTCACATTTGCTCCGGTGCGGTGACGCCGAGCAGTTCGAGACCGTTGGCCAGGACCTGTCGGGTGGCGGCGCAGAGAGCCAGACGCGCGCGGTGCACGTCGGTGGCGTCTTCGTCGCCTTGCGGAAGGATGCGGCACGCGCCGTAGAAGCGGTGGTACGCACCCGCGAGTTCTTCGAGGTAGCGGGCAATACGGTGCGGCTCACGCAGATTCGCAGCGCTCGACACGACGCGTGGGTACTCGCCGATCGTGCGGATGAGGTCACCCTCCTGCTCGACGGTGAGCAGGGCGAGGTTGCTCGCGTCGGCGGACAGACCGAGGTCTGCGGCGTTGCGAGCGATCGCCGAGAGGCGTGCGTGCGCGTACTGCACGTAGTAGACGGGGTTCTCGCTGCTGGTCTTGGTCCACAGGTCGAGGTCGATGTCGATGCTCGAGTCGACCGACGAGCGGATCATGACGTAACGCGAGGCGTCGACGCCGATTGCCTCGACCAGGTCGTCGAGGGTGATGACGGTGCCTGCACGCTTGCTCATCTTGACGGCAGTGCCGTCCTTGACGAGGTTGACCATCTGGCCGATCAGCACCTCGACGGTGTCCGGATCGTCGCCGAATGCGGCAGCGGCAGCCTTGAGACGGCCGATGTAACCGTGATGGTCGGCGCCGAGCATGTAGATACAGAGGTCGAACCCACGGGCGCGCTTGTTCTGGAAGTAGGCGATGTCACCGGCGATGTAGGCGGCGTTGCCATCGCTCTTGATGACGACGCGGTCCTTGTCGTCGCCGTAGTCGGTGCTCTTGAGCCACCACGCACCGTCTTCGTGGAAGAGGTTGCCCGAACCCTTGAGGGATTCGACGGCCTTCTCGACCGCACCGGATTCGAAGAGCGAGTTCTCGTGGAAGTAGACGTCGAAGTCGACGCCGAAGTCGTGCAGGGTCTGCTTGATGTGCGTGAACATCAATTCGACGCCGATGGCGCGGAAGGTTTCCTGCTGCTCGTCGGCAGGCAGATCCATGACGTCGGGACGCTGCTTCAGAACCGAGGCGGCGATGTCGGCGATGTACGCGCCGGCGTAACCGTCTTCGGGAGCAGGTTCACCCTTCGCTGCAGCGATCAGCGAACGCGAGAAGCGGTCGATCTGGGCACCGTGATCGTTGAAGTAGTACTCACGTGTTACCAAACCACCCTGCGCGGACAGAATGCGTCCGAGCGCGTCTCCGACTGCGGCCCAACGGGTTCCACCGAGGTGAATCGGTCCGGTGGGGTTGGCGGAGACGAATTCGAGGTTGATCTTCTTGCCGGCGAGGGAGTCACCCGAGCCGTACGACGCACCGGCTTCGAGAACCGACACGACGATCGCGCCCTGGGCGTCCTTGTCCAACCGAATGTTGAGGAAGCCGGGCCCGGCGATCTCGGCGGATTCGATTCCGTCGGCAGCGGTGAGGGCTTCGGCGATCCAGCCCGCCAGCTCGCGGGGATTCGTGCCGACCTTCTTGGCTACCTGCATGGCAATGTTGGTGGCGTAATCGCCGTGCTCGGGGTTGCGTGGTCGCTCGACGGTGAGGGTTTCGGGTAGCACGGATACGTCGAGGCCACGATCGGCAAGGACGCTCGCTGCGGTTCCGCGGAGCAGTTCGGCAAGGTCAGCTGGAGTCACAGGTATTCATCCTATTGCCTGCACACCGGAAGTGGAGACTCGCCTCACGCCTCGCTCTCCGTGAACGTGCGCGGGGCCGCTGTGGCGTGTCGCACGCCACTCTCAAAGTTTGCCCTCAGACTCGGAAAGTACAGTGGTAATGCCCGAGCTACCACCGCGTACCTTCATGCGCGGGCGCGCCACACCTCAAGCCCACACACCGAAAGAGCCCAATCGATGCCAAGCGGTTCCGATAGTCGCGGTCCCAACAAGAACTCCGGGGCCAAATCAGCCAAGGCCATCAAGGCCGCCAACAAGAACAGTCGGCCGGCCAAGAAGGGCAAGGGCGGCGTCCCCGCTCCCCGCCAGATCCCCTGGCTGTCGATCGGCGCCGGTGTGGCTGTGCTCGCACTCATCGCCGTGCTCGGTATCAATCTGTGGCCCAAGGTCGAGGAGCGGCAGGCCCTCGAGCCGTACAAGTACAGCTCCGAGAACAAGGATCCGTCCGACAAGATCGACGGCGTCCTCAAGATCGAGTACCCGGCCGGCCAGCACGTCGATTCCACTCAGCGCGTGGCGTACGACCAGACCCCGCCGTTCGGCGGCCCGCACGACGCCACCTGGGCTAACTGCACCGGAACCGTGTACGCCGACCCGATTCGCACCGAGAACGCCGTCCACTCGCTCGAGCACGGCGCCATCTGGATCACGTACAACCCCGATCTCGTCGACCAGGACCAGATCGACAGTCTCGCCGGACGCGTGAACGGCAAGTCCTACATGCTGATGTCGCCGTACCCCGGTCAGAGCAGCCCCATTTCTCTGCAGTCGTGGGGCCATCGCCTCGAGATCGACAAGGCCGACGACGATCGCATCGATCAGTTCATCACTGCGCTGAACCAGAACCCGAACGTCTACCCCGAGGTCGGCGCGAGCTGCACCAACCCGCTGTTCACTCCGTCGACGTCGCCGTTCGATCCGACACCTCCGGGCGCCGACGCCATCCAGATGGACGGCACGGGCGCTACCCCGGCCACCGACGAACAGATTCCCGCCGGTGGATAGTTCGACGAACACCGATCAGTCTTCGAAGCCGAGTCAGCGCACCGCACTGCTGATCATCGGTCTGATCGGCGCGATCGCCGTCGGTTTTGCGCTCGGCGCACTGACCAACCTCCTCGGACCCGATGCGAAGTCGTCACTGACCGTTCCGGCTTCGGATTCGGTGGACGTGGGCTTCGCGCAGGACATGAGCGTGCATCACAGCCAGGCCGTCGACATGGCGTCCATCGCCCTGACGAAGTCCACGGACAACGACGTACGCACGCTGGCGTTCGACATCTTGACCACGCAGCAGAACCAGCTCGGTCAGATGCAGGCGTGGCTGACCATGTGGGATCAGCCGCTGTCCAAGGTGGGCCCGTACATGGAGTGGATGTCGTCGGATTCGGGCTCCGGCCATGGATCGCACGGGACTTCGGCCACGATGGACATGAGTCATTCCGGGCCGGTCGACACCATGCCCGGCATGGCGTCCCCCGAGGACCTTGCGGCTCTCCGCGCAGCGGAAGGTCTGCAACTCGACACCTTGTTCCTGCAGCTGATGCTTCGTCACCACGAAGGTGGGCTTCCGATGATGGAGTACGCAGCAGCCGACGCCACCGAGGGGCCGGTGCGCAGCCTGGCGCAGACGATGGTCAACACGCAGCAGAGCGAGTCCAAGCTGATGACCGACATGTTGGCAGCTCGCGGCGCAGTGCCACTGCCCATGAACTGAGCAGAACTGAACTGAGCCGAAATTGTTCAGACCCAACTGGGCCTGGTCCTGAATTTCAGGACCAGGTCCAGTTTTCTACTTCCGGCATGTCTTCGAGGTGCTCGACGATGTAACGCGAGTGCTTTTCGAGCTGTGTGCGGCAGAACTCCGCCAACTCGGACGCCCCGGCCGGCCGACGCTTGGAGCGTCGTAGCGCCTCGATCACCAGGTGGTAGCGGCTCATCTTGTTGAGGACAACCATGTCGAACGGTGTTGTGGTTGTTCCCTGTTCACTGAATCCGCGAACGTGGAAGCGCTCGGGACTCGGACGCCCGTGAATCAGTTCGTGCACGGCACGCGAGTATCCGTGGAATGCGAACACGACGTCGGTCTGCGCGGAGAACAGATCGAGGAAGACCCGCTCCCCGAATCCGTGGGGATGCTCGGTTGGCGTCAGCAAGGCCATCAGATCGACGACGTTGACGACGCGGGTGATCAGTTCGGGTGTGTGATCGCGCAGCAACTGTGCAGCAGCCAGGATCTCCTGCGTCGGCACATCTCCCGCGGCGGCCAGGACCACGTCCGGTTCCTGTCCGCGAGCCTCAGTTCCGGCCCATTCCCAGACCGAAGCGCCCGCCGCGCAGTGCTCGTGCGCTTGCTCGAGCGTGAGGTACTGCAGGTGCGGTTGCTTGTCCACGACTATCAGGTTGACGTGGTCGGTACTACGCAGGCAGTGGTCCGAGATCGAGAGCAAGGTGTTGGAATCCGGCGGCAGCCACACGCGGATCACACTGGGTGCCAAGGGAATAACGGCGTCGATCATGCCGGGGCCCTGATGACTGAATCCGTTGTGATCGTTGCGCCAGCACGTACTGGTCAGCAGCACGTTGAGCGAAGCAACAGACGCCCGCCACGGCAGGTCGACGGCATGTTGGAGCCACTTGGCGTGCTGGATGAGCATCGACACGCTCACCATCGCAAATGCTTCGTAGCTCGCGAACATCCCGTGTCGGCCCGACAGCAGATAGCCCTCGAGCCATCCCTCGCAGAGGTGCTCGCTGAGGACCTCCATGACACGACCGTCCGCGGACAGCCCGTCGTCGTAGTCGGTGATCGGCAGTTGCCAGCAGCGATCGGTTGTCTCGAATACGGCGCCGAGGCGATTGCTCGACGTCTCGTCCGGACAGAAGAGTCGGAAGATCCCGCCGCTGTCCTCGGTTTCCGTGGCGGCGTAGATGTCGCGCAGAAGCTCGCCGAGAACTCGCGTCGTCTCGTGGAAGGTCGAACCCGGGGATTGGATGGGAAGCGCATACTTTTCGAGCGGCGGCATCGGGAGATCGACGCGAAGTCGTCCACCGTTCGCGTAGGGAGTGCTCCCCATGCGCTTGTCCCCCGTCGGCGACAGCGCCGCCAGTTCCGCGACGAGTGATCCGTTGGCGTCGAACAACTCGTCCGGACGGTACGACCGCATCCACTCTTCGAGTTGCCGCAGATGTGATTCGTTGCTTCGCACGCCGGACAACGGCACCTGGTGCGCACGATGTGTGCCCTCGACCAAGATTCCGTCGACGGTGTGTGGACCGGTCCATCCTTTCGGCGTCCGCAACACGATTGCCGGCCACGAACCCGTCCACTCCTCTCCGCGGCGTGCGGCACCCTGCATCTCGCGAATCTTCTCGTGCGCCTGCGAGATCGCTTGATACAGCTGGGGAAACACCGCGTCGGGGTCGTCACCGGAGACGACGATCGGCGCCCACCCCTGTCCACCGAGGTAAGCCTGGATGTCTTCGTCGCTGCTGCGTCCGTAGACCGTCGGCCCGGCGATCTTGGCACCGTTCACGTGCAGGATCGGCAGCACCGCGCCGTCGCGTCGTGGATTCAAGAACGCCGGGAGCTTCCACGAACCGGACAACGGCCCGGTCTCCGCTTCGCCGTCGCCGATCACACAGGCCACCACGAGGTTCGGATGATCGAAGGCAGCGCCGGCCGCATGGGCAAGGGCGTAGCCGAGCTCGCCGCCTTCGTGGATGCTTCCGGGTGTCTGCACACTCACATGGCTGGGCACTCCGCCGGGAGCGGAGAATCGCCGACACATCCGGTGGATGCCCTCGGCGTCGTCCGAGACTTCCGGATAGATCTCCGAGTACGTTCCCTCGAGATACGTCGACGCGACCAGCGCCGGACCGCCGTGCCCGGGACCGGTCACGTAAAGCCAGTCTGCGCCGGTGGCGACGATGTGCCGATTGAGGAGCGTGTAGATCATCGACAAGCCGGGGCTGGTCCCCCAGTGCCCGAGCAGTCGGGGCTTGATGTGCTCGGCACGCAACGGTTCCCGCAGAAGCGTGTTGTCCTTCAGATAGATCTGCGCGACGGTCAGGTAGTTGGCCGCTGCCCACCACTTCAGGTCGAGCGCGAGCTGGTCTTCGGAATAGTGGTGATCGGTCATCAACGACTCCCGTACCTCACGAGGGTGCCCGAGCAGTCCGCCCGAGCCTGTGCTCGGAGCCGAGCCTAGGCGTAAAAAGCATCCGAGTCAGTCGGTACAGATGATTCGACGACCATGGTCCCCGGCCGCATCCTCGACACCTCCCGCGAGGACGCCATGCCGAGACGGGTGCCGGTTTGGTCTTGTCCCCCCGTGATGCGCTACGCTAACGCAGCCCAATCGGCACACCGAGTATTCGGTGCGCCCCCGTAGCTCAGGGGATAGAGCGTTCGCCTCCGGAGCGAAAGGTCGCAGGTTCGAATCCTGCCGGGGGCACCACGAAGACGCAGGTCAGCGATTGATCGTCGGCCTCTTCACGGTGCCACACCAAAATATTCAGGGCAATCTACCCGACTACTGTCGATCTCATGCCTCGCATCGATCCTGCTCCCACGTACACGATGCGTCAGCTGGCTGCGTTTGTCGCGGTAGCCGAGACCGGAACGATCAGTGCCGCGGCCGAGCGCCTGCACCTCTCCCCCTCCGCCCTGTCCGCGGCGCTCACCGAACTCGAACGCGCGCTCAAAGTTCAACTGTGCGTTCGCCGTCGCTCATTCGGCATTCAACTCACCCGCACCGGTGAAGCGGTTCTGGTGCGCGCCCGGGCGCTACTTCAGCAAGCCGGGGAACTCGAGTCCGATGCGCTCGGAACCGGCGGAAGCGTGTCGGGGCCCATCGCGATCGGCTGTTATCCCGCTCTGGGGCCGACGGTATTGCCGTCGATGATCGCCGGGTTCACCCGCGAGAATCCTGACGCGCAGGTGGAGTTCCGCGAGGACACACAGAATCGGCTCCAGACACATCTCGAGAACGGCGAGTTGGACCTCGCGATCGCTTACGACCTGGACCTGTCTCCACAATTGCGCACAGTTCCGTTGGCCATCCGCGAACCCTTGATCGTCCTGGGTGCAGAACACCCACTCGCGCGGTCCGAGCGACCGATCCATCTTCCGGACCTCGCGGAACACCCGATGGTTCTCCTCGACGCGCCGCCGAGCACCAAACACGCGCTCGACGTCTGTCGCGCAGGCGGATTCGCCCCGAAGGTTGCCTACAGAACTGCGAACTTCGAGACGGCGAGGGCATTTGTCGGCCGTGGCCTCGGCTGGACGCTGCTACTCCAGCGGCCCAAGATCGACGTCACGTACGAGGGGCTCGAGGTGGTCGTCAAGACCATCGCTTCCCCCGCCGTGCCGTCGGTGCACGTGGTTCTCGCTTGGCACCAGAACACTCGCCTCAGCCGCGTCGCACGCGCTTTCATAGAATTCGTTTCACCCTCAGAACCTGCCCAATAGTCCCGCTACCAGGCAGCGGAGCTGGTTCCACGTATTTTCCGTGCAAGAACCTCCAATTCTTTCGCTTTTCAATTGTTGTGGCGCACGTCATTGTTTCTTCAAGCCACATTCATCTCGAAAGGCACTTCATGACCTCCATCGCCTCACCGACCGCAACGCGCGCCGCCGCGACGGTCAAGGCGCGTAAGGCCGCCCTCGGCAGCTTTGTCGGCACCGCCATCGAGTGGTACGACTTCTTCATCTACGGCACCGCCGCCGCACTCGTGCTCGGCAAGCAGTTCTTCCCCGGCACGTCCGATCTGGCCGGCACCCTCGCCGCCTTCGCCACCCTCGCCGTCGGATTCGTCGCGCGTCCCATCGGTGGAATCGTGATGGGCCACTTCGGCGACCGCATCGGACGCAAATCCATGTTGGTCACCTCGTTGATGCTGATGGGCTGCGCCACCGTTGCCATTGGGCTGCTACCCAACTACGCCGCTATCGGCGTCTTTGCCCCCGTACTCCTGGTGACCTTGCGATTCGTTCAGGGACTCGGTGTCGGCGGCGAGTGGGGCGGCGCAGTTCTGGTCGCCACCGAAAACGCACCGGAGGGCAGGAAGGGGCTGTACGGCAGCGCACCACAAATCGGTGTTCCCGCAGGCGTACTGGTGGCCAATCTCGTCTATCTCCCCCTCGCCGCCTTCATGGAAGACGATGCATTCAACTCCTGGGGATGGCGAATCCCGTTCCTGCTCAGCGCAGTTCTGGTGGGCGTCGCGATGTGGATCCGTCTCGGCCTCGAGGAAAGTGACGAGTTCACCGCGTCGAAGTCCGAGGCACCGGCGGAGTCCATGCCGATTCTCGAGGTTCTCACCAGACACTGGAAGACTGTGCTCCTCGCCGGTGGAACCTTCATCGCCACCAACGGAATCGCGTACGCGTACATGGTTTACGTCCTCAAGTACGGCGAGACCGAACTCGGCTTCAGCAAGACCACGATGCTCTTCCTTCTCATCGCATCCTGCCCGTTCTGGATGGCGGGAATGGCTTTCAGCGCTCACAAGTCGGACACTCTCGGACGCCGGACCGTCTACATCCGCAGTTCGATCACCCTGGTAGTGGCGGCAGCGGTGTTCTTTCCGCTGATCGACACAGCGATCGTTCCGGTGATGCTCGTATCGATGATCGCCCTCGGCTTCACGCTCGGCTGCTGCGCCGGCCCACAAGCGGCACTGTTCGCCGAATTGTTCCCCGCACACATCCGCTACAGCGGAGCGTCACTCGGCTACCAGATCGGCGCAATCCTCGGCGGCGGTCTGGCCCCGATGATCGCCACCGCGCTCTACGCCGCCTTCGACACCTCGTTCGCCATCACCGTCTACTTCGTGATCATTGCCGTGATCAGCCTGGTTTCCATCCTGCTACTCCCGGAACCTCAACTGATCCCGAAAAACACTGCCGCACAGAAAGCCTCGTGACCATGTCGACCTACTTTCATCCGAAGAAGTACGCACCCGAGGACTTCGCTTCCCTGGCGCCTTCGGCCGACGCACTTCCCGTCGTGATCGTCGGAGCCGGCCCCGTCGGCATGGGCGTAGCCATGGGCTTGGCGCAGCGCGGCATTGCCGTCACGATTCTCGAAGCGGCCGATCAGGTCTCGTTCGGCAGTCGCGCAATCTGCGTGTCACGCCACAGCCTCGAAGTTGCCGAACGCCTCGGCTTCGGTGCCGAGCTCGAAGACATCGTTCTGCCGTGGGTGGGTGGTCGGAGTTACTACCGCGATCAGGAAGTACTGCAGTTCCGCATGGCATCCGCCGAGCACGACGCGCGTGGACCCATGGTCAACGTCTCGCAATCCGAGTTCGAGCAGATCATGACCGACAAGCTGCTCGCTCACCCACTGGTGAACTTCCACTGGTCGTCGTCGATCGCCGGCATCTCCGTCAGTGACGACGAGGTGACTCTGACCGTCGACACCGCGTTCGGAACCCGCGAACTGCGCGCGGCGTGGGTCGTTGCCGCCGACGGTGGACGCAGCAAGATGCGCGAACTCAGCGGAATCCGCTTGCAGGGCAACAGCTACGAGGGCAACTATGTCATTGCCGACATTCATTGGGAATCGGAACTCCCGGCCGAGCGTCTGGTGTGGTTCGACGCACCCAGCAACCCGGGGTCCACGATCATCATGCATCGCCAACCACGGGACATCTGGCGCATCGACTACCAGCTCGACGCCTCGGACGATCCGGAAGCGGAGACGCAAGAAGATCGCATCCGTGACCGCATCACGCGTCACCTCGAATGGCTCCAGAGCGACATCCCCTGGACCCTGGAATGGTTCGGCTTCTACCGCGCCCACGCACTCGCTCTGGAAGATTTCACTCACGGCCGTGTGCTTTTTGCCGGCGACGCCGCGCATCTCGTTCCGATCTTCGGTGTTCGCGGCCTGAACTCGGGCATGGAAGACGCCGAGACCTTGGTGTGGCAACTAGCCGCCGTCATCAACGGAGCTGCCGATTCCACCATCCTCGACGCGTATTCGAAGGAACGTCGCAGCGCGTGGCAGCAGAACGTCGACAACGCAGGCAAGTCGACGCTCATCATGTCGCCGGGAAGTCACGGCTACCGGACCACCCGCGATGCCGTACTCGAAATCGCCACCAAGCGAAGCGAATTCGCGCACCTCATCAACCCGCGCCAGTCGAGTGCGACGCACGCCCGGCTCTCCCCGCTGACGTGGCCCACAGCTGCGGGCGCCGAGGGCGTACTACCCGGCGATCCGTTGGAAGACAGGGTCGTCCAGGTCTCGGCGGACGGTTCATCTACCTCCTTGAACAGTCTGCGCGGTACTGGATTCGGCCTGCTGGCTTTCGGACTGTCAGCTGAGCTGGTATCCGAACTCGACACGCAAGCCGAAATCCTTGCTCAGGCCCTTGCACCGGAAACCGTACGCGTGATCACCGTGGGAACTACCGACTCCACGGTTCCCGATGCCGAAGGCAATCTCGCATCTGCCCTCGGCGCACGTGTCGGCGAGATCTTCGTGATTCGGCCCGACGGATTGGTGCTGTGCCGCATCAGCGATCCCACACAATTGAACGACGTGGCCAAGCACCTCACCGCCGGCACCGCCCCGATACACTTCGACTCGCAACAGTCCGTCACGCCGACTGTGATCGACGACGAGGGCCGCCGCGAACACGTCTGGTTGGCACTGTCGAATGCACTGGATCAGGCTGATCCGTCCGACCGCGAAGCCATGTTGGTGCGCCTTGCCTTGATTCTCGGTTCGCAAGCTACGTCGACGAGCTTCGACGTAGCACTGAAAGACGCTGCTCTGAAAGACGCTGCCCTGAAATCTGCCACCCGATAGTTCAGACACAGCAACTCGGCCGCGCAGGATTGTCCCCTACGCGGCCGAGCGCATTCGCGGATGAAGCAAGTATTCAGTTGACCTCGGCCAATTCCTTTTCTTCCTCAGCGCGCCTTTCACGCACGGATCTTCCCCGCTGCGACCTTCCACGTACCAGCGGCGAGACGGTGATCGCCAAGCCCACCAGCGCGACTCCGGTAACCAGGATCAGTCCGGGATGGAACTGCTCGAATCCGGCGGTACCGGCGCCGGACGCGGTGTGCGATCCAGCGGTTACGAGGGCAGTGGTCAGAGCGAGCACGAGCGCCGCACCGACCTGAGCGGAGGTGTTCACCAGCCCGGACGCCAAACCCTGCTCCGAGTCGTCGACACCCGAGGTGGCCTGGGCCATGATCGAGGTGTACCCCAGCGCGAATCCGAGTCCGAGCAGGATGACGCTCGGCAGAATCGCCACGACGTACGACGGTGAATCACTGCCCGCGAAGAGGAACCAGAGGTACCCGACGCTGAGCGACGTCAGTGCCGCGATGATGAGCTTGGCACTGCCGTACAGGTCGACCAGCCGTCCGACGAACGGCGATCCGAATGCGACGATGATGCCCGCGGGCAGCAGTGCCATCGCCATCTTCAGGGGCGACCAGCCGAGGGCCGACTGCAGGAAGATCGTCATCATGAACTGGAAGCTCAGGTAGGAACCGAAGAGCGCGATGATGGCCAGATTCGCACGAACGATGGTGCCGACGCGCAGAAGCCCAAGTCGCACAAGCGGATGCGCCACCTTCTTCTCCACGAAGAAGAACGTCGCCAGAAGCACGGCTGCGACGGCGAACGAACCCAGCGTCATCGGGTGTGCCCATCCACGGGTCGGAGCCGAAACCATCGTGTACACCGTGAGAAGCATTCCCGTCACCAGGGTGACGGCGCCGACGAGATCGTGTCCCCCGGTATCTGCGGGACGGTCCCGCGGAATGAGGAAGTACCCACCGATCAGCGCGATGACGGCAAACGGAACCGGCATCAGGAACGTGAATCGCCAACCGGCACTGGTCAGCAGCCCACCGAGGATCAGACCGGACGAGTAACCACTGGCGCCGAACACGGAGAACACCGACAGCGCACGGTTACGGGCCGGACCTTCCTTGAACGTCGTGGTGAGAATGGACATGGCGGTCGGAGCGGTGAAGGCCGCAGCCAATCCCTTCACGAATCGTGATGCGATCAGCAGTGTTCCGTTGTCGACAAGGCCACCGACCAGCGAGGCGATTGCGAAGACGGTCAGCGCGATCAGGAAGACCTTCCTGCGCCCGAGAAGATCGGCGGTACGTCCACCGAGTAGCAACAGGCCGCCGAATCCGAGGACGTAGCCGTTGATGATCCACTGCAGCGAGGTAGTGGACAGGCCCAGTTCATTGCCGATGGACGGAAGAGCGACGCCCACCATCGATACATCGAGACCGTCGAGGAACAACACGAGGCAGAGCACCGCGAGGATGCCCCACAGCTTGAGGGACCAGCCCTCCCCTGTGGCCGGATCCGAGGATTCCGTAGAAACCGGGGCTTCCGGCGAATCGAATGGTTTGAGTGTCGAGTCTGTGCAAGTCACGTCAGCGAGAATAGATGCACATGCACATAATGCACAAGCATTTAATGCAATTGCACGTAATCGAGTTTTCAACTAGAATGCGGTCGTGACGTCGGAATCCGAATTGCGCAATACCTGGCGCTCGCTGTCGACCAGCTACAACGACATCGCGTGCGAACTCGATCGCCAGATGCAGTCGGCGCATGGGCTGAGCATGAGCGACTTCGAGGCTCTCGACCGACTCATGGACGCCACGTGCGAACGTCCACGCATGCAGGAGCTTGCCTCGGAGATGTACCTGAGTCCCAGCGCGCTCTCCCGTAGCGTGGCCCGTCTCGAGAAGGCCGGACTGGTTCAGCGAGCACTGTGCGAGGCCGACCGGCGCGGAGTCTTCGTCGACGTCACCGACAAAGGACGTCAGGTACACGCGGACGCCAGCAAAATTCAACTGGCCGTACTGGATTCACGCCTGCGCGAGCAGTAGCCACACGTCAGCGGAGCACAACACAGCGCCCGGCCACCGGGTGAGGGCCGTTCCGGACTAGACTGAGCACATACCGACGCGCCTTTCTGTTGCCGTCGGCGATCGACAGCAGCGCAGCCAGCACGCTTTCACGCGGTCCTGGCCGAGGCAATCTGCCAGCGTTCCTGCGGCTTCTGCTAGTCCCTCAGGCTCCTGCCTGACATCTCTACCTGCTCCTATCGAGAGATACACAATTGAACAACGCACGCACCCTTGGAGTCATCGGACAGTCGAGCAAACCGGCAGAACGCCGGTTGCCGATCCATCCTGCGCATTTCGATCGCATCGATGCCGAACTACGTTCTCGGATCTACCTCGAAGAAGGCTACGGTCACCCCTTCGGCTACTCCGACGACTACCTCTCGCGCCTCGTTGCCGGAATCCGCACGCGCAAGCAGATTTTGGCGGAAACCGATGTGGTTCTGCTACCGAAGCCGTTGGTGCGTGACCTCGCCGAGCTACGATCAGGTCAGGTTCTCTGGGGCTGGCCGCACTGTGTCCAGGACACCGAACTGACACAGATCGCGATCGACAAGAAACTGACTCTCATCGCCTTCGAGGCCATGAACTTCTGGCACAGCGACGGATCGTTCAATCTGCATGTGTTCCACAAGAACAACGAGCTCGCCGGTTATTGCTCGGTACTGCACGCCCTGCAGTTGATCGGTTCCACCGGTGACTACGGCCGGCGTCTCACCGCTGCCGTGATCGGTTTCGGAGCCACTGCACGCGGCGCGGTCACAGCACTCAAGGCGCACGGTATCCACGAAGTGGACGTCCTCACCCAGCGTGGAGTCACCGCCGTCAGCTCCCCCATCCACTCGGCGCGCATGGTCTCGTTCGACAACAACAACGGTGACGTCCGTGGCAGCCACGTCATGCTCGACAACCACAGCGTGCCGGTGCCCGGTTTCTTGGCCGAGCACGACATCGTCGTCAACTGCGTACTGCAGAACACGGACGCCCCGCTGACGTTCCTGACCGAGGAAGACCTCATGGACTTCCAACCCGGCAGCCTCATCGTGGACGTATCGTGCGACGAAGGCATGGGCTTCAGTTGGGCTCGCCCCACCTCGTTTGCCGAGCCGACCTTCATCGTCGGTGACAACATCACCTACTACGGTGTCGACCACAGTCCGTCATACCTGTGGAACTCCGCGTCGTGGGAGATCAGCGAATCACTTCTTCCCTACCTGCCCACTGTGATGGCAGGAGAGACGGCCTGGAAGGCAGACGAGACCGTCGACCGCGCCATCGAAATCCGTGACGGCGTCATCGTGAATCCCGCCATTACGCGTTTCCAGCACCGTTCGGCGGACTACCCGCACGCTGTCATCGCGGAGTAGGCGCCCCGATCAGGCCTGGCCGGCTGCCGCGTTGATCGGTGCCATGTCGAAATAGTCGCGCCAGGCTTTGATCTCTCCGTCCTCGACTTCGAACACCCCCATGACCGGGAGCGCTACCTCGGCGCCGTTGATGGTGAAGACGTCGACGCGCTCGTTCATGACGGTGTTGCCGTCCGCGACCTGACGCTTGATCTGAAAGTCGATGTTGCCGAAGGCACCGACAAACTGCTCGATGAACGCCCGGACGGCCTCGCGACCGACCACGGGCTCCATCGGGATGTTGTGATAAACGACGTCATCGGTGAAGTAGTCGACAATTTTCGCGACATCGGCATTTGCCCACAGTGCGCAGAATTCGGTGACCAGCTTGTCCGGTGTCATTGTGTGCCAGCCTCTTTCGAATCGTCTTCGTGGGGTTCGATGATTGCCAGGATGCTTTCGATCTCGCCTGCCGGTATCCCGAAGTACTCGGTCACGAAAACCGTGACGGCCGGTGCCTGGCCAGGTGTTCCGAGGTCGAGCAGATACCGGGCTACGACGCTCTCGCCCCACTCACGCAGCGCGAGTTCACGTATCGCCACGATTCCGCGATATTGCTGGCCTTGTTCGAGCTCGTTGCTGATGAAGGCGCCGCTGTCACCGGTTCGCTGACCGTTCTCGACCCGCCAGGCGTCGGCGGCGAAGCGGACCTTCGTTGCGTCATGAGTGAGCAATGCGTTCACGTATTCACGCGCCATGGCGACGCGTCCGCTGACCGCAGACTCCGTGGAGTGCTTGGCAATTGCGCCCAGGATCGACTCCGACAACTCCGGTCGGCAGATCACGAGATCCGGCAGGTACGGATGAGATTCGTTGTAGAGCAGCGGCGAACCGTCGATGCGGCTGCAATGCAGTCCCGCCGCCTGTGCGACGCCTACCGGTGCAGCCGAATCCCATTCCCACTGCCCACCGGCGTGCAGGTACGCGTCGACCTCGCCGCGCACCACCGCCATCGCCTTGGCGCCGGCCGATCCCATGTGCACCACGTCGGCGCCGAGTTCGGCTGCCACCGCTTCGGTGAATGCGGGTGGTCGCGATCCGCTGACTACTACGCGGAGCGGCGAGTTGGCGGCAACCGAAGCTGCCTCGTCGCCACTGGAGTACACCGCTCCGAGCGCCGGCTGAGCAACCGCGGCTGCGGTAATTCCGCGGCCGCGCTCCCAAAGCGCCACGTGCACTGCCCAATCCGCATGATTCGGCAAGCCGTATTCCTTGGAGCCGTCCAGCGGATCGATGATCCAGACCCGAGCTGCATCCAGACGACTGCGATCGTCGGCAGATTCCTCAGAGAGCACGGCATCGCCCGGCCGCTCGGCAGCCAACCGGTCAAGGATGTAGGAATCGGCGGCCTTGTCGCCCCGGCGACCCAGTTCACGACCGTCGTCGACACCCAGACCCTCGGCTCGGATCCCCAGGAGGATCGCACCGGCGGCCTGCGCCAATTCCGCCGCGAGTGCCTCGTCGGCGATTCTGCTGTGTGTGGATTCGCTCACCGGTCCAACACTTCCATAATTCGCAGCGCAAGTTCGGTAGGCGTTCCGTCTTCGGGTCTGATCACCAGCTCGGGACTTTTCGGAGCTTCGTAGGGATCGTCGACTCCGGTGAATCCCGTGATTTCCCCGGCCCTGGCCTTGGCGTACATGCCCTTGGGGTCTCGGGCTTCACATTGCTCGATCGGGGTGTCGACGTAGACCTCGACGAACTTCAGCCCGGCGGCCTCGTGCGCCGCCCGCACTCGATCACGATCTTCGCGGTACGGGCTGATCAGGCAGGCCACTGCCACTGCACCTGAATCAGCGAACAACTGCGCCACCGAGCCGACTCGGCGGACGTTCTCGGCGCGGTCATCGGCACTGAATCCCAGATCCGCGTTCAATCCGTGCCGGAGGTTGTCGCCGTCGAGGCGGTACGCCGGGATACCCGCGGCCACCAACCGCCGCTCGAGTTCCACCGCGATCGTCGACTTACCCGAGGCCGAGAGACCGGTGAGCCAGACGGTGGCGCCGGCAGTCGCACGTTCCTCGCGAGAAACCTCCGAACTGTGCCAGACGACGCGCGATTCCTTGAGTGTCGGACCATTGATCATTCCGGCGGCGACGGTATTGCCCGTGGTCTCGTCCACGAGAATGAAGCTGCCCGTCACGCGGTTGCGGCGGTAGGGATCGAACATCAACGGCTGCTGCGTCTTGATCGAGATGCGGCCGATCTCGTTGAGGGACAGAGATTCTGCCTTCTCGTCGCGGTGCAGAGAATTGACGTCCAGCCGGTAGTCGAGCTTGACGATCTGCGCTTTCGTGGAGCGCGTGGTGTGCAGCAACGAGTAGCGATTGTTCTCCGACAGAGTTGTCTGTTCGGTCAACCAACAGACCATCGCATCGATTTCCTGCCCGACCTGCGGCCGGTTGTTGAGCCGACACAATTGGTCCCCGCGGCTGACGTCGAGGTCGTCGGTCAGCTCGATGCATACGGCCGAGGGCGCAAACGCTTCGTCGATCACGTCACCGCCCGGCCCGTGGACTGCCTTCACCGTCGAGGTGAATCCTGAAGGCAAAGCCACGATTTCGTCGCCGGGCTTGAAGACGCCACTGGCCACCGTTCCGGCGTATCCACGGAAATCGTGGAGGTCGGCGTCGGTCTGCTTCTGCGGACGGATCACGTACTGCACCGGGAAACGCGCGTCGATCAAATTGCGATCCGACGCGATGTGCACCTGCTCGAGATGGTGCAGCAGAGAAGGCCCGTCGTACCAGGACATGTTCTCGGTCCGGGCAACGATGTTGTCCCCCAACAGCGCCGAGACCGGAATGAACGTCAGGTCGTGGACGTCCAGTTTGATCGCGAACTGTCGGAATTCTTCCTTGATCTCCTCGAACCGTTCCTGAGACCAGCCCACGAGGTCCATTTTGTTCACACACAGCACGAGGTGGGGTATCCCCAGGAGAGTGGACAAGAAGGCGTGCCGCCGCGTCTGTTCGAGCACCCCTTTGCGAGCATCCACCAGGATCAGGGCAAGATCGGCCGTCGACGCGCCGGTCACCATGTTGCGGGTGTACTGCTCGTGCCCGGGAGTGTCCGCGATGATGAACTTCCGATGAGGGGTCGCGAAATACCGGTGGGCCACGTCGATCGTGATGCCCTGTTCACGCTCGGCGCGCAATCCGTCGGTCAGTAGCGCGAGGTTGGCGTACTCGTCGCCGCGTTCTCGACTGCTCCGTTCCACGGCCTCGAGTTGGTCCTCGAAGATCGACTTGGAGTCGTAGAGCAACCGGCCGATGAGTGTCGATTTTCCGTCGTCGACACTGCCCGCTGTAGCGACTCTCAGCAGTTGCGGCATCAGAAGTACCCCTCTTTCTTACGATCTTCCATGCCAGCTTCGGAAATCCGGTCATCAGCTCTGGTTGCGCCACGCTCCGTGATACGGCTCGCCGCAACTTCTTCCACGACAGCGCCCGGTGTTTCGGCCGACGATTCGACACATCCGGTACACGTTGCGTCGCCGACCGTACGGAAGCGCACCAACGCCTCGTAGGACTCTTCGCCGGCGCGAAGCTCGAGGAAACGGGTGCGTGCCAACAACATTCCGTCGCGTGGAACCACCTCGCGACGATGGGCGTAGTAGATGCCGGGGAGGTCGATCTGCTCGCTCTCGATGTACTGCCAGATGTCGAGCTCTGTCCAGTTGGAGAGCGGGAAGATCCGAATATGTTCGCCCTTACGGTGTTTGCCGTTGTACAGGTTCCACAGTTCAGGTCGCTGCACCTTCGGATCCCATTGCCCGAACTCGTCCCGGAAGCTGAACACCCTCTCTTTGGCGCGCGCCTTCTCCTCGTCTCGGCGAGCACCACCGAACACGGCGTCGAACTTGTTGTCGCGAATTCCGCGCAGCAACGCGTGCGTCTGCAGGCGATTGCGACTGGAACCGACTCCGGTGTCCTCGATGACGCGTCCGGCGTCGATGTCGTCCTGCACGCTGGAGACGACAAGACGCAGGTTGAAGCGATCGACCGTCTGGTCGCGGAATTCGATCACCTCGTCGAAATTGTGACCGGTGTCGACGTGCATCACAGCGAACGGCAGTGGGGCAGGCCAGAATGCCTTGGCCGCTACGTGCAGCATCACGACGGAATCCTTACCTCCGGAGAACAGGAGGACCGGCTTTTCGAAAGTCGCTGCGACTTCGCGGAATATATGGACCGCCTCCGCTTCGAGTGCTCGCAGATGCGACAACTCGTAGGCGGGCGGGGTCTGGAGTGTTGCCATGTCTTTCGCTCCTGAGCATCACGTACTCCGTGCGGAACACCATTTCCGCATCGGTACATTTATGTACCGGACTGGTTCTAAATTGAACGCAATCACAGAATAGAACTCGTTCTACCCAAAGGTCAATGACCGGCAATAAGACGTCACAGACCGCGAACCGGACTCCTGCCACCAACTTCCGCCGTCACCGCATCCGCCGCCGCAACCAGCACCGCGGCGCGGCGCTCGATCTCGGCGCCCGTGATCGCCCCACCCACATAAAGTGTCAGCACAAGGGCCTGATGCCCCTCGGCGTCGTAGGTCGGGGCCGCGATGAGACTGACGGGATGCTCGTCGTCAGAGCTGATGTCGCGTCCGAGATACACCCTCTCGCCCAGGCTCGACACCATCTCACCGAGCAGTTCACGCACCTCCGGCGGAAGATCGTGCGTCGCAACGCCCGCCATCAGCGTGTGCAGTCGCTGCCCGACGGGATCCAGACTCTCGACCAGATACCCCGCAGCCCGACACTCGCGGACCACGTTCCACAGACGCTCGCGATCCAAGCGCACCGGCAGGCTCGGCTCTTTGCTCAGCCAACTGTCCATGTCGTGATCCGAACCCCAGAGGACGTACATCAGCCCGACCGGCGGAGCGAACGGGTACACCTGACCGACCTTGGCAGCGCGACGCGCGCCGATCGGTCCGGTCACTTCGAGAACGCTGATCTGATCACCGATCACACCGGACGCCGTGCACGTCGTCCCGAACTCCGTGCTCACTTTCTCCAGATGGGTGCGGGCAATGGGTCCGACGGCAAATCCTCGCTGAGCTGCACGTCCGGCTGCGATCAAGGCCGGACCGAGCCCATAGGTCTTCGACACCTCGTCCCGAGTCAGGTATCCACGATCAGCCAGCGCCGTGAGGATTCCCAAGCAGGTGGGCTTGCTGATCTCGAGCGCGCGGGCCAGTTCCGACAGCCCGAACCGCTGATCAGGGCGGCCGACGAGGTAGTCGAGCACCTGAACCACCCGTTCGGTGGGAGGCGATTGTCTCCCCCTCGGGCGTCCCTCTTCAGGCGTCTTCTCCGGTCCACCCATTGACCACTCCCTAGAACGCGTTCTATTGTCGAAATACCCAACATCTACCAAATAGGTACATATTTGTACCACGACGCTCTGGACCGGCGACATAGTCGGAACTGTGAGGAGCTAGCGTGCTGACGGACCCGTTTGCCGAGGCGATCGCCGAAGCCGAGAAATTGATCGAGACTGCGCCGCACATCAGATCCGAACAGGATCTACTGGAGGGATACCAATATCTGGCCGGCGGAATCATCGCGACGACGCATGCCGCCTGGGCCGGCGAAAAGACCCATCCGAGTTTCATCCAGGGCACCGGACCATTCACCAAGATGGGCCTCGACAACCCCGACACTCTGTACTTCGGCGCCCGAATCAACGACGACAAGGAATACAAGGTCACCGGAAAGCGCGGCACCACAGCCGATCTCAGCTTCCAAGTGTTGAGTGGGAACTACACCAACTCGAACGTTCCCGGAAGCGAAATTGCCTTCGACGACCGCGAGCTGGAGATAGACGACGACGGCAACTTCGTCGCTTGGTTCGGCCCCGGCCCCGCCGACGGACGAGCCAACTACTACACCCTGGCGCCCGGATCCTCGCAGCTGGTTGTTCGCGAGGTCTACAGCGACTGGAGTCAGCAGCGCGGCGTGATCCGCATCGAGCGCACCGATTCGATCGGGATCGCGCCGCCACCTCTCACCGCCGAAGAGACCGAGAAGCGTTACGCCCGGGCTGGGAAGGCACTGGTCACGCGGGTCAAGACGTGGCTCCAGTTCCCGGAGTGGTTCTACCTCAAGCTCGCGGTCAACACCATGACCGAACCACGCCTGACACCGGGCGGGCTGGCAACGCAGTACTCGTCGGTGGGACATTACGAACTCACCGACGAGCAGGCGATGATCATCACCGTTCCCGCCTCCGACGCACCGTATCTCGGCTTCCAACTGGGGAGCCTCTGGTACATCTCACTGGACTACGTCAATCATCAGACCTCCCTCAACAACGGCCAGGCACAGGTCGATCCGGACGGGATGGTTCGAATGGTCGTCAGCGAGAAGAACCCCGGTGTCACCAACTGGATCGAAACCGTCGGACATCCGCGCGGCATTCTGCAGTTCCGTTGGCAGCGCGTGTCCCGCGAGCTGACGCCGCAGGACGGTCCCACCGTCGAAATCGTCGCCGTCGCAGATATTGCGAAGCACCTGCCGCATTTCGACACCAACGCCATCACCGCCGAGGACTGGGCAGCACGCATTGCCCAGCGCCAGGCCGCCATCGACAACCGAATGCTGGGGTAATCATGACCGCCTTGCTCGAAGACCGTGTAGTAGTCATCTCCGGAGTCGGCCCGGCACTCGGCCGCGCTCTGGCCCTTCGATGTGCGTCGGCCGGCGCGAGTCTTGTTCTCGCAGCACGTACGCAATCGCGACTCGACGACGTTGCGAAGGAAATAGTCGATGCCGGTGGGCGCGCCGTCACCGTTGCCACCGACATCACCGACCAGGCTTCCGCCGAGAATCTGGTGGCCGAGTCCATTGCCGCCTACGGCAAAGTGGACACTCTGATCAACAATGCATTCTCGATTCCGTCGATGAAACCGTTGGCTCGCACCGATTACCAGCACATCCGCGACAGCATCGAACTGACCGTTCTCGGGGCGTTGCGCCTGACTCAGCTGTTCACGCCGGCACTTGCCGAGTCGGACGGCTCCGTGGTGAACATCAATTCGATGGTGTTGCGGCATTCGCAAGAGCGTTACGGCAGCTACAAGATGGCGAAGTCGGCCCTGCTCGCCATGTCGCAGTCCCTGGCCACCGAACTCGGCCCGCAGGGAATTCGTGTCAATTCGATTGCACCCGGCTATATCTGGGGCGACACCCTCAAGGGATACTTCGCGCACCAGGCGGAGAAGTTCGGCATGACTGTCGAGCAGATCTACGAGCACACTGCGTCGAACACCGACCTCAAGCGCCTGCCGACGACGGATGAAGTATCCGATGCGGCGATCTTCCTGGCGTCCCCGATGGCCAGCGCGATCACCGGCCAATGCATCGACGTCAACTGCGGCGAATTCCATCACTAGGAGCACCATGACTGAACGCACTCACGTCGGCACCGTCGAGGATCTCCACGCCTCGGCGACACGGATGACCGGACTGACGGACTTCGGCGTCGACGATTACACCGAAGCTCTGTCGGTCCTGCTCGAGTCCTACGACCGCGACGAGGATCTGACGCCCTTCGGCAGCAAGATCTCTCGGGTATTCCTTCGCGGCGCCCTGGTGGCCCGTCTGCTCAGCGAATCGGCGTGGAAGGAGCATCCGGAACACGCCGACGTCAAGATCGAGCGGCCGATCTTCGTCACCGGATTGCCACGGACGGGCACCACTGCCCTGCACCGCCTCCTCACGGTCGACCCGGCTCACCAGGGCCTCGAGATGTGGCTGACCGAGTTCCCTCAGCCTCGCCCGCCTCGCGATACGTGGGAATCGAACCCGGTATTCGCCAAGATCGAGGAGACATTCGGTCAACACCACGTCGAGCATCCCGAATTCATGGGCGTGCACTACATGTCGGCCAGCGAAGTCGAAGAATGTTGGCAACTCTTGCGTCAGACGTTCAAGTCCGTGTCGTACGAGTGTCTGGCCAATCTACCCACGTACTCCGCATGGCTGAAGGACCAGGAGTGGTCGAACGCCTATGCACGACACAAGAAGAACCTGCAGCTGATCGGTCTGCCCGATCAGGATCGACGGTGGGTCCTCAAGAACCCGAGCCACCTGTTCGCGCTCGACGAATTGATGGAGGCGTACCCCGACGCGCTCGTCATTCAGACTCACCGCTCCCCTACGACGATCATTCCGTCGGTGTGCAGCCTGGCCGCCCAGGCTACAGAGGGTTGGTCGAACACGTTCACCGACAAGGTGATCGGCGAAAGTCAGCTCGAATTGTGGGCCAGGGGGCTCGAGCAGTTCGACAGTGCACGCGCACACCACAATCCCGCACAGTTCATCGACGTCGACTATCAGGACTTCGTCACCGATCCGCTGGGAACCGTCGAGAACATCTACACGCACTTCGACATCCCGTTGACAGCTGCCGCGCAGCAGTCGATGGAGGCCATGCACGAGGAAAGCCGCTCGGGTGCTCGCAAACCTTCGCACAAGTACACGCTCGAGGAGTTCGGTCTGACGAAGGAGCAGGTGGAAGAGCGATTCGGAACTCGCTGACCACCGCTGGCCGACGACCTTGCTGACAACTGAAGCCCCGCCGATCGGCGGGGCTTCAGTGATCAAAACGCGGTCAGCTGCTGAGATGCTCACCCAGCAGTCGGTCCAAATCGACCGGCGCTTCGTCCGGAATCCAGTGGCTCACGCCGCTGAGAACCTCGAACCGGTACGGGCCGTCGACAAACGCGGGGGTGAGCGCAGAACCCTTGGGCCCGATGGCAGCATCGCCATCGCTCCAGACGTGCAGGGTCGGCACGGTGACCCTGGCAGTTGCGGGGTTCGGCTTGGTCATCCACATCGCGCGGTACCAGTTCAGACCGCCGCGTAGCCGTCCGGGAGCCAGCATGGCGTTCAGATCGCGCCGCGCGTTCTCCGGCGTCTGCCCGCTCGAAATCAGGAACTTTTCACCTGCCGACGTGGAGGACAGGATCTTCTCGGGGACGAAGGGCAATTGGAACGCCCCCATGTACCACGACTTCAGTCCCTGTGTGCTGGTCACCATCGCCTTGACGAACGCCAGTGGGTGCGGAACCGACACCGCGGTCACGGTATCGAGCAAGTCCGGCCGTTCGGCGGCCACCTGCCATGCGACTGCGGCACCCCAGTCGTGGCCGACCAGGTGCACTTTGCCCACCCCGAGTGCGTCGATCAGTGCGACAGTGTCAGCGGCGAGTTCGGACCCGCGGTACGCCCAGCGCGCTTTCGGCCGCGCGCCGGGTGAGTACCCTCGCTGATCCGGTGCGACGGTCCGGAAGCCGCGGTCGTGCAGTAGCGGTGCGAGCTGATCCCATGAGCTCGAATCCTGCGGAAATCCGTGCAGGAGAACCACGACCGGACCGTCGGCGGGTCCTTCGTCGCGTACGTCGAAGGTCAGCCCGGACCGGGAGTACGAGGTGAGGCGATCCGCCGGTGTAATCATAGCGCCACGCTAGTCTTCGCGGCCCGCGTAATCGGAGCCTTTTCACCGGCGCGCAGGAACTGGCCTGTCTTTTCGATGCCGAATCCGGGGGCGAATTCGCCGTCGCGGTAGACGAGTCGGCCGTTGATCACTGTCGCGACGGCTGCGTCGTCGCTGCGGTTGACCATTCGACTGATCCCGCCGTACTCGGGAACGGTTGCCTCGAACAACCCGTCGACCGACTCGTCGAGGCCGGCTGGATCGATGACAACGAAGTCCGCGCGGTCACCCTGGCGCAAATGTCCGGCGTCGATGCCGTACCAATCCGCCAGTTCGCCGGTCAGTCGATGGATTGCGCGCTCGGTGGTCAGGAACGGCTTGCGGTCACTCTGAGCGTCCTTGACGCGCTTGAGGAGTCGCACGGGATAGTTGTAGAACGCCATGTTGCGCAGATGTGCGCCGGCATCACCGAAGCCCATCTGCACACCGGAACTCGCGGCGAGCTTCTTCGCGAACTTGGGCCGGTGATTGGCAATGGTGGTGCGCCAGCGAAGATCTCGCCCGTACTTCACCACCAGATCGAGGTACGCATCAACCGGGTGCACTCCGCGAATGTCACCGACCTGACCGAAGTTCTTGCCGATCAACGTCTCGTCCGGGCATCCCACGATGACGGCGTCGTAGAAATTGCGGTGCCAGATGCGGGGTGAGAACTTGTTGTCGTAGTCCTTACGGAATGCGCGACGGTACGACTCGTCCTGGAGCAGTTCGTTGCGCTCCACCTGGTCCTTGAGGTGCAAAGCGGCGGCGCCGGCACCGAACTCCTCGAACACGACCAGGTCGATTCCATCCGCGTAGACGGTGAAGGGAACCGGAAGGTGCTGCCACTTGAAATCGGTCTTCGCGAAGCGATTGAGCAGTGGGGCCGCAGCGAGCATGAAGTACACGATCACCGGGTAGGCCTTCGAATCCGCACCGGAGAGCAGCGACGTCTTGAGCGGCTTCTTGCGTCCGATCGCCGAGCTTTCGGCGAAGAACGCCGCGACGTTCGGATGCAGGTTGATGGTCGGAGCGCTCTGCAAGATCTTTCCGCGATCACGAAGGATGCGATTGAGGAATCGGAACTCTTTCCACCGTGCATACGTCGACGGCAAAGAGCGAGAACGATATTCGTCGCCGTCGATCTTGTCGAGGGCATTGGTCATCGACGACAGGCCCAGCATCCCAGCGTCGATGGCGTCCTCGAGCATCGAGCCCATCCGGCCGAGTTCCGAGCGAGTCGGCTTGACCTTCTTGTCGGTGCCGCGCCCCAGTCCGAGTACGTGCGTGCGGATGTCGGAATGACCGATGAAGGCCGCGACATTGGGTCCGAGGGGAAGGGCTTCGAGGGCGGCGGTGTACGCCGCGGGACCGGTCCAGGTCTTGTTCGCTTCGAGGATGCGCAGCACCGCGTCGTGGGGAACTGCTTCGACCCGGCTGAACAGATCCGCGATCTCGCGCGGCGTCGAATACACCGTCGACAGCGAGCAATTGCCGAGCACGACCGTCGTGACGCCGTGGCGAACCGATTCCGGAAGCCCTGGACTGACCAAGGCTTCGGCGTCGTAGTGCGTGTGGACGTCGACAAAACCCGGGAGAACCCACTTGCCGGCCGCGTCGATCACCTCGGTGTCCGGCCCGATCTCCAGGCTCGTCGTGGACACCTCCGCGACCACTCCGTCTCGAATTCCGAGATTTCGACGCAGACCTGGAGCCCCCGTCCCGTCGAACCACAACCCGTCGTTGACCACGATGTCGAAAGCAGACACTGTCGGACTCCTCGCCTCACGTATGTGTTACCTCACGTTATAGACAGCGTTGAGTAAAAGTCAATGAACCTTTCGAACCAATACATAAGATGACGGAATGGCTGCAGTCCCCCGCTCCCCCGAAGACCGTCAGAGGCAAATCCTCGAGGTGGCAGTACACATGTTGCGGACCGAGCCTTTCGACCAACTGTCGATGGATCGCGTCGCAGCCGAGGCCGGTGTCTCGCCGCCACTGCTGTTCCACTACTTCAAGAACAAGAAGGGTTTCCAGAACGCCATCCTCGAGGCCGCCTCGGCCGATCTCGAAGATCGAATGCGACCGGATCCCGAGCTACCCATCACGTCCCAGCTGCGCTCAGGTATCGAGACATTCGTCGACGCCGTTATCGAGCACCCCACCATTTACCTCGCCGTGATGCGTATGGCCGGCAGTGGCGACGTTCGAATGCGCACGATCTACCGAGGCATGCGCCGCACTTTCACCACGTGGATCGTCGCTGCGCTGACGAATCTAGGCATCGAATCGAACGCGACCGTGGAGGCGACAATCGCCGGGTGGCAGGCATTCATGGAGGAAATCGTCGTCAACTGGATCGACGAGCCGACGCTCGAGCGAGGCGAAATGGTCGACCTCTGCGAACGAATCTTCTACCACTGTCTACCGGCAGCGGGCATCAGCGTGGAGCAAATAGTGGCAGCCACCGTTGTAGCGACGGCCAGTGAGTCCGGCGCAACACAACTGTGATCTTCGTGCCGGGGTTTCACAGGTGGTCACGATTGGGTATCTTGCTTGCAGTGGCACTGGACCACGACCCCAACACATGAAGGATCCAACATGGAGTCTGTCGAAAACGTATTGCCCGAGGGTGTCAAGCTCGAAGACGTCTTGAGTGTCCTCAAGGTCGCAGTTGCGGGCATCGGCCTCATCAGCGCACTTTCGGCATTCAGCTGATCGCAAAGCGTCATCGACAGGCCGGACTTCGGGGAGTCCGGCCTGTTTTTTGTTTACGTTCCTGAACAATCCGTGAACTTTTCAGCAACTTCAGCGCAAAGAGGTCATTTCGACCCAAACAAGCGTCCAGTTTGCTAACTTGTGTCTGCGACACAAGGTCGTACAGAAACACCACGCAGACACAACCTTGTACATACAAACCTGTACATACGACACGGAGGACCGAAACATGGGTTCCATCAACACCCTCAGCGCCGTCATCGACATCATCAAGGTCGTCCAGCCGTTGATCGCCAAGCTCAACCTCAGCTGAATCGCTTGCACCACACCCCTGCCAGGGCGTAACTCGAAATGGGGCCGACAATGTCGGCCCCATTTTCCGTCGGTGCCGTACCTCAGCCGAGCGCCTTCTTGATCTCTCCTGCCAGCGCCGAGGCCAGTTGCGGCGGCACCGCATTGCCGATCATCGTGCGCACCGCTCCCCACTTGCCCTCGAAGACGTAGTCGTCGGGAAAGGTCTGGAGGCGAGCAGCTTCTCGAACGGTCAACGATCGCGTGTGTTTCGGATGCACGTTGCGTGAAGCCGAGATCATCCCGAAAGTGGTTCCGACCGTGGACGCCGGCTCGTCCCACCGCAATCGCTTGTACGTCGTGTTGTATCCGGACGACGGTCGCATGGCCGGATCTTCGTTGTCGTGAGCCGACATTCCCTCCGGCACATCGCGCAGCCACCGCAAGACGTGCTCGGGATGTTCGACGGCCCAGTGCAGCGGGTCCGTCTCGCAGGCCTGCCCGGATTCCAGCGGGGCCAGATCGACGGTGGCATCGCGGAAAGTCCTCAGCGGCGCAACATCATTCACGCCGTGAGTCTTCGGCGGGAAACGCAACGGCCCGATACCACTGTCGCGGCGGGTCGCCACGATGAACACTCGTTCCCGGAACTGCGGCACTCCGTAATCCTGCGCATTCACCGTGTTGACCGAGGCGTCATAACCGCATGCAGCCATCTCGCCGAGAATCCGGTCGACGACCATCCCACCGTCCGGGTCTTTCATGCTGAGCAGCAGCCGAACATTTTCCATCACCACGACCTTCGGCCTCACCAGATCGGCGAGCTCGAGTAGGTTCCGGAAGAGATGGTTACGCGGATCGTCGCGGTCTCGCCGGCCGGCGAGACTGAAACCCTGACACGGCGGCCCCCCGGCCAACACATCGATATTCACCTGTGCCAGAAGATCTTTCACACGGGCTTCGTCGATCGCCCGGATGTCCTCACCGAGGCACTTCGCGCCGGGGAAGTTCCGATCGAAGGTCGCGCGCGCCTCCGGCACGACTTCGATGTATCCCTCCACCGAAAACCCCGCCATCCGAAAGCCTTCGGCCATACCGCCACAACCGGAGAACGCCGTCAATACGGTGGGGCCACCGTTTCCTGCCCCCGCGACCGCACGCCTGGCCACCGAGGCGGGGTCGTTGACCGGTGTCGCTCGACGCGCACGGGTACTACCGCTCGATCGCTTCCGGGGGGCCGCGTACGTGCCCTCACGCTTGGCCGCTTCCAACGCGGAGAGGGCCGTGAGGACTGCTCGCTCAACCGGTGGCTTCGGATATGCCTTGTCGAGTTCCCACGCGGAGACGACTGCTGACGAGACTCCCGCCTGGCGGGCGAACTGGAACTGACTGATCCCCACGTGCAAGCGCCGCGATCGCAGGTCCTGTCCCGAAATCAATTCAGTGCCTCACTCATGTGGTCCGCTCGCTCCGGCAGCCCAGACTATCGCAGCCGACCCCGTGAACCGGGACCACACAAGAGAGACCGGCAGGCGGTATGCCTGCCGGTCTCCGACACGAGCGGATGACGGGACTCGAACCCGTGTGAACGGCTTTGCAGGCCGGTGCCTAGCCACTCAGCCACACCCGCGTCAGTGAGTAACTCTGCCCCGAGTCGCGGCGCCGAACCACAGTTCCGCTCAGCATGATTCGAGTGCAATCCCACCAACTGTTCCAGTCTCTGGGAAAACCGTGAGCCCTTCGGGAACAAATCGGTCAGTCTCGATGCTGACTCCCACGGTGGGCGCAGGTCATTCGATTGCGGCCCGACTTTCGACCGAACGACCGAGCAGTTCGCCAGACCAAGACAACCCAGAAGGTTTCATGAGTGCCGAGAACACCGCCATCGCCCCGCCTGTGAAGGCAGCTCCGCTCTTGGAGACGGCCCCGCTGGATACGAGCAGTGTCGACCGCAAGCCGAGCGTCGGGAAGATTCTTGCCCTCGGTTCCATGACCGCGCTCGGGCCCTTCACCATCGACATGTACCTGCCCGCGCTGCCGGATATCGGCGCCGATCTCGGAGTCTCGTCGTCAACGGTTCAGCTGACGATCACCGGAACTCTCATCGGCCTCGCACTCGGACAGCTGTTGGTCGGGCCGCTCTCGGACACTCTCGGCCGCAAGAAGCCGCTCCTTGCGGGAATCGGCGTGCACATCCTGGCGTCGCTGCTGGCTGTCTTCGCACCGAGCATCGCGGTCCTCGGCATCCTGCGGGTTTTCCAGGGCATGGGCGCTGCGGCCGCGGCAGTGGTCACCATGGCGATCGTCCGCGACCTCTACAGCGGTAACACCGTTGCCGTCGTGATGAGCCGGCTGATGCTCGTGCTCGGCGTTGCGCCGATCCTGGCGCCCAGCATCGGTGGCGCCCTCCTCGTCGCCCTCGACTGGCGCGGGATCTTCGTCGTACTGGCACTGATCGGCGTCGGCACAGCGATGATCGGTGCGTTCGGACTGTCCGAAACATTGCCGAAGGAAAAGCGTCGCCCGAGCGGATTGACGTCGGTTCTCCGTACCTACGGTTCGCTGCTCGGCGACCGCACGTTCATGGTCCTCACGCTCGTCTCCAGCGTCGGCATGGCGTCGTTGTTCGCGTATGTCTCGGGCGCGTCGTTTGTCTATCAGGATCAGTACGGCCTCAACCAGCAGGAGTTCGCACTGCTCTTCAGTGCGGGCGCGATTGCGTTGATCGGCGCTTCGCAGGTCAACGTCCGACTGCTCGATCGCTGGACTCCTCAGCAGATCACCAAGTGGGCCCTCGTGGCTGCGGTTGTCTCCGGCGCTGTAGTCATCGCTGTCGCGGTCCTGGAACTCGGCGGACTCGCCGGATTCGTGATCGCACTGTGGGTCATGGCCGGCGCCATCGGGTTCGTTCTGCCCAACGCCCCGGCACTGGCCCTCGCTCGTCACGGCGAAGCGGCCGGTACTGCCGCGGCAATGCTCGGTGCATTCCAGTTCGGCGTCGGTGCGGCCATCGCGCCGGCCGTCGGTCTACTGGGAAACACGAGCACAGCCCTGGCCGTCACGATGACGGCGTGTGTGTCGCTCGGTCTGATCGCTCTTCTGGCTACGACCCGAAAGAGTGAATCGGTCTAACCGGCAGCGGAGAACCACTCGCTGTAGAAGGTGGCAAGCCCCAGGACGCACGAGATCGCGACGAAGATCCAGAATCTTGCGATCACGACGGTTTCCGGCCAACCGAGTAACTCGAAGTGATGATGGATCGGGGCCATCTTGAATACGCGTCGGCCGGACGATCGGAAGACCAGAACCTGGATGATCACCGACAGGATCTCAGCGACGAACAGGGCGCCGATGATGACCATCAACAGCTCGGTGTGCGTCGTGACGGACAGGCCGACAACCAGGCCGCCGAGCGCCAAGGAGCCGGTGTCGCCCATGAAGATCTGAGCCGGGGCGGCATTCCACCAGAGGAAGCCGAGGCACGCCCCGCCTGCGGCGGCAGCGACGATCGCTAGATCGAGAGGGTCACGAACGTCGTAGCATCCGGCGGCGGGCTCGAGGACACACGAGTTCCGGTACTGCCAGCCGGCGATGACGACGTAGGTCCCCAGGATCATGCCCATCGAGCCGGCTGCGAGACCGTCGAGACCGTCGGTGAAATTGACGGCGTTGGACCAGGCGAACACCAGAATGCAGAAGAAGACCACAAAGCCGATGGCACCCATGGAGAACACCGAGATATCTCGCACATGGGACAGGTACTGGCTTCCGGGAGTGACTCCGTTGTTGTTGGAGAACTGCAGGAACAAAATGCCGAAGATGATGGCACTCGCCAGCTGACCGACAGTCTTTGCCGTCTTGTTCAGCCCGAGATTGCGCTTCTTGCGAATCTTGATGAAGTCGTCGAGAAAGCCGACGATTCCCAGTGACGTCGCCAGCGCGAGAACCAGCCAACCGGATGCAGACAGCCGCGGTAGCCGCGAGCCGAATCCGATGATGTGTGCCGCCAGGTAGCCCGCCCACATGCCGGCGATGATCGCGATCCCGCCCATCGACGGGGTGCCGCGCTTGCCCTGATGACTCTGCGGACCCTCGATCCGAATCTCGTGCCCGAGCCCCTGCCGCGAAAGCACACGAATGAGAAACGGAGTCAGGAAGAGCGCGACGAACAACGAGACGCCACCCGCTACGAGGATTGAAATCACCCGTGGGACTCTACAGACGTAAGCGGCTGCGACACACAATCAGACAAGGCACCCGACCGCTTGCCAGCATGGGATGATCGAACTTATGTCTCCCCCCGCGCCGCTCCCCCTCGACCCCATCGAAGAGGCGCATCGTCAGTGGACGAAGCACGGTTGGAGCGATGTCGCCGACGGTATGGCTGCGGTCACGTCGGTGATGCGTGCGCAGCAGATCATGATGGCGCGGGTCGAAGAGGTACTCAAGCCTCTCGGGCTGACCTTCGCCCGCTACGAACTGCTGACGCTTCTCACCTTCACCAGGTCGGGCGCACTCCCGATGGCCAAGGCAAGTGCCCGACTCCAGGTTCACCCCACCAGCGTCACCAATGCCGTCGACCGTTTGGAGAAAGCGGAGTTGGTCAGGCGGGTCCCGCATCCCAGCGATCGCCGTGCAACGCTCATCGAGATCTCGGACGCCGGTCGCGCACTGGCCCTCGAAGCGACCGAAATGCTCAACAGCAAGGTGTTCGCTCACCCCGGACTCCAGCAGGACAAGCTCGAGCAATTGGTGACGATCCTCACTGAACTTCGCAAGACTGCGGGTGACTTCGACACCGGCGGCGCACCGACCAAGTGGTGAACCGACCACCCGTACACACAAAGAAACTGCCCTCACACTCTCGACGAGTGTGAGGGCAGTTTCAGCGCTGTTGAAATTCGGCGCTGTTGAAATTCAGCGATGCTTGAATTCTGCCGACCGCTTCTCCACGAACGCGGTCATGCCTTCCTTCTGATCCTCCGTCGCGAAGGTCGAGTGGAACACCCGACGCTCGAAGCGGACGCCCTCGGCGAGGGTGGTCTCGAAGGAGCGGTTGACTGCTTCCTTGGCCATCATCGCAATCGGCAGCGACATCTCGGCGATGGTGGTTGCGGTCTTCAAGGCATCGTCGAGCAGATCGGCGGCCGGAACGATCCGGGCAACCAGTCCTGCACGTTCGGCTTCTTCTGCGTCCATGTTGCGGCCGGTGAGGCACAGCTCCATGGCCTTGGCCTTGCCCACGGCGCGCGTAAGGCGCTGCGAGCCACCGATACCCGGAATGACACCGAGCTTGATCTCGGGCTGGCCGAACTTCGCGGTATCCGAAGCGATGATGAAATCGCAGAGCATCGCAAGCTCGCAGCCACCACCGAGCGCGTATCCGGAGACGGCGGCGATCAGCGGCTTACGAGCTGCTGCGACGCGATCCCACGGGGTGAAGAAATCCTCGACGTATGCGTCCATGTACGTCTTGGACTGCATTTCCTTGATGTCGGCACCGGCGGCGAAGGCGCGCTCGGAACCGGTGATCAGGATGGCTCCGATGCCGTTGTCCGCTTCGAGGTCGGCAACCGCGGCGACGACCTCGTTCATCAGCTCGGAGTTCAGCGCGTTGAGAGCCTTCGGGCGGTTGAGCGTGATGACGCCGACGCGACCCTTACGCTCGAGGATGATGGTGTTGAAGTCGGTCACTACTGTCCTTCGGTCGAACGGTCACGGATGTCGTTGATGATGGCAGAGAAGTCCTGACCGCCACCGCCCGCGGCATGGAAGCGACTGTAGAGTTCCGCGGCCTTGAGTCCGATCTCCGCATCGACGCCGTTGTTGCGCAGCGCATTTGCTGCCAGACCCAGGTCCTTGTCCATCAGTGCAACAGCAAAGCCGGGCTGGTAGTCGTTGTTGGCCGGGCTGGTGGGCACAGGTCCCGGAACCGGGCAGTTGGTGGTCAGTGCCCAGCACTGTCCCGAGGCGTTGGACGCCACGTCGAAGAGCGCCTGGTTGCTCAGGCCGAGCTTTTCGCCCAACACGAACGCCTCGCTGATCGCGATCATCGAAATGCCGAGGATCATGTTGTTGCAGATCTTGGCTGCCTGGCCGACACCGGCGTCGCCGCAGTGAACGACCTTGCGGCCCATCACGTCCAGCAACGGTGACGCGGCTTGGAAGTCAGCCTCGGAACCGCCGACCATGAATGCCAGCGTGCCTGCGGTAGCCCCGACGACTCCACCGGAGACCGGTGCGTCGACGCTGCGGTGACCGGCCGCTTCGGCCTTGTCGTGTGCCTCGCGGGCGTCGGCGACGTCGATGGTGGAACAGTCGATGAACAGCGTGCCCGGTGTTGCCACCGGCAGCAGCTCTTCGTACAGACCCAGAACGTGCTTACCGCTCGGCAGCATCGTGATCACGACGTCGGCACCGCGAACGGCGTCGACCGCCGAATCCGCCACCGATGCACCGTCTTTGACTGCCTGCTCCAGCGCCGCAGGTGCCAGGTCGAAACCGACGACCTTGTGTCCGGCCTTGACGAGATTGGCCGCCATCGGGCCACCCATGTGACCGAGTCCGATAAATCCAATGGTGCTCATTAGTGATGCTCCTTCGGCGGTGATCAGTTGCCTTGCGGTTGAGGGGCGAGTCCGAGCTCGTTGTCGCCCAGCGGGGCGAAGTAGGCGTCGACGGATTCTGCCGTGACGTCGTCGAGAGTTGCCGGCAACCACTTCGGGTTTCGGTCCTTCTCCACGACCTGGGCGCGAATGCCCTCGACCAGATCGTGTGAGGCGAGCGCAGCGGTCGAGACCCGGAACTCCTCGTTGAGGACTTCTTCCAAGCTTGCTGCTTCCTTGGCATGCCGCAGGGATCGCAGGGTCACCGACAGTGCAATCGGGGACTTGCCGAGAATCTGCTCCGCTGCCTTCTCCGCTTCGGGGATTCCACTTGCGCGAAGACGCTCGACGATGGTGGATACGTCGTCGGCGGAGTACGCGGCGTCGATCCAGCTCTGCTGGGCCAACAGTTCCGACACCGGAGCCGGCTCCGCGTACTGCGCCACGGCGTCGGCAACCGAAGACGACGCGAGTGCGGCGATGAACGTCTCGATGTTCTCCGACGGGATGAAGTGGTCAGCGAAACCTGCTGCGATGGCATCGCCGGCGCTCAGTCGCGCCGTGGTGAGCGCGATGTGCGTCCCGAGTTCACCGGGAGCACGCGAGAGCAGGTAAGTTCCGCCCACGTCTGGAATGAAACCGATTCCGGTCTCGGGCATTCCGATCATCGAGCGCTCGGTCACGATGCGAATGTCGCCGTGTGCGGACACTCCGACGCCACCGCCCATGACGATCCCGTCCATGATCGCGACGTACGGCTTCGGGTAGTTCGCGATCTCGGAGTTGAGGATGTACTCCTCACGCCAGAAGTCGAGCGAACCGGTCTTGCCGTCCTTGGCGTCATGGTAGATCGAGACGATGTCGCCGCCGGCGCACAGACCACGCTCGCCGGCGCCCGTGAGTACGACTGCATTGACGTCGTCGTCGGACTTCCATTCCTCGAGGGCCTTGGCCATCGCCTTGACCATCGAGTGGTTGAGGGCGTTGATCGCCTTGGGACGGTTGAGAGTGATGAGCCCCAGTCCGTCACGCTTTTCGATCAATACCTCGAGCTCGTCGCTCATGCTGCTCCCTGCTTTCCCTGACCTGATGCGACCACGCTGCGCGCGATGACCACCCTCATGATCTCGTTGCTGCCTTCGAGGATCTGATGAACCCGAAGATCGCGGACGATCTTCTCGATCCCGTACTCAGCAAGATAGCCGTACCCGCCGTGAAGCTGGAGGGCCTTGTTGGCTACGTCGAATCCGGTGTCGGTGGCAAAGCGCTTGGCCATCGCACACAACTCCACGACGTCGGACGCTCCGTCTTCGAGTGCGGCAGCGGCGCGCCACAGCAACGTCCTGGCCGCTTCGAGTTCGGTACGCATGTCGGCGAGCTGGAACTGCAGGGCCTGCGACTCGATCAGTGCCGAACCGAAAGCCTTGCGGTCCACCAGATATGCGACTGCCTTCTCCAGCGCTGCCTGGGCCCCACCAACCGAACAGGCGGCGATGTTCAGCCGGCCGCCGTTAAGACCTTTCATGGCGATGCGGAATCCGCTGCCCTCTTCACCGAGCATGTTGGCGGCAGGAACTCGCACGTCTTCGAAGATCACCTGGCGAGTGGGCTGCGCGTTCCAGCCCATCTTGATCTCGTTGGCACCGAAGGACAGTCCGGGCGAATCCTTGGGCACGATGAACGCCGAGATCCCCTTGGCACCGGCAGATCCGGTGCGTGCCATCACGACGTACACGTCGGAAGTGCCTGCGCCGGAAATGAACTGCTTGACGCCGTTGAGGATGTAGTCGTCGCCGTCACGAACGGCCTTGGTGCTCAAGCCCGCAGCATCGGAGCCAGCGCCGGGTTCGGTGAGGCAGTAGCTGCCCAGTTGATCCATCGAGCAGAGTCCGGGAACCCACTTGTGGCGCTGTTCGTCGTTGCCGAACTGGTCGATCATCCACGTGACCATGTTGTGGATGGAGATGTACGCGGCGATCGACGGATCGCCCTTGGCCAGCTCTTCGAAGATCCGGGCAGCGTCGACGCGACTCAGCTCACTGCCACCCACGTCTTCACGAATGTAGATACCGCCCATTCCCAGGGACGCCGCCTTACGGAGGACGTCCACCGGGAAATGCTTGGTCTGATCCCACTCCACTGCGTTGGGCGCCAGATGCTCGGCCGCGAAGTCGCGGGCAGTGTCACGAATCGCCCGCTCGTCATCGGTCAGAGTAAACATGGAAAGTGTTCCGATCAGTTCATCGTGGGGATGACGAAGTGGTTGGTCTCTTCCTTCTTGCCGGAAGGCCAGCGCTGCGTCACGGTCTTGGTCTTGGTGTAGAAGCGGAAGGAGTCGGGACCGTGCTGGTTCAGGTCACCGAATCCGGAGCGCTTCCAGCCACCGAAGGTGTGGTACGCGATCGGGACCGGGATCGGCACGTTCACGCCGACCATGCCGACGTTGACGCGAGCGGTGAAGTCACGCGCGGTGTCGCCGTCGCGGGTGAAGATGGAGACGCCGTTGCCGTACTCGTGTTCGGTCGGAAGACGCAGTGCCTCTTCGTAATCGGCAGCGCGGACCACCTGAAGGACGGGTCCGAAGATCTCTTCCTTGTAGATGCGCATGTCCGAGGTGACGTTGTCGAACAGGGTTGCGCCGGCGAAGAATCCACCTTCGTGGCCTTCGAGGGTGAAGCCGCGGCCGTCGACGACTGCCGTTGCGCCCTCGTCGATGCCGATCTGCACGTAGTTGTTGACGCGGTCGAGGGCATCCTGGCAAACGAGCGGTCCGAAATCGACGCCTTCGTCGTCACTGCGACCGATCTTGAGCTTCGCGACGCGCTCCTTCAGCTTCGCGACAAGAGCGTCCGCGGTCTCCTCGCCGACGGGAACGGCAACCGAGATGGCCATGCAACGCTCGCCGGCGCTGCCGTAGCCCGCGCCGATCAGGGCGTCGGCAACCTCGTCGAGGTCGGCGTCCGGCATGACGATCGCGTGGTTCTTGGCGCCACCGAAGCACTGTGCGCGCTTGCCGTGAGCTGCGGCCGTCTCGTAGATGTACTGAGCGATCGGCGTGGAGCCGACGAAGCCGACGGCCTTGATGCGATCGTCGGTGAGCAGAACGTCGACAACTTCCTTGTCACCGTTGACCACGTTGAACACACCCGCGGGCAGTCCCGCTTCGAGGAACAACTCGGCCAGGCGCAGCGGCACGGAGGGGTCGCGCTCGGAGGGCTTGAGGATGAAGGCGTTACCGGCGGCGAGGGCGGGGCCGGCCTTCCACAGCGGGATCATCGCGGGGAAGTTGAAGGGCGTGATGCCGGCAACGACGCCGAGCGGCTGACGCATGGAGTACACGTCGATGCCGGTGCCGGCACTCTCGGTGAATTCACCCTTGAGCAGGTGCGGAGCGCCGACGGCGAACTCGATGACCTCGAGGCCACGCTGGATGTCACCCTTGGCGTCGGCGACGGTCTTGCCGTGCTCGGACGAGAGGAGGCGGGCCAGAGAATCCATCTCGGCCTGAGCGAGCTGCAGGAACTTCATCAGCACGCGGGCACGCTTCTGCGGGTTGAACGCTGCCCACACCTGCTGCGCCTCTTCGGCATTGGCGATGATGGCTTCGGTCTCGGCCTTGCTCGCGAGGGGGACGCGGGCCTGCACCTTGCCGGTGTTGGGATCGAACACGTCCGCAAATCGATCAGATGTCCCGGGAACACGCTTACCACCGACGAAGTGCGTCAACTCGTGAACCGTCGCATTTTCAACCATTGTGCTAACCCGTTCCTTGCTCGTATGGACCGCCCAGGAGGCAGCTGTGAATATGTCTACCATCCTATAGTTGGATGTCCATGTATGTCTAGAGCCCAAGGGCTGTGCGCCTTTATTAACCGCGGGGGGTTAATAAAGGCGCACAGCGCGGAGCGCGGCTGCCGCTTCCTGCACGACTACTGCATCGGTGACGTCGTATCCGTCCGATCCCCCACCAGGTCCGCCGGAAACTGCGACAACCTTGCGCGCCGAGAGATGCACCGCATCGACGCCGACGGCGGCGATTGCCGGGATGTCGTCGACGGTTATTCCGCCACCGGCCATGATCTGGATCCGGCCCGCGGCATGTTCGACCATTCGACCGATCTCGTCGAGTCCCTCACTGCAGGTATCCGCACCCCCGGACGTCAGCACGCGGGTCACGCCCAGGTCGATCAGTTCGTCCAGCGCGGTCAGACGGTCGGTCACCACGTCCATCGCACGATGTACTGTCACCTCGACCCGCGCACGGTCCACGCATCCGATGATGCGGCGCAGCACGACGGTGTCGATCGAATAATCTTCTGTCAGAGCGCCGATCACGATGCCGGACGCTCCACCGGCCACAGCAGCATGTACGTCGTGCTCCATCACCCACACTTCGTCGGGTGAGAACACAAAACCTCCGGCACGCGGACGGATCAGCGGGTGTACCGCGATCCCCACCTCCGTCGCAGCCTCGATCACTCCGATGCTGGGCGTCAATCCCCCCGTCGGGCCGAGTGCCGCACACAACTCGACTCGAGTCGCTCCCACCGAACGCGCGATCCTCGCCCCCCGCACGTCCTGTACAGCCAGCTCCAGAACCGTCATGTCAGAAGGACTGCCACGACGGCTTGTGTTCGAGCGCATACCGGTAGTAGTCGGCAAGTTTGAGTGAACTGGCCGCAGCTTCGTCGATGACGACGGTGACATGGCGATGCAATTGCATCACCGAAGCCGGGCAGAACGCAGACAACGGACCTTCGACGGCAGCGGCGATCGCATCGGCCTTACCTTCTCCGGTCGCGATCATCACCAGATGCCTTGCATCGCTGATGGTTCCGAGACCCTGGGTGAGCACATGGTGTGGGACGTCGTCCACCCCGTCGAAGAACCGTGCGTTGTCGATCCGGGTCTGCTCGGTCAGCGTCTTCACGCGAGTTCTCGAGGTCAACGACGACCCTGGCTCGTTGAAGCCGATGTGACCGTCGGTGCCGATGCCGAGCAACTGCACGTCCACTCCCCCGGCCGCCGCGATGCTCTGGTCGTATCGCGCGATCTCTTTCTCCGGGCACGGCGCTTCACCGTTGGGACTCGACACCATCGCCGGATCCAGATTGACGTGATCGACGAATTCCGACCGAATCACCGAGTAGTACGACTGCGGATGGCGTTTCGGCAATCCCAGGTACTCGTCGAGCAGAAACGCCCGAGCCAGCGAGAAGTCGAGTTCGGCATCGCGATGCCTCGCTGCCAGTTCACGATAGGTTCCGATCGGCGACGACCCCGTTGCAAGCCCGAGCGTCGTCGCCCCGGCTCTGACGTAGCCTTCGACGATGTCCGCGACGGTCGAGTCGACCTCCGCGGGTGTCGGCTGAATTACGATTTCCATGATTTTTCCTTTCCGGCGGCTTTTCCGCCGAGTAGTACACGCCCCAGGCGCAAGTGACGATCGGTGACCACGATGTCGGCTCGGCAGCCCACGGCCAGCGATCCGATCAGGTCGCCAAGTCCCAGCAGACGCGCTGGGCTCCGAGTTGCCGCTGCGACAGCATCTTCCAGCGCGACGCCGCCGTCGAAGACAGTGCTGCGAAGCACGTCGAGCAATCTTGCAGTCCCTCCGGCGATGGCACCGGAACTGCCGTCGGCGGTCGCGAGTCTTGCTACACCGTCGGCAACCGTGACGTCGAGCGCACCGAGTTGGTAGTCGCCGTCGTCCATTCCCGCCGCGGCCATCGAATCACTGACCAAGGCGATCTGGTCCGGTCCGACAGCGTCGAAGACCATCGACACGGTCTCGGGCGCAAGATGCACACCGTCTGCGATCAGTTCCACCACCATCTCGCCTCTCGCGGCAGCCGCCAGGCACGCCGCGACGGGACCCGGAGATCGATGGTGCAGGGGCGGCATCCCGTTGAAGAGGTGGGTCGCGCTGATCTGTCCGGCCCAATCCCCGTGCACCGCAGCATCGATGCGCGCCGACGTCGTTGCCGCGTCGGCATCGGTGTGACCGAAACTCGGCACGATGTTGCGATGACGCATGATCGCGAGCAACTCTTCGAAATTCTCGGTCTCGGGCGCCAAGGTCATGGACCGCACGGTCCCCCGCGCAGCGTCACACACGGCTTCGAGCAGATCCGGATCACCGGGAATGATCGCTGCCGGATCCTGGGCACCGCAGCGGACGCCGTTGATGAACGGCCCCTCGAGGTGGATACCCAGAAGTTCTCCGCGTTCGACCAGATCGGCGAGCATCGTTGCTTGTCGCACCAGATCTGCGCGCGGTGCGGAGACCAGGCTGGCCAGCATTCCGGTCGTGCCGTGCTCACAATGATGCGCCGCCGCGCGGCTCGCTCCATCGGCGTCGGTGTTCGGGAAACCAGCACCCGCGGCGCCGTGGCTGTGGACATCGATCAAGCCGGGCATGATCACCGCGTCGGTGCGTTCCGGAATGACGACGACGGGTGTGGACGCCACATAGTCCGCAGCCGAGCCGACCCAACTGATCTTTTCGCCGTCCACGACGACGACTCCGTCGTGAATCTTCCCGGCCGGAGATCCGATCACAGTTCCCCGCAATACGATCGGATCGCCGACAGTAGCCGAGCCTGATGTACTCATGCCGACTCGCGAATCCGCGCGACGGCCGCTCTACCCTCGATCGGGTTTCGCGCGCCCCGCGCCGCCGCGGCCATGTCCTTGCACACCGCCAGATCGAGAGAGGCCAGTTGCGCGCGAACTGCGCCCAATGCCGGGACCGACATCGACAGACTCGTCACGCCCAAACCGACCAGAACCGGAGCCAACAGCGGGTCCGACGCGGATTCTCCGCACACACCAACTGGTTTTCCGGCATCGGCGCCCGCCTGACCGACCATCGCGATCAGATCGAGGACCGCCGGCTGCCACGGATCGAGCAGTTGCGCCAGGCCTCCGGCCATACGATCCACGGCGCAGGTGTACTGGCTCAGATCATTGGTACCGATACTGACAAAATCGAGGTGCTCGAGGATATCCTTCGCCCGCAACGCTGCAGCTGGAACCTCGATCATTGCTCCGACCTTGCCGATCCCCCGCGAACGCGCAAGTTCTGCAAAGTCTTTCGCCTCGTCGGCCGTAGCTACCATCGGCGCCATGACCCACAGATCGGCGCCCGTCGCATTGCCTGCCGCCGCGAGGGCGTCGAGCTGGCTGATGAGTGTGTCGGGATAAACCGTGCCGACACGGAGCCCGCGGATACCAAGGGCCGGATTCTCCTCGACCCCGAGATCGAGAAACGGCAACGGCTTGTCCGAACCCGAATCGAGAGTGCGGACCACCACCTTCTGTCCGGCGAAGTGCCCGAGCACCGACGCGTACGTCTGTGCTTGCTCCTCCACCGACGGTGCGTCGTGACGCCCGAGATACGAGAATTCGGTACGGAACAGTCCGACGCCCTCGCAATCCGCCGCTCCGGCCCGCGCGGCGTCCTCGAGGGTTCCGATGTTGGCCGACAACCTCACCGCGAACCCGTCACGCGTGCGTCCTGGCCCCTGTGCCGAAGCCGACTGCTCTGCCACGAACGATGCTTCGAGGACAGCGCGCTCGCGCGTTTCTGCCGAGGGATCGATGGTGACCGTCCCGGTGGTGCCGTCGAGGATGAGAAGTTTCCCCTCCGCCAGCAGATCGGTTCCCGAACAGTTGACCACGGCCGGGATTCCGAGCGACTTCGCCAAGATAGCCGTATGGCTGGTCGGACCTCCTTCGGCAGTCAACAATCCGACCACGTCACTGGTGCCCAGCGTCGCTGTATCCGCCGGAGCGAGGTCGCGCGCCACCAGTATGTACGGGTAACCGGGAGTGGGGATTCCGGGCATCGGCTCCCCTCGAAGAACGGCCACGGCTCGCTGCCCGAGGTCGCGCAGATCGGTTGCCCGTTCGGCCATGTACCCGCCGAGCGCCGTGAGCTTTTCACAGAAGGCGTCGAAGGCAACTGCGACGGCGTGTGCGGTCGGCAGCCCCGATTCCAGGTTCGCCTTGGCCGCCTTCACGATGCCCGCGTCGCGCGCCATCGCAGCCGACGTCGTCAGGATCTCCGCGGAGACGCCCTCGACTGTCTTTGCACGCGAGAGCAGTTCCTCCGCGACGGCGTCCAGTGCCTCACGGATCCTGATCAGCTCCGCCTCGGGACTGCCCGTGATCGGGTCCGCCGCCGAGGTCGGCTCAGGCGTGGAGAATCGCAACCACGGCGCGCAGACCGAACCCGCGCTCACTCCGATACCCGCGATGCGGTTGTCCACACTCGCCGTCATCAGGCTTCGTCCAGTTCGGATGCGAGAAGCTCTGCGAGCGAACCGACCGCAGCGTCGGCGCCGTCACCGTCAGCACGCAAGGTCACCGAATCCCCGAATGCTGCACCGAGAGTCATGACAGACAACATGCTGGAGGCATCGACGGGTTCGCCGTCGCCGAGCGCGATGGTGACGTCTACCGGTAGATCGGCTGCGGCGCGCGCGAAGAGCGCTGCGGGTCGTGCGTGGAGTCCGACGCGGGATCCGATTGTCGTGGTTGCGATCGCCATGTTCAGCGTCCTTCCAGTTCCTTGTCGAGCTTGTTTTCCAGTTCGGCGACGAGCGGGGCGTCGGTGCGGCTGTCACCTTCGGCAGCCAGTGCCAGTTCGGCCTCGAGCAGCGCTGGGTCGGGCTCACCTGCGGCCACCTCGACCTCTTCTTCTCGTCCTGGCGTGCGCAGATTCCACTTCTTGATGACGAAGCTGAAAAGGAAGTAGTAGATCACGGCGTAGCCGAGTCCGATCGGGATCAACATCCATGCGTTGGTTGCCTTGCCGAAGTTCAACACGTAGTCGAAGAAGCCTGCGGAGAACGTGAATCCGTCGTGAATCCCGAGCGCATTGACCAAGGCCATCGACGTTCCGGTCAGGAGCGAGTGGATGACGTACAGGGGCCACGCGACGAACATGAAGGAGAATTCGAGCGGCTCGGTGATACCGGTGAGGAATGCGGTCAGGCCGGTGGAGAGCATGATGCCGCCGACGAGCTTCTTCTGCGAAGGCTTGGCGTTGCGCCAGATTGCGAAGGCTGCAGCGGGGAGGGCGAACATCATGATCGGGAAGAAGCCGGTCATGAACGTACCGGCGGAGGGGTCGCCGGCGAAGAACCGGTTGAGGTCACCGCGAACGATCTGACCGCTCGCGTCCTGGTAGTCGCCGATCAGGAACCACACGGCGGAGTTCAAGATGTGGTGCAGGCCCGTGGGGATCAGGAGGCGGTTCGCTGCGCCGTAAATGCCGCCGCCCACAACGGTATTGGAAGCAACTGCTTCACCGACCCAGTTGAGGCCGGAGTTGAACAAGGGGTACACGAATGCCATCAGGACACCGACCACAAGACCGGTGATCGCTGTCAGGATGGGAACGAGCCTGCGCCCGTTGAAGAACCCGAGATAATCGGGAAGCTTCGTTCGATAGAACCGCTGCCACAGGATCGCCGACAGCAAGCCCATCACGATACCGGCGAGCACACCGTAGTTGATCAGGGATTGATCCCCGTTCGGGTCCGTCTTCCCTTCGAGGACGATCGGCGACATCGCCTTGAACACGCCGTCGATCACCATGTAGCCGACGACGGCTGCCAAGGCAGTCGATCCGTCGGCCTTCTTGGCCCAGCCGATCGCGATACCGACGGCGAAGATCAGCGGCAGCCACGTGAAGACTGCTTGTCCTGCCGCAGAGATCACTGCAGCAGCACTGTGCATCGAACTGAATCGCCCGAGCAGGTCGTCCTGGCCGAGGCGGAGCAAGATTCCCGCAGCCGGCAGAACGGCGATCGGAAGCATCAAGCTTCGGCCGAGGCGTTGAACCCCGGCGAACACTTTCGATTCCTTCTTCGGGGTGTCTTCGAGAGTCATCAAGGACCTTCTTCGTTCGCCGGGCCGCGTCGCGATCGGCCGCTGGTTCTGGAAATTCGGGTGTCGTACACGTGCAGGTTTCGTGAAAATGCAGGTCACGGTTCTTGCTCGGAAGTGAGGCCTAAACCGTTTTGTCGAAACTGTTGTGGAGCCGGACTTCCAACGGGTACTGTCCGGTCATAACCAGTTGTAGTTTTACCTGGTGGAGGCGAGTTGTCAACACCCAAATGTGACATACGTAACCGGGATAGCCTTGACCAGCAACTAGTCAGCCCACCTGTACGACCGTTCAACGATCACGACCAACCCGACAATCAGGAGCAGCAAATGTCGAAAGCGGAAGCAATCATCAAGGGCCTCGGCGGCGCAGAGAACATCGTCGAGATCGAGGCTTGCATCACCCGCCTGCGTACCGAGGTCAAGGACGGAGCGAAGGTGAACGAGTCCGCTCTCAAGGCTGCCGGCGCACACGGCGTACTCAAGGCCGGAACGGTTGTCCAGGTCATCGTCGGGCCCGAGGCCGACACCCTTGCCGAGGACATCGAGGACATCCTGTGACGGTCGTCCTCGCCCCGCTCCCCGGTCGGGTCGTCGCACTCGCTGACGTACCGGACCCGGTGTTCGCTCAGCAGATGGTCGGCTCGGGCGTCGCGATCGAACCCGCTCGCGGTCAGGGCCCGCTCACGGTCGTGGCGCCGATCAGCGGAAAGATCCTGAAACTTCACCCCCACGCGTTTGTGATCTTCGGCGAGAAAGCCGCCGGCGTGCTGGTCCATATCGGCATCGACACGGTCAAGCTCGAAGGCGACGGATTCACCCTCATCGCCGCCGAGGGTGACACCGTCAATGCCGGTGATCCCGTCGTCAGCTTTGATCCAGCGCACATCGACACGACCGGCTACTCGGCGATCTGCCCGGTAGTCGTGATGGATTCCAAACCGGACACCGTCGAATCCCCTTCCGTCGGTGGGGACGTCGCCACTGGCGACACTCTGTTCGACTGGTCGGCGTAACGCAAAGGGCGAGCACACCGGAAGGTGTGCTCGCCCTTTCGCTTCGAACGATGACTATTGGTCGCCGCGCGTTTTGGGCCGCGCTTGGCCCTGGACTTCCATCTGCAACTGGTAGCGGTCGGATCGGTACCAACTGCGAGTGTGCTCGACCGGTGCGATCTCGCTGAACGACACTCGATCGAAGTACAGAACCGGAGCGCCCTTACGAGTGCCCAGGAGAGTCGCGATCTCCGTACTGGCACCATCTGCACTGACTGTCTGCTCTGCCCGATCGATCGGCTTGTCGTACTTGTCGGCGGTTGCCCGATAGATCGAACCCGTCAAGTCCATGTCGAGTAAACCCGGCAACAGTTCGGGATTGAACCAGCCGTCGTCCACGCTCACCGGCTCGCCGTCGGCAAGGCGCAAGCGCTTGACGTGGTAACCGTCGGAACCCGGTCGCATATTCAGTGCGGCAGCAGTATTTTCGGGGACCGGCCCCTGTTCGCTGACCAGGACCACCGTCGTGGGGTGATGCCCCTGGGCGCGCATTTCCTCGGTGAAGGATGCAAGGTGCAGCTTGGATTGGACAGCGCGGTGCGCGACAAAGGTGCCCTTGCCACGCACACGCACGAGGTGTCCGTCATTGACCAACTGGCCGATGGCCTCGCGAACAGTGATCCGACTGACGCCGTAGTCCTGCATCAGGTTTCGCTCGCTGGTCATCAAGTCGCCAGGCTGGAGTTCTTGGGTGCACTTGCGCAGGAGAATGGTGCGCAACTGCTCATGTTTGGGTATTGCGCTGTCGCGCAAATGAACGGGCATCACAGCGACTGTCCCTCCGAGAAATGAATAGTCGTCTATTCGCCGACGATAACGATCTGAAATCGCGGGCAGGTCCCGACCGGACCGGTCCAATTAACGATACTGGAATTCACGGTAGGAAACTAGCATCAGTCCGGAGTTGTCCGATTTCAACCGTCCAACCGTCGGTAGATGGACCGTATTTCGTCCAAGGCGACGTTCTGCTGAGCCATGTCCAATCCCAGTGCCGCCACCGCCTCACGCAGACGGCGGATATCCAGATCGTCTATCGCCGGTCGAAATTGCACCTTCGGTAGCGCGGGGAGGGCAGCAGCGATTCCGAACCAATTCTCGACGTCTACCGGAACAGTCGACTCGTCCTCCACTCCCCCGATCAACTGCTCCAGGTCGACCCCGCGAAGTCTCAGCAACCTCAGCGGATCGGTGTCGATCCGCTCGGCAGTCAAGAACGCCACGGCCGCAGCGTGTTTGCACGGCCAACCGACGTCGGGGCAGGTGCAGTCGAAACGGAAAGCCGACGGGCCGTCCGGTATCAGTTGGGCAGCAAGCATGTCCGGGACAGTGCCGGACACCAGCGCGGCAAGGCTTCCCGGCACCCGGCGGATCTTGGTGATGATGTCGTCGATATCCGATTGATCAAGAGTGTCGATCGACAGCGTGGAAACGAAAGGTTGAAGTTGGCTGCCCTGAACCTCGGCCGTCACCACTCCCGGTTCGATGTCGAGTGCCAAAACCTGACCCGAACGCGCATACGTTCGTCCACGCGTGACACGAGGTTTGTCGCCGATCTCTTCGACGACGCGGACAAAAGCCTTGCCCCAGAACGTTCTCCCGAACGCTGGACGAGGCTTGACCGGCGCAGGTGCCCGCCGCCGAGGCCCGGTGTACTCGCTGAAATCGGGGCCCTTACCGCGCGGACTCATTCGCCCACCGCGTCGTCGCCGAGTCGCAACAACTCGTCCAATTGCTCGACGCTCATCTCCGTCACCCAGTTCTCACCGGTCCCGACTGCAAGTTCGGCGAGTTCACTTTTACTCGCGATCATCGTGTCGATTCGCTCTTCCAAAGTTCCGACGCACACCATCTTGCGGACCTGCACGTTCTTTCTCTGACCGATGCGGAAGACACGGTCCGTCGCCTGGTTCTCTACCGCCGGGTTCCACCATCTGTCGAGGTGAACCACATGGTTGGCTGCTGTGAGATTCAGGCCGGTGCCGCCGGCCTTGAGCGAGAGCACCATGATGGGCGGACCGTCTGCGCCTTGGAATGCCTCGACCATCGCGTCGCGTCCAGCCTTGGACACGCCGCCGTGGAGAAACGGAACCTCGGTGGTGAACCGGTCGGCCAGGTACGGCACCACTAATTCCCCGAACTCACGAAACTGTGTGAACAACAGAACCTTCTCGTCGTCGGCCGTGACCGACTCGACGATATCTTCGACCAGTCCGAGCTTTCCCGAACGGTGTTGCCCGCGGCGCATCACCGGCGAACCGTCGCGCAGGAAGTGCGCGGGATGATTGCACACCTGTTTGAGTTTGGTCAGCGCAGACAGGACGGCGCCCTTGCGCTTCATCCCTTCCGTCCCCTTGATCTGCGCCATCATCTCGTCCACCACGGCGCGGTACAACGCGGCCTGCTCTTCGCTGAGATTCGCTCGAACCGTCATCTCCAACTTCTCCGGGAGATCCGCGATCACGGCGGGATCGGTCTTCACGCGCCGCAGCACAAAGGGGGACGTGACGGCTCGCAGTCGCGAGACGGCAAGCTGATCTTTTTCCCGCTCGATCGGTACGACAAACCTTTTGCGGAACATCTGCTCCGAGCCGAGTACACCGCGATTGGCAAAATCGAGGATTGACCGCAGCTCGTCCAGTCGGTTCTCCACCGGCGTTCCGGTCAGAGCAACGCGATGATCCGCGGGGATGCTGCGAGCAGCTCTCGCCTGAGATGTCTTGGCGTTCTTGATGTGTTGAGCCTCGTCGAGCACTACGCGCCGCCAGTCGAGATCCTTGAGGGCCGCGACGTCGCGGGTCATGAGCGCGTAGGTGGTGATCACGAGGTCACTCTCACGAACTGCCTGTTCCAACTCCGCCCCGGTAGCGCGATCCGAACCGTGATGAACGTAGACGCTCAGGCTCGGCACAAATCGCGCCGCTTCACGCTGCCAGTTACCCACAACCGACATCGGACACACCAAAAGGGTTGCTGTCTTGGACTTCTCGTGGGCAAGTAACGCCAACAATTGCAGCGTCTTACCCAGACCCATGTCGTCGGCCAGTACGGCGCCGAGCCCGAGGGCACTCATGTACGCCAACCAGTCGAGACCGCGTCGTTGATACGGACGCAAAGTCGCGTTGACCGTCGACGGTACCGCGACCTGCCGCGGAGCCACCGACTGGTCGAGCAGTGCCGAGGCCCATCCGGTTGCTTTCACTTCCTCGACCGGCAGGTCTTTGAGGTCGTCGGCGATCAAGTCCTTGATCAGATCGACGATCGCTCGGTCCCCGCTCGAGTGCCGCTGACTGACAAAACGAGCCGCGCGGGCCAGGACGTCTTTGTCCGCCTGAACCCACTCGCCGCGCAACTGGACCAGATCGGACTTCGCATCGACGAGTCGGGTCATTTCCTCGGCGGTGAGTACCTTGTCTCCGAGCGCCAATTCCCAATCGTATTCCAGCAATTGGTCCATACCGACCGTACGATTCTCCGCAACGATCGGAGATGCCGCCGAGGTCACGCGCACACGCAGGGATGGAGACACCACGTTCCATGCGCGAGGAAGCAGCAGCGTGATCCCTCGCTCTCGCAGGACAATCGCGCCGTGTCCGACCAGGTCCATCACGACAGGTGTGGGCAGCAACAGGTCGAGGCTGTCCTCGTCACGCGGCACGTCGCGAAAACGTGGGTAAGCCTTGATTGCGTCTTCGAGCTTGCGGCTGCCGAGCTGGATACGTTTGGGATCTGCCCGGTGCAGTCGAACACGTTCGGGCGCTTCACCTTCAGGACGCAAACACACTTGCAGACGCCACAGCGCATCGTCGTCGGGATCGGAATTGTCGTCGAGTTCAGGCTCGATCAGCCGCAGAACCAAGTCCGGCTCTCCGGCGGTGAACGTCGACCCCCATTCGGCGAGTCCCTCGGCCGCTCGTACCGACACGTCGTCGAAAGCGTCCCCGGACAACACGGCCTGCCACAGCGGGGTCTGCACCACCGGATGTGAGTCCCCGAGAGCACGACGAACGATCGGGTCCGTGAGTTCGTTCGTGATGTCTTCGATCGTCGCCCTCGGCGAACCGACCGCCCGCTGCACCGGCGGCATCGCCACGACCAGTTCGCCGATCCAGGCGCGCTGGCGTTCCCCCACCGACAACTGCCAGCGTGGCCACCAACTTCCTTCAGCCCGCGTCAGTGCGGGGACCACCCGGCCGGCGCGCACCCACCGGTCTATTCCTCGCGCCACATGTACGAGAAAGTGCAGGTCTCCCGCAATTCGCTGATCGTCGGCCTTGAACCGCAGCAGGAGATCGACTGCGTCCGGCGGCGCCAACGCAACAGCTGCGTACTCACTCTGCAAAGGCCCGCCAGGTACGGGCGGCATAGCGACATTCACACGATGACGGAACTTGCGATGCAGGACAGCACTGACCGGATCACGGGGATCGTCGGTCCCGGCACCCTCGTGCCCGTCGACCCACAGTTTGAGCCCCGATCCCGGTGACCAGAGTCCATGCAGCATCCGACCATCCAATCAGGTGCCACCGACACCACTTCCCGCCTACCGGGCAATAGGCTGGCAGGCATGACGACGGCATACGGCTTCACCGAGTACGGCGGACCCGACACACAGTCCTACTTCGACGTCACCTTGCCCCCGCCCGGTGCCGGCCAACTGCTGGTGTCGGTCCGAGCGGCGGGCGTCAACCCCGCTGACTGGAAAGTTCGCGCGGGTACTCGAAAAGATACTGTCCCGGTGACGCTGCCTGCGGTTCTGGGCCGCGAAGTGTCCGGTGTTGTCATCGGAGTAGGTCCGCGGGTCACCGAGTTCGAGGTCGGCGACGAAGTGTTCGGCGCTACCGCGACCGGCTTCGGCGGCTACGCCGCGTCGACATTGCTCAACGTCTCCTCGACAGCACACAAGCCGCCTACCGTGTCCTGGGCCGATGCCGCAGTGCTGACGGTTGCGGCAGGAACGGCCTACGACGCACTCCACGATCTCGGTCTGAAACCCGGGGCGACACTCCTGCTGCTCGGCGCCGGCGGCGGCGTTGGTCGCAGCACGATCGCGCTTGCACTGGCGCGGAGTATCAACGTGATCGGTGTCGCGAGCGAGTCCAAGAGAACCGCGATCGAGGAAGCGGGAGCACGTTGGGTTGCGTCGGGGGACGGCTTCGCAGACGACGTGTCCGCGTTGTCCCCAGTCGGAGTGGACGCGGTTTTCGACCTGGTCGGCGGGGACACTCTCACTCGCGGCGCTGAGCTCGCCCGACCGGACGCACCGATCCTGAGCATCGCCGATCCTCTGGCTGCGAGCCGACTCGGCGGCGGTGGTGTCGAACGCCGAAGAACTACAGCAGTATTCACGGAGGTCGCGGCGCTCGTGGCCGACGGGATCCTCGACCCGTCCGTGTCCGGGCGGTACCCATTCTCCCGCGCTGGGGAAGCGCTCGCTGCAGTCGAAGACGGCCATGCCGCCGGCAAAGTAGTGATCGAGTTCGGCTGATTCCTGTCGGCCTCCGATGGTTCAATCACCGTCTACGACGGACGGCGTTGAATCACCGTCTACGACGGGCGGGGGCACAGGTGGTTGCACGGTTATCTGCGATCCTGTCGACGCTCGTGCTCGTATGTCTCGTCGCGTCCTGCGGACGGTTCGGGGACGAGCGTCTCGAGTCGGCCCCGGGCAGCCCGACACGATCGGAGCTCGAATCGCTGCTGTCCCGGACCGCGATTGTCGACAACCGCCCACATCCGGGTGGATACGAGCGCGGCTGCGGTAACGGCGAGGCTTGCGTCTTCGGCCCCGCTTGGTCCGACGACCAGGACGCTCCAGGTGGCCACGACGGGTGCGATACCCGCAACAACGTTCTGGCCCAAGATCTCTCGGACGTGGTGTTCAAACCGGGAACACGTGACTGCGTCGTACTGTCGGGCGCGATGACCGACCCGTACTCCGGTGATCGCATCGAATTCGAACGCAGCCAGGCCAAGTCCGTCCAGATCGACCACGTCTTCCCACTCGCCGCCGCCTGGGACTTCGGCGCGAACTCCTGGACGCCCGCGCTTCGGATGAGGTTCGCGAACGACATGTCTCTGAACCTGTTGGCCGTCAACGGCCCCGACAACCAGTCGAAAGGCGACAGCACGCCCAGTGAGTGGTTGCCGCCCGATCCTGCGTACCGATGCTTTTACGCCGGCAAGTACTTGACCGTCGCGATTTCCTATGGCTTACCAGTCAGCCGAGCTGATCATTCGGCCCTGACGGACCTCGCCACTCGCTGTTGAGCTACCGGCCGTCCTTCACCACTCGCCCACTCTGGATGACGAGTGCGATCCGCTCACGATCGGCAAAGATCGAGGGATCCGTCAACGGATTGCCGCGGAAGGCAACGAGGTCGGCGAACTTGCCGACTTCGATGGTGCCGACCTCGTCGGCGATACCGAGAATGTCGGCGTTGATCCGGGTAGCGGAAACCAATGCGTCCATCGGGGTTTCGACCTTGGCGCGCAGGACTAGCTCCATTCCCCGGCCCGTTTGATCGGTACCGATGAGGTCCGATCCCAATCCCACTCTGACGCCGGCATTTCGAGCAGCAAGAAGCCCGTCGATCTGACCCTGCATCATCTGGCCGATCCGAGCCGAAATCGATTCGGGTAGACCTGCTGACGCCGCGCTGTCCGAGAGTGCCTGCACCACAGCCAACGTCGGCACCAACGCGACGTCGTGCTCGGCCATCAACTTGGCAGTCTCGTCGTCGATACCTGAGCCGTGCTCGACGCATTTCGCGCCGGCAGTGACAGCGTTTCGGATTCCCTCGTTGTTGTGGGCATGCACCGTGACATAGGTACCGCGCGCATTGGCTTCCTCGACGGCAACTTCGATCTCGTCGACCGTGAACTGGGTATCGGTGAGCTTGTCATGAGTGGATACCACTCCCCCTGTGACACACAGTTTGAGGAAGTCCGCACCCCTGCGGAACGTCTCGCGAACGTTCTTTCGCATTTCGTGCGGACCGTCGGAAAGCAGAGACATACACCGTAATCCGGGGATGTCATGATCGGACCAGTCCGAAGTCGGCTCCCATTCGGCCGCCAGGTGTCCGTGTCCACCGGTCTGGCACTGGATCGGGCCGCACTGAATGATCCGCGGACCCGGAATCTTGCCCGAGGCGACAACTCCGGCGAGTCCACCGTCGATTCCGCCGCAGTCACGAACAGTGGTGAATCCCCCGTCGAGGGTCGATGCGCAGGTCGCGAACATGTCTGCAGCGAGCTCGGCTACCGAGATCTGACGCCGCAGGCTCGGTGCGAGATCGCTCGATCCACCGAGATGAACGTGTGCGTCGATGAGGCCGGGCGTGATTGTCAGCCCAGCGCAGTCCAGCACCTCCGCCCCCGTGGGTGGCGTGCCACCGAGTGCACTGATGCGCCCGTTTTCCACAGCAACAGCGCAGTTCTCGATCGGGTCGGCGCCCGTCCCGTCGATGATCGTTGCACCGGTCAGCCATACGACAGACATATTGAATGTTCCTCCGACGTGTACCGATCGCCGGAAGATTCCGCCGACATACCGAATAGGGTTCGGTTAGTATGATGCATACCGGCTCCCGAAATCAAGGAGTTGTCATCACTCGATGAAGTCCGAGATTGCTGACGAATCCCTCACCAGGAGAATCGATGCCGCGTCCCACCCAGCCGATACTGTCCACGCGAAACATCACCGACGCGGCTCTGGATGCTGTCGACGCGACCGGCGACTTCACCATGCCCGGGATCGCCAAGCAATTGAACGTGACTCCGTCTTCGCTCTACACACATATTTCGGGTCGATCCGAGATCGTCGAACTCATGCGCATCCGCGTGATGTCGTTGATCTCTGTCCCCCACCCACCGGCAGGGTGGAGCGAACGGATCAGCGCGTGGGGGTGGGCCTATCGCCGAGCTGCGGTCGAGCACTGGCGCCTCATCCCGCTACTCATGACCCGCAGCGTCCGCACCGAGGTAACTTTTGATATCGATACTGCACTGGTTCAGGCATTTTCGGACGGAGGTTTCGATTCGGCCGACACTCGTCACGCAATCTCCACGCTGGACAGTCTGGTTCTCGGATCAGTCGTGAAACTCTCCACGCCGGATGTCGCATGGACCCAATCCTCCAACCCGAGCGAGATCACGCGCGAGGCTACGACCCCACTGCGAACCGACGACACGTTCGACTTCGGCCTGCGAACCCTGATCGCCGGATGGATGGCTCAGCGCGTTGTTCGTCTGTATACCGAACCTCATTCGGATTCCGACGTCACTTCACGGTGAACGACCTGGTGTGCCATCCCGTGGCGCCACCGGGAATCGGCGGAGTGCGCTCTTCCACCTGAACGTTCCCGTCCAGATCCGTCGCTCTGACCTGCACCGTGTGCAAACCCGAGCCTGCATCCCACATCCACGACCATTGACGCCAGGTGTCGATCGAGTACTCCTGCGCCAGTGTCGCCGGTTGCCATTCACCGTTGTCGACGCGAACCTCGACCTTCTCGATCCCGCGATGCTGCGCCCAGGCCGTTCCCGCCACCAGCACCTGGCCCGGCTCGATGGGAGCCAGAGCTGCCGGCACCTCGATACGCGAGGACGTCTTGATCGGTGCCTGCGCACCCCAACCGCGCTGGGTCCAATAGGCCTCGACCTTGTCGAAACGCGTGAGTTCCCACTCCGTCACCCACTTGGTGGCGGAGACGAAACCGTACAGACCGGGAACGACCTGCCGAACGGGATAGCCGTGCTCGAACGGCAACGGCTCACCGTTCATCGCCACGGCGAGAATCGCGTCACGGCCGTCGGTGACTATCTCGACCGGGGTGCCGACTGTGAAGCCGTCGACGCTGGTCGAGAGGAGCATGTCGGCGTCGGGATGGACACCGACTTCGTCGAGCAGGTCCTTCATGGGATAACCGATCCACTTCGCGTTCCCGGCCAGAACGCCGCCCACCTCGTTCGAGACACACGTCAGCGTGATGACTCGCTCGATGGGCGTTCGCGCCACCAGATCGTCGAACGACAACGTCATCTCGCGGTCCACCATTCCGTGAATCCGCAGTTCCCACGAATCCGTTGTCAATTGCGGAACGAGGAGTGCAGTGTCGATTCGGTAGAAGTCGTCGTTGGGCGTGATGTACGTCGACGCACCCGCAATCGCGATGTCCGCACCCGCCGGAATCGGCGGCGCCGGGTCAGCGGCGGTGGGCACGACAAAATCTTCACGATTCGCTACTGCTCCGGCGATTCTCTGCCCCACGAACTTCCCGGCCGCACCCGCTGCCGCAGCCACTGCCAACGCCGCACCCGCAAGCAGGAGGAACTGACGACGAGGCAACCACGAGTCGGCGACGCCCGGCGAGAGCGGCACTTCGAGTTGTGTGATCAGCAACCGCAAGGTTGCGACGCCCGCCACCACACCGACCAGTGTCGGGAACACGTACATCGCGTCGGCAGTCGGGCGCTGCATCGCCGCATACACACCAACCGCGCCCAGAAGAACAAGGATGACACTGCCGATCGGGCGGCGTCGCCGTTCCAGGAGCCCGGCCACCGCACCGAGCAGAACGATCAAGATCGACATTCCGATGAACAGCGCCGGCTTGTCATTGGTACCGAAAGTGTCGATCGCGAACTCGCGAGCCCACGCCGGCGTTCGGTCGACGGTAGTCGCACCTACCGCGTAGAAGGGCGACGCGTCCGGGTTGATCGGCAGCGCCACCAGTTCACCGACGCCCAGGACGACAGCCGCGGCCAAGACCCCGGAGATCGCGTGAGCAGCCCATCTACGACGCGGTGGACGAGATTCGGTGCTCGGGTGCTCGTCGATGTTCTGTGTGACCATGTCGTCTCGGCTCTGTCGGTGCGAGTGGTGCTTCGATCGGATACCCGACATTCGGCGCTGCGGGCCATCCGGATGGGTGCACTCCTCCATCAAGAACTACTCCGAACTCGCGATTAGAGTGGGAACGATGACCGTCGACCTCAACAAGGACACGCTCCTGTGCATGTCGCTCTCCGGGCGACCGAGCAACATCGGCACCAGATTTCACAATTACCTCTACGAGGAATTGGGCCTGAACTTCGTCTACAAAGCCTTCACCACCGAAGACGTGCCAGCCGCGATCGGCGGCATCCGAGCACTCGGGATTCGAGGCTGCGGGGTGTCGATGCCGTTCAAGGAACAGGTCATCGAGCACATCGACGTCATGCATGATTCGGCCAGCGCCATCGACTCCGTCAACACGATCGTCAACGAGTCCGGAGTGCTGCACGCCTACAACACCGACTATCAGGCGGTGGCCGATCTACTGCGTGACAACAACGTCGACACGAGCCTGTCCGTCGCTGTCGCCGGCAGCGGTGGCATGGCAAAAGCAGTCGTCGCCGCGGTGCGCGACACCGGATTCACCGACGTCACCGTGATCGCCCGCAACCAGCAAGTGGGGTCATCGCTTGCGAAGCAGTACGGCTTCGACTGGCAGGCCGAACTCGGTGAGCTTCGTCCCGGTGTGCTGATCAACGCCACCCCGATCGGTATGTCCGGTGGCGCAGAAGCAGATGCACTGTCGTTCCCCGAGCACGCAGTGCGCGCAGCCGATGTCGTCTTCGACGTCGTCGCGATGCCTTCGAAGACGCCACTGATCGCGTTGGCGACCGAACTCGGCAAAACGGCGATCACAGGAGCGTCGGTCATTGCCCTTCAGGCCGCCGAGCAGTTCGTTCTCTACACCGGTGTGCGCCCGAGCGCGGAGCAGATCCAGCGAGCGTCGGAATACTCACGGGCGTAGGAACCACGTCGCCGTGAACGAGACCGGGGAGACTCCACCTCAACAACTCGCGCGGAACTTCAACGAGTTGTTGCAAGAGCTGCGCGTCGCGCTCTCTGGTGTGCAGATCCTGTTTGCCTTCCTGCTGGCCGTGGCATTCACCGAACGCTACGAGGAAGCGTCGGCGTACATCCGCGGCATCCACTTGGTGACAGTGATCCTTGTTGCCATCTCGTTCGGGTTCCTGATGGCACCCGCGGTCTGGCATCGCATGCTTTTCCGCCGTGGGCACCGCGAGAACATATTGCCCGTGGCCAACCGATTCGCCCTGTGCGGCATAGCCTTTCTGGCCGCCTCCATGACCGGCACGGTCCTGTTGATCGCCGAGGTCGCCGTCGGCGGAGTTGCCGCAAAGGTTTTGGCAGCGTGCGCCGCGATCATGTTCACGGCGCTGTGGTTTCTCGTGCCGTCATTCATCGATCGCACCAAGAGCTGACTCAGGCTCCGGTGTCGACGGCGCGAGTGCTGTCGTTGGACCACTGTGACCACGAGCCCGGGAACAGCGTCGCGTCGTAGCCGGCGATCGCGAGCGCCGCGATCTCGTGCGCTGCAGTCACTCCGGATCCGCAGTACACCGCCACCTTGTCTCCGACGCCCAGTCCGGCGAATCGCTCACGCAGGTGGGTCGTATCCAGGAATCGCCCGTCGCCGGTGATGTTCTCGGCGGTCGGCGCGTTCACCGCACCGGGGATGTGCCCTGCGACGGGATCCATCGGCTCGACCTCGCCGCGGTACCGCTCCCCGGCTCGGGCGTCGAGAAGGACACCGCCCTCGCTCGTCCAGCTGCCGACACCGTCGATGTCGACAGTCGGCATGTTGCCGCCGGTGAAAGTCACGTTGCCCGGGCTGACGGACTCGCCGATACCGGCCGCCAACGGCAGTCCTGCGGACTCCCAGGCCTGCAGCCCGCCGTCGAGCAGTCGGACGTCCGAGAGCCCGGCCCACCGCAGCAGCCACCAACCACGGGCCGCGGCCGTGTTGCCGGTGGCGTCGTAGAGCACCACCGAATCACCGTCGTCGATTCCCCAACGACGCGCAGCGGCCTGCAGGTCTTCGAGACTCGGCAGCGGATGCCTCCCCTCGTCCGGCGACGGCGGCGAGGCAAGTTCCTCGTCGAGGTTCACGAATACCGCACCGGGAATATGGCCGTCGCGAAAATGCTGCTCGCCGTTCGAATCACCCAGCGCCCATCGGACATCGAGCAATCGCGGCGCAGCGCCGGCCTCGATGAGAGCGGACAGTTCTTCGACGTCGATCAGCACGGGAAGTGTCATGAGCCCATCCTGACACGACCACTCATGCAACCCCGAAGAAGGCACCGAGGCCCACCAACAACACTCCCGTCACCACGTCGATTCGCTTCCCGACGCCAGGGCGACGCAGCTTCTTGCCGGCTCCGGCCGCCAACACCACCACGATCGCCCACCACAGTGCCGCGGCGACCACCGTCGCGCCCGCCAACATCAACGTCCGCAGCCCTGCGCCTTCACCCGGCTCGATGAATTGCGGGAGTAGCCCGAGAAAGAACAACAACGCCTTCGGGTTCAGCAGGTTCGAGAGGAAGCCGTAGCGAAATGCCGTGGTGACCGCGATCGGTTCTTTCGCTGCCGGAATTCCCTCGTCCGAGGCGCGGGCTTTGAAAGCACTTCGAATCGCGGAGATGCCGAGCCAGGTCAGATATGCCGCCCCGGCGTAGGTGAGCGCGGAGAGCAACTGTGGCCGTGTCGCCACAAGTGCGGAGAGACCCAGTGACGCGGCAGCGGTGTGAACGAAGAGCCCGGAAATCACACCGGCGGCCACCACCGCGCCGGTCCGACGATCTGCTAGAGAATGACGCAGGATCAGGACAAAATCCGGTCCCGGCGTGAACAGGACGATGGATAGCAGGGAGCCGAAAGCGAGCCATTGACCGACACTCATCCGAAATACCTCACACCCGAGCTGATTCGAGACACATGTTCATGCCAGGAGTGTGCAACTGGATCCGGGAAGTTCAAAACGACTCCGGATATAGTTCGGCAGATGACGAAGAATGAGCCTCTGGATCCGGTGGACTGGAAGATTTTGGCCGAATTGCAGAACGACGCGTCGATCACCAACAAGGTGTTGGCCGATCGAGTCGGTTTGGCGACGTCCTCGTGCCACGAGCGCGTACGACGCCTACGCGCCAACGGCACGATCAGCGGCATCCATGCGGTTGTCGATCCGGCAGCCGTTGGCCGGTCGATGCAGGCGATCATCGCCGTTCAATTGCGACCACACCGCCGCGACCTCGTCGACCGGTTCACCGCCGACGCGCTAGCGCTGCCGGAAACGCTTGCGCTCTTCAACGTCTCGGGGCCCGAGGACTTCTTCCTCCACGTCGCGGTCCGTGACAGCGCTCATCTACAACGGGTATTGATCGACCACCTCGCCGCACATCCCGAGGTCTGGCACGCCCAAACGCACCTCATCTACGGCAAAGCGGTCACCTCACCCATCCGACCGGACAGGTAAATCGGGTCTGGGGCGGGTCGGGCAGAATCACTGACCATGTCGGACTCCACAGATACCACCGAACCGGAAGCCGTTCGCAGCAACTCGCAACCGATGAGCGCAGGCATCGTCACGGCCCTCGTCGGCTTCACCAGTTCGTTCGCGGTGGTGCTCACCGGCCTCGCCGCTGTCGGTGCGGATGCGACCGAGGCGGCGTCCGGACTGCTGGTTCTGTGTGTGACCCAAGCGTTGGGAATGCTCTGGCTCTCACGCCGGTATCGGATGCCGATCACCCTGGCCTGGTCGACGCCCGGTGCCGCTCTGCTCGCCGGCGCCGGAGCGGTCGAGGGTGGGTGGCCGGCCGCGGTCGGAGCATTCATCGTCGTCGGAATCGCGATCGTGCTGACCGGACTGTGGCCGACGCTCGGAAGGATCATCTCGGCAATCCCGACGCCCCTCGCGCAAGCGATGCTCGCCGGGGTTCTGATGCCGTTGTGCCTGGCGCCGATCATCGCCGTCCGGGACGCACCGGCAGCGGTCGCGCCCGTCATCCTGGTTTGGCTTGCCGCGCAGCGCTTCTCCAAGCGATGGGCGGTTCCGCTCGCGTTTCTCACAGCAGCGGTCGTGATCGGGATCAGCCTCGTCACGTCGGATCGAGTGCTCGACGCCGGCGCCATGATTCCCCGCATCGATCTCACCGCGCCGTCGTGGACCTGGCAGGCAATGATCGGCATTGCGATTCCCCTCTACATCGTCACGATGGCTTCGCAGAACATTCCCGGTGTGGCCGTGATGAATTCGTTCGGATACACCGTTCCCTGGCGACCGTCGATGATCGTGACGGGTATCGGCACCATCGTCGGCGCACCGGCCGGTGGCCATGCGATCAACCTCGCGGCGATCAGCGCAGCCCTGGCCGCCGCCCCCACCGCACATCCGGATCCCAAACGTCGATGGATCGCTGCCTTCACCGCAGGCTGGGCGTATCTCGTTCTCGCTGCCGGCGCGGCCGCGGTGGCCGCTCTGGTAGCCGCCGCACCGGCCGGAGTCGTGGAAACTGTTGCCGGACTGGCGCTCCTGGCAACGCTTGCCGGCGCCCTCACGTCGGCGCTGAGCGAGGCGAGTGAACGTGAAGGCGCCGTGGTCACGTTTCTGATCGCCGCATCCGGGGTCAGTATCCTGGGAATCGGTTCGGCATTCTGGGCACTGTTGGTGGGGCTGATCGTGCGTGCAGTCCTACAGGGCACCACCCTGCCCTCACTCTCGCGAAAGTCCTCACTACAGTCGAAGCCGTGAGCACAGCGCAGACGCCCCCGTCGATCAGCGAGTTTCCCGTTCTCTGGCCCGTCCCGACGCGGTGGGACGACAACGATCACTACGGCCACGTCAACAACGTGACCTACTACTCGTACTTCGACACCGCGGTCAACGCCTGGCTGATGTCTTCCACTGGAACCGACATCCGCACCCTGCCTGCCATCGGCGTCGTCGCCGAGACGTCGTGCCGGTACCTGAGCGAGCTGTCGTTCCCCGAGCAGTTGCAGGTGGGTATCTCCGTCGAGAAGCTCGGCACCAAGAGCATCGTCTACGCGCTGGCGATATTCCACGAGGTCGAAAGCGGCCATTGGGAACCTGCCGCGACCGGCCGCTTTGTCCACGTCTACGTCGACGCCGACACCCGTAAGCCGGTGGAGATCCCGGCGGCCATCAGATCGGCAGCCGGGACCTTGACCGAAAACTAGCTCAGGCCGAGCTGATCTGCCGTCAAGACGGCGCGTGCAACGATTCCGTCGATCAGCGCGACGGTCGGGCCGCCGTGCTCGGCCTTGTTGCGCGGATCGTCGAGGATGCGTCGCAGCACGCCCTCCGCGATGATCGAGAGCTTCCACAGAGCGAGTACGTGCCAGTATCCGACCGCTGACACGTCGCGGCCAGTCGCCTCGACGTAGGCAGCGACCAGCTCGTCACGGTTCGGGAAGCCTTCCAGCGTGGACGCCATGAACGGACCGGCAACCTTGTCACCGGCTTCCGGCCAGTACGCGAGTAGCGCACCGAGGTCCGCGAGCGGCTCCCCCAACGTGCACAGCTCCCAGTCGACGACGGCAACGATGCGCCCCTCGGCCGGATCGGTGATGACGTTGTTGAGGTGGAAGTCGCCGTGAACCAACGTCACTTCGTTCTGTTCCGGAATGTTTCGGTGCAGAATCTCGGCCAATCGGTCGACATCCGGAACATCGCGGGTCTTCGACTTCTCCCACTGCGCCGACCACCGCTTGAGCTGACGCTCGGCAAAGGGCTTGCGGCTGGCCAGGTCGTCCAGCCCGGTCTCTTCCAGGTCAACTCCGTGGATGCTGGCGAGGGTTTTGGGCATCGCCAAGCCGACCGCGCGACGCTCGTCCTCGGTCAACTTCTGAGCCACCGGAACGCCGTCGATCACAACGCCGTCGATGTAGCTCATGAGGACCAGCGGAGCGTCCGTGATCTCCGTATCTTCCGTGATGCCGAGGATCTTCGGAACCGGCACTTTGGTTCCCTGGAGCGAGGACAGGATGCGGTGCTCGCGAACGACGTCGTGCGCGGAAGCCAACAACGTGCCGAGTGGAGGTCTGCGCAGTACCCACCGTCCTCCGCCCGCATCCGTCACGGAGTAGGTCAGGTTCGATTGCCCGTTACCGATCCTCTCGAAAGTCAGTGGTGTCGTGGCGCCGACCCCCAGTTCGGCGATCCACGCGGAAACAGCTTCTTCGTTCAAACCGACTGCAGTCACCGCACCGATGCTAGCGGTTGAAGTCCGATCGGTTGGCCGTACCGACACGTTTGTTACTCGCCAGTTCGCAGTTCAGGTCTTGATACGGCAGTGAAAATACTTGCGGATTTCCCAATCAGGGGGATCCTGATGGTAGAGCGACAACTGCATACAACACATCGGGATTGTGCGGCGTACTCACGAGGCGCGCCGGGCATGAGCAGAAACCGAGGTGAGCGAAGATGATCGACAACCTCGATTATCCGGTCCAACTCATCCAACCGAACGGCGCACGAGTGTGCCGTCCCGAATTCGACCGCCTGATAACAGACATCGGGCCTGACGAACTGCTGTCGTTGTATCGCGATCTCGTCGTGAGTCGCCGAATCGACACCGAAGCTGTTGCCCTGCAGCGTCAAGGCGAAATCGGTTTGTGGGCTCCGATGCTAGGCCAAGAAGCCGCCCAGGTCGGTTCCGCGAGAGCGCTCGCCCCAGACGACTTCGCGTTCACCAGCTACCGCGAACATGCCGTCGCGTACTGCCGGGGTGTTCCCCCCGAATTGCTGACCACCATGTGGCGAGGAATCTCCCATTCCGGTTGGGATCCAGAACAATTCAACGTCACCAATCCGGCGATCGTCGTCGGCTCCCAAGGGCTGCACGCCACCGGATACGCACTCGGCGCACACCTGGACGGCGCCGAGATCGCAACGATCGCGTACTTCGGCGACGGCGCCACAAGTCAGGGCGACATCGCCGAGGCGATGGGATTTGCCGCCAGTTTCCGTGTCGGCGTTGTCTTCTTCTGCCAGAACAACCAGTGGGCAATCAGTGAACCGGTATCCCTCCAGTCACGCACGCCCATCTCACATCGGGCAATCGGTTACGGCATCCCCGCGATCCGCGTCGACGGTAACGACGTCCTTGCCGTGCTCGCCGTGACGCGCTCGGCGCTCAATCGCGCACGCGAAGGCAGCGGCCCGACGTTCATCGAGGCGATCACCTGCAGAATGGGCCCGCACACGACCTCCGACGATCCGAGCAGGTACCGCACCGATACGGATATGTCGGAGTGGAGAAGCCGCGATCCGCTCGAGCGAATGCGTCTGCTCCTCGGCCGTCGCGATCTTCTCGGAGAAAACGAACTCAGCACCATCGCGGCAGCCGCCGACGACGTCGCCGCTGGACTGCGACGCGCAACCATCGCGCTCGCCGATCCGCCCCCGTCAGCGCTCTTCGATCACGTCTACGCCGAGGCACACCCACTGATCGACGCTGAACGCGAAGAGCATCGCGCGTATCTCCGTAGCCTGGAAGGGGCTTCGTCATGACCGTCATGAATCTGGTGACCGCGCTCAACACCGGCCTTCGACGCGCACTCGAAGACGATCGTCGCGTTGTCATCATGGGCGAGGACGTCGGCCGTCTCGGCGGCGTATTCCGGGTTACCGACGCCCTGCAGAAGGACTTCGGCGACACTCGGGTGATCGACATGCCCCTCGCCGAATCAGGGATCGTGGGAACAGCTTTCGGGCTTGCCTTGCGCGGGTATCGGCCTGTCTGCGAAATTCAATTCGACGGGTTTGTCTACCCGGCTTTCGATCAGATCGTCTCGCAGGTGGCCAAGATCCAGTACCGCACCCGAGGCGCTGCCTCTGCGCCACTGACGATTCGGATTCCCAGTGGCGGCGGAATCGGTGCGGTGGAACATCATTCGGAGTCGCCCGAAGCGTACTTCGCTCACACCGCGGGACTGCGGGTGGTGTACCCGAGCAATCCGATCGACGGTTTTCACATGATCCGCCAATCCATTGCGGCCGACGACCCGGTGATATTCCTCGAACCCAAACGGCGCTACTGGGATACCGCCGACGTGAATACCGATGCCGCGCCCGAGCTTCCGCTCCACCGTGCCCGCGTCGCCCGCTCGGGGAACGACGCGACAGTGGTTGCGTACGGATCCATGGTCGCCACCGCGCTCGACGCCGCGCGGATTGCCGAAGAAGAAGGTCACGATCTGGAGGTCGTGGATCTGCGTTCACTCTCCCCCATCGACTTCGACACGATCGAGGCTTCGGTGAACAAGACAGGCCGGCTTGTCGTCGTCCATGAGGCGCAGAAGTTTCTCGGCGTCGGCGCCGAAATCGCAGCACACGTCGCGGAACACTGCTTCTATCAGCTGGAGTCACCGATCCTGCGGGTCACCGGATTCGACATCCCCTACCCGCCCGCCAAGCTCGAGCGATTTCACCTTCCGGACGCCGACCGGATCCTCGCGGCGCTCGATCGAACGCTGGCAGCATGAGCACGGCGCACGAATTCCGGTTACCGGATCTCGGCGAGGGCCTGACGTCCGCCGATCTGGTCGAGTGGACGGTCGGCGTCGGTGACACGGTGGAACTCAATCAAGTTCTCGCCCAGGTAGAGACAGCCAAAGCTCTTGTCGAACTGCCGTCGCCCTACGTCGGCGTTGTCAGAGAACTCCTCGTCGAACCTGGCACTACCGTTCCGGTGGGTACTCCGATCATCCGTATCGAGGAGTCTTCAGATTCACCGTCTCCAAGTGATTCGCAGTCTCCGAGTGTGCTGGTCGGGTACGGACCCGCGGCCGAGAGACCGAGCCGACGACGGAGCAGGATCACGCCGGACTCGCAATCCGCGGCGAGTACCGAGCGACGGCCCGCAACCCCCGCGGCGCGGCGCGCGGCCCGCGAAGCCGGCATCGATCTGAGCGAAATCACCGGCAGCGGATTCGACGGTGCCGTCACCGCGGCTGACGTCGCAGACGCGCTTACCGTGCAGGCGCCTTCGGATAACGCGACACGCCTGGCCCCGTCCGGCATACGAAAACAGATGGCGTCGGCGATGGTTGCCAGCACCCGCGCTCCGCAGGCCAGCGTCTTCCTCACCGCTGATGTCACGCCTTCGATGGAACTGCTCGGCAGGCTCCGTTCCTCGGAGGCGTTCACCGGACTGTCCCTCACTCCGCTGACTCTCGCTGCCAAGGCAATGGTGGCCGCCATCGCCTCGCACCCGATGGTGAACGCGCATTGGGACGAGGCCCGCGGCGACGCCGTCATCGACGATCACGTGAATCTCGGCATCGCCGTCGCCTCCGAACGTGGACTGTCCGTGCCCAACATCAAGAGCGCCCAGACCCTGAGCCTGGTCCAGCTCGCACGCGCGGTGACCGAACTGACCGTCGCTGCCCGTGAGGGAAAGACGGACGTCCATCACCTGACCGGTGGCACCGTCACGATCACCAATGTCGGAGTCTTCGGCGTCGACGGCGGCATTCCGCTTCTCAATCCGGGAGAAGCCGTCATTCTCTGTCTGGGCTCGGTGAGCGAGCGTCCGTGGGTGATCGAGCGCAAGATCGAAGTGCGGAGCGTCGTGACACTGACGTTGACGTTCGACCACCGCGTGCTGACCGGTGAGCATGCCGCGAGATTCCTCTCATTTGTCGCAGAGATGCTCGCGAACCCGGACCTGTTGCTGACTCACCTGTAGAAAGGAACGAGTGAGCGTCAACCCCACCGACCGCGCAGTCCCCACCTCTGCCCTGGTGCGCGCCCGCGCCGGCATCTTCGGCATTTTCGGTATCAACGGATTTCTCCTCGCGATGTGGGTCGTCCACATTCCGTCCATCGAACACCGAGTGGGGATCAGTCACTCGACGCTCGGCTCACTTCTTCTCCTTCTTGCAGTCGGAGCCATCGCCGGCATGCAGTTGAGCGGCCCGCTCGCAGATCGATACGGCAGCAGACGCATGGTCGTCCTGGCGGGTAGCGGGCTGGCATTCGCCACTCTCGGCCCGGGGTTTGCCACGAACACCTGGCAACTGGGCGCTGCACTTGTCGTGTTCGGCTTTGCGAATGGTGCATTGGACGTGTCGATGAACTCGCAGGCCGTCGAGGCCGAACAGCTGTACCGGCGCCCGATCATGGCGGCGTTTCACGGCATGTTCTCGGTCGGTGGCGTATTGGGGTCCGTCATCGGATTCGGCACTCTCGCACTGGATCTTCCGCCGTACGTCACGCTCAGCATCGCGTCGGCAATCGGCTTGCTGGCAGTCTGGTTGTGCTCGCGCCCCCTGCTCCCTCGCGTCGACGTTCCTGCCGAAACTGCGTCGACAACCGGAAAGACACACGGCAGATTCTCGGCTCGGGTGCTCGCTCTCGGAACCCTCGCCTTTGTTCTGATGCTGGCCGAGGGAGTGGCTAACGACTGGAGCGCGCTGCAGGTCAAGGAGGATCTCGGTGTTTCGAATGCCGTTGCCGCACTGTCGTTCGGCGCATTCTCCGCCATGATGACCGTCGGTCGGTTCACCGCGGATCGGATCAGCGCGGCGGTAGGCCCGGTGGCAGTGGTTCGCTACGGTGCGTTGCTGTCGTCCGTCGGAATGCTGACCGTCGTGGTATCCGGCTGGCTACCACTGACGTTGCTCGGTTGGGCCCTGTTCGGCGCCGGCCTGTCGGGATGCATTCCGCAGATCTTCACCACGGCCGGAAATCTGGGCTCAGGTTCGGCCGGCACCAACATGTCTCGCGTCGTCGGCATGGGATACATCGGATTCCTCGCCGGTCCGGCAACCATCGGCTGGGTCACCAAGCTTGTGCCTCTCACCACAGCAATGTTGATCCCGTTTGCATGCGTCCTGGTCGCAGCGGGTTGTGCGGGTGTCGTTCGGCGCGATTCTCCGACCGCCTACAGACCTCACAGCTGATCCTCACGATCGGCACAGACTCAACAGGGATGCTGGTACTCGTGACCGTCTCGACCTCCACCCAGCACCCCGCTCCCTCCACAACCACTCGCTTCCTCGTCCTTGCCGCGATCGCCGTCGTAGCGCTGGGCGTCTTGTATTTCGTGCGACCCACCTCGCCCGGTTTGAGCGTCCCGGAACAGGTGCGCGCACTTGCCGAGTGGACGGTAGGCCGATTCGACGTCACCGCTGTACTCGCAGCCACTACCGCTCTGGCCGTCGTCTCGATGGTCCGCGGACTGCCATACGGCATCGGCGCGATCCTGCTCCTCGGAATGGGCGCCAATCTCACCAACGCGGCATTCGGTTCCTGGCTCCCCGATGTTCCCCAGGACCTATTGCCCAGCGGTCACGTCGCAGCGGCGACCGCGCTGTACTGCTCGGCGATCTTGATCTCCGCCCCGCAGTGGCGTCCGGTGGTCGCCGGGCTCGGATTCGTCGGAGTTGCTGCGATCGGTGCCAGCGCGCTCGCCGCCGAGCTGAGCGGCCTTTTCGGAGTGATAGCTGGCATTCTGATCACCCTGGTATGGGCCTGTGCCGCAGCCATTTTGATGGCACGATCGCCCATCGCCGCGAAACGTGAAGAGCTGCGCCCAGATACGGCAGCCATCGCGTTCTCCAGGCACCGGAGCATCCGACTTTAGTCCTAAATCTTTGGGATTCAGAGATTTTCGCCGATAGCTCTCCCGCCACGGTTGGACATGACGTATGTTCTGAAATGTCCGAATCAAGTAGTTCCACAGCGAAGGAGTCTTTACCGTGAGCCTCGAAGATCTGAACCCGCTCGAACTGATCCAGAAGTTGATCGAACTACTTTCCGGCTTCTCTTCCGACCCCGAAACCCCCGAGGTTCCGTAAAACGTCGCCAGAGGCGCCTGTTCCGAGTTTCGTCTCGGACCAGGCGCCTTTGTCGTTTCAGCACAAGAAGTCGTTTCAGCACAAGAAGTCGTTGCAACACACGACATCTTTGCAACACACGGCCACGAAAAAAGGCGTCCACTCGCAGCTGCGAGTGGACGCCCCTTCCGAGTACCAGCGCTAGAGCGCCTTGAGTTCCTCGGTTACTTCGGAGACCGACTTCTTGGCGTCACCGAAGAGCATCGAGGTGCCCTCGGCGAAGAAGAGCGGGTTCTCGATACCGGCGAAACCGGAGTTCATCGAGCGCTTGAGCACGATGACGGACTTCGACTGGTCGACGTTGAGGATCGGCATTCCGTGAATCGGTGAGCTCGGATCGTTGCGCGCCGCCGGGTTGGTGACGTCGTTCGCACCGATCACCAAGGTGACATCGGTACGAGAGAACTCGTCGTTGATGTCGTCCATTTCCTTCATCGCGTCGTACGAGACATCCGCCTCTGCGAGAAGAACGTTCATGTGACCGGGCATACGGCCGGCGACCGGGTGAATGGCGTACTTGACCTCGACACCCTTCGACTCGAGCAATTTCGCCATGTCCTTGACCGCGTGCTGAGCCTGCGCGACGGCAAGTCCGTATCCGGGTACGACGATGACCTGGTTGGCGTAGGCCATCTGGATAGCCGCGTCGGCGGCCGAGGTCGCCTTTGCCGTGCGCACGACGCCGTCGGAGGATGCGGCTTCACCGCCACCACCACCGAAGCCGCCGGCAACGATGGCCGGGATGGACCGGTTCATGGCCTTGGCCATGAGGTTGGTCAAGATGGTGCCCGAAGCACCGACGATCATGCCGGCGACGATCATCGCCTGGTTGTTGAGCGCCAAACCTGCAGCAGCAGCTGACAAACCGGTCAGAGCGTTGAGCAGCGAGATGACGACGGGCATGTCCGCGCCGCCGATGGGCAGCACGACCATCAGTCCGAGGATGCCCGAGAGCACGAGCACGCCGACGATCCACAGTGAGCTGGTCGGGCCTTCCGGTGAGATCGCCTTGATACCGATGATCACCGAGAACGCGACGGCGGCAATGAGCAGCAGAGCATTGAGCGGCTGCTGGAGCTTGCCGATTCCGATCGGACGACCAGGCAGAGTTTCCTGCAGCTTCAGAAACGCGATCACGCTGCCCCAGAAGGAGATCGATCCGATCACCGCGGCAAAGAGCGACGCGATGACGATGTGTACCGTCGGCGACTCGCCGTGCTGGAATGCGGTGAAACCGTCCGAGTCCAGGAACTCCGCGTACGCGATCAACGCGACCGTGCCGCCGCCGACACCGTTGAACAGTGCCACCAACTGCGGCATGGCCGTCATCTTCGTCCGGAGCGCCGGCGGAACGCCGAGCACGACACCGATGACAAGGCCGGCAGCGATGAGGATCCAGTTCCCCATCTCCGCATCACGAATGGAGATCAGAGTGGCAACGACGGCGATGAGCATGCCGACCGCGGCGATCTGGTTGCCGCGGACTGCGGTCTTCGGGCCGGTAAGACCCATGAGGCCGTAGATGAACATCGAGAACGCGACAATGTAGAGCGCATTGACCAGGTATTCCATTACTGGTCACCATCCTTCGACACAGACTTGGCGGCCGGCTTGGCCTTGAACATCGCCAACATGCGGTCCGTGACCACAAAACCACCGACAACGTTCACGGTTCCGAAGACGAGCGCGACGAACAAGATGATCTGCAACCCGATCGAGGGATCGTGCACCTTGCCCAGGACGACCAACGCACCCAGGACGACGATGCCGTGGATGGCGTTCGTACCGGACATCAACGGGGTGTGCAGGGTGTTCGGAACTTTGGAGATCACAGCGAAACCGACGAACCCGGACAACACCAGGATCGCGATGTTCGCCAGCAGTGATGTGTACATCAGGCGCCCTTCTCTTCACGGGTGACGCACGCACCGGCCAGAACCTCGTCGGAGAAATCAGGCGCCAAGGCACCTTCCACCAACATGAGTTCGATCAGCGCGGAAATGTTCTTCGAGTACAACTCGGACGCATGCTCCGGCATGGACGCCGGCAAATTCAACGGAGAGCAAATGGTCACGCCGTGCTTGACGACGGTTTGACCCGGCTCGGTCAGCTCGCAGTTACCACCGGTTTCACCCGCGAGGTCGACCACGACACTGCCCGGCTTCATGCCTTCGACCGCGGCAGCGGTCACCAGGCGCGGCGCGGGACGACCCGGAACCAGAGCTGTGGTGATCACAACGTCGAAGCCCTTGATCGCATCTTCGAGTGCCTGCTGCTGCTTCGCTCGCTCGTCGTCGGTCAACTCGCGGGCGTATCCACCCTCGCCCGCCGCATCGATTCCCAGGTCGAGCCACTGTGCACCCACCGAACGCACCTGGTCGGCGACCTCAGGACGCACGTCGTACCCGGTAGCGCGGCCACCGAGACGCTTGGCTGTCGCCAGCGCCTGCAGACCTGCCACACCCACTCCGAGCACCAGAACCGTCGCAGGCTTCACCGTGCCCGCAGCGGTGGTGAGCATCGGGAAGAACCGCGTCGACTCCGATGCTGCCAACAGAACAGCCTTGTACCCGGACACGTTCGCCTGCGAGGACAACGCGTCCATCACCTGCGCGCGAGAGATACGAGGAATCGCCTCCACGGCGTATCCCTCGATGCCGGCAGCCTTCAACTCGGCGATGCGGTTGTCCGCATTACGCGGATTCAGGAAACCGATGAGCTTCGCGCCGGTACTGATCCGGGCGATCTCTTCTGTCGACGGAGGCGCAACCTTGACCACCACGTCAGCAGTCCACGGATCGCCGATTTTCGCGCCGGCAGCGGTGTACAACTCGTCGGGAATCAACGCCCCGAGACCGGCCCCGGACTCGACGACCACGTCGACACCCTTGCCGATCAAAGCGGACACAATTTTCGGCACCAATGCGACCCGACGCTCACCATCACTCGATTCTCGAGGGACGCCGACCGACGGACGCACTTGTGCGCTCTTCGATGTTTCCATTTTCCATTACCTTCTGCGGTTGGTGGTTCGCCTGCTGCGACGAGCGGCAACCAGCATGTGATGAGCGGAAGATGACCCGCTTTTGGGTGAATGGTGACTGATAGTAGCCAGAGTTAACGCGGCGTAGGGAAACCGACGACGCACTTTCTCCATCTGAATCGAGTCCGAACAGTATGTTTGGACATACCTGAAGAAGCCTACTGTGAGGCCGATCACACCGGAATGGCGGACTATTCCACTATTTGAAACGGCCGAAAGACGTAAAGGCATCAGAATGACGCGCCGAATAATCACCGTCGAGCGAGTTTACGAACGGGCTTCCGAATGTAACGCCGTCCGACTCCGCGTGGACCGACTCCGGCCACGCGGCCTCAAACGCGAAAACCTGCAGTACGCCTCGCACCGGCCTCGGATGCTCGACCCGTTGTTCTACTGACAGCAAGCAAGGACCTGCCATACGGTCACGCGCAGGTCCTTGCCGACTATCTCGCAGAATTACTCTGATGTCCTAGCATTTCACTAGAGCATCAATTGCTCACATATTGAGACCGCAACTTGTGCTTGACGAGCTTTCCTGTAGCGGTCCTAGGCAATTCGTCGGCAAAGTCAATGCTTCTCGGTGCTTTGAAATGTGCGACCTGACTGCGAACGTATTCCAGCAATTCCTCGGCGACATGGGCACCGGGCTCAATTCCCTCCGCTAGTTGGACAACCGCCTTGACCTGCTCACCCATTTCTTCGTCGGGAACACCGATGACCGCCACGTCGAACACCTTCGGGTGCAAAGTAAGGATGTTCTCGGACTCCTGTGGGTAGATATTCACACCACCGGAGATAATCGTGAACGCGGCGCGGTCGGTCAGATAAAGGAAACGCTCGGAGTCGATATAGCCGATATCTCCACTCGTCGTCCACGTCGGATGATCCGGATGCTGCGCGGCAGCCGTTTTCTCGGGATCATTGTGGTACCGGAACGGCAAAGTCTCCCGCTCCCAGAACACGGTACCGATCTCGCCGACCGGAAGATCGCGCCCGGCGTCGTCACAGATGTGCACGATCCCCATCACTCCGTCACGCCCGACGGAACCCGGATGCGACAAGGCCTGCTCACTGTTGATGAAGGTAGCGCCCGAACCCTCGGTCGAGGCGTAGTACTCGTAGATCACCGGCCCCCACCAGTCGATCATTGCCGTCTTCACTTCGGGCGGGCAGGGAGCAGCAGCGTGAATGGCGACCTTCACCGTCGAGACGTCGTAACGATCACGGGTCTCCTTCGGAAGTTTCAACATTCGAACGAACATCGTCGGTACCCACTGACTGTGCGTCACAGCGTATTTACCGATCAACTCCAGCGCGGTTTCGGCTTCGAATGCATCCATCAAGATCACGGTTCCGCCGACCGAATTGATCACGCCGCAAAAACGCAGGGGCGCCGCGTGATAGACCGGAGCCGGGCACAAATAGACTGTGTCGGAATCGAACCCGTACATCGGTGCGAACACCGCGGTGTACGGATCCATGGTGGTGTTCACCTCACCCTCCGGGAGATCTCCTTTGATCCCCTTCGGCCTGCCGGTGGTTCCCGACGAATACAGCATGTCAGCCCCACGCGGCTGCGAGTCGAGTGGAGCAGTGGACTGCGCATCGACCGCGTCTTCGTAGTCGTCGAAACCCTCGAGGGCGCCGCCGTACACCAATCGGTGACGCACGCGTGGAATCAGCTTCTCGTCCAACGGAACTGCTGCGGACGCCTGCCCCGACGCCACCAGAATTGTCGCCTCGCAGTCGTCGACGATGTAGGCAGCCTCCGCAGCCGTGAGATGCCAGTTCACCGCGGTGATGTAGAGGCCGGATCTCAACGCTGCCCAGTACACCTCGAACGCCCGGAGATCGTTGTTCGAGATGAGAGCGACGTGGTCCCCAGGCTTGGCACCGACACTTCGGAAGTATCGCGCCAACTGCGTCGACCGTTCGTCGAGTTCCCGATAGGTGATGGACTCACCCGTCGCAGGGCGAATGACGGCGGGCTTGTCCGGCGTGGAGTGGACAAAATTTCCTGGAAACACGAAGACTCCTCTGTCGGTGACGACAACGCCGCGTGAGCCTGCTTCGGCGTCGACAATCCTGGTCTACCACAGGAACTCTGCCACCCTCGGAGGTTTGGTGACACCGACTCGAAGCATGGGAATGCCCGCTCACTTATCCGCCGGGACATACAGTGAGGAGAACCGCACCGTCCGAAACAGGAGATGTCCACATGAGTGGTTGGCCCCAGGACTCAGTAGTCGACGCATTGACCGAGGAATGGAGAGTCATCGACGCACTGCTGGCCGAACTCGACGGCGATCAGTGGTTGGCACCGTCGAACCTTCCGGGGTGGACGGTTCACGACATCGTGTCCCATCTGATCGGTACGGAATCACTGCTCTCGGGCATCAATCCGCCGTCGATCAATCTGGACGTGCACGCATTGCCCCACGTCCACAACGAGATTGCGGCGTTCAACGAGCGCTGGGTCGAAGGCCTGCGGCGGACACCGCACTCGGACCTGCTGACCCGATATCGCGAGATCACCGCCGAACGAACCGAAGCGCTGCGCTCGATCACCAGCGCGGACTGGGACGCCGAGACACAAACACCGGTCGGTCTTGCGCCCTATGGCCGGTTCATGCGTATTCGGACCTTCGACTGTTGGATGCACGAACTCGACATCAGAGATGCAGCTGGCATTCCGGGTGAGGAAGGCGGATTGCGCGCGGAGACTGCATTCGGCGAAATCACCAGCGCGCTCGGATTCGTCGTCGGAAAACGAGGAAAGGCGCCAGAGGGAGCACGGATCACTTTCGAACTCGAAGGGCCACTTGCCCGTTCACTTCACGTCTCGGTCGACGCGCGAGCAACACTCGTCCCGGAGCTGGACGGTCCGGCGACCACGACCATCTCGATGAGCTCACCGCTCTTCACCCGAATTGCCGGTGGCCGCGTCCACGCGTCGGATCACCGAACCGACATCTCGCTTCGCGGTGACACCACGGTGGGCACACGCGTCGTCGACAATCTGGCGTTCACGATTTGAGGGCTGGGTGGGTAGGTCGCGAAGGTACTGAGAAGTGAAACTGTTTCTCTCGTCCTACCGATTCGGCGATCACCGCGAGGCTTTTGTCGATCTCGTAGGCCGCGGCGCTCGCATCGCGGTCATCGCCGCGGCTGCAGATTCGTGGCCCGCCAATGCCCGCAGTTCAGCAGTCACCAGCGAATTGACTCCGCTACGGGCAGCGGGCTTTACCGCCGAGGAAGTGGATGTCCGAGACTTCCTGGGTGCATCGGAAGCACTGGAACTCCGGCTCCGCGAATTCGACTGCCTGTGGGTTCGCGGCGGAAACACGTTCGTCCTGCGAGCTCAGCTAGCTCGAAGTGGCGCTGACAGGGTCATCGAGATGCTGGTTCGTTCAGGCGTCGTGGCCTATGCGGGATACAGCGCCGGAGCGTGCCTGGCGACTCCGACTCTGATCGGGCTGGACGCGTCGGACGACCCCGCTGAAGTCATGCCAACGTGCGGTATCGACCCGATCTGGTCCGGGCTCGCGCTGATCGACTTCGCGATAGTGCCGCACGGCGGCGATTCGCTACTCGAAGATCCACAGGTGACTGCGCGGACGGTTGCGGCCCTGACAACGGCGGGCGTGCAATTCACCGTGCTCACCGATTACGAGGTGATACTCGTCGACCGTTGATGTAACGCAGACGGTTGATCTTGACGCAGACTGAGCAGTCGACTCGGCCCGACCGGATCAGCCGTGCTCTGCCACCGCGGTTCCGGCTGCCGGCGACTGACGCTCGAGCCTCGTCCACGCGATCTCCCAGCGCTTGACAGAGACCTCGTCAGCGTCCTCGAGAAGGGCGTCGAGGAGCAGGCGTGGATTTTCGCGCCATGCCAGTTCAGCGGCATGAACTTCCGCAGCCGAGAACAACCCGGAAGCCTCGAGATCACGAATCCATTCGCAGATCTCGCCTCGGTGAATCCGTGCGATGGTCTCGTATCCCAGACCTTCGTCAAGGAAGTCGTACGAAAAAATTGCGGCAAAGTAACTGTTCGACTCACGCTGCCCGAAAATCATGTGCGTTCCTTCCTCGAAGTTGTCCGACGAAGACTCGAAATCGAACCGTTGAGCAGCGACGCCAAAGTTTTTTTGGCGAAGTTGTAACGCTTCTTCCATCCCCGACGATTCAAACGCTAACCCCCCGAGCGGGTCTTTGGGATCACGTCCGAGAAACGATCTGATGACCAACGCAATACCCCTGGGGTTTCCGGCCGCTCGCACCCATCATCGACACGCAACCAGCGCGCCGCTGACCTGCAATTTGCCCGTTTCAGGCCCTCCACTTAATCCATCCGAACAGACGACAAAAAACTTTGTGACCGGTCCCACATATTGGGATGTTTACGATCGTGATGCATATGTATCACCCGTTGTGGGCACAAAAGTACGGGCAAATCGGCACGTACAGACCAGTTTTGTTCGTTCTCCATGGCGACGAAGGTCCCTTGAACGGTCGTCCAGTTGTAGTTGCGCTAAGTAACGGATCCCACGTCGGCAACCGATATTGCGGACGGCCTGCCAGGTAGCGTGCTCCAGAGAACGTAGACGCGGCGCGGCGCAACCGGCCGCCCTTTCGAAACGGAGCCCGAAGATGACCGAGACAGTGGCGCACAATCCCGCGGAAACGCGTTTCGAGATCCGAGTCGACGGCGAACTCGCCGGTTTCGCCGAGTACTCGGACCATTCCGGCGTCCGTGATTTCCACCACACGGTGACCTATCCGCAGTTTCGTGGGCGCGGGCTTGCCGCCATCGTGGTGCGTGAAGCGCTCGATCAGACCCGGAACGAGGGATTGAAGATCCTTCCGACGTGCTCGTACGTCGAGAAGTTTGTTGCGGAGAACCCCGTCTACCAGGCATAACCGAACGAGAACGGCCGGCGAAAAACCAGTCGCGAACCTGCAGACCCCGCTGCTAGCGTCGATGGTGCCGTCGTCGAAATCCTGGGCGGCACCATCTCGGGGAAGGAAAGAACGTGGTCGCCTCAGCAGATCGGCGTCCACCTGCGTCCACGGACGTAGCTATCCCCAGCTATCGCCCTCTCGTACTGGTCAATCTCGCGACGCTGTTCTCGGCGATCGGCAACGGTATCGCCATCGTCGTGCTCCCCTGGCTGGTTCTCGAACGAACCGGTAAGGCTACCGACGCGGCGATAGTTGCCGGCGCAGCAGCCATTCCGCTACTCGTGTCGAGCCTGTTTTCGGGGACATTCGTCGACAAGTTCGGACGCCGTCGAACGTCGATGATTTCCGACGCTCTCTCCGCGATGTCCGTTGCAGCGATTCCGATCATCGCGGCCACCGCGGGCTTGACGATCCCGGTGATCGCGGCGTTGGCCGCACTCGGCGCCGTGTTCGACCCCGCCGGAATGGCGGCGAGGGAGTCCATGCTGCCTGCAGCGACTCGGACCGCCAAGTGGAAGCTCGATCGAACCAACAGTGTGTACGAGGCCAACTTCAACGTCGCGTATCTGATCGGCCCTGGCATCGGCGGTGTCCTCATCGCAACGATCGGAGCGGTGAACACGCTCTGGGTCACGGCGGCAGGTTTTGTGTTCTCGATAGTCGTGGTCGCCTTCATCCGGCTTCCCGGCGCCGGAGTGCCCGAACACGAACACCGTCCGAAATCGATCTGGCACGGCACACTCGACGGTCTTCGGTTCGTCTGGAACAACAAACTGCTGCGCACCCTGGCGCTGATCGACATGGCAGTCGTCGCGCTCTACATGCCTGTGGAGAGTGTCGTGTTCCCGGTGTACTTCACAGAGTTGGATCAACCGGCCCAACTCGGATCGGTGTTGATGGCCTTGGCGATCGGCGGCATCATCGGCTCTCTCGCCTACGCCCCACTGGCGCCGATCATGTCCCGGCGGCTGATCATGATTTTTGCCGTCGCCGTTCTCGGCATAGCGATGCTGGCCATGGCGCTCCTACCTCCACTGTGGGTGATCCTCGTACTTGCCGGACTGCAGGGCCTCGTCTACGGACCAGTCGGCCCGATCGCCAACTACGCCATGCAGACGCACAGCCCGGAGCACATGCGTGGACGCGTCGTCGGTGTCATGACGTCGACGGCCTACGCCGCAGGCCCGCTCGGCTACCTCGCGGTCGGCCCGCTGCTCGATCAACTCGGAATCGCGTCGACCTTTGTGGCCCTGTCGATTCCGATCATCCTGATCGCCGCAGTCTGTGCCTCTCTGCCGGTGCTTCGCGAACTGGATCGTCCGCGGCACTCGACCGACGTCAGTTGAACCCCATCACGTCGTTGCCCCAGGCGACGCGCAATCCGTGATCGGGGTCGCTGACGAGGGTGTCGGCGGAGTCGATCAACAGCGTCGACCGCTTCTCTTCCTCGTACGGCGCCCAGTGCTTCGAGCCGTCGAGGGCCGCCGGCACTGCATGCCTGGCGAAGGCCAACCATCGCCGTTGGATACGGCCGGCCACCTCCATCGCGGCCTTCCGACCGCCGAGCCAGAACGTGGGGTCGACGTTCAGGGTTCCGAAATTGCCGAATACATAAGGTAATTCGGTCGCGTGGCCCGCGCCGATCCGCGCCGCCTTGAGCATCGGCGTCGCGTGATCGAAGCGGTAGACCCATGTAGGGGAATGCCTGCAGTGCGCGTCTGCGATCCAGAGGGTCGGCATGCGAAACGCAGCGTCCCGTGACAGTGCCAGCGCGCCACTCGGTTTCGCATGGTCAGGGTAAGCCGACATGATCTCGGCAAGTTTGGTCGCGGAGATGTCGGGGTGATCGTCGGCCAGTAATTGGAGCATTGCCTCGACGGACTGCGCACTCACCGGCATCAGCGGAGACTTCATGAACTTGAAGATCGACGCCTCGTCCTTGTTGGAACCGATGATCAGTGGGATTCGGTGCGCGTAACCCTTCTGGAAAGCCGCAACCGGGTAGTGCGGCACCAGATCGCGATCGACAACGGGTGCCATCGCCAAAGTTCCCGGAATCCGGGTCGGAATTTCGTTGACCAAATCATCGCTTGCCTTGACGAGCAGTTCCAGATCCGTGGTCAGCAGATCGCCTGCGTCTTCGGGGTCGATCGAGAGCAGTTCGAGAAACCGCTCCGCCACGGTCTTGGCGCGCTCGGCCCCGTAGACGGAGGTCGCGGGCGGACTCTGGGCAATCGCACGATGGAACAGACCTTCGGCGCTCGGACAGGTCATGAGCGTCGTGATGGATCCTGCGCCGGAGGACTCCCCGAACACGGTCACCGCACTCGGGTCACCACCGAAGGCGTCGATGTTGTCTCGAACCCATTCGAGTGCCGCAATCTGGTCTCGCAGACCACAGTTCGATTCGAAAACAGTATCCGCGGTGGAGAATGCAGACAGGTCCAGGAATCCGAGTGCGCCGACGCGATAGTTGAAGGAGACGAGAACGACGTCGCCGGTTTCAGCCAGATGACGGCCGTCGTAGATCGTTTGGGCGGCGGATCCGAGGCAGTAGGCGCCGCCGTGAATCCACACCATCACCGGTCGCGGCGTGCCGTCGGGTCGCGGGGCCCAGACGTTGATCGACAGGCAGTCCTCGTCGATTTTGAAGGCCCGATCGATCGGAACCGCC
>NZ_LPNQ01000076.1:0-61986 GCF_019266085.1 Rhodococcus sp. FH8 | reverse complement strand
CCTTCCACGCGAATACACCGCCATCCGGATACCCGCGGGCTTCTCCGCCTCGCGCCCGGATCACCAGAGTTCCGTCCTCGCCGAGATTTGGTCGAACGTCGGTCTCCATGTCTGAATCCCCTCCCGACCCGCGCGTGTGGCAATCAAGACCAAACCTACCAATCTCGGACGGGTGTGCGCCGAGTACGCAACCCCTCGGTGTTAAGGTCGCCTAGTTCTGACACGGGGTGCTCCGCATGGGCGGGGCTGAGAACACACCCGGGAACCTGATCAGGTAATGCTGACGAAGGGATGTCATGGCTACTACGCAGCCTGCATACAATTCTGCCGAAAACTCGGTGGCCACAGCGCCGTCGACGGATCGGTTCACAGATCGACTCTGGGCCGAGACGAAAGCCCTCCGCGAGTCGATCGACTCACTGGAGTTCCTCCGCCGCCTCGGCGACGGAACATTGCCTCTCGACGCGTTCCGCACGTACATCGAGCAAGACAAGCTTTATCTCGAGGGGTATTCGAAAGCGTTGTCCCTGGTCGCGGCCCATGCCCCGGATCCGCAGTCCGCGGGCTTCTGGTCGAATTCCGCGTCCACGGCAGCGACAGTGGAATCTGCGCTTCACGACGGACTTCTCACCGGTGGAATTCTTCCAGCGGGATCGGGAAGGCTCGAGCATTCGCAGGCCTGCCTGGGATACGTCTCGTATCTGACGGCGACTGCAGCAACTGCGCCTTACCCGGTCTCCGCAGCGGCAGTACTCCCCTGCTTCTGGATCTACGCCGAGGTCGGCCGCGATCTTGCCGCTTCAGCGCGCGAGGTACTCGACGCCGATCCGTCGCATCCGTACGCACAGTGGGTCACGACCTACGACGCACCCGAATTCCACGAGTCGGTGGCGCAGGCCCGCGTACTGGTCGATGCTGCGGCCGAAGCTGCTACCGAGACAGAGCGTGAGGCGATGAGTGAAGCATTCCGCATCGCCAGCCGCTATGAGCTGATGTTCTGGGATTCCGCACTCCACCAGCAGCCTTGGCCGGCGTCGTGATGTCGTTTGCGGCGCTGCGCCGCACGCTTGCCACGTCTGCCGCGATCGCAGCCGCGTTCACAGTTCTGACCGGATGCGCCTCTGACACCGGCTCTTCCGACGGGACCATTCGGTTCGCACTCGACTGGACACCGAACACGAACCACACCGGTTTGTACGTAGCACTCCAAGAGGGCTACTTCGAGGACGCCGGCCTGGACGTCTCGATCCTGCCGTACAACAACACCTCGCCCGACACCCTGGTCGATGCCGGCAATGCCGAGTTCGGCATCAGCACACAGAGTCAGGCCACGTTCGCCCGTGCAGCCGGCGCCGCCACGACGTCCGTCATCGCGCCACTTCAGCACCGCGCCACCGGCATCGGCGTGAAGGCGGATCGTGCGGACATCACGCGCCCACGTGATCTCGACGGGAAGACGTACGCCGGGTTCGGCGATCCCGGCGAAGTCGAAACGCTGCAGCAGATCATCCGCAACGACGGCGGGACCGGGAACTTCACGACGGTCACGCTCGGAACTTCCGCGTACGAAGCCGTGTACTCGGGCCAGGCAGACTTCACCGTCTCCTACTTTGCTTGGGAAGGCCTCGAAGCGGAGCGAAACGGAACTCCGATGCGGTACTTCCAGTACACCGATTACGGCTTCCCCGATGCATATTCGATCGTGATCAACGGCAACCAGCAGTGGTTGAAGGACCATCCCGACGAGGCACGCAAGTTCGTCAAAGCCGTTCAACGCGGATATCAGACTGCTGCCGACAACCCGGACCAGGCCGCGCAGGATCTCATCGACGCGAACCCCGGAGCATTCACCGACGAAGACCTCGTGCGTGAGAGTCAGCGGATGCTCGCCGCCGACTACATGAAAGACGCCAACGGTGTTGTGGGCGCCCAGAATCTCGAAACCTGGTCGGGCTACTCGGGATTCCTCTTCGAGAACGGATTGCTCGCCGGACCCGACGGGAAGCCGTTGACCCAGAAGCCGGACTGGTCGGAGTACTTCACCAATGAGTATCTCGACGCGTCCTGACGTGAGCGGACGGTTGGTCTCGACCATGCGGCGGGCGCTTCCCGCGCTCGCCGTGGTGGTGCTCCTCGTGGCGGCGTGGCAGATCTACGTCGAGATCAGTGGGATTCGGCCGCAAGTACTTCCGTCTCCGGGGCGCGTTCTGTCCCAGGGGTGGGACAACCGCGAGATCATCTCCGGCCACGCCTGGTCGACATTGCAGGTCACGTTGGTCGGCTTCACTGTTTCATTGGTATTGGCCTGGATTCTTGCTGTGGTCGTGGACTTTTCGCCGTGGTTGTCACGCGCGCTGGTACCACTTTTTGTCGTCTCGCAGACGCTGCCGATCATCGCCATCGCGCCGCTGATGATCATCTGGTTCGGCTTCGGGCTGTTGCCGAAGGTGTTGGTGATCGCCCTTGCGACGTTCTTCCCCATGACCATCGGACTCATCGAGGGATTTGCCGCGGCCGATCGGGAAGCGGGCGCTCTCCTGCGCAGTATGGGCAGCACTCGCTGGCAGGAGTTCCGATACGTTCGCCTTCCTTCGGCAATTCCGCGATTCTTCACTGCCCTGCGCATCGGCATCACGTATGCGGTCGTGGGTGCGGTGTTCTCCGAATACGTCGGCGCTACTTCCGGTTTGGGTATCTACATGAGCACCCAGAAGAACTCCTTCCGCACCGACCTGGTGTTGGCGGCCGTACTGGTGACCGCGTTGATCAGTGTCACGCTGTACTTGCTGACGTTCGCCATCGAGCGCATCGTTGCACCATGGGCGATGAACGAAAGGTCGCGGACATGACTGACCCGATGGTCGAGGATGCAATGGTCGAAATCCAGGACCTGACCAAGAGGTTCGACACGGCCGGAGAATCGCGTCTCGTGCTCGATTCGGTGTCCTTTGGCGCCGACGCGGGCGAATTCGTGTCGGTGATCGGGCCGAGCGGCTGCGGCAAGAGCACGATCTTCAACGTCCTGGCCGGGCTCGAATCCCCGACCGCGGGTTCGGTCCGTGTGGGCACGCGCGCAACGGAATCCGAAGCAGCCGCCGAGGTGCACACCGCGTACATGCCGCAGAAGGATCTTCTGTTCCCTTGGCGCTCGGTACTGGACAACACGGCCCTCGGTTTGGAAGTGCAGGGAGTCGGCAAGAAGGAAGCACGCGAGCGCGCTCGCGAGTTGTTCCCGGCGTTCGGACTGTCCGGATTCGAGGACGCCCGGCCGTCACAGCTGTCCGGCGGCATGCGCCAGCGAGCGGCGATGCTGCGCACCGTTGTTCAGGGCAAACCTGTCCTGCTGCTCGACGAGCCGTTCGGCGCACTGGACTCGTTGACCCGCACCGAGATGCAGGCCTGGCTGCAAGACGTGTGGCAGCAGTACCGGTGGACCGTGCTGATGATCACCCACGATATTCGTGAAGCGATCTATCTGTCCGATCGCGTGGTCGTTCTGTCGGCGAGGCCGGCAACGGTCAGGTGCGTCGTCGACGTTCCCTTGCCGAGGCCACGCGAACTGGACATGATCACCTCGCCCGAGTTCGCCGACGTCGAGCGTGAACTGCTTGCCGTTCTCCACGACGAGACGCGCAAGTCGCTACACCCCTAGCGGTTACTGACAATGCGCTGAGAGCGCGCCGATTTCACCTGCCGTTCAAGAGAAAGTGCATCGCAACGGTGCAACTTCGCGTAGGATGTCGCGGCGCGTTCGCCCAAAACGCCTTAATATCAGCAAGATCCGAACGCTCGACACGCAATCCGTCAACGCTGCACAATTCTCTGTACTCTTCGGTAACGTACACTCGGTCGCCTACGAGACCAACGGCCAGAAGGTAACTGGACGGTAAAGCGGAATCGTGGAGGCACAGTCATCGCAACAGATTTGGAAAGGGACAGCGTGAGCACACTGCAGTCAGGTCAGAGCCTCGGAGTCGGCCAGGAACTCAAGTCCGACAACGGCGCATACACCCTCACCTTGCAGGACGACGGCAACCTGGTTCTGTCCGAGGGCGGACAGGCTGTTTGGGCCGCAGGCACCAACGGATCCGGCGCCAACCGCGCCGAGGTGCAGGCTGACGGAAACTTCGTCATCTACAAGGACTCCGACGCCGTGTGGGCATCGCAGACCGCAGGCAACGACGGTGCCTCCCTCTCGGTTCAGGACGATCGCAACGTCGTTCTGTCCGCCGGCGGAAATGCTCTGTGGTCTTCGGACACTGCAATCGCAGCGCCGGCCGCCGAGGCTGCCCCGGAGCCCGCTCCGGCACCCGAGCCCGAGCCTGCCCCCGCCGCTCCGGCAGCGCAGAGCTACACCGTCGAAAGCGGCGACACCCTGTGGGCGATCGCAGAGCGTTTCTACGGTGACGGCAACCAGTACCAGCGCATCGCGGATGCAAACGGCATCCCGAACCCGGATCTCATCAACGCCGGTCAGGTACTGACGATCCCCGCCTGATTCACTGCTTGACCTGGCCCTGGGTGCCGACGTCCGCGTCGACACCCAGGGCCTTTTGTGTTCTACGCCACACAGATTCGCGTCCCGCCCAGCAGGCCCTGATACTCCATTGCGGCATCTTTTCGCCTACAGTACTTCCGTACTGCTCCCGAAGGACAGGTGTGCATGAAAGACAGAACAGTCATGATCGGCGCTGTCGCAGTGGCCGCTCTTTCTCTGACATCAGGCCTCGTTTTCGGCGGAGCAGCCGGCGCATTCGGTGCCGGCGGCCCTGTGGTGAAGCCTCCCACTCTGGTCTCGTCGGTTTCCGTGGAGTCCGTCGCCGGGATCGAACCGGCCGCGTTCTACAGCTCGGTTGCAGTCCCCACGGTTGTCATCCCGCCGACGCCGACCTGGCGAATCGCCGACGAGACGACCGCTCCTCGCAATCAGCCGCTTGTGGTGACCGCGACAAGCACGAGCTCCGCCACCTCGACTACGACGGCCACCAGTACGACAACACCCGTCTCATCCACCACAACTGCGTCGGCTACCGCGACCTCGTCACCGACCGCGACGGCCACAACCACCAAGACCAGCACCACCCCCGTTGTCACGACCGGGTCCACGCCGCCCGTCGTCGAGGTCTCGCCCGTTCTCGCCGGATAACCCTCGCTCTTTCGCCCGCACACCCGCCTGGCGTGACGGCGGTTACAGGCACACTTCAGTCGCCGCTCTCGAATAACCGATCTACCTGCGACTACCTTCCTCGCCGTCACGGTTCGTGGTCCGCTGCAATCCGGTCGACCGGAAAAGGACAGCAGCATTGTCGGAGCCTCGCGATACCGTATAGGTCTGAGCTTTTGCGGAAGGAGGTGGCTGATGAGCGCAATGGGCTTCGATCTCGATGTCAGTGTCGACCGGGCGTGGGCAGAATTTCAACGTCGCCTCGGCGATCACATTTCCATCATGGTCGACGGCGACGTGCTTGCCGTGGAATCGTCCACCGGCGACTTCGATCCAGCTGACGGCGCAGCGCCATGCGTTCAGTTCCTCGTGTGGGACAAGAACACAGTCCGCTGCGAGGTTCCTTCCAACGACTTCCTTCATCCACGCTATCGACTCGAAGATGCCGACGAACAAAAGTTGATCGCACTCGGCTGGAATCCGCCTTCCGAGAATCTCGAGGATCCGAACAACTCCCCCGCCTTCTGCGTCGACAAGGCACAGAACTGGGCCGATCAGCTCGCAGCGATGACTGTCGCTGCATTCCGTGATGTGTTCGGTGTGCAGCACCCGGCTTTTCTATCCAGCGATCTCACCGGCAACGAGCAGACTCCGGATTTCGATCCGTCGGTCGTCGAGTCGACAGAACTTCCGACCCTCGACCCCACCGCGGCCTACATGCCCAACGACATCGACCATCTCAAGGAGTTGGTCACTCTCGCTTTGCTTCCCATGCTCGGCACTCTTCCCGAGCGAGACAGCGACGGCGACATACCCATTCGTGTCGGTTCGACTGTCATGTTCGTCGGTCCACTTTCCGAGTCCATGGACGTGCAGTTGTTCTCGCCGCTCGTTCAGGACATCAGCAACCGCACCCGTGCAGCCGAGGTCATCGCCGATCTCAACCGCAAGTGGTCGCGCATCAAGTTCGTCTTGATCGACGACCGTCTGTCGGTGTTCCTCGAGGTGGCGGGTTCACCATTCGTTCCCAAGCAACTCACCGATACGTGCGCCGCCCTGACATCGTTCCTGCGTACCGTGGACGACGAGTTCGCCGCACGCGTCGGCGGAGACCTCTTCTTCGCGAACAAGAGCGGTGATTCCTCCTCTCTACAGCCCGATCTGACAGCCGAGGACCTGCCTCCCGAACTCGAGACCCTGCTGCACCTCGATCTGGATGTGGCCGAGGATCTCGACGCGGTAGCCGATGTCTGCGGTCGTGATCGCGATCTGATTCTTCAGCTCCTCCACATCAGCAACGAATGGCAGATTCAGCTGCGTAGTCAGGCTGTGGACGCCCACAGTCGCGGAGACGCCGAAGAGGCTGCGGAATACGAGGATCAGGTCGGCGGGTGGGAACTCATGGTCGACCGTCTGCGAGGGGCTTTGCGACTGGTGGTCCTGCCCAATTCTCGAACCGAGACGCCGGCAAAGCCGCAACCTGAGCAGATGGGCTTGTTTGCCGATCCCTTGCAACAGAGCCTCTTCGACGATCCGTCCTGATAACACGGATCGGCTTTCCCGCTATTCGAAGTGGGATTTGAAGATCTGTCCGTGGACGCCAACGGTTCGATCGACAACCTGCGAGACCGTGAAATCGGCTGCGGCAGAAAGATACGCGTAGGCCGTCGCTCGATCCATGCCGCGATCATGCTCGAGGAAGTCGAGTGCGTTGACCACCGCACGTCGCATGGCACCGTTGAGGTCACTGTTCTGCCCATCGACCGAACCGTTGGGGTCGGACAGGCCGATCGGAATCCAGGCCTCCTCGGTCTCGGCGAACGGGTATCCGAAAGCCACCGATGGAGCCTCACCGGAGTTCTTCTTGCACACGCTTAGTCGGAACGTGCCGCGCAGCGAACCTTCCATCGCCGTCAGCGCTGCCTCGCCGTCGCCCATGGCCATGTGGGGGTCACCGACGTAGAAGAGGGCGCCTTCAGCGAATACCGGCAAATAGAAGGTTGATCCGACACCGAGAGGCCTGATGTCGATGTTTCCGCCGCCCAGGGTCGGAGGAATGGAGTTCGACGACGGGGATGTCGGGTCTGCATCCGCAGAATAGGCAACTCCCATCATTCCCATGAAGGGCCGCAGGGGAAACCGCACCTTCGACTGTCCGAAAGGCATCACGCCCTTGCCGTCTTCGATCGCCGTGAAAGTGGAAACACCGCCGTACTTCAACGGGTCCTTTGTTGCGCGCCCGTCTGTGGCGACCGGCGGCATGACTTCGTCCAGAGTGATTCCCGCTGGAGCGGTTCCGTCTGCTGTGACGGCGAGAGCGCCCTTGCCGTGTCTGCTCGACACAACGCCGTACGGCACGCGGGGAATGGCTTCGAGAGTCTCGATCTTGAGTACGTCTCCAGGCTGGGCGCCTTCGACGAAGACCGGGCCGGTGACGACGTGCGGTCCGTCCTTGTCGAAGTTTCGTTCGGTTCGGTTGTATTCGGCCGCAACGGCAATCGCATCCTCGAGCACGTCCTTCTCGGAAACGCCTTTGCTACCGAAGTATTCGAGAGGATTGCGCCCTTGATCCTCAAGAATTCCCTCGTGCGAGAGGGCGTCGATCGTGACGGTCTGGCCCGACTTCATCCGCATCACCTCGCGGGTGTGGATGTTGGGCACATAACCCCACATGACGTCCGACGGATCCGAACTCAGATAGTGATCGCCACTGACGTTTCCGCTGCCCGGTTGCAGAATCGGAATGCCATCGGCGAACGGTAGTGCAGAGGAGGACGATCCAGCCGGTGACGCGTTCGAGTGCGCGCATCCCGAAGCCACACCGGCAACTCCTACGCCCGCACCGAGGGCAGCGACTGCCCTCATGAATCCGCGTCGGCCAAGACCTTTCGTCAGGTCTTCGGCTGCGTTGCGGGCAAGAGTGTATTCCATCGAGATTCCTCCGGAGTGCGTGACGATGTGCGACTGCGAAGAAAGCTAGACCCGATTTGTTACTCGTTCATTACCATTTCATGGCAAGGAAATACCGCTGACTGAGAATGAATTCAGCGACGGCGAAGCCGCCAGAGCGAGGTCGTCTCTCGTGCCCGGGCAGCGTGAAGCGCATCGGTTCGGTCACTGACCTTTGCGTGCGTCGGTTTGACGTCCATGCGATCGACAACAGTGAGCCCACCGGCCGCAATCAGATCGTGCAGTTCGGATCGCGTTCGGAGACCGAGGTGTTCGGCAATGTCCGAGAGGATCAGCCACGCTTCTCCCCCGTCGTCCAGATGCGCTGCGACACCAGTCAGGAAGCCCTTCAGCATCGCTCCAGCGGGGTCGTAGACGGCGTATTCGATGGGCGAGGTGGCCTTGGCCGGAATCCAGGGAGGATTGCAGACCACCAACGGAGCGGTGCCTTCGGGAAAGAGGTCTGCTTCCACCACGTTCACCTGATCGCCGTAGCCAAGCCGCGACAGGTTGGTGCGCGCGCATTGCAATGCCCGGGGGTCCTGGTCGGTGGCCGTCACCGTCTTGACGCCACGCCGCGCCAGGACGGCAGCAAGAACGCCGGTACCTGTTCCGATATCGAAAGCAGATTCCGTCGAAGGTAGCGAAGCAGACGCGACAAGATCGACATACTCCCCGCGGACGGGTGAGAACACTCCGAAAGCGGGATGCACTCGTGCGTCGAGAGCCTCGATGAAAACACCTTTGCGGTGCCACTCGTGAGCGCCGATCGCGCCGAGGATGTCACGCAACGAGCGAACCGAAGGCTCACCGGTAATCCCGAAGGCTTCGGTCAACGCTACTTGCGCGTCCGGGGCTCGCCGGAGTGGAATCGACAGATCTGCATCCAAGGGAATGAGCAGCATACCGAGGATCTGCGCGCGGCGTCCTTGGGTCTGCCGGTGGAGATGGAAGGCTTTGGCTGGGTCGTCGGACGCTCGGCGCGGCTTGCGGTCGATGCGCGACGCGACGGCCTTCGACAGTTGGCGAACGTTCTGAAAATCTCCGCGCCACAATAACGCCGTGCCTTCGCATGCCAAGCGATAGGCGACGTCGGCCTTCATCGTGTCGTCGGCGACGACGATGCGCTTGGGCGCCGGGGCGTTGCTCGTCGAACCCCAACGGGCCGATTGCTCGGCGTCGTTCTCGGTCCACACAGCGAATTGTTCAGTCATGTAAGCCCTTCCGGCGTCCGACGCATAGCGGCCGGTCTACCGGCTGATGTGGTCCAGATCTGCAAAATCTGCTCGTCTGGTGTCCACACTAGTCGGGACCGGCCGCGCTACACGACTGCGAGAGGGATGTCAGCCCTTGGCGACGCGAGCTGCCTCGGCGATCCGAGCCTCGGCGACCGCGTCAGCAGCCTCGCCGGCGAGGATTCCATCCTTCTTCGACTTCGCGAAGATCTCGGTGACCGTGTCGAAGATCTTCTCGACCTTGAGCTTGACCTCTTCGGCCGAGTTGCCCTTCAGCTCGCCGGCAACCTGGATGAGGCCGCCGCCGTTGGCCACGTAGTCAGGGGTCCAGGTGATGCCGCGGTCGCGGAGGATGTTCTCGACCTCGGGCACGGTGAGCTGGTTGTTGGCAGCGCCGCAGACAACCTCGGCCTTGATCGAGCGTGCGGTCGTGTCGGTGAGTGTTGCGCCCATCGCACACGGTGCGTAAACGTCCAGATCGGCGTCGATGATGCTGTCGACGATGCTCACCTGTGGGAAGTCAGCCTTGACACGGTCGAGCGCTGCGGCGTTGACGTCGGTCGCGAGAACGGTTGCGCCGTCTGCGAGGAGGAGCTTGATCAGCTCGTAGCCGACCTTGCCTGTGCCCTCGACACCAACAGTCTTGCCTGCGAGCGACGGAGTGCCCCAATGCGACTGTGCCGCGGCGCGCATCGACTGGAATACGCCGAGGGCCGTCATCGGAGCGCTGTCGCCGGAACCGCCGACCGTAGCGTTGCGGCCGACGACGAAGTCGGTGTTGCGACCGATGATGTCGAGATCGTTGGAGTTGGTTCCGACGTCACCAGCGGTGATGTAGCGGCCACCGAGGGTCTGGACGAATTTTGCGTAGGCGCCGAGCAATTCGTCGGTCTTGGCCGTTGCGGGGTCGCCGATGATGACAGCCTTGCCGCCGCCGAGGTCGACGCCGGCAACCGCAGCCTTGTAGGTCATGCCGCGCGAGAGGCGCAAAACGTCTGTGACTGCGGCAGATTCGTCGGAGTACGGGTAGAAGCGCGTTCCGCCGAGCGCGGGACCGAGCGTCGTGGAGTGGATGGCGACGATGGCCTTGAGGCCGCTCGCGGGATCCTGGAAGAAGCTCACCTGCTCGTGGGGGTAATCGCGCAGGTAGTCGGCGCGATCGAACACGCCCGCAGTGTCGTCATGGGAAACAACAGAGTTCACGGGCTCGGCGGTGAGAGTCATTGTGGGATAGACCTTTCCGAAGGATTAACGGGGCGCAGTCGAAATATTGGGACGAATTGGCCATTGGGTACTATTGGGGACAAATAACCCAAAGAGAATCCCGCTGAGCAATTCGTGGAACCAATGCTCTGCCTGAGTTACGATTTGGTCAATGCAAATCTCTTGAACTAGTCAATTCGATCATCCAGTGACTCATATCACTGAGGAGAGGTTCACAAAGTGCTCAGCATCGACAAGCTCGACGTCCAGTTGCTCGGACTGCTCAGCAAGGACTCGAGGATGAGTGTGGCCGAGTTGGCCAACTCGTTGGGCGTCGCCCGCAACACCGTCCAGTCGCGAATGAAGCGCATGGAATCCAACGGACTTCTCACCGGGTTTCGGCCGAATCTCAATCTCCCCGAGGTCGGTATCCCGATTCAGGCATTTGTCGGTCTGGAACTCGAGCAGGGCAAGATCAGCGCAGTCGCTCGGAGTCTGACCGAGTTGCCCGAGGTGATCGAAATTCACGCCACGACCGGTCGCGAGGATTTGCTCGTTCGCGTCGCCACCTCGACGCACGCGGCGCTGCAGAAGTTGGCCGAGCAGATCGTGTCACTTCCAGGCGTCACGCATTCGACCACGACCATCGCTCTGACCAATCCCCTTCCGTATCGAATTCAGCCTCTCCTCGAGCACCTCACCAATGACGCCGGATGGGGTCGTTCGACCGCCTTCCCCCGTCAGCAGGACTAGGACGGGTGGTCGCGTCGATGCTTCCAAGTGCGCTAGTTTCATGGTTATGAGTGAGATCCAGGGACAGCGCATCGCGTTCATTCAGGCGACGTGGCATCGCAACATCGTCGACCGTGCACGCGACGGATTCACCGACGCGATCGTCGAGCTCGGCTACCCCAAGGACACGGTTGATTTCTTCGAGGTACCGGGAGCTTTCGAGATCCCGCTGCATGCTCGGCGGTTGGCCAAGACCGGCCGCTACCAGGCCATCGTTGCCGCAGGTCTGGTCGTCGACGGCGGTATCTACCGGCATGACTTCGTGGCGACGGCTGTCATCGACGGTCTGATGCGCGTGCAGCTCGACACCGACGTTCCGGTTTTCTCGGTGGTCTTGACGCCGCATCACTTCCACGAGCACGCCGAGCACGTCGACTACTTCAGCACGCATTTCGTGAAGAAGGGCGCCGAGGCTGCTCGCGCGGTCGACGCCACCGTCAAGTCGTTGAAGGCCCTGCCCACCAACTAGTCGTTACCCAAGTCTCGCTGAGTCGAATGCCATCGGCTCAGCGAGATTTTTTGTGTCTATCGAGGGGTCTCGACGCTTGCCAGTGCGGAGGCATTCGAGTCGTCGACTTCGCCGTAGCGGTCGACGCATTGCTGGAAGAAGTCCCGCATCTCGGTGACCACTTGGATGTGGCTGTTCAATGACTTCTCCAACGAATCTTCACCATCCTTAGCTTTCTTGGAGAACTTCTCGGCCAGGTTGATTCCAGATTGGAGCGTTCCCATTCCAGAAACATTCGCAATCACGAACAGATTTCTGCGCATCTGATCGAGTTCGCCAAGAAACCCTTCGCATGCCGCAACCACATCACGTGCGATGTCTGGCTCAACTTCCAGTCGCGAGTCGTCAGACCCATTGCTTCGATCAGACCCACTCACCGAGACCTCATTTCGGTAGCGTCGGTTCAAGATTGACCGACAGACGCTGCACAACAACACAACTGGACTCTTGCCGAGCCTCAGACAGCTTTCGTTCTACGTTGAACCAGATTGAGCCGTGTTCGACCGAGAAAGCAAGGTAGCAACCATTGTTGTCCTCGTCGTCGACGCGCTGATACTCGATACCACGCCGCCCACCGACAGTGAGTTCCTCGAAACCTCGGAAATCAGGATTCCGTCGAACATCGTCGACGGTGTACGACGATGAATACACGGTCAAGAAATACCAGGACCCGCTCCACCCACAGATCTTCCATCCTGGCTGCTCCACGCCCGCCGCACCAGCTTCCTCGGTAGCCGGATCAAGCCCCACTTCCTCCAGAACCGAGTCCGGAATGTCCTTGCACGGATCGAACAATCCCTCTTGGCCGGATGCAGGCTCAGCCGCCCCCTCCACGACTGAGCTGCATCCTGCCGCAGCCCACACCAACACCCCAGCCATGAGCAGTCGCCCAACCCCCACCGACCCCCGCATGACACCCCCTGTTGATGTGGACCCACTGTATTGGATGCACCGGAGGCTCGATCGGTTCCCGCAATCAAGAAATTCCCAGTTCAGGTTCGCCGGTTCACTCAGAGCGCATCTTCAGCGATTGACGCTCAGCTCAGCAGTCGCATACTGGAGAGGTTGACTACGACTTCGGGAAGGCACCGAGTGAGCGCACCGAAAGCCCCGGCCAAACCAGCGATCCTCAGCGTCGACGACGATCCTGGTGTTTCGCGTGCCGTCGTTCGAGACCTTCGCAAACGGTACGGAGAGAAGTACCGAATCATTCGTGCGGAGTCCGGCGACCAGGCTCTCGAAACCTTGCGTGAAATGAAACTTCGCGGCGATGCAGTCGCTGTGATCGTCGCCGATTACCGCATGCCCGGTTTGAGTGGAATCGAGTTCCTCGAACAGGCAATGGACCTGTATCCCGTAGCTCGTCGCGTTCTCCTCACCGCGTACGCCGACACCGATGCTGCGATCGACGCCATCAACGTCGTCGACCTCGACCACTACCTCCTCAAGCCTTGGGATCCGCCGGAAGAGAAGCTGTACCCCGTCATCGATGCGCTGCTCGATGCCTGGGCAAGTTCGAGTCATCACCCCGCCGAGGAAACCAAGGTGATCGGCCATCGTTGGTCCGAGCGATCATCCGACGTCCGAGAGTTCTTGGCACGCAACCAACTTGCCTATCGCTGGTACATGTCAGACGAGCCGGAAGGCCAACGACTGCTCTCGGCTGCCGGTACCGACGAACTGCGGCTTCCCGTCGTCATCGCATCCAATGGGGATGTCCTTGTCGAGCCCACTGACGCCGAACTCGCCGACAAACTCGGGTTGAGTACCACCCTCTCCGAAGACTTTTACGATCTCGTTGTCATCGGCGGCGGCCCTGCGGGTCTGGGCGCTGCTCTGTACGGCGCTTCGGAGGGACTTCGGACGGTCCTCATCGAACGGCGGGCGACTGGCGGTCAGGCCGGCCAGAGTTCACGAATCGAGAACTACCTCGGCTTCCCCGACGGAGTGTCCGGCGCACAGTTGGCCGATCGGGCGAGGCGCCAGGCAACCAAGTTCGGCGCCGAGGTCATCACCGCGCGAGACGTCACCGGTTTGGAAATCAACGGCTCGGCCCGCACAGTGCGTTTCGACGACGGTTCGTCGGTCGACGCCCATTCGGTCATCTTGGCGACCGGTGTTTCCTATCGCCAGCTTTCGGCGCCGGGACTCGATACATACACCGGCCGAGGGGTCTACTACGGATCGGCCGTCACCGAAGCCGCTCGGTGCAGCGAGCAGGATGTGTACATAGTCGGCGGCGCCAATTCGGCAGGGCAAGCTGCGGTCTATCTCTCCCGCGGAGCTAGGTCCGTCACCATTCTCATTCGCGGCAACTCGCTCGAAGCCTCGATGTCCTACTACCTGATTCAGCAGATCGAAAAGAATCCGAAGATCACCGTGCGCACGTGCACGGAGGTAGTCGGCGCTGAGGGTGACGATCACCTCGAACGAATTACACTGCGTAACAGAGCCACCGGAGAAGAAGACACTGTCGATGCTCAGTGGTTGTTCATCTTCATCGGTGCCGCTCCCCTGACCGACTGGCTCGGAGACGTGGTGGTCCGCGACGGAAATGGCTTCGTTCTTGCCGGCCCGGACCTTCCGTCCGAAGGCGTCACACCGGACGGGTGGCCGCTCGACCGCGCACCACATCATCTCGAAACCAGTGTCCCCGGAGTGTTTGTCGCCGGGGACGTACACGCCGAATCGGCCAAGCGCGTCGCGTCGGCCGTCGGAGAGGGCGCGATGGCCGTGATGTTCGTCCACCGCTATCTCGCTCAACAATAGGGAGATTCGATGTCCATTCCTGAATGCAGCCCAGACTTGCTCCGCACCCTGTTCCTGTTCGAGAAGCTCACCGACGATCAGCTCGAATCACTCTGCCAGGCAGGCCATATCACCGAAATCGATCGAGGTCAGGTCTACCTCGAAGGTGAGCCTGCCACCTGCTTCTACGTCCTCATCGAGGGCGAGGTGGTGCTGTCCAAGCTGTCGGGCGGCGAAGACATCGAGATCAACAGGACCACCCAGCGCGGCGTCTACTCGGGAGGATGGACGGCGTATCTCGGCGATCGGGTACCGCAGGTGTACGCGGGGTCGATGCGAGTGACGACGCCTTCGACGTTTTTCGTCCTGGACGCCGACAAATTCGGCAACGCGATGCGGGAGTGGTTTCCGATGGCGGTTCATCTGCTCGAAGGTGTTTTCTTCGGCAAGAAGAACACTCAGCAGATCATCGATCAGCGAGAGCGACTCCTTGCACTCGGATCACTGTCGGCCGGGTTGACTCACGAGCTCAATAACCCTGCAGCCGCAGCGGTTCGAGCGACAGCCTCTTTGCGCGAGCGTGTCGCAGGCATGCGTCACAAACTGGGGATGGTTGCATCGGGCACCTACGACCGCGATGCCCTCGTCACTCTCATGCGACTTCAAGAGGAAGTTGCAGAAGTTGTCGCCAAGGCGCCGACGCTCACTCCCCTCGAAGCCTCCGATCGGGAGGATTCGTTGGGTGAATGGTTCGAGGATCATTCGATTCGAGAAGGTTGGGACCTGGCTCCGACCTTCGTGCAGGCTGGACTCGACACCGCTTGGCTCGAGAATGTTGCTGCAGCCGTTGACGAGTCCGTACTCGAAGGCGCAATTCGCTGGCTGAATTACACCATCGAATCCGAACTCCTGATGAACGAGATCGCCGACTCCACAACGAGGATCTCGACGCTCGTCGGTGCGGCCAAACAGTACTCACAGATGGATCGCGCTCCCTTCCAGACCATCGATGTCCACGAATTGCTCGACAGCACGTTGATCATGTTGGGGCAAAAGATCGGAAGCGGAATCGAAGTCGTCAAGGAGTACGACCTTGCGTTGCCTCCGATCGACGCCTACGCCGCCGAACTCAATCAGGTGTGGACCAACCTGATCGACAATGCGGTGTCTGCCATGGACGGATCGGGAACACTCACCGTTCGGACAAGCCGCGATGGCGACCGCGTGTGCATCGAGATCTGCGACACCGGCGCCGGGATTCCCGATGACGTCATCGACAGGATCTTCGAACCCTTCTTCACGACTAAGCCTGTCGGTGAGGGAACCGGTCTCGGCCTTGATATTTCATGGCGAATTGTGGTCGGCAAGCATCGTGGTGAGCTGCGGGTCACGTCGGAGCCCGGTAACACCCGGTTCAGAGTTTTGTTGCCAATCGCGGGCCCACCGCGGGATACGCGCGACGACTAGTCGCCCTTGCACGGCCGGTAGGCAAAGCGCACGATGAAATGACCGACTTCAGTCAGCGAGAGGGTGGACCATGACCGACGGACTTCCAGCGGGGATCGATCCGAGCGTGCCGCCTAGTGGCGCGGGATGCGTTGAATGCGATGCGAGCGGCGGTTGGTGGGTCCACCTGCGTCGATGCGCGCAATGCGGTCACGTGGGGTGTTGCGACTCCTCACCGTCACAGCACGCGAGCAAGCATGCGGCCTCGACAAAGCATCCGTTCATGCAGAGCTACGAACCCGGTGAGGATTGGTTCTGGAGCTTCGAAACCAACGAGGCATACGATGGACCAGAATTGGCCGCGCCCACTTCACATCCCGTAGATCAGCCGACGCCGGGGCCTAAGGGTCGTGTCCCAGCCGATTGGCAGCAACACATCCACTGACTCAGTTCGGTTGGTCGATCGACCTCAAAGTCGAGACGTTCGACGACTCCTGCTCGAATGCGTTGTCGATGCAGGCTTGAAACTGAGCCTGCATTGCCTCCACGACCGCGATATGACTCGCCAGCACATCGACGAGCGCATCCGGGCCGCCAACCGCCTTTTCCTCGAACTTAACCTGCAGTGCCCGGGCGGATCCGAGAGTGCCGAAGCCTCCCACTTGCCCGAGATAGTTCGCATCGTCCGACAGTGACCTGAACAGCGAAATTAGATCATCACACGCCTTCGCCAGATCCTCTGCGACCCTCTTCTCCAGATACAAACCGGACATCACATACTCCAATTCACTACGAGTCGAATCTCTTCCGAGCGTTATTCGGGAAGCAGCGGTAACACGGTCAGACCGACCCGCTCAACCAGTTCACACGGAGTTTCGGGGCGCTGGTCTCCGACTTTCGCACCCACTCGAATCATCGCCGTGGACTGAGCAGTCGCGAAGGCGATATTGCACGCGGTGTCCGCCTTGTCATTGTGTTCCTGGAACATCAGGACCTGTCGGCCGGCGAGTTGAATTCGATGTAGATCGCGCATCACCGGATTTGCTTCGACTTCCGCAAGCGAGTGTGTTGTGGAAGTCAGACGGAGGAAGAACCAAGATCCTTCCCACTTGCATATATTGAACCCATCGATATGGGTGTTGACTATGTCAACCTCTTTTGTTGCCGGGTCAACTCCGACTCTCTCCAATTCCTCATTGCTGAGAACCTCACACGGATCAAACATCCCAATCACATCGACAGGGAAAGCCTCGCCCTCGACGGTCGAGGAACAACCCCCAACCAACAGCGCGGCCGCGACCAGGACCACTGCAACCCTCACTCCCACAGCACTCCCCCTCGTTCGCGACCCGCTCACAGTATTGGACGCTCCCCAGCACAGATCGGTTCCACGACATTGCATTCCGTTGCAACCCTTCACCCACGCCGATAATCGGCCTAACGTCGATCTACCAGGGGATTCACAACGAAGTGAGGTGCGGATCAATGAAGGCAGCACGGTTCCACGGGCAGAAAGACATCCGGATCGAAGAGATCCCTGAGCCCGAATTGCGGCCAGGAACAGTCAAGCTGAAGGTCGCATGGTGCGGAATCTGCGGCACCGATCTCCACGAGTACCTCGAGGGACCGATCTTCATCTCCGCACCCGGACACCCGCATCCACTCTCACACGAGAATGCGCCGGTCACGATGGGCCACGAGTTCTCCGGCACCGTCGAAGAGGTCGGCGAAGGTGTCACGGACGTCGAGGTCGGCGAAAATGTTGTCGTCGAGCCGTACTTCGTCTGCAACGAATGCGCCCCGTGCAAGGCGGGCAACTACCACCTGTGTACGAAGATGGGGTTCATCGGCTTGGCCGGCGGTGGTGGCGGGCTCAGTGAGAAGGTCGTCGTCGACCGTCGCTGGATCCACAAGATCGGCAACATCCCGCTCGATGAGGCAGCTCTCATCGAACCGTTGAGCGTCGCCCATCACGCAGTCGTACGCAGTGGTGCCGAAAGCGGCAACGTCGCCATCGTGGGCGGAGCCGGACCAATCGGACTCCTCGTTGCGGCAGTCCTCAAGGGTCTGGGTGTCACGACGATCGTCACCGAACTCAGCGAAGCCCGCAAAGCCAAGGCCCTCTCCAGTGGAGTCGCCGACTACGTCATCGATCCCACCACCGAAGACGTCAAAGCGCGCGTCCTCGAACTCAGCGGAGGCATCGGCGCAGACATCGGTTTCGAGTGCGCAGGCGTCAACGCAGTACTCGACACCATGCTCGACACGGTCAGGCCTGCTGGAGTTGTTGTCAACGTGTCGATTTGGGGCAAGCCCGCGACCATCGACATGCAGAAGCTGGTCCTCAAGGAGATCGATCTACGCGGAACCATCGCGTACGTCCGTGACCATGAAGCGGTCATCAAGATGGTCCAGGACGGTGTCGTCGATCTGGCGCCATTCATCACCGGTCGTATTCAGCTCGAAGAGTTGATCTCCGAAGGATTCACCACTCTGATCGAGCACAACGACACTGCGGTCAAGATTCTCGTCAGGTCGTGACCGGACGGGGCACCTCGGGACCCACCGCGGTCAGCGACCCTGGTGCCCGCCCCTTGCCCCATCCGATCTTCTCTCGGTAGCGGCCGATGTGATCGTCCTCGATCACATCGGCCGTTTCCAACGGTGTGGATTGCGGATGCACATACAGCGCATCCGTCGGGCAATATGCCTCACACATGAAGCAGGTCTGGCAATCCGATTGGCGCGCAATCACCGGGACGCCCGACGGCGTCCGATCGAAAACATCTGTAGGACAAACGTCTACGCACTTGTCGCAGCCGATGCAGTCAGGCGCGGACACCAGCTCGATCATGACGCCACCAGTGCAGACCCGACAGATTCAGAAGTCCGGGTCCACACCGAATCCAAACCGCCGGTGAGGACGTGATGGTGCTGCGTCACATCGAGTTCGGGATAATCGTCTCGCTTGCTCATTCCCCGAGTCTCGTTCCGCGCCAACGTCGAGTGGTACATCCAGCGACCGACGGCCGTGATCGCGGCAGCCTGCCGCGCCGCCATCCGACCTGCTGGATCCGCGCCCAGATCCGACCTCACTGCACCCCACAGCGATTCGAGCTCACCGAGCGCTGCGGATACTCGATCACCGCTGCGGAGGTAGTTCTTGTCGAAGGGAATCAGCTGCGCCTGAGCAGCTTTCACCACATCGTCGGCAGCAAACCCGGTTCGTACCGGATTACGCAATCCGACGGTTCCGGCTCCGCGTAGACCACTGGTAGCCCCGCGTCCGACCGACAGCGCATAGCGCGCAGCACCGATTCCCGCCCATGAACCAGAGGACATCGCCCACGCGGCGTTGTGACTTCCCCCGCCGGTAAACCCTCCGCAGATTCGCTCTCGGGTCGCTGCGTCCCCGGCGGCAAACAGACCTGGAACGGATGACGCGCAATCGTCGTCGACGACGTTGATTCCCCCAGTGCCGCGCACCGTGCCTTCAGCGAGCATGCCGACCTCGAATTTGTCGGTGAAGGGATCGATTCCGCGGCGATCGAATTGAAGGAAGAAGTTGGGTTGCCCCAGCCTCATTCGACGCTGCACCTCGGCGTCGGCCCGATCGATCTGCGCGAACACGGGCTCGTTCCGCAACGTGCTGGCGATGACGGACCTCCCCTTCGCCGAACCGGCCCCTTCGAGCACTCTTCCGTCTGCGTGGAAGAACGTCGCGTACGCGTAGTAAGCCGTCTTGGTGATCGTCGATCCGGCCGCTGCGATTCCGTACGCGTTCGAGAACTCCATCCCAGAGAACTCTGCTCCGACTTCCGCTGCCATCAATGCACCGTCACCGGTATCGACGTTGGTACCCAGCGCACCGGACAGAAACGCACAACCTCCGCTGGCGACCACTACCGCGCCTGCCGAGACGCGGTAGTCCTGATGTTCGTGACGCTGGTATCCGGCGACTCCGCGAACTCGGCCCTCACCGTCCACCAACAACTCCAGTGCCGGCGAATGGTCGAGGATCCGCACCCCGGCTCGACGAATCCAGGTGCGCATCCGTCGCATGTACTCAGGTCCCTGCAAGCCGGTACGGATCTGCTTGCCCGTGCTGGGGTCGATGGGGAACGGATATCTGCCCTCCACCGCGAGGAGATCCATGTTGGAGTAGGTCTGCTCGAGAACGCGGTCCATCCAATGGTGGTCTGCAAGATATCCGCCGAGCGCCTCACGACCGGCCTTCGCCCGCTCACGGGCAGTCGTATCCGGTTCGACGTACCAAACACCTGTTCCGGAGGGGGCCGTTGCGCCGCTCGTTCCGCAGTAGCCCTTGTCGACCAGGACGACGTCTGCACCGGCCTTGGCCGCGCGCAACGCTGCCCATGCGCCGGCGGGGCCACCACCGATCACCAATACATCGGTGGAGAGTTCGAGGACGTCCGTCACTGGCCAGCTCCTGTCAGAGGTCTACGCAACACTTCTGTTGCCGCAATATTCCTCGAACGAACTACGCAGCGCCACAGTCAGAATCACTGTGAACTCAACCGGTCACCATCGCATCGACAGATGCGCTACGACGCTTCCCGCTCCTCGTCGGTGCACAACGCGGAGTACTTGGCGAAGGCTTCCTGCAAGGTCAGCGATTTTCGTCGCTCGGTGATGTCGCGGGGCTTTCCCTGCGCGACACTCCGACGCGCATGTTCGATCACAGCTTCACGTATGACGCTGGAAATGTCCGCGCCCGTGAGCTCTTGGAGGGTCTCTAGGGCCCTCAGTTCCTCTACGTCGAATCTCACCGTTACCGATCGTCTAGCCACACTCAGGATGTTACTTGCGGGTACACCAAATTTGGTGAGTTACGTATGCGTCGAGTCGAATATCTTTGGGCGCCAAAACCTTCGAATTCCGATCTACGTGGGTAAATAGTTTTCCACTCACGGCCCTCATGTAATGCAACGCACACGGCGCTAGCCAGCGTGCCGACGGACACTGTCGCTGTCTATGCTTGCGAAACACTGCCTTCGATCGGAGATATACCGCGTGAGCATCGACCACATCGTTTCCGCTGTCGACGGCGATGCTGCCGAGCGAATCAAAACGGCCCTGGCCGAGAGAGCCGCAACCTCGACGGACACGACCACGCTGGTGTTCGACGGCGTGAGCATCGAGATTCCTCCGTCGGTCGGCGACGCCGTCGTGCAGCTCCTGACCTACCTCGCGGCTGGCGACAGCGTCGCCCTCGGGCCCGTTGCAGAACTCCTCACCACCTCGCAGGCAGCAGAGATCCTCGGCGTTTCGGACACGTATGTGCGCAAACTCGCCGACGCCGGGAAACTCCCGATCGAACTACGCGGCACCCACCGCAGGTTCCGCCTCGATGACGTGATGGCTTACCGCGAGCAGTTCCCCAAACGCGCCTAGCTCTTCGCGTACATTCCTTCGATCTCCTTCGAGAACCGATCGACGACGACATTGCGCTTGATCTTGAGCGTCGCTGTCATCTCACCGTCTTCCTCGGTCAGATCGCGATCGAGAATGACGAACTTCTTGATCGACTCTGCATGCGAGACAGCAGCATTGGCGTCGTCGACAGCCTTCTGCAGCTCCGCTCGAAGGTCCTTGTCGTCACGTAGTTCGGCGACGGTGGCACCGGAAGGCTTGCCGTTCTCCGCCTTCCACTTCTCGAACACCTCGGGGTCGACGGTCAACAGCGCCGTGATGTAGGTCTTCCCGTCGCCGACGACGACTGCCTGCGAGACGATGGAATGTGAACGGATACGGTCTTCCATGGGACCGGGCGAGACGTTCTTGCCGCCCGCCGTCACCAGAAGATCCTTCTTGCGTCCGGTGATGGAAAGGTAACCTTCGCTGTCGAGTTCACCGAGATCACCGGTTCGCATCCAGCCGTTGACGAATGTCTCTTCGGTGGCCTTGTCGTTCTTCCAGTATCCCTTGAAGACGACTCCACCGTTGAGTTCGATCTCGCCGTCCTCGGCGATGCGAACCCCGTTGCCGCCCATCGGCTGTCCGACGGTTCCGATCTTCTGAGCACCCGGGACGTTGACGCAGTGCGCCGCAGTAGTTTCGGTGAGGCCATAGCCCTCGTAGATCGGAACTCCGAGCCCACGGAAGAAGTGCCCCAGCTCAGGAGTGAGGGCGCCGCCACCGGAGATCGCGAACCAGCACTCGCCGCCGAGAGCCTCACGAAGCTTCGAATACACGAGCTTGTCTGCCACTGCGTGCTTCGCCTTCAAGATCAGCGAGGGACCGCCCTTGTCGAGGGCTTGGCTGTACTCCTTGGCGGTGGCTTCGGCGAAGGCGAAGATCGCGCTGGGGATCTTTCCACCGGATTCCGCCTTGCGTGCTGCGCCGTCACGAACTTTTTCGAAGACACGCGGAACACCGAGGATGGTGTTGGGCTTGTATCGCTCGAATTGGGTTGTGATGGTGGCAAAGTCGGACCAGTGGGCCTGCGACGCACCAGCTTCGAACGTCGCGAGGGACACCGCGCGGGCCAGTACGTGAGCGAGCGGCAGGAAGGTCAGGACTCGGTTTCCCGGAACCGCCACCTTGCCGATCGATGCCGTGAGAATCCCGCGCACCTCGGACAGGAAGTTGCGGTGCGTGAGGATGCATCCCTTGGGACGGCCTGTCGTGCCGGAGGTGTAGACGAGTGACGCCAGATCGTCGGCCTTGATGCCCGCGAGTCGCTTCTTCAGCTCGGTGTCGTCGACGTCGGCACCCTGTGCGGTTAGCTTCTCGACTGCTCCGTCGTCGATCTGCATGACGGCTTTGAGAGTGCTTGGCGCGTCCTGGAACAGCTGCTCGTGCGCGCCGGTTTCGACGATTGCGATGACGGCCTCGGAGTCTTCGAGGATCCAGCTGACCTGCCCCTGAGACGACGAGTCGTAGATCGGGACGGTAGCGGCGCCGGCCGCCCAGATGGCGAAGTCGAAGAGCGTCCACTCGTATCGGGTCGCGGAGAGGAGTGCGACGCGGTCGCCTGCCTGCACGCCAGCGGCGATGAGACCGTTTGCGACGCCGGTGACCTGCTCGGCGAACTCTTTGGCTGTGACGTCTACCCAACCCTCGCCCTTGGGGCGGGAGAACACCGTCAGTTCGGGCGTGCGCTCGGCGTGAGTGAAGACGGTGTGCACCACGGACTCGTTGTCGGAGATGGTGAACTGGGCTTTGGCGCTGTACTCACTCACAGGGTGTCATCTCCGTTGGTCTGCGATTCGATGCTGGTTCTGAAGCGGTGGAGTGCGCGGGCGAAGTCTGCGACCTCGGACTCGGTCCAATCGTGCAGCCTGCCGGCGACTTGGTCGAGCCGACGCGCGTCGGCGGCGTCGAGGTATTTGCGGCCAGCCTCCGTGAGGTGCAGCGGATTGCCCTGACGAACGGATCCCGGATCGGCATATACCCAGCCTGCCTCGATGCACCCGCGCACTTGGCGCGAGATGGTCGAGCGGTTGACGCCGAAGACTTCGGAGATCTCCGTGGCCTTGCATCCGTCATTGCGGCCGATGAAGGAGAGGAACGAATGCTGGGCGATCGACGGGTGGTCATCGGAATGCCGATCCCCCGTCATCAACTGCCGCGTCAGGTGCACCAGCTCGTCATGAACGGCTGGTGGACCGGTGAGCGCCATTGCTCCGTCGTGTTGCACTGGGCAACTATAACGCTGCCCCCAGTGTCCGACGCAATATGACCGCCGCCACCGACAAGAAGTCCGTCGGTGGCGGCGTGAAAAGTTAGACCAGATCCTCACCGTTGCGGCGAGCAGTTGCCCAATCCTTGAAGAATCCCTTGCTGATGACTCCCAGCACGACCAAGACCAACGCCGGCCAGATCAGAACATAAATGGTCAGTAGAGCTGTACTCATTCGTATTCCTTCCACTTGTCTCGACGGTTACTTTCCGGACGCTCCCACGGCAGGAAGCTCGTCATCGTCGAAGTCTCCCGTCCGCTGCTTGATCAGTTCGAAATCGAACGTCTCACGCTGATTGACGGACATCGCAAAGCACACGACGGTACTGACGGCATAGGCCACCAAAGATCCGCTGAGCGTTGGGTAATCGTGCAGGAAGCCGATCGCGAACGGCGCGGACAGCACGATCGCCAGGCCACCGACGATCTGCGCAACCTTCAGACCGAAGAATCCAAATACCATGAGTCCCAGCACCACTCCGATACCGATAACGGCAACGATGTCGGAGAAGAGCCCGAACATCCCATCCATCGGCACCCAACTGAATCGGACGGGCAAGAAGGCGGCAAGCGCCACCAGAACCGACACAGTGAAGGCCTTGTTGGTGACCTTTCCCCAATAGAAGCTCGCGATAACCGGGAACACCAGCGCGCCCCACAGCGCGCCGACGAACACCAACAGATCAAGAATGCTCAGTTGCAGACTTGCCAAGGAGATAGCCGCCGCCGTGGCAACTATCATCGTTACTCGGCCGATGAGCAGCATCCGTCGAGGGTTCGCATTGGCCTTGCCTGCGACGGCTTGGCCGTAAACGTCGGTCATCACGATGGACGAGAGCGCAGCAAGGTCCGAGTCTGCCGTCGATGACAGCGCGCCGATGATCATGACAAAGAAGACGGCCAGCAAAATTCCGGGCAGGTACGACGCGGCCATCTGCGGAATCAGGTTGTTGACGTCACCATCCATCGGCTCGATTCCGAGGTACAGAGCGAGAACACCCAGCATTCCGACACCAATGACCGTTGCGCCGTATCCGACGGTTGCGGTGATGAAGGTGGGCTTGATCAGGTCTTCGCGGACCGCGAACAGACGTTGGGCAATGGTCTGGTTGCCGATTGCGTAGGCAAGAACTGCCGCGATGTACGGCGCGCCCTGCTCGAAGAAGGCAACGCTCGAGAAGAAGTTGCCCTGCTCAGCAGTAAGGTTGCCTGCCCCGGATTCGAAGGCTGCCGGGAACCCTGCCGCAAAGAAGATGAACGGCACCAAAACCGCTACCGCACCGAGCATTCCGATCAGCTGAACGAAGTCGGTCAACACCGAAGCGCGGAAGCCCGACCACAACGTGTACAGCAAAACGCCCAGCGCAACGATGAACACACCCTGGATGAAGTTGAACGGCGAAAGCAACGCGATCAGCAGACCACCAGCGAGGAAGTTCGACATCAAACTGATGAGACTGCCGACGATATTGGAGCCCGCGAGCATCAGCTGACTCGAGCGTCCGTGCCGCGCGTACATGACCTCAGCCAGGGTGTGGGCTTTCGGCGCTACTTTGCGAATTCGCTGGCCGAACGGATAAATGAAGAGAATCATCAACGCGCCCCACAAACCGTAGTGAATGGGGCCGGAGATTCCGTAGGTGTAGCCAGAAGTGGCAGATGCGTACATCGACGACGCCCAAATCCAGGTGGCCGTCATGCTCGCGGCCGAAACACCAAATCCTAATTTGTTTCCGGCGGTCATAAAACCGTCGGCATTTTCCTGTTTCTTACCAATACGAAGAGAAATCAGAAATGTTCCACCATAAAAAGCAACAAGCAGTGAAACAATTACCAAGGTACTGAACTGGACCATGTCGGACCCCGTCACATGCCACATCCTTCGCACATAATCGGCAGAGCAAAGCGCAAAACCCCTGTTCAGGATCTTTGCGCTTCGTTTCTGCACGCCCTAGGAGCGACCGCCATACCAACACCGGTCACATATTCAATTGACTAGCAACACGCACTTCGTCTTTTCGGAAACCCAACCTCCACAAAATAAATCTTCTGCGCAAGCTTTTGGCTCGACCACGCAATTCAACAACTGAGAATCGACCATAGCATAATGGCAATTTCGAACAAAAACTCCGATATTTTCCCACCCGAAAATATTCATGTTTCCGCCGCAGTAAAATCGTGCGCTTCCAGCGCATATAACAACTCCGCATCGATTGAAATCGATGCTCGATTCGATCGCTCAGCTACTTCGACAGGACCATCCTGGCAAACCGTCGGCCCCACTCGGGATCGGCGGAAACATGCTGGTCCAGCGGATTGGAGACAATCGCCCCGATCATTCGCAGGTACACGAGAGTGTCTCGCACCATCCACGTCCAATCGTCGTCCCCGAGTCGTGTTCCGTCTGTTGTCGACCAACCCAATGCCGTGAGGCCTTCGATCATCACTTCACTACGTTCGGACTCCGACAAGCCGGCAGCCAACGTAAGGAACAGAATTCGGCCGGCTTCCTGCGCCATCTCACCCTTTCCCAACGGCATGGCCGACACGATGTGACGCCACAGCTCGCCTTCATATGCAAGCACTGACGCGCCGAGTCGAGTCAGAAGCAATGTGCCTCGGAGTTTCCGGACAAATCTCAGTGTCTTTGCGACTTCAACGAGTACTGCTAATTGCGAGTCACTCCCTGCCGTGACACCGATCCAGTCGCTGCCCCAATCGAGTTCGTCTCGGGCGGCCGCAACATGGTCCGAAGGAAGTGCCCCGGACGCCGTCAAAACAATCCCACCACCTCGCGCGGAGTTCAGCAGCCACAGCAGTTGGCAGGTTGCTCCCTCACGCATCACCTCGAAATAGTTGTCATATCCGCCACGAAGCTCCGATTTGGCAACTGCGGCAAACAGTTTCGGCGCGGAATGAACCGACAGGCGGCGCAAGAAATTCTCGAACAGCGAGCTTTCCACGGGCGGTGATTTATGCAATGCCACTGCAATGGTGACTGCTGCATTGGACTCTGCGGGAACAAAACGTTCGGGATCGAACAGTCCGGTACTCGCCTGCACGTTCAGGAACTCGCGATACCCGATCGGACCGCCAGAATCCTCCGGCGGGCACGCTCTCTCGCCGTCGAGACAGGATGGCTCAGAAATCGGCTGGTCTTCGACAATCTGCTCGAGAACCAACGTGTGACTCCACCTTGCGCGGGCGTTGTACTCATAACGGACGTACTCCCCGACCGCGGTAACTGCCTCGTCGATCCGGACTTCGTCCTCACCAAACTCGTCTTCCTGGTATCCGTCGCGCTCGATCACCTCTGGCGCGATATACCGATCTGGGCCATTGTCCGTTGAATGATGGACACTCACCCACTGATGAGCGTGTTGATCTCCCCACCCCATCACCGCCTGCACAATCGAATGAAGTTGGTCCAGTTCGATATTCGACGGGACCGAAAACCGTCTCCAAATAGGCGGCGTGATGCAATCGAGTTCGATCCGCATGACAAAGTTCGCCACCTCCGGCCGTCGACGCTGATTCCGCATCTGCCTCGGCGTAAGGACCTTCATCTGGCTTTGCGCCGCTTGATATGCAGGTACCAAACGCAGATGTGAAGCTCGCCGAACTCGCTGACCCGTCATGTATGGAGGCTAGATCTACCTACCGACAGCCGAGATACTCACTGCCACAAGGTTGCCCGATTTGTCGGGGCTCGCATCTTGTCGCTGGTCGGCTGTCAAGTCCAGATCAACACGGACCTACCCAGGCATCTTTGATCATCCACTGCGCGGACAATAGTGTGCGCCGATTACCGTAGACCTGACAGCTACCGCACGAAAACAGTGCCCAGCGCCTGCTCGGACTGGCACAGAACATGAGGATCCATGAGCGACCAAGACACGACCGCCGACCAGCCCCTCCACATCAACGGCGCAATTGCCTTGGTGACGGACGAGCGCGACGAGTTGGTTCACCTGTGCGTCCAGACCCTCGCCGAACTGCTGGGCAGTGAGCCTGCCACCGATGACGACGGCGACATTGTCGTGCCGGTTCACGGATTTGTCGTCTACGTGACCGTCGCCGACGACGGACCCCAGATCAACGTTTGGTCTTCGGTTCTGACCGGCCTCGGCAATCCCTCGCATGCTGCGACTCGACTCATCGAACTCGCGCAGGAATGGCCGCGCCTCCGCTTCGCCTTCAGCGGCGACCACCTACTGGTCTCCACGATGCTCGACGCCGATCCCTTCGCTCCGCAGCATCTGCTGAACCTGATCGACGAGGTTCACGACTTCACTCACGAACTCGACGACGATTTTGCTGAATCCTTCGGCGGAGACCTCGACTGCGACGCCGATGACGACAGCTACGCCGGAGACTGCAATCCCGGCGGTTGCGGCGGTGACTGTGACTGTGCGTGCGGCGATGATGCAGACGGCGTCGACGGTGATCTTGGTATTACACAAGTTAAGTAGTCTGGCTCATCTTCGATCTGCTCCGCAGAGCGCTCGCTGGCGAAGTCACGAAGCGACATAGATCTGCGTGCGGTGCCAGTCCAGATAGACAACATCCGGACGCTCCGCCTTGTCCGGCAAGATCAATCGGTCTCTCAGAGGTGGCTTCCCGAGTGCGGCGCGAAGCGGACCTTCGATCTCCATATCGCTCTCGACGCCGGGCGCGTAATGGAGGTTCAAGTCCTCATCGACGGTGATGAGCCCCGTATCGAAGGCAATGTCATGTGTCGGACACGCGGTGAAGCCGTTGCGACGGTCAAGTCGCTCTTTGTCAGTGCTGTCTCGCCAGGGCTTGATATGGCTTGCAGTAAGGAGGCGCGGCCGGCGTCGGCCACCGATGTTCGCGCTAAGGCCACAGAACACGCAGCGGTGCTCGTGATTGCTGAGTACGCCAGCGGCGAACCGATGCTGGCCGATCCGAACCCTCGAGGTCAGCAATCGCTGGGTGGTCGCGATGGGGATATCTTTACGCTCGCTAGACCACTTTTCGAGCGACTGCTCCAAGGATCTCTCGATCTCACTTTGGACTAACTCTTCTTGTCCCGCCAACCACAGCGTTTCGCCGTTTTCCAATTCGAGGAAGTCTGGCAACGCATGTTCGTCAATTCCGTGGGAACGCGCCGACCGCAGAATTCGAAGGTATACGTCCTGCATCAACACGCTGTCCGAAAGCATCAACGACGCGACTTCGACCTCATATCGCCCGCCATGACTACGTGTTCCATCCAGGTTCGCCATCTTTGCGATAAAGCTCGTGGGCGGACGCTTGAACAAACTCGCAAGATGCTGGACCGGCATTCCCGCTCGATGTGCAGAAGAGCTACCGAACCGGCGATGGTCAACCAACAGCGATGCGCAGAGCGACAACACGACCTCGCTCGGAACGAACGGCACCTGTCGGCTTCCCTTCGGTACCTCCTGACGTGCGAGTACCGATTTCCACTGCGCCTCCAGCGCGGCGGGCGATGGGTCAAGAAACTCGGAGATCACCGAAGGTGCCACTATGCGCCTTCCTGGTAAGCGTCCAACCCGCAAGTTCACACACTAGCCGGCGCCGCGCGGAATCATTCGAAGCCACTCGTGTGGTATCGCCATCCACTGATGAAGGAGTCCGGCGAACCAGTGCGCCAATCTGGCGGCCCCAAGGACCACAACGGCGCGCTGAGAGGAGGAGCCCCTACCGGAACGCACTGCCCTTCGAGGTCAGTGCCTTCACCCGCTCGACGGTCCAGACCGCCAGCACATCGACCTTCCGTTTACGGCCGGTCTCCTTGTGCGTGTCGATCTCCTGCTCCGCGATGATGTCCTTGATCCCGTCTGCATCGAGGGCTGAAAGACGCTCCAGCAGCGCTGCTTCCCCATCGACCTTGAAGACGTCGAACGGGTCGAAAGCCCCCGGCTCCCGCTTCACCTTCGGTACAGCAGCACGACGACGCGGCGCCGGCGCAGAAGCAGGTACCACAACGGCGGATCCATCCGACGGAACTGCGAAAGCGCTTTCGATTGCCTTCGCGAAGCGCGGGGTACGGGCAGCTTCCTCTGCAACTACCTGAACCAGTTTGGCCAGCAACACCGATGCCGAGGCATTGGTTGCTCCCAACTTGAGGAGCGCTGCACCGGTTTCCTGCACCTGCACGCGACGACGCGCCTCATCGATACCCGCACTCATAGCTTCGCCTGCGCTTCCGTGAGAATGTTCTGCGTAATTGCACGCATCTGATCGAACTGACCTGCATTGCCGTACTTCACCTTCAAAGTGCTGTACGGGTGAAACTCCGCCGACGCGGCAATCTGATTCGACTCCGCGAGATACTCCGGCAATACGTGAGGGACGTTGGGATCGCGTCGAAGATTTCGCACAGTCGTGCGGTGCACCGCCGAGTTGGACTTGTACTTGGTGATCACCAACCCGAGTTCGAAGAGTTCACGGCCGAGTTCTTTGCCGAACTTCGCGATGTGCGTCTGGATCTGCGGAATGCCGTACGTGGAGAGCACATCCGGGATCGTGGGGATCACGTAGCCGTCAGCCATGGCCAATCCGTTGAGTGTGATCGGCCCGAGATTCGGCGGGCAATCGATCAGAACGTAGTCGTAGTACGGCATCACCGGGGTGACGGCATCCCTCAACAATTCAACCGGCTTGGTGGAGTTCCGATCAGCAACCCGAAGGGCACTGATCTCCTCCTGTAGCTCGATCAAATCGAGAGATGAGGGAAGCAGATCCACACCCGTCACTCGCTTGACCGGAGAAACTCCGCGCTGAATCGAGGCTTCAAGATCGAAGTTCGACGTGCCATCGACGGCGTCGCGGAAAATGGTTGCGCTGGTCAGCCCTTGCTTGTTGAGTTCGAGCCAGTGATCCTCACTGATCATCATCGTCGTCAGATTGATCTGCGCATCGAGGTCGATCAACAGCACGCGCTGACCGAATTCGAGCGACATGAACTCGGCCAACCCCGCGGTGATCGTCGTCTTACCGACGCCGCCCTTGAGGTTGATCGTCGCAATCGTCTTAGCCATCAGAACCCATTCCTGTCTCCCACCACAACACACCTAGTTCGCATCGACGATCGCCCCTGTCCCTGACTGCTTCACCCGAAAACCGATTCGCCCCAACGGCTCCGCCGCGTGCGGAAGCGCGTACGAGAACAACGTCGCAAAATCGCGCGAGTCCACGGGACCAGCCTGTGCCCGTTTCAACTGACGAGGAGCCGGATCGTTCGCCAATACCAGAATCAATGCACCGCGAGTCTTCCGATGAAGAGCACCCGCAAGCGGTCCACCGTTCTTCTTCGGGCTGCCCGCAATGTGCTCGATCGCATCGCGCTCACGGACGGCCGTACCGGTGAAACCTGTTCGGTAATCGCGTTCCTGACGCTTGCGATTGACGATCGGAAGTTTCTCGTGCCAACCCTTGATCTCGATCGGCTCCCGGGTCTTGGGGTACGGCAGCAGAACTGCAAAATCCTCGAGCAATCCGGATTCGATTGCGGTCGAAAGCGCTTCGCGGTGGGGACCGAAATCCCACCCGTTCGCCCACTCGAACTGGTCGACGGCCTCTAACACCACATGGGCAGGGACAATGCCGTATCGCGCAGTGAACGATCGCGAAACATCATCCTTGTCAACGAAATTGAAGGACCCTGTTTCGCCCAACGACTTCAATAATGGTGCAACCGCGTCGAAGTGCCGAGCGTTGATCGAACCGTCACCTCGCGGGGGCTGCATCGTGAAGCTGAAACTTTCACCGCCCATGCCTCGATAAACCAGATCGGCGTTGAACATCTTGTTTCGAGCCGTTGGCCTCAGCCACGGCAGCTGCTGAAACACCATCGGCGGCACATCGCGTGGAGTGACCCACGGTTCGCCCTTCTCGTTCACGCCGCTGAACCGAGTGAGCTCGTTCCGGAACTCCTGCTCGTCCCGAACGATCGCCTCGAACGCCTTGTACATGTCGTAGTCCGCGCCGGCGGGTCCGCCAACCGTGCGGCCGATGAACAGGCGCACCAAGTCTCGGTACCCGGGGCGGAATCCGAACCATCGTCCCATCTGCATCAATGTGTCAGCTTGGCCCGTTCGACGCGTGTAATAAGTGATGGTCAGGCCCTCGACCGTGAAGCCGCGACTCAGCTTCGTGCCGCCGACCAGAATCTTCCACACGCCGCGTTCCTGGAAATCGAGGGAATCCTGTTTGTAGTCCTTCTCGGCCGCACCGTTGACCACGATAACGGGGCTGGTTCCCTCGGAAATCTTGTCGTAGGCAGCGCCGATGAATTCCTCCAACTCGGCAAACGAACCAGGATTCTCCAGTTCACTGCCCCGAGCCGCACTCACCACCGCAAAGTCTTCGGCCCAGAGCTTGTCCAGCCGGGAAAGACTCTTGGCCTGGCTGTATCCGGCCGATTTCCACAAGGCCTTGAAGTCGTCGGCTACGGCGTCATGCTCGGCCTGCTTCACCGATTCGTGCACCAGCATCGTGTGGTGCCGATACGGCTTGGCGCCCTTCGATTCCCGGAATAGCTTGATCGCCCCGGTCAGGACAAACGAGTCGAGCGCTCGCAACTGCTCGGCTGAGCGATCCTCGTCGCACTCGGCCCGGAGATCCCGTACGTACGCTTTCTGGTTCGAATTGGCCGGAGTCTTGTCGTCGTCTTCGAGATCGTCGAGATCGTGGAAGTCCGCACCACCCATGTACGGGCCGGGCCGCTCGAGACTGACGATGAAGTCCGAAGGAAAGACGTTGACGCTGTCTTCCGGATCGACAAACACATTGGCAAAAGGTGTTGCGGTGTAACCGATGTACTGGGCACGCTCGAGTAGACCGAGGATCTCGGCAATCTGACCGTTGATCGCCGTCCGCTCGACCTGCTCGGTTTTCATCTTCTTCGGATCGATCGTGTTCACCGATGCCTGATCGGCTTCGTCGTCGATGATCAGGGCAGGAATCTGATCGAGTTCGGTCGGCACTTTCTTCAGATCGGCCACCAGCTTCTTGAGGCTGGAGACGTTCTTCTTCACGACCGCGATGCGAATATTGCTGGGGTACAGATTCTTCGGATCATTCAGCGGAAGGGAGTGATCCACGGTTTCGAAGTGCAGTGCGCTCAGGCCCGCGAGCAGGCTCTTGTAGTCAAAGGTCGAGGTGGTGAGTCGACGGATAGCCGGGATTTCATTGGTCTTGTTCGGATCGATTTCGTGTTCGAGAAAGTTCCCGTCCCGCCAGTCCTCGTCGTTGGCGTAGTCGTCGTCCACACCGGCACTGATGTTTTGACGACCGACCAATTCCATGTCGAGGCGTCGCTGAGTCTGGCTCCGGAGAATCTCGATCGTGCCGGTCAACACGATGACCAAGCGGTACCCAGCGTCGATCGCCTTGGCCACCACGCCGCTGAAATTCGCCGTCTTCCCGCTCTGGACGTAGCCGACCACCAAACCTTTGGACTGATACGGCTCGGGCCGCGTCGGATCCGCAAGCCGGTGCACAACCTCAGTGGTTGCAATGTCCAGCTTTCCGATTGTCGCCTCGTCCCAGTTCTTGTCGGCTAGACCTCGCTTGTAAGCGCGCCAATAGAAGTCGTGCTCGCGGCGGCGTTCGGAGGTGTACCAGGGGTCCCACGGCTGCTGAGCCGCAATGACAACGGGCCCACCTTCGCGAGGGAAGTGCGCATCCATCTCGGCGTGGGCGTCGACTGGCAATCCCAACAAGTCGTAGATCCGAGCCCGCCGTTCCGGACTTTGCGGAACAGTCGAGCCTACCCACGTCTCGACACTTTCCGCATCCCACTGCCGTAGACGCGAGGTGAGCGCCGTTCGTACACCGACAGCACTCTCATCGAGGAACACATCGATGATGTCCGCGATGGTCAGGCCATCCGGATAGCTCGCTCGCAGGCGCGCGTTGACCGGGTAGAGCACGTTCTCGGGCGGAAACCCGTCACCGAGTTCACGCGCAACCGCACGGAATACTTCATCACTCACTGCACTACCTGCTCCCGGTGCGCTGCCACTGCGGAAATCAACACTTCCTGCCACGCCTGCATCTTTTCCCTCTGACGAGCGCCGATTCTCGTTCCTTCGAACATCTCACTCACCAACAGGAAGACAAGCGTCTTGAGCACCGGAGCATCAGCCGGGTCGAGACTGCGACGTCCGAGCAGATCACGCCGAAAACGCGCATTGATCCACAAAGTCCGAGTCTTGAGGTCGACTTCGAAGAACTGATCACGCGCCAAGGCTCGCCAACCCACAGCAACAGGATCATCACCGACGCTAAATTCGAAGGCGTCGCTGAAGGAATCGAGCACGTCTTCCGGAAAGCCGGATGCCGGCTCGATGACGCTGATCGGCCGAGGTGCAGAACTTCGGGCTGCCCGCACGACGCGCTCGGCATCGGTCAGATACGAACGGAATCCACCGTTGCAATCCGTGAAGACGGCCCCGTCGACGGCAGCCGACGCAGTGGCGTCGAGCGTCACCCCCGATTTCTCGGGATTGATGGTGATGTGCTGCAGCAGAGAATCGTTCAGATCGACAGCAATTCGTGCCAATCCGTAGTCCGGTCGGCCCCGCACTATCGCGTTCCAGCCGCCGATCTGCAGGAGTCGATCGTGCCGATAGAAGTAGAGCCCCTGCTGGTCGCGGCCGGGGCCGCCGTGGATGCGAAATTCCGGTGCATTGCTCCGGGCGGGCCACAGGTGAGCTTCGGCGGTTACTGTGGCACCGGCGATCGACACGGTAAGTGTCCGAGGGTAGTTGGGGTCGCCGGTGCGCGGATACCGGAACGGGTCGATGGCACTGACTGTGCGCAGCGCGCCGGCGCGTCCCGCTTCGACGTCGAAGACATCCACAGTCAGAGCGATCCGGCCGGATTCGATGAGACGGTGAAATACGACGCCGAGGTGACTGCGCACGTCGTTGATGGTCTGTTCGAGCCAGCTGGTCTGCTCGTCCGCGTGCGCGGACATGAGAAATGTTGTGATGCCGCGCCATTCGACAACAGTTCCGGTGTCGAAGGGAAAGCGGGGCGTGACTGCGTCGAAGAATTCTTCGGCTTGCCGGTCCTCGATCACCGAAACTGACTGACGCCCCTGCACTGAGGCCGAGTCAATCTCGCGGCCCTGCGTCGGGTGCCCGGACTTTCGAGACCACACTCGGAGCAACCGAGCCTGACTCAACGACGCCGCCTTCATCCCTACACCGAAATGACCCAGGTCCCCGGCGGCATAGTCGCGTCGGCGGCCGTAGGTCATCGCGGAATCAATGGTGTCACTGTCCATGCCGGAGCCGTTGTCGATCACCATCATCGACACGATCCGTGTGCCGTCCTGAACGAACCTGATCAGCACGTGGGAGGCCTCGGCGTCGAGGCTGTTGTCGATCAGATCGGCGAGCGCTGTCGCGATGGTGTGGTGCAAGCCGATGGCGCCGGCGAGGGACTCGTCCGCAGCAAGGATCTTGGTGCCCACTATGCGGGTGTCCGCGACGTCAGTCATGGGATGCATCCTTACCCTCTACCTCGTCGATTTCGGATGCTTCGCCGCGCCTCCATGCCGCCTCCAGGAAGTCCAAAACCACGTCTTCACCACGATCTTCGTACGCGCGCAGTATCTTTCGTGGACGGTCTTCGCCGTCCAGACACACGGCTTCGGCGAGAATCCGCACCACATGTCTCTCGGCAGTTCGCAATGGCTCGCGATTGCCAACCTCTGCAAGTGCCTGACGTAGTGGGTCGATGTCAGAGTGAACGATCGCCGGTCGGACCACGCGGAAGGTTCCGTCTTGCCACAGCTCGAGCAACACGTCTTCGCCCTCCACAGCGGAGAGTTCACGCAGGAATCGGCGGATAGTGCCGAACGTCGGCTGCGCTCCGGTCCACCGAACTGCTTGAACGCCGAGGTGGCTCTCCAACTCGATGGTCTCACCGCGCACACAGCCGGCAGCGACTGCAACACCGGCGGGTACAGCAAATCCGGAGCCCCGCAGATGATCAGAGGTCACGGTCAGTCGATACCGCCACGTACTACCTGACCGGTACAGGCGGCGAGTCAACTCTGGCGTCTTCGCAGTGTTGCGTGTCCGCTTGCGCCGGACTATCCCGTCACCACCAATGTTGAACTCACTGGCTTCTTCAGCCTCTCCCGAAGAAACCGGTTCCTCCCCAACGGAATCCGCGCTTCCCCAGGCGTGCAGCCGCCACACTGCGCCGTCGAGCGCCACGCGATCGTCGGCCTCGAGCGCGCGCTCGATCGACCGCTCACTGCGATCGGACTTCAGCAAGTCCACTAGCTCGACGACGGACTTCGGCGATCCGACGGCTTCGAGCGCGCCGACTGCCAGATCGGAGATCCGACGCGCACGCGTCAGCGCAGACTCCGCCACAACGACAACGCCGCACCACGCAAGCCACTTCTCCAGTTCGCCGCGTGACATCGACACCACTTCGGCGACGTCGTCGAGTGCAACCACACCGTTCGGGGACTCAAAGTCCTCGAGCAAGGTCTGAGTCCGTTTCTTGGCCTCCGCGACGCCCGGAGCGGCAGCCCAACCGTCAGTCACCTCGAAGTAGTCGTCGAGACGGTCCAGAACCAACCACAGCGGAACTCCGTAACCAGGCACCTCCGCCGCGATGCTCGGATGCACGTCGAGCAGGCGATCAAGCGAAGCTACCGGCTGAATCTCGACGCGCAGGCTGGCAAGCAGGTTCCCCACGGCTGTCCCGAATCCGCACGCCGCGTTGAGTTTGGCTTTCACGTCGGCCTCGATCTGCCCGACCCGCCCCGAGCCCACTCCGAGCTTGGCTCCGATCGCTCCCCTACGCTGCGGCACTCGCGCCACGATCCGCTCACGCAACACCAACGACTCCCGCTCATCCAGCTGCGAGAAGAGATTGTCGATCTCGTCCATCGCGTCGGTACGGTCGGTGTCGGGCAAGTCGTTCGGCGTCAGAGCCGAGATCCGGGCGGCAACTTCCTGAATCGAGGCCGGAGATTCATCGTCGATCTCGACGGTGACGAGTGGTCTGCTGTCCTGGCCTCGGACCCGTCGCCACATTGCCAGCTGAGCGAGATCGTCGAGCAGCGCTGTGATCGCGGGTGGGGCAACTGCTTCCTCAGCGGTCTCGACGCGGGCGAGCGGAGTCGTCATGACCGCACAGACCAACAGGTTGAGCACTATGTCGTGCACCGTCTGTTCGCTCGTTCCGCGCACGCCGAAGATCTCAGCGGTCGTGTGCATCAGCAGTCCGCCGATTGCTTTGTCGGTGGTGAGCCGAGACAGTGCAGTCACTGCGCGAGTATCCAGACTCAACGCCTCCAGCGGGAGATCTTCACCAAGTAGCGGAAAGCTCGCTCTTAATACCGCTGCCGCGTGGTGAGCGATGTAGAGGGACGCCAGCTCGGAGAGAACCTTCTCGAGATCGACCTCGAGAACAGTGAACGACGGCGCTTCGCTGAACCACCAATCAGGTGACGGTGCCAGCGGCTCGAGCAGCGCAGCACGATCGGATACGTAGTCGTCCAGCCAAGGAAACAGATCGACCCACAGCGTCTGACTCAGCTCGTTCGCGGGAAGCGAGTTCACACCCAATGTCAACGCACTACTCCCACTCACGGATACCTTCATTGCGGTCAAAACCGACCGCGATGTCGGTAACAAGTTACTGCAGCTTGTGAGCGGTCGCAGCGCCGGACCCGCTTACCCGACAGTCAGACTTCTCCGCTCAGTCGACGGCGGTGAAACCCTTCGCCCGATCTTTGTCGGCCGAGGTCCACAGCGTCGTCGACAGTTCGGCCTTCACCAGCGGGATAACCTCTTCCGCAAATCGGCGCAGGGTGTCCTTCTGCTGCTCGAAGTCGAGCACGTGATTGACCGACACCGATTGGAAATCGTGGCCGTAACTCTCGTGATAATCGAGGATCTTCTCGGCGACTCGCTCAGACGACCCGACCAACGCCGGCCCGCGGTCGACGGCTTCCTCGATGGTCCGGAAGCTTGTCGACTTTCCGACAGCTTTGGGATCGTGCTTGCGTTTGTCGGCCTGCGCAACGGCGCCTTCGTAGATCGGACGGAACTCTTCGATGGCCTGTTCGGTCGTATCGGCGAGGAACAATCCACCCGAACCCGAGCCGACGTACGCCTTGGACGGGTCGTGCCCGTACGCCAGGTACTGCTCGCGGTAGTGGTCGATCAGCACTTTGTAGTTCTCACGAGGCTGGAAGGCGTTGGCGGTGACGATGGGGTCGCCCCACTTGGCCGCGAGTTCGACGGCCTGGAACGAGGTAGCCGATCCATGCCAGATACGGAACGGGCCGTCGTAGGGACGCGGTAGCGTCGTCGCGTCCTCGAGCGATGGTCGGTGAGTCCCCACCCACTTGACGTTTTCCTCGCTGATCAGCAGTTTGAGGAGTTCATAGTTCTCGGTGAGGTATTCGTACTGCTTGGCGATGTCCAGACCGAGGAGCGGGTATTGAAGGACCTCGTTGCCCTTGCCGATCACGATCTCGAGGCGTCCCCGGCTCAGCTGATCGATGGTTCCGAAATCTTCGGCGACTCGAATCGGGTCGAGTAGCGACAGAACGGTGACACCCGTCGAGAGCAGGATTCTGTCTGTGGCCTGCGCAATTGCCCCCAAAACGACGGTTGGCGCCGACGAAAGAACCGGCCCGGCGTGGCGCTCACCCACCGAGAACGAATCGATACCTAGTTCTTCGGCGAGAACCGCCAGTTCGACGACGCGGTTGAGCCGATCGGACGGGGCAACTTCCTCGCCGGTCACTGGATGGGGTGGGTTGAAAATGATGTCCAGAACCTGAAAACGCATGACCCGTCTTTCTCGATAACCGCACAGCGCGCCTGTCCCTCGGAGGCTAGTGCGCGACTCGTCGACGGATCCGCCATCCGAGGACGCCCCTGACACGACGAGATCACGAAAAACCCTATTCAACAACTACTTTCGAATCAATAGCACTATTCGGTCGATAAAACTCTCCCCGATCCGAAGTCGCCCGAAAACATGCCGAACTCCCGCCAGGCAGGACCTGTGTCACCAACCAAACGAGCGCACGGTAAACATGAAGTACTAAGAGTGCGTTCCCTTATCGTTAAGAGGTACTTGTTATGAACGGTGCGGCGGCCATCGGTGATGGCATATTTCAGATTCCTGTCCCGATCACGGACAACCCGCTCGGGCACACGCTCGTCTACGCCATGGAATCCCCCGGCGGACTGATCTTGGTCGACGCTGGTTGGGGCGACGACAACGGCTGGCAGGGCCTCAACGCCGGGCTCGCCGAGATCGGGCATTCGGTGACCGACATCGAAGGCGTCGTGGTCACGCACTTCCATCCGGACCACACCGGCCTGTGCGGACGGGTCCGCGAGGCGTCCGGCGCCTGGATCGCCATGCATGAGGACGACCACTACTTGTTCGATCAGATGGCCACTGCGCGTAACGAGGAGTGGATGGCGTACCAGCTCGACAACATGGAACGTGCCGGAGCGCCCGCAGCTGACCGTGATGCATTCCGACTGGCTGCCGCGGGTGAGTCTCCGGTGGGCCCCGAGTCCGCTCCCGACCGCCTTCTCGCGGACGACGAAATCATCGCGCTCACCGGCCGCGGCCTCCGCGTTGTCTACACCCCCGGCCACACGCCTGGTCACGTCTGCTTCTACCTCGACGACGCCGACGTCATGTTCACCGGCGACCACGTCCTGCAGAAGACGACACCCCACGTCGGCAACTTCGTGTACCCCCTCGACGAGCGTGATGCCCTCGCCGATTTCCTCGACTCGCTCGCACGGGTGCAGAACATGAACATCACCCGCGGTCTCGGCGCACACGGCATTCCGATCGACGACGTCGGAGGTCGCGCCGGCGAGCTGATCGAGCATCACCAGGAGCGACTCGATCACCTGCTGCAGGAGTTCGCCGACGACAAGCTCACGGTGTGGGACGTCGCGGCAAAGATGAAGTGGTACAAGCCGTGGGCCGAGATCTCCCCGATGGGAAAGACGATGGCGTTGTCCGAAGGTGCAGCTCACCTTCGCCATCTGGTTGCCCGAGAGCAGGTCTCTCAGGTTCCCGGCTCCGAGCCCGCGCTCTTCGCTCGCTCCATCTGAAAGATCAGGGCCGACAAGCACTCCGCTCGTCGGCCCTGATCTCTATTCCGCTTCGGCCTGATCGACTATTCGGGTCGACGCCGATCGCGGGACCACCACCACCGGAACCGGTGAGTACCGCACGATCTTCGCCGCCCGACTGCCGAGGAACACCCGCGCCAGTGGACCTGCCTTGCTCGAGCCGACTGTCAGAACGTCACCTCGGTCCCACTCGACGCCCTCGAGCGCCTCGGCCCAGTTACGACCATGGCTGATAACCGATTCCATGACGTCGGGTATTTCTGGCAGTGCACGCACGCGCTCGAAGGCAGCGTTGGTCTCGCGCTCGACTACCTCGGCCCACTCGGAGATGATCGGTGAATCCCCCTCGGTCCCGAGTGTGGTCGTGTACTGCGCGTTTGCGCGAACTGCAAACGCCGCCAGTCTGAGTCCGGCGTCGACACGCGCAGCCACGGTCGCGGCGGCGAGCACCAGATCGTCTTGATCGGGTGTGCCCGAGTATGCGGCGGTGACGCGGCGAACCACCTCACCGGGCTTGGTTCGAAATCCCCTCGGCGCCAGGGCGACCGGAACGTCGGAGCTGTGCAGCAAGCGGGAGGTGACACTGCCGAGAGCCACGTGACCGAACACCCCGGCCGTAGACGAATCCAGGACGATCATCTTGGCTTCGTGCTCGTGAACAAGATCGAGCAGGCCACTCGACGTCGACTGCGCCTCATGCACGACATAGGTCACGTCGACGTCCGAGGGCATGTCGGCCCGCGCTTTCGCCAGCGCCGCTTCGGCTTCGGCTCGCAATTGCTGGTGGTATTCGGCGTCGACACGCGCCATTCCGGGCAGTGGCGGCGAGGGAATCACCGCGCAGATCACCAACGGTTCACCGGACGAGCGTGCCAACAGCGTTGCCAGATGGACGGTTCCGGAACTGTCACCGTCGGGTGCGTATCCCGCGAGCAGCGTCATGACTCGGACTCCGATCCCAATTCGGCGCGGTTCTTCGCCCCGAGGCGCGAGTGCTTCATTCCGTAGGCGAAGTACCAGATGATCGCGACGGTCACCCAGATGAGGAACACGTAGATCGTGACGGTTCGGAGGTCCTTGATGATCCACAGGCAGCCCAGGATCGAGAGGATCGGTGTGACCGGATAGCCGGGAACTTTGAAGCTGCGCGGCAGGTCCGGGTCACTGCGCCGCAGGATGATGACCCCGATCGAGACCACAAGGAAGGCCACCAGGGTTCCGATACTGGTCATTTCGGCGAGGAAGTTGATGGGAATGAAACCGGCCAGAATGCTGATAACGACGCAGACGATGATGGTGTTGGGCACCGGCGTCAGAGTCCGCGGGTTCACCTTGTGGAAGATCGACGGAATCATGCCGTCGCGTGACATCGCGAACAGGATGCGGGTCTGACCGTAGATGACCACGAGCGTGACGCTGCAGATCGAGATCACCGCACCGGCGGCCAGAAGTGTTCCCGGCCAGGTAGATCCGGTCACCTGTTCGAGGATGGCGGACAGTCCGGCTTCCTGACCTTCGAACGATGCGGAATCCTGTGCACCGATCGCCACGGCGACAACGGCGATGTAGATCGCGGTGACGGACACGAGTGCAATGAGGATCGCGAGAGGGAGATTGCGACGAGGGTTCTTCACTTCTTCACCGGCGGTGGACACTGCGTCGAGGCCGATATAGGAGAAGAAGATGATTCCGGCGGCGGACATGACGCCGCTGAATCCGAACGGTGCGAAGTCGGCGAAGTGATTGCTGTTCCATCCGGCGATGCCGACCACGATGAAGAGCAGCAGAATCGCGAGTTTGATCGAGACCATGATGGCGTTGGCCTTGGCCGATTCACTGGCGCCGCGAATGAGCAGAATACCGCACAGGCACACCAGGATCACTGCGGGCAGATTGATGATGCCGCCCTGCTCCGGCGCTTGTGACAACGCGTCGGGAATCTGGAACCCGAAGAGGTTGCCCAGTAACTGGTTCAAGTATTGCGACCATCCGACGGACACCGCCGCGGCCGAGACTCCGTACTCGAGAAGCAGACACGCGCCGACGGCCATGGCCGGAAGCTCTCCGAGCGTCGCGTAAGCGTAGGAATACGACGAGCCCGACGCTGGGACAGCTCCGGCCAACTCCGCGTAACAGATCGCCGTGAGTCCCGCGACGATACCGGCAACAACGAAGGAGATGATCACTGCCGGACCGGCAACCGGGACCGCCTGCGAGAGGACGAAGAAAATACCGGTGCCGATCGTGGCGCCGATGCCGAACATGGACAACTGCGCCAAACCGATACTGCGGGTCAGCTCACCGCCGTTGGTATCTGCGCCGGTCTCCTGGTCTATCTGCAAAGCCGGCTTGCGCCGAAGTACGTGTTTGACGAGAGTAGCCATCGACGCTCCTCTAGAGTGCCTGGTAGGAAACTGTTGTATCCTCATACTGCACGTAAGTGTCCTGCGACACAACAGTCGGAGCAAAGTTGCCCAGCTCACGCCAACCGTCCGGTCTGGAATGCCCGGATCGTGAACCGCCTTCGGAGAAAACGGGGAGATCATGACCGGACCGACCATCACCGTCGACCTGCGTCGTATCGAACAGAATGCGCGCGTCCTCGTCGAAGCGTCCAATGCCAAGGGTATTGCGGTGGCGGGCGTCAGCAAATCTACATGTGGCTCCCCCAAGGTGGCGCGAGCAATGGTCCGCGGCGGCGTCGCACAGATCGCCGACTCCCGCCTGGACAACCTGGCCCGCATCCGCCGCGACGGCATCACCGTTCCCCTGATGCTGATCCGCGCACCGTCGTTGAACGAGATCGACGACACGATCCGCTACGCGGACATCAGCCTCAACTCGGAGTTGACGACGATTGTTGCTCTGGGCAGAGCAGCACGGGCGCGAGGAGTAATCCACGAGATCGTGCTGATGATCGACCTCGGAGATCTCCGCGAAGGGATCCTGCCGGCGGAGGCGTTGGATGTAGTCGCCGAAATCCTTCCCATCGAGGGCATCAGACTGATCGGAATCGGCGCGAATCTCGCGTGCGTCGGCGGCATCCAGCCAACCGTCGACAACCTGTCGAACCTGGTCTACCTTGCCGACGAAATCACGAAGCGGTTCTCGATCGAACTGCCGATCGTTTCCGGCGGCAATACGTTCTCTCTGCCACTCCTCGAGACCGGAACGATGCCCGAGGGGATCAACCATCTGCGTTTGGGTGCCAGCATCGTTCTGGCCGAATCACCGACTCCCCCAGGACTGTACGAACTGCTGAACAACGACGCCTTCACTCTCACCGCGGACATCATCGAGGCCAAGATCAAGCCGTCGCGGCCGTATGGAGTCTCAGGGGAAGACGCGTTCGGCCGACGCCCCGTCTTCGACAACGAGGACAAGCCGAGCCGACGCCTGATCTTGTCCATCGGCCGCGAAGACATCTCGCCGGAAGGCTTGACCCCGATAGATCCGCGCCTGAAAGTGATCAGCGCCAGCAGCGATCACCTCCTCGTCGACGCCGGAGAAACAGGTGACGAATACCGACTGGGTGGCACGGTCGACTTCACGATCGACTACGGCGCGCTCTTGATGGCAATGACATCGCCCTACGTCGAAAAGCGATACGTTCTGGGCACCGAACCGATCGATGCCAATGCGACCGTCGAATTGATCGACCTCGAAACTACCGGCCTGGCAAGCCATCTCCTCGATCACGGTCTACGTGAGGACATGTCCGGAATCGGTTTCGATTGCATTCAAGCAGAGAATGCCGCTGCGGATCTCACAACGCTGCCGCTGTGGCTCACTGCCGAAGCCTGGCAGAACACCAGAATTCCGATCGCCACCGAACCTGGAACCGATTTGGGTGCAATCATCTTCGCTTCACACGGTGACATCGAACAATTGCTGTCGTCGGCGGCGGATCTGCACGGCCCCAGTTTGGAGAACACCGTCCTGGTGGGCGTCAAGAACGCCACGGTCGATCACAAGCGCGCACTCGACGAGTACGGGGTATTGCTGGTGACGATCGACGAGATCGATCGCCATGGCATGGCGGCCTTGATGCCTCGCGTTCTCGCCGCGGCGGGCCAGGGTGTGAACGGCGTCCACGTCCACTTCGATCTGGACATCATCGACGGGCGTGTTCTCGGCGTCGACGACACGACACATCTGGGCGGCCTCACATTCCGAGAAGCGCACCTCGCCGCCGAATTCATCAGCGAGACCGGCCTGACGAGATCGATTTCGATCGGCAGCGTTGCGGGAGCGGATTCCGATCCTCTCGGCCGTCAGGCGACCTTCGTCGACGGACTGGTTGCATCGCTGCTCGGGCGCAAGGTGGTCAAAGCCTGACGTTGTCGGCAGCCCTTGCGAGAATCGTTCGATGATCACGCGGAGCTCCGGTCAGCACGTATTCATCGCACTCGGCACGCCGTGGCTCGATGCCGTGGTCGCGTTTCTCGAACCCCGTGCCCGTGTCGATCCCTGGATCATGCGCGGAAAGATGGCCATCGGCGACCTGCTGATCACTGTTCTCGACACCACTCCTCGCACGCTGCTCTGCATCGAGACCGTGGCTGCGCCCTTCGACGGCACGTCGCCGATGGAAGTCGATGAACGCCCGTACGAACTCCACGGTATGCCCACCGTTCCAGAACTCGAACAACGATGGTCCACCACGTTTCCCACGGATCCAGGGCCGGTCGACGACACACTGGCCGACCAAATTCTCACGGCCGGCCAGTCACACTATGCGCACTACTTCGGCGACATCGACACGCTGGATCCGACGTCCACAGCTGCCCACGCCCGAACGTTGATGAACGAGCGGGGCAACTGCACAGGTTGCAGCTCACCGATGCCGTTGCGAAAGTTCAACAGCAGCGATCGCCTTCACTTTCATTCCGCATCACGGATCTTCAGGCAGGCTGAACCTGGTGACGACTACCCAGCCGTCCTGTGCCGCAAGTGCACCGGAAGGATAGCCACGTCTGGGCACACCAACTTCATCGACTACATGCTGGCGAAGAATCCGTCGTGCCCACTCTGCGGTGCACACAGAACCGCTCAGTGTGCCCCGGGGATGCCGGTCCATCCGTTCGATCACCTACCGTGGCTCGCCGTAACTGGCTGCGTCGTGGGACCGGACACCCCGGAATGGACGTGCCGAGCGTGCAGTCACTCATGGGGACAGATGTTCCCGCCGGATCACCCGCAGCACGACTGATCAGTTCGCGGCGAAGCCGGGAAGCCGATCGATGTCCGCGATGATCGAATACTCCGCGGCGTCACCCTGAAGGATTCGACTCTGCTCGCCGTGGACGTCGACGGGGACGTCGCCGGCCAATGTAACTCGGTGCACACTGCGCGCCTGAGTCCCGTAGTCGGCGATACCGTAATGCTGAGTCGCCTGGTTGTCCCAGATCGCCAGGTCGCCGGCCGACCAGTTCCATCGAACAGTGTTTTCCAACTTGATGATTCGTGCCTGCAGGATCTGGTAAAGAGCGACCGACTCCGACGGCTTGAGCCCGACGAACTCCTTGAAGAAGTGACCGAGCAGGAGGGTCTTCTCCCCCGTCGCCGGATGGATACGCACCACCGGGTGTTCGGTCTCGTAGATCTCATGGGTGAATTCGGCGTAGTAGGCCTGGCGCTGCGCGTCTACCGGGTTCGCCTGATCGACAACCTCGGCATAGTCGTAGGCATTGGTGTGAACGGCCCGCAAATTCTCGACCAAGACCTTGAGTGAAGACGGCAGTTGGTCGTACGCGGCGGTGGTCGACGCCCACGTGGTCGCTCCGCCGTACTCGGGAATGGTCGTCGCTCGCAGAATCGAGGCTTTCGGAATGCGGTCGACAAACGTCACGTCCGTGTGCCAGCTGTTGGCGGCACGGTCGAGCACCAACAGCTTGTCGCCCCTGGATTTGACCGTCGGGTGCGGGGTGGTCTGGGTGCCGAGGGTTCCGGCGAATTCGTACTGCGACGTGTCGTCGAGATGATGCTGCCCACGGAAGAACACAACCTTGTGCGCTGCCAGCGCATAGTTGATCGCGTAAGCGGTCTCTTCGGACAAGTCCCCGGAGAGATGGACGCCGTCGATGCGGGCGCCGATCAGCTCGCCTACTTTGTGGACGGTGATTCCGCCGGCAGCGTAGATCTGCTCCGGGGTCTGGGTGACACGTTCGAGTTCGGTGACGGACATGGCGATCTCCTGTGAGTCGGTCAAGCCTACGGGCGCGGCAGTCGTCATGGCGCCGCCTACTGTGAACACTCAATCATTTACGCTGCGGGCTCGAATACGGTTGAACTCGAGGTGATCTCAAAGTTCACCGCTCCCTCGTCGGAGAATACTGCCGCTCACTGGGACGAGGCCGTCGTCGTTGTCGTCATGAGCTGTAGCGTGCGATCTGCCGCACCCACGTCTACGGAGGACAGCATGCAACCCGAGGGCCCTGCCGAACAGATTCGTTCAACGCTCGCTCGCATCGCGCATCTTGCCGACACCGGCTCGGTCGAGGATTACGTGGAGCAGTTCACCCGCGAGGCCGAATGGAACATGCCCGCCAATCCCGATCGCGGTATCCCCGCACAGGTACGACGTGGCCGCGAAGAAATTGCTGCTGGAGTAGTCGAGCGTCGAGCCGCCGGCATACAAGGCCCGGGCACATTCACACGCCACGTCACCACGGCGATCGCCGTGGACGTGACCTCGGAAACGACAGCCCGCGCGGATGCGGTGTGGACGTTCTACGTCGACACGACCACAACCCCCAAGCTCAGCGGCGTCGGGAGCTACGCGGACGAGTTCGAACTCGAAGATGGGCGGTGGCGACTCTCGCGACGGGTGATTTCGCGCGGCTGACGCTCAGTCTTCTTCGCCGGTGATCGCCTCACACCAGTCTTCGACCTGATCGATCCCCTCTTCCGTCCATTCCGGGCTCATATCTTCGAGTGCATCGAAGACAACCTCGCAGGTCAGCATCTCCGGTGAACCCTCCGACCCCGCTGCCTCGGTTCGCTCCGCAGACGCCGTCGCAACTGGGCCGGCGGCCAGCGCAACCGCCATCGCGCCTGTTCCGACCATCGCTTTCACACGCATCGGTTCTCCTCCTTCACTCTCGCTTCGGTCCTCGGGGTACCCGACTCGCCCCGCGCTACCCATCCCCGTCACTCATGTCCGACTTTCGGCGCCGACGGCATAGACTGAGCTCGTCGCCACCACGCTCTCGCAGCGTCGGGGGCGACAGATACACAGCTGGATCAGAATCGGAAGGCATCCCATTACAGAATCTCCCGCTCCGCACGACATCTACTTCGTACCTCCGGAGCAGGACAGCCCCAATCCTGTGGAGCCGGCGTCGGCCGCGTCACGCGCACGGATGGGCGAGCTACCCGAGACCGTCCGATTCAAGAATCGTTTTGCCCTCGCGATCACGACCACCACGCCGCTCGAAGCGATGGTCGAAGATCTCCTCTTCATCCGCGACATCCTCGACGCCGCAGGAATCGAGTATCTACTCGTCCGCGGAAACGACGAGCGCCCGGTCATCGCGGTCAGCTGGACGGAACGCAAGAACCTGCGGCAGGCACTTGTCGAGGGATGCGCAAACGCACCCTTCTATTCCAAAACCGTCGACGCGAAGAAGAGTCCAGCGCTCCTTGTCGCGGACGGTGCCCTGTCGAAAACCAACAAGTCACGGATCTTCCGCTTGTTCCGTCCGAGGGTTCACGTCGCAAGCGGTATGAACTACGGCGCGAACATCGGCGTTCAGATCGAATTGTGGTCGATTTCCGACGAAGAAATCGTCCTACCCGTCGAGAACTCACTGACACGACGAACCGTCCTCCCCGAAGAAGCTGTCCGAGGAACCGTCGAGCGATTCGGCCGGATCTGGCCGACCATCGAGAACATGTTCGCCGATCATGCCTCCGATATCAGCTTCGATATCGATCTTGTCTTTTCCTGGGTCGACGGTTCTTCCAAAGAGTTTCAGGCTCAGCGCGCCAAGCGCATGCAGAACTACATCGTCGGCGAGGGCGACGAATCAGAAGCGCGCTTCCGTCAGATCGACGAGCTCAAATACGCACTTAGATCTATCCACATGTACGCGCCGTGGATCCGGCGGATCTTCGTCGCAACCGATTCCGATCGTCCGGACTGGCTTGCCGACGATCCGCGAGTCACGTTCATGCCCAGCGAAAAGTTCTTCGCCGATCCAAGTGTGTTGCCCACCCACAATTCTCAAGCTGTCGAGTGCCAGCTGCACCATATTCCGGGTCTGGCAGAGCATTTCCTCTACTCCAATGACGACATGTTCTTCGGTCGCCCCGTCGGCCCTGACATGTTCTTCTCCCCCGGTGGGATCAGCATGTTCATCGAGGCCGACACCAGAATCGGATTGGGACACAACGACAACGACCGCAGCGGGTTCGAGAATGCGGCCCGCGTCAACCGCCGTCTGCTGCAGGACCGCTTCGGTCTGATGACCACCAGACATCTGGAGCACGCAGCGACGCCACTACGCAAGAGCGTGATGGCCGAGATGGAACGCGAGTTCGCCGAAGACTTCGCGGCCACTGCAGCAAGCACCTTCCGCGCGAGTTCCAATATCTCGGTGACCAATTCGCTGTACCACTACTACACGCTCATGAGTGGACGGTCGGTGGTGCAGAAGTCCGCCGCCGTCAAATACGTCGACACGACGGTCAAGGCCGGTTTGCGCGACATGGACTCACTGCTCGCCAAGCGCTCCATGGACTTCTTCTGCCTCAACGACGGCAGCGCTCCGGAGATCGATCTGGAACTTCGGACACGCAAGATCACTGAGTTCCTGGAGAGCTACTACCCCATCCCGGCGCCCTGGGAAGCCTAGACGAAACAAGGGCCCAGCCGATTTCGGCTGGGCCCTTGCTACTTCGGTCGATCAGCGTGCTGTCACATGCTCCCGTTGCACCGGAATGGGCAGACCGAGATTGTCACGCAACGTCGTTCCTTCGTAGTCACTGCGGAGAACACCTCGATCCTGCAGCAGCGGCACCACGTCGTCGACGAACTCGTCGAGGCCGGTCGGCACAAGGTGCGACCCGAGGATGAACCCATCCGAACCGTCGTTGCTGACAAACGAATCTATTTTCTCGGCAACCTGCTGCGGTGTACCGACGATCGGTCCACGCTCGAACTGATCGATCACCACTTCGCGCAGATTCAACTTCTTGCTCTCCGCTACCGCGCGCAGTTTTGCGACGGTCGCGAAACGATCTTGGTGAATGAAGGCGCGGCCCTGGATGATCGGCGGAGCCTCGGGATCCGGAGCGATATCGGGTAGTGGTCCTTCGGGGTCGTACTTCGACAGATCGAGATTCCAGATCTGTTCGAGCAGAACCAAAGCGGTCTGGCCGGTGACCTGCTGGTCGCGAATCTCTCGGTACTTCTCGATCGCATCTGCCTCCGAGGTGCCGAGAACAAAACTCGCCGACGGCAGGATCTTGATGTCACCCGGGTCACGTCCGGCCGCAACGGCACGTGCTTTGATATCGCGATAGAAATCGGCCGCCTCGGGCAACTGACCGTACGGTGAGAAGATCGCGTCGGCATTGCCGGCAGCAAAATCGCGCCCCTGCGGCGACACCCCGGCCTGCAGAATAACCGGGCGCCCTTGCGGGCTACGCGGCACTGTGAATCGGCCGTTCACGTCGAAATGCGATCCATGAAAAGCGAATTCACCGGCATCCGGTCGCGCGAGAAAGCGCCCTGATGCCTTGTCGGCCACGATGTCGTCGCTTCGCCACGAATCCCAGAGTTCACGCACCAGCGCTACGGTCTCCTCCGCACGCTCGTATCGTTGCGCGCGGTCGAGGTATCCGCCGCGGCGAAAGTTCTGGCCGGTGAATGCGTCGAACGAGGTGACGACGTTCCAGGCGGCACGTCCTCCGGACAACTGATCGAGCGTCGCGAATTGGCGGGCCAGTTCATACGGCTCGTTGAACGTGGCATTGATAGTGCCGGCCAATCCGAGGTGTTCGGTTACCGCCGCCAACGATGCAAGGACCGTGAAGGTGTCCGGCCTACCGATGATGTCCTGATCGAAAATCTGTCCTGCACGCTCACGAAGGGCAAGGCCTTCGGCGAGGAAGAAGAAGTCGAACTTCCCACGCTCGGCGGTTCGAGCGGTGTGTTCGAAGGAATCGAACTCGATCTGGCTGCCCGCCTGCGGATCCCACCATGCAGTGTGATGGTTGACGCCGCCGAGGTAGGCACCCAGGATGACCTGCTTACGCTTCTGAGAACTCATGAAAATGTATTCCTCGTCTGTCAGGCGGCCGGAGTACCGGCGGCGTAGCGGTTGGGAACGTCGATGGGTAGGCCAAGCAGTCCGCGAAGATTCGTCTGCGGATACTCGGTGCGGAATACGTTGCGTCGCTGCAATTCAGGTACCAGCTCACCTGCGATCGCGTCGAGGTCGTCCACGACGACGCCCGGCCGCAACCGGAAGCCGTCGATTCCCAACTGCTGCCACCGGAGCAGAAGATCTGCCAACTCAGCCGCGGTGCCGGTGAAGGTCAGCGCGTCCGAACGGTATTCGGCGCCGGCCTGCGCGTCGAGGCGAGCGAGCCGTTCCTTTCCGGTTTCTTCCGGAGCATCGAAGAATACGACGATGTCGGTGAAGACCCGAAGCGGTTCGCCGGTGCGCTGCACGTGTTCTTCGGCTGCTCGCACTTCACCCAGGATTGCCGTGACCTGCTCGTCGTCGAACGGCGTCACGAACACCAGATCGGCCGTCCGCGCCGCCAGCTCGTACGCGACCCGCTGATGTGCCAATGCGGTGACGACGGGATGCCCCTGCGGCGGGCGCGGAGTCACCGACGGTCCACGGACCGAGAGGTACTTTCCCTCGAAGTCGATGTAGTGCAACTTGTCTCGGTCGATGAACCGGCGCTGCTCCACGTCGCGGATCTCGGCGCCGTCCTCCCAGCTGTCCCAGAGTCGCCGGATTACGTCAGCTGCCTCCACAGCTTCGTCGAACAGGTCGCGCACGAAGTCCGGGAGGACGCCTGAAACGATCGACTGACGGTCGGCATCGGTGAGCGCGGGGATGTCGCGACGCCCGAACTGTGCTGCCTCGGATTCCGACGCCGACACCTTCACCTGCCACCCGGCGCGACCGCGCGAGGTGTAGTCCAGCGTGGCAACGGCTTTGGACACGTGGAACGGTTCGGTGTGAATGGTGGTGATGGTCGGGATCAACCCGATGTTGCTCGTGATCGGTGCCAGTCGGGCGGCCACGAGATGTGCGTCGAGCCGAGCGCGCACCCGGTCAACCGCGTCGTCGACAGGCTCGAGTGGGTTGGCCGGCACCGAGAGACTGTCCTCGATGGTGACGAAATCGAGCAGACCACGCTCGGCGATCGTCACCACGTCAGTCCAATACGACGCGCTGAACAGCTCACTCGGGCGCGAGTGCGGCTCTCGCCAGGCCGCTGGGTGCCAACCGGTACCGTCCAGCGCTACGGCGAGATGCAACGGAGCAAGATGAGAAGAAGGGGTGGAGGTCATCGGCGCATACTCCTGTTCGAGAACTACTCGGGAGCGCACAGTGCCGACCGCAGAAACCGTCAGCACCCGACTGACGGTTCTCGTGGCGACTGCCGCTTGCGACACGCACCGCGCGTATCGCCAGGTGTGATTCCGGGGCACCCCATCGGCATGAAGGGTTGCCGTCCAGCTAGCCGGTCCTTGTTGCTGGAGCTCTGCACCTACCTCGACGGTAGTGAGTACGCGACCGCCCGGCAATCACCCGGAACTGCGCGTGGGTGCCGGAAACCGCCTGCGACCTCAGATGATCGAGCGTGCCGCCTTTTCGCTCTCGAGGATTCGAATGCCGGCAGCACTGAGCCTCCGGGCACCCTCGGCCGCGTCGACGGGCTCACCGACCGTCACGTGCGCACCGAGTGGAACGACCGAATGAACAATTGTCTCGTCGTACACGTGCACCAGATTGCACCCCTGAGCCCCGTCACGACCACGCTGACCACCGACTTCCACGTTCAAGTCCTGGGTGTAACACGTCGACGACGCCACGGAAACCGGAATGCCGGCGAACGTCGCCGTCGTCGAATAGTGCAGGTGCCCGGCAAGAATCGCCCGGACGTCGCTGCCACGCAAGACGTCTGCCAACCGGGACTGATCGCGCAACTCCACCAGAACCGCGAGATCCTGAATGCACGGAACCGGCGGATGATGCAGCGCCAGAATTGTTCCGTCGGGCGCCGGCACCGTCAATTCTGTTCGTAGCCAGTCTAATTGACGATCCGAGATCTCACCGTAGTGATGACCGGGAACCGACGAATCCAGGGTGATCACCCGCAGTCCGTCAAGGTCGTAGACGTTGTCGACGGGATGATCGGTGGCGTCCTCGCCCAACAGCAGAGATCTGAACGTAGGGCGGTCGTCGTGGTTGCCCATCGCCCAGACGACCTGCGCATCGATCTCGGCCGCCACGGGTTCCACGATGGCTTTCAGTTCCGCGTATGCGTCGGGGTGTCCCTGGTCGGTCAGGTCGCCGGTGAATATCAGTGCATCCGGGCGTGCGCCCGAGGCCACGATCCCGCTGAGCACTTCCCGCAATCTCGTCGACGCATCCACGGCGTCGTACAACTCCCCCTGAGCCACCAGATGCGTGTCACTGAGGTGCACCAGGAAATGCTTCGGACGCGGGTACTCGGCATTCCGAACGCTCATCGGTCTCTCGCTTCCGCTTGCCGACGCGTAGGCGCCGGTGCGGCACCTACTGATCGTCGAGACTAGTCAACCGACCAACAGTGACTGATCGGGGCACGCCCGACGAACACGAAGCGAACTCCCGCGGCGACCCTCGGGATCGAGTAGTTGAAGCTGCGAGTAGTGTGTGGACAGTGTTGTTCCTGACCAGTCGGCGTTACGTCGACCTTCGCCTGCAGGCGAGCGCAATGTGTACGCGCTCGCTCTGACCTGACGCGTACCAGGAAACATTTCTTCGAATCTGCCCGGCCTCTGGTGCCGCGCTGCGTTTCGCTCCCTTGATTTTCGAAAGGCATAGTCATGCCCAGCTCCACCTCCACCGGCGTGCCGGAAAAGTCCACGTCCCGTTTTCCGTCCTGGGCGACGGCATTCGGACCGCAGATCGTCGCCGGTCTCGTACTCGGTGTCATCATCGGTCTCGTCGCCCGGGCAATGCCTGATGCGGCCGACGGCAACGTCAACTGGTTGGTCGGCACCGTACAGACCATCGGTTCGAGTTACGTCAAGCTGCTCACCGTTGCGGTGATCCCGCTGGTGTTCACCGCCATTGTCAGCTCCATCGCCAACCTGCGCCAGGTCGCCAATGCAGCTCGCCTGGCCGTGCAGACCTTGCTCTGGTTCGCGATCACCGCTTTCATCGCTGTGATCATCGGCATCATCGTCGGCCTGATCACCGATCCCGGTTCACGGACCGACGTCGCCGCCGAAGCCGCGAAGGAACCCAAGAGTTCCGGTTCGTGGTGGGCGTTCATCACCGGACTGGTTCCGAACAACTTCCTCGGGTTGGGTGCAAAGACTTCCGTCGCCGAAGGCGTGGCGACTACATCGCTGAGCTTCAACGTCCTGCAGCTGCTCGTCATCGCCGGTGCAATCGGTATTGCTGCACTCAAGATCGGTCCCAAGGCTGCGCCGTTCCTCGAGTTCAACGCTTCGCTGCTCGCGATCGTCCAGAAGGTCCTGTGGTGGATCATCCGCCTTGCCCCGATCGGCACCGCTGCGCTGATCGCCAACGCTGTCGCCACCTACGGATGGGATGCGATCGGGTCGCTGGGCGTCTTCACCGCCGCCATCTACATCGGTCTGGCGATCGTGTTCTTCGTGGTCTACCCCATCCTGATTGCCGCACACGGCCTCTCGGTTCGAAGCTTCTTCTCCGGCGTCTGGCCCGCAACTCAGCTCGGATTCGTCTCGCGCTCGTCGATCGGCACCCTGCCGTTGACCGAACGCGTCACCGAACGCAACCTCGGCGTTCCGCGTGAGTACGCCTCGTTCGCCGTTCCGCTCGGTGCCACCACGAAGATGGACGGTTGCGCCGCAATCTATCCCGCGATCGCGGCGATTTTCGTCGCAGGCTTCTACGACGTTCCGCTGACCTTCACCGACTACCTGTTGATCGTCGTCGTCTCGGTCATCGGCTCAGCGGCAACGGCCGGAACCACCGGTGCGACAGTCATGCTCACACTCACACTCTCCACCCTTGGTCTTCCCCTGGCCGGCGTCGGACTGCTCCTCGCAGTCGAACCGATCGTCGACATGGGCCGTACCGCAGTCAACGTCACCGGCCAGGCACTGGTCCCGGTCATCGTCGCAAAGCGTGAGGGAATCCTCGACAAGGAGCGCTTCGACGCTCCCCGCAACGGTGACCCCTTCGCCGAGGAACTTGTCGACGCGTAACCCTCGATGACTACAGCAGCGTCCTCGCACCTGAGCAATACGGTGCGGGGACGCTGCTTTTCACCCCAGATTTCACCCTTACCGAAATAAACCATTTGGTCGTTATGACCAGTATGCTCAGCCGGCACAGCCCTCCGAAGTGGAAGGGCTGCCCAGTTGAACACGAGGTCACATGAAGCTCCGCCGTCTGGCATTCAGCGTCGCAGGTTGCGCCGCAATCACTCTGGTTGCCGCGCCCGCCGCTCAGGCATCCACGGTTTTCGATTTCCTACCGATCGAGATCGCACGCATGATTCCGACTGGCTCTGCCGACGCAGTCCAGCCGTTCCTTCCCCCGGTCTTCGCACCGCCGGCGCCGCCCGCTCCGCAAGCGCCCCAGAACCAGCCGGCGCCGCAGAACACTCCCGCACCAGCGCGGTACTACCAGAACTGCACAGCCGTTCGTAATGCCGGCGCAGCTCCGTTGTACCGGGGCCAGAACGGATACGCCCCGCATCTCGACCGCGACAACGACGGCATCGCCTGCGAGTGATCCAACGCTCGGGTTGTGGTGCATCCACAACCCGAGCACTGTTGTCGAACCGTCAGACGCCCAATGCCCGGGACAGAGTCGGCCACGCCTTCGGCAGTCGTTCACGCCAATACGCCCACGCGTGCGTGCCGTTCGGCTCGTAATCCACCTGCGCCGGAATCTTCAGCTCCTGCAACCGAGCGTCGAACATCTTGGTGCAGGCGTGGGCGGCAACCTCGATGCCGCCGCCGATCACCAGACGCTCGAGCAGTTCAGGAGTCTGCAGCGTCTCGTCAGATCCGGGACGACCGTTTGCCGTCGACACGTAGATTTCCTTGCCACGCAACTTCTCTGCGTTGATCAACGAATCGTGTGCCTCCCACTCCGGGCCCCCTGGCACACCCCAGATGTTGGCCGGATCTCCGCTTCGAGAAGAAATCGTGGCCTGGACGGCAGTTCGGCCGAGCGGATCCATCGTGGAATAACAGCCGCTGAACACGGCAACGCCGCGATACATGTCCGGAAAGCGTTGGGCGAGCATCATTGCACCCATCGCGCCCATGGAATTGCCGGCAATCGCGTTGATTCCGTTGGTCTCGAGTCGCGCGTCGATCAGCGGTGGCAACTCCTCGGTGATGAAGGTTTCCCACTTGTGCAGTCCCAGCCGCGGATCCGGATTCTCCCAGTCCGAGTACAGGCTCGCGATTCCGCCATTGAGCATCACGACGTTGACGTTCTTGTCGGCGAAGAACGCCGGGGCGCCGCCGATCGTCATCCATCCGCTGCTTTTCTCTCCGGCGTCGACACCCTCGAGCATGTACAGCGCTGGGCGCGGAACCGAATTGTCAGCGGGTAGCAAAATCTCGACGCCGACCTCGCGTCGAAGTGCGGGCGACGCCACCGTCAGCCTGATCGCTTGTGGTGCGGTCACCTTCTCGCCGACGATGGCCGGGACGACGATGTCGTCGCGCAGGTCCGGTTTGGGGCCCGGATCCTCCTGAAGTGGTCCCGGGATCGTCGACCCCGAGCTCACGCTTCCCTCGACGCTGCCCAGACTTCCCGAGCTTCCCGAACTACCCGAGCTTCCGGAACTCGGCGCTGCCGTCGACAGTCCGCCCAATTGCAAAGAAAGTGCACAGACGGCCAAACACACCGCACCTGTGCGCGCAGATCGAATCCACGCACGCCGCTCAGTCCTCATGAAACTCCCAAACCAGTCAAAGATGTTTCCGTGAACATACCGTGCAGTTCGGACTTTCTTGGACAAACGACCACGACAAGATCTGTCGGTCGCCGCTACTAGGCTGGCCCCCGTGCAACCGGATTCAGTCAGGGCCCTCGACCTCGACCGAATTCGCGCTGTCGTGGGCACAACCACCTACGACCGCGGACTTGTCTACCTGCGGGAGAATGCAGTCGAATCCATCGGATGGAACGACACCGCTGACATCTTGACCGGCGCTGTATCGGGAACTGCGCGAGAGCCGTACACCTGCACGATTTCGGTAAGTCGCGGCGCGGCCGGTACAGCAACGTTCACGCGTGGCCTCTGCACGTGTCCCGTGCGGATGAACTGCAAGCACGTAGTCGCGTTGGTGCTCGCAGCGGTTGCCGAGGCGAACAAGACTCCACAACACCTCGGATGGGACAGCTCGCTCGAGGAGTTGCTCCGACCAGACCTGGCCGGCCGCACTACACGTGGACTTGGCATTCAATTCACCACCCGAACCAAGGGCGCATCGACAAGGCTCATCATCAAACCCGTACAACCAGGAGCGAGAGGGTGGATCTCCGGCGGGCTCGCCTGGAACAAACTCGGAAGCACTTTTCAGTTCCCCGCAGATCACCTCCGGGTTCTACGCGACATACATCTCCTCCACAGCGCCGGCAACTACTACCGAAATCAAAATGCCGCGGAAATCGATCTTGCCGGGTTCGCGAGCCCGCAACTCTGGTCGCTTCTTCGTGAGGCCATCAGCGTCGGCGTTTCACTCGTTCACTCGAAAGCCGGCCTCGGCAACATCTCCCTACTCTACGACGCCAACATCTGCCTCGACGTCCACGGAGCGGAAGACAACAACCTCCGTCTCACTCCCCGAATTCAGACCGATGGGCACATCGTGACTCATTCCGACTGGGGACTGGTCGGCACGCCGGCACATGGCGTCTTCGCGCTCGACGCCGCCAACGCGATCACTCTCGCACCACTGCACACGCCGATAACTCACCAATTGAGGCAGTTGATCGACTCCGGAAAATCGGTCGACATACCCGCCGAGCATCGGGATGCATTCACGTCGCGGTTCGTGTTCAAACTCGGAAACCTCGCTCCCGTCATATCTTCCGACGGTGCTTACAACCCACCGACTGTGTCCGGTCCTCGGCTACAACTGATGGCCACTTACGCGGACAACCACCGCATCGACATCGAATCGGCATGGAAGTACACCGTCGATGCCGACGAACTGATCATTTCTACCGCAGACACAACCACCGACGAGTCCGAGATCCGCAACCACGTTGCCGAAGATGCCATTGCCAAGAGCCTCGGTGCGGCCGCGGCGAAGGCCACTCTCGCGGGAACTTTGACCGGCCTCGATTCCATGCAGTTCACACTCGACCTCCTGCCCCAACTCGAAGCGCACGACGCCATCGACCTCAAGGTTGCAGGAACCCCTGCCGACTACCGGCCTGCAGACGACGCTGTCGTGATCGGCCTCAGCACATCAGCCCCCGACGGGGACAGCGGATCCGACTGGTTCGACCTCGATGTCACCGTCGATGTTGCGGGACAAAGCGTTCCGTTCACAACACTGTTCTCTGCTCTGAGCAAGGGCGAGACTCACATACTGCTACCGGACGGCGCCTTCTTTCGGCTCGACGCACCTGAACTACTCGGCCTGCACCGTCTCATCACCGAAGCGCGGTCGCTACTCGATCGGCCTACCGGCAAACTCGGGATCAGCAAATTTCAGGCCGGACTGTGGGAAGAATTGACGGCGCTCGGAAGAGTCGAACATCAAGCAGCAGCATGGAAGAAGCAGATCGCAGGATTGCTCGGCAGTTCGGGCATCGATCCCGTCGAAGTCCCGGACACGTTGACGGCAACGCTACGTCCCTATCAGGTCGACGGATTCCGTTGGCTCAATTTCTTGCGCCAGCACAGCCTGGGCGGCATACTCGCCGACGACATGGGCCTGGGCAAGACACTGCAGACCCTCGCAATGATCTGCGCTGCAAGGCAATCGAATCCAGCCGCGCCTCCCTTTCTGATCGTCGCTCCCACCAGCGTGGTCTCCAACTGGAAGTCCGAAGTGGCGAAGTTCGCACCGACCCTCCACACCGCTGTCATCACGGATACTCTGCGGCGCAGAAGAACCGACCTGGCAACACTCGTCGACGGGGCGGATATCGTCGTGACGTCGTACGCTCTCTTTCGCCTCGACACCGATGCGTATTCCGCCGGCCGCTGGTCCGGACTGGTGCTCGACGAAGCCCAATTCGCCAAGAACCACAAGTCCAAGGTCCACCAGTGCGCGAGGGCGGTGAACGCACCGTTCAAACTCGCGATCACCGGTACACCCATGGAAAACAATCTCATGGAGTTGTGGTCGCTCCTCGCAATCACTGCACCAGGACTGTTTCCCAGCCCCACGACCTTCACCGACGTCTACCGCACTCCCATCGAAAAAGACGGTAATGCAGAACGATTGGCGCAACTGCGACGACGCGTCAAACCGCTGATGGTGCGGCGCACCAAGGAACAGGTGGCTGCAGACTTGCCGCCCAAGCAGGAGCAGGTACTCGAGATCGAGTTGCATCCGAGCCATCGCGCGATATACGACACCCACCTGCAACGCGAACGGCAGAAGATTCTCGGACTGCTCGACGACGTCGACAAGAACCGATTCACGATCCTGCAATCGCTGACGCTGCTACGCCAACTCAGTCTCGACGTCTCGCTGGTCGACGAGGAAAGCGGACCCGTCCCATCGGCCAAGGTCGACGCTCTCGTCGAGCAATTGGACGACGTCATTGCCGGCGGACACCGTGCGTTGATCTTCAGCCAATTCACCGGGTTCCTCGGTTCTGTCCGCAACCGACTCGACGAGGAAAGAATTCCGTACAGCTATCTCGACGGTTCGACGCGCAATCGCGGTGAAGTGTTGGAGGAGTTCAAGTCTGGTGCAGTCCCCGTCTTCCTGATCAGCCTCAAGGCTGGTGGCTTCGGCCTCAATCTCACCGAGGCCGACTACTGCTTCATTCTCGACCCCTGGTGGAACCCGGCCGCCGAGGCACAAGCGGTCGACCGTACTCACCGCATCGGGCAGACACGAAACGTCATGGTCTACCGCCTCATTGCCAAAGACACCATCGAAGAGAAGGTCATGGCGCTCAAAGCCAAGAAGTCGGCATTGTTCTCGAATGTCATGGACGCCGAAGGCACACTGGGCACCGGACTCGACGCCGAGGATCTTCGCGCGCTGTTCGAGTGAGGTGCCTATTCGGTCGAACCGCACCTACCCGCTCACGGTAATGTGAGTCGCGAACGGACAACACAGAACTCCCGAACGAAGAAATCCACTTCGTTCGAACGAGAGGAACCTGAATGGGCGTCACACTTGCCAAGGGCGGCAACGTATCTCTGTCGAAGGCCGCACCCAATCTGACCAAGGTCGCAGTCGGTCTCGGCTGGGATGCACGCAGCACCAGTGGTGCCGACTTCGACCTCGACGCCAGCGCGTTGGTCACCGGCCCGGAACGCAAGGTCCTTTCCGACCTTCACTTCGTCTTCTACAACAACCTTCGCTCGCCCGACGGATCCATCGAGCACACCGGCGACAACCTCACCGGTGAAGGTGACGGCGACGACGAGGTCATCAACGTCGACCTCCCGGCTGTACCGCCCAACGTCACCAACATCTTCTTCCCCGTCTCGATTCACGACGCCGATGCGCGACTCCAGTCCTTCGGACAGGTCACCAACGCCTACATCCGCGTCGTAGATCTGTCGAACGGCTCCGAACTGGCACGCTACGACCTCTCCGAAGATGCATCCACCGAGACAGCCATGCTTTTCGGTGAGCTCTACCGCCACAATGGCGAATGGAAGTTCCGTGCAGTCGGACAGGGATACGCATCGGGACTGGCCGGAATCGCCCGCGACTACGGCGTGAACATCTGATCTCTATCGGTACACGAAACGGGGTTCGATTCGGCATTGCCGGATCGAACCCCGTTTCGGTTGTCTGCGTCGACGCGCGAGTTAACGCCGCAGGATCGCCCTCGCGAGGTGAACAGCCCAGGGCGAGTCCGCTTTGCTGCCGAACTTCCCCAGCTCGTACCCCGTAGCGCCGATCAATCCGAGCACCTCTACGGTGCTCCCGGACGTGTCACGTCTGGAAGTCTGAGCTCCAGCCATCAGGATGCTCGACGACCGAATCGACTCCAGCGCTCCCGCGACGAAACGATGACGATCCGCCGGGGACATGCCGGCGGCTACGGCAAGGAGGACGAGGAGTTCCACCGCTCTCTGCGAGCCGCCGGGCGCAACCGGAACTCCCTCGACGATCACCGACCACGTCATTGACGCGTCCCGCTCTGCCGACTGTCCCCGCTTCGTCAGAACAATCTGCCCTTTGTGCTTTCGCACCAGGCCGAACTTCTTGAGCACTGCGAAGAGTGATCGCCCTTGTGGAAGGTTTACAGGTCCCAGTTCAGGTTCGTCGAGCATCGCGTCGACCGTCGTGAAGAAATCATCGGCACCGATCCCTTCGACACCGATCAGAGCCAGAACCGCTTGAATGCGTTGGCCCGCCTCGACGTGGACCAACTCCCCGATTGCCGACTGATCGTCAATGCCTGCTCGGGCGAGGACCGCGTGCAGTTCCGGGACTCGCGAGGGTCCCAGGCATTCGACGAGCTTTGCAATGTCGTACGACGCAGCGATCTCGTCCGGTCTAGGACTATGCAGTCGATTATTGACCTCAGCGATCTCGAATCGTGTCGGCTCGAAATCAGTTTGTGGCCATTCGAGGGTCCATTCATGGGAGCGCAGCTTCTCCGAAGCGAGAACACCGAGTAGTTGCTCGTACTCGTCAGGTCCGACGCATTCCTCCGGCGGACAAGCACCGCGACCCGCGGCACACACAACTTGGAACCCTTCGGGCAGTACTTCGGAAGATTCAAGTGTCAGCGTGTGGCGCCAGTTCCCGAAGCGTCCGTAGCGATAACTGATTTCATCGCCAGGCGAGACCATGACCTCGTCCAGGCGTACCGCGGACTCTACGATCGCCGCTCGGCCGGCCCGACGCTGCTCTGCGTTGCTCCCGGAAGCTACGTACTCTTCGACCTCGCCGGGAAATCGGCTGCCGGACTTGGACCACGCGTGCGATTGACGGTCACTCCACCCCATTGCCCGTTGAACCACCGAATGCAGGTCATCCAGATTCAGATCCGACGCGACGAGGATTCGTCGCCAGATCTGAGTGGAAACATTGTCGACACTGATACGTATCGCGTATTGCGCCGGTACCGCGCGCCTCTTCGAACGCAACGATCGCGCAATCTGAATGCCCCCACGCCCTCCGCCAGCTTCTAGTACAAACCTTTGCAGTTCTTCAGGTTCCGTCGGAACGAGTCGCAAATGCGACACCCTCGAGCTGCTCAACCCCACCATGAGACTCAGCCTAGGCCAAAGTGCTAGGGACGAAGGCACAAAATCGGAGAGTACTTCGGACTTATGAGACGGTTCACAACCTATACCTTGGCTAACAAGTCGCTACGTGCGTCGGCGACGGCATCTTCCTGGCCCAATCCCTGCCCTGATGGTGAACGGCACGTTCGGTCGATCTGAGGCGACGAAAGTGCCGTTCACTCGATGCGGGGATGCCAGCGGGGATGCTCCCCCTTCGATCGTGCGAACGGTGCGTTCGGTCGATCTGAGGCGACGAAAGTACCGTTCGCTCGAAGTCGGGGGTGCCGGCGGCGGTGCTTTCGGGTGTTGGCGGGGTGGGGTGTTTTGGGTACGAGAAAGCCCCCCAACCAGTACTGGTTGGGGGGCTTCTCTAATGTGTGTTCGGCGGTGTCCTACTCTCCCACACCCTGTCGAGTGCAGTACCATCGGCGCTGAAGGGCTTA
>NZ_LPNQ01000075.1:0-138346 GCF_019266085.1 Rhodococcus sp. FH8 | reverse complement strand
TGAGGTGGTGGTCTTGGAGGGGGTGCGGAGGTCTCTTCCGGGGTTCATGGTGCCGTCGGTGGTGGTGGTGTTGGGGGAGTTTCCGGTGACGGTGCATGGGAAGTTGGACCGTAAAGCCCTCCCGGACACTGATTTTGCGAGCGCTGCGTTTCGGATTCCCGCCACTCCTGCCGAAATCGGAATCGCCCGTGCTGTTGCCGACGTTCTCGGTCTCGACCAGGTGGGTGCCGACGACAGTTTCTTCGAACTCGGCGGGGATTCCCTCAGCGCCACTCGAGTCATCGCCCGCATCAACGCCGCATTGCACACCGATATGGGGGTCAATGCACTGTTCGACGCCCCCGTGGTCGCGGACCTGGCGGCCTCGATAGATCCAATCGACTCCGCGCCGGGCGAGCCTGGACCTGAGGAAGCTACTCGTGTGCACATCACGAGTAGGGCACGGCCAGAACGTATTCCGCTGTCGTTCGCGCAATCGCGGATGTGGTTCGTCAACCAGTTCGAAACGTCGTCTCCGCTCTACAACATCCCCGTCGCACTACAACTGGACGGGTTCCTGGATTCGGGTGCGCTCCAAGCCGCGCTGGGTGATGTGGTGGAACGGCACGAATCCCTTCGAACGATCTTTCCTGCGTCCGCAGACGGGCCCTACCAGGTGATCGCCGAACCCGCGGTCGCTGCTCCTCGAATCCACCCCGTGCCGATTCCCGGCGAGGGGCTTTTCACGGACTTGCACGCGTTCTTCGACATCGGATTCGATGTGTCCGAGGAGTTCCCGCTGCACGTGAGGTTACTCCGAACCGGACCGGAGCAGCATGTACTCGCGATCGTTGTTCACCACATCGCCGCAGACGGTTTCTCGATGGCACCACTGGCACGCGACCTGATGAGTGCATATACCGCGCGCACGCAAGGTCGGAGCCCGGACTGGGCGCCGCTGCCGGTTCAGTACGCCGACTACACCCTCTGGCAGCGTGAGATCGTCGACGCAGACGTTGGTCCGGAAACTTCGCCCTCCGCCGAATTCGATTATTGGACAGCGAAGCTGTCGGGTATTCCGGACGTCTTGCCGCTCCCTCTCGATAGACCACGAACCTCGAAACGGTCTGCCGAGGGCGCGGTGGTTTCGATGGACTTCTCGCCCGAGATCCATCGAGCTTTGAACGAACTCGCACACCAGAACGGTTCGTCCCTGTTTATGGTGATGCATGCGGCTCTGGCGGTATTGCTGGCACGGCTCACTACAGCGGACGACGTAGTGATCGGGACTCCGGTCGCAGGTCGCGGTGCATCGGTGTTCGACGATGTGGTCGGGATGTTCGTCAACACGCTCGTCCTTCGCACACCTGTCGCATCCGGAGCAACCTTTGCCGAGGTGTTGGCTGCGGTGCGGTCAACGGATCTCGGTGCTCTGGACCATGCATACATCCCCTTCGAGAGGTTGGTGGATTACCTCTCGCCCGACCGTTCCACCGAGCATTCACCTCTGTTTCAGGTACTCCTCGAATTCCAGACCGATACGGGACTGCGCTTCGACTTGCCGGAACTGACGGTTCGCTCGCTCGATGTCGATCTCGCGGTTGCGAAATTCGATCTGCAACTGAGTGTGATGGAGCACGTCGACGAGCACGGTGAGCCCGCCGGTATCAGCGCCGGTTTCCGTTATGCAACAGATATTTTCGATCGAATGTCGGTGGCGCGCACCGCGGCGCGCTTCGAAAGAGTGATCGGCGCCGTGACCGAGAACCAGTCGGTGGTCGTCGGCGATATCGACATGATTCTGGCCGGCGAACTCAGCGGGGTGCTGGTTGCGCCCACGCCCTCTGGCGCCGGAACAGACGAGGATTCGTTGTCGGATCTCTTCGATCGCACGGCGCTGACGTCCGGTGATGCCGTGGCGGTGCGCTGCGGCGGATTGTCGGTTACCTACCGCGAACTCGACGAGCGAGCAAACCGCCTCGCTCGACTGTTGGTGGCGCAGGGGGTGGGGCCGGAAACCTTGGTGGCAGTCGCGATGGCCCGCTCGATCGACCTGATGGTGGCATTGCTGGCGGTGGTGAAGGCGGGTGGCGGATACGTACCGGTGGACTCGACTTCTCCGGTAAACCGGGTGGACTTCGTGGTGCGTGACGCCCTGCCGAAGTGTGTGCTGACCACTCGGGCCGACGGCGACTACATACGAGACAGTGACGCAATTGCAGACAGCGAGATTCCAGTGATTGCGGTAGACGACCCGGTAATTCTCGATGCGCTGCACAGGTTTTCTCCGCTTGCGGTGACCGACCGAGATCGGCTGCTACCGCTCCGGCCCGAATCGGTGGCCTACGTGATCTACACCTCGGGGTCCACCGGGCGCCCGAAGGGGGTTCAGGTTTCTCACCGCAGCGTCGTGACGTTGCTGGCAAACACCAGAGCGCTCTTCGGCTTCGGCAGCGGCGATGTGTGGACGATGTTCCATTCGGAGGCATTCGACTTCTCGGTCTGGGAAATGTGGGGCGCACTCGCACACGGTGGCCGACTGGTACTGGTCGACTACTTCACGGCCCGTTCACCAGAGGCATTCCTCGAATTGCTACGGCACGAACGTGTCACGGTGCTCAATCAAACTCCCACCGCCTTCTATCAATTGGCGGAAGCCGACCGGCTTACCGGGGGTGCGGCCCTGTCATTGCGCTACGTGATCTTCGGCGGAGAAGCGCTCGACTTCGGACAGTTGACGCGCTGGTACGCCCGTCGCGGGACTTCGTCACCAGATCTGGTCAACATGTACGGCATCACGGAGACCACTGTGCACGTCAGCCATTTACCGCTCGATCGTGTGCTGGTGCGTCAACGATCGGCCTCGGTGATTGGTCGGGCGTTACCCGGATTGCGTGTGTATGTGTTGGATCAGCGGTTGCACCCGGTGCCGCCCGGTGTGGTGGGTGAACTGTATGTCTCCGGTGATCAGGTTTCACGCGGATACCTCGGCCGGTTCGGTCTGACGTCCGCGCGGTTCATTCCCGACCTCGCGGTCAGTGGTGCGCGTATGTATCGATCCGGTGACCTGGGGCGCTGGAACGACAGCGGGCAGCTGGAGTACCTCGGACGAAACGATCTGCAGGTGCAGGTGAAGGGGTACCGAATCGAACTCGGCGAGGTGGAGGCTGCACTGCTCTCCGGAGTGGGCGTGTCTCAGTCGGCGGTGGTAGCCCGCAGAGACCGGTTGGTGGGCTACGTGGTGCCGGAGTCCGGTGCCACTATCTCTCCGGCGGCGTTGCTCGAGTATGTCTCACAGAGGTTGGCGCCCCACATGGTCCCCGCTGTCGTGACGGTTCTCGAGGGTTTGCCGCTGACGGTGAACGGAAAGCTCGACCGGAATGCATTGCCTGAACCTGACTTCGGGCGACAGGCAACCGTAAGTCGTGGCCCCGCGTCCGCGACGGAAAACATCCTTGCGAGTCTGTTCGCCGAAGTTCTGGGACTCGAAGAGGTGGGGGTCGACGATTCGTTCTTCACTCTAGGCGGTGACTCGATCATGTCCATCCAGTTGGTGACGCGCGCCAAGTCTGCCGGAGTTCTGATCACACCGCGCGAGGTGTTCGAACGCAAAACTGTTGCGGCGCTGTCCGAGACGGCCGGAACGGCTGGCAACCGTGTCGTCGTCGACGAATTACCTGGCGGCGGCGTCGGTGAGATCGAATTGACGCCGATCGTCGAATGGATGCTTGACCGTGGTGGAGATTTTCGCCGGTACTCCCAATCTGTTCTGCTCTCGGTTCCTGCCACGCTCGACGAGGTCACGCTGACACTGGCCATGCAGGCTGTGCTGGACCACCACGACATCCTCCGCGCAGGCATCCGGGCGACGCATCATCCTGAATCCGCTCGGCGGATGGACGTTGCGCCTGTAGGTACGGTGCGGGCGGAGACCGTCGTACGCCACGTGAGCCTCGGGGGTTCTGCCGCGGAGACGGTCTCGACAGAACTCGACGCAGCTCTGGGGCGGCTCGACCCGGAGGCAGGTGTGATGGTGCAGGCAGTCCTGCTCGACACCGACGGACAGATTCAAAAGGACCGGCAGAGCCGGAAACAGTTGCTAATCGTGGCGCACCACCTCGTGACGGACGGCGTTTCCTGGCGAATCCTGATCCCCGATCTTGCACTTGCCTGTGCGCAGGTGCAGACAGGCGTCGACCCGTCACTTGCTCCGGTCGGAACCTCGATGCGTCGATGGGCACATGGCCTCGTCGACGCCGCGCGCGAGCCGGATCGGGTCGCTGAAATCGACTATTGGCGAGAGGTGCTCGAGGGCCCGGATCCGACTCTGGGTGTGCGCGCCCTGACGAAGAGGGACACCGCCTCGGCCACCATTGACATCGAAGTACGAGTTCCCACGGGATTGACCGAGGCCGTGTCGACGACAGTTCCGCAGGCGATTCACGGGAGCGTCGAGGACGGATTGTTGACGGCTTTGGCACTTGCGATGGTCCGCTGGCGCATGGACCGCGGCATCGACAATCCGGAGACATTGATCAGTCTCGAGGGGCACGGACGCGAGGAACAGGTGGTTCCCGGGGCAGATCTTGCTCGCACGGTGGGATGGTTCACGACGATCTTCCCGGTGCGGATCGATCTGCGCGGAGTGGATCCGGGTGACGCCTTCGCCGGCGGCCCGGCTGCCGGCGTCGCTGCCAAGACTGTCAAGGAACAACTCCGGGCGGTGCCGGACCGCGGCATCGGCTTCGGGTTGCTGCGCTATCTGAACCGCGAAACGGCACACACTCTTTCGCAACTTCCGGTGCCTCAGATCAGCTTCAACTACCTCGGACGCGTCGGTGGATCCGACGCCGACGCTTCAGCGGGATGGGTACCGATCCGTGACGAGGACCTGCGGACGGTTGCGGCCGTCGATCTCCCACTCGCCAGCGTCCTCGAGGTCAACGTGATGACGGTCGACAGCGATACCGAGGACGGTCCGCAGCTCGTTGCCGGCTGGACGTTCCCACCGGACATTCTGGGTGCGGACGACGTTCGGCAACTGGGGCAGTGGTGGCTCGACGCACTGGCCGGGCTCGCAGAGTTCGCGGCGGGCGGCGGCGGATTCACACCCTCGGACTTCGATCTGGTCGATCTTAGACAGGAGGCGATCGACGACCTCGAAAGTCGGTGTCCCGACCTGAGCGATGTCTGGCCACTCTCTCCACTGCAAGCGGGGTTGTTGTTCCACGCCGAATTGGCCGAACGATCTGTCGACGCATACCTCGTACAAGTGGCTCTCGATCTAGCCGGCGCAGTCGATTCGGAGCGCCTGCGCCGCGCCGCCGACGCGCTGCTCGGCCGGCATGAGAACCTGCGTACCGCCTTCCTTCACAGCGCCGACGGCCGTGCCGTCCAGGTGGTCCGAAGCAACGTGGCAGCGCCGTGGCAGGAAATCGACCTCACTGGTGCACCAGATCAGGAAATTGATCGAGCGCTGGCCGAGGACCGAGCGCGCCCGTTCGACATGGCACGGGCGCCGTTGATCCGATTCACCCTGATCGCTCTCGCCCCCGAAAAGTTCACGCTCGTGCTCACCAATCATCACATCCTTCTGGACGGCTGGTCCATGCCCCTGCTGATCCGGGAATTGGCGACGCTCTATGCCGCCGACGGTCAAGTGGCGGCCTTGCCTCACGCGCGCGCGTATCGCGACTATCTGACCTGGATGAGCTGCCGCGATCAGCAAGCTTCCCGAGCTGTGTGGGCGAGGACGCTGAGCGGAGTCGAAGGACCGACGCTGTTGGCTCCAGCGGTTCGATCGCGTCGACTCTCCACCATGGCGGCCGAGTGGGTGTTCGATCTGGACGAGGAATTCACAACCTCACTTCGCGGAATGGCGCGTGAACTCGGGCTGACGATCAACACGATTGTTCAGGCATCGTGGGGGATCGTCCTTGCTGCACTGACCGGGAGAGACGATGTGGTGTTCGGAGCGACGGTGTCGGGTCGACCTCCCGAGCTGACCGGGATCGAAACCATGGTCGGGCTGTTCATCAACACAATTCCGGTCCGAATCACGCTGCGCCCGAGTGAAAGTATCGGCACACTCCTCGCGCGGATCCAGGCCGAGCAAGCAGAGCTGTCGGATCACCACTGTCTCGGGCTTTCCGAGATCCACGTAGGCGCGGGGCCGGAGATCGGATTCGACACGTTGACTGTGTTCGAATCGTATCCCGTTGACCGTCAGGGGCTTTCGTCCGATACCGATATTGCGGGGGTCCGGATCACCGATGTCGAAGCCAAGGACGCTGCCCACTACCCGCTCAGCCTCGTAGCATCGGTCGACACCAGGCTCCGCCTGAAATTCGAGTACATACCCGAGGTTTTCGGTGCCGCCGACATCGAAGAGATCGCCGGACGACTGCGGCGCGTACTCGAAGCGTGTACCCAGCCGGATCGTCCCTTGGCTGTGGTGTCGGTGCTCGCAGCCTCCGAACATACTGAATTGGTGCCAGTCCGTGGCACGGCCGGCGGGTCGTCGCGCGTCTTCCCGGAGATCTTCGACGAGGCAGCCCAGCGTGATCCGAACGCACCGGCCGTGGAATCGGCGGACGGCAGCATGACCTACGGCGAGCTGGACATCCTTTCCAATCGCATTGCTCGCATGCTCGTCTCGCACGGCCTGGGAACCGAGGACTATGTAGCGGTCGGTGTCCCACGTTCTCTCGCGTCCGTGGTGTCGATACTTGCCGTCGCCAAGACAGGCGCTGCGTTCGTGCCGATCGATCCCGACTATCCGGACGAGCGGATCAATCACATGCTGATCGATTCGAAGGTCAGCTTCGGATTGACCACCACCGCGGGCCGAGATCGATTGCCCGATATCGCGGAGTGGCTGATTATCGACGATCCGCATTTCACTAAGAAGTGCGAGGGATTCTCGGGGAGCCCGTTGACCGACAACGACCGACTCCGTCCGATCGGGTTGGATTCAGCTGCCTACGTGGTCTACACCTCGGGGTCGACCGGCGTGCCCAAGGGCGTGGTGGTCACGCAGCGAGGGCTCGACAACTTCGCCCGAGACCAGCTCGAACGCTACGGCGCAACTCCACAATCACGCACGCTGCACTTCTCCACTCCGAGTTTCGACGGGTCGCTCTTCGAATATCTGCAGGCTTTCGGAGCCGGGGCGACGATGGTTATCGCTCCACCAGGGATCTACGGGGGCGAGGACCTGGCGCAACTTCTGGCAGAACACGCCGTCACGCACGCGTTCGTCACCACGGCGGCATTGGCATCGGTGGACCCGGCTGGGCTGGAACAACTTTTGGAAGTCGTATTCGGGGGCGAGGCGTGCCCGCCCGACCTCGTCGCTCGCTGGGCACCTGGCCGCCGCCTGTACAACGCGTACGGACCGACCGAAGCAACGATCATGTCCAACGTCAGCCCGCCGATGACCGCCGGAGAACCAATCACCATCGGTGGACCCGTCAGGGGCGTCAGCGAACTGGTGCTCGACACTCGACTTCAAGCGGTTCCCGTCGGGGTCCCCGGCGAGCTGTACCTGGCCGGACCAGGCGTGGCACGGGGATATCACCGAAGGGCGGGGTTGACGGCAGAACGCTTTGTTGCCAACCCGGCTGACCCAGGAACGCGGATGTACCGCACCGGCGACATCGTGCGATGGACGGCGGACATGTGTGTCGAGTACGTCGGGCGAAGCGACTTCCAGGTCAAGGTTCGAGGCTTCCGTGTCGAACTCGGTGAGATCGACAGTGTGCTCATGTCGGAGCCCAACGTCGGTTTTGCCGTTACGGTTGCCGATTCCGCCCCCACCGGAGACACCCGACTCGTGTCGTACGTCGTGCCCACGGCGGGTCGACTGGACACCAGGATCCTGAGTCGCGCCGTGGCCCGGCGCTTGCCTTCGCACATGGTGCCTGCCGTTCTCACGGTGCTGGAGAACATTCCGTTGACCGCTGTCGGAAAAGTCGACCGTTCGGCGTTGCCAAGACCCGAAATCGAGACGACCGCAGGGGATTTCCGTCCCCCGATCGGCCCGGTCGAACAGGCAGTGTCGGACGTGTTCGGCGAGGTGCTCGGCCTCGAACGAGTCGGTACCGACATCAGTTTCTTCGAGCTCGGTGGAAATTCTCTGAGCGCCACTTCGGTCGCGGCGAGGCTACGGTCGGTGCTCGGAGCTACCGTAGGCGTGCGGGATCTGTTCGAGACGCCGACGGTCGCCGAGTTGGCTACGGTGATCGGCCAGTCGGTTGCCGAAGGGTCGGAGCGACTGGGACCGCGCCCCCGACCCGACAACATCCCCTTGTCGTTTGCTCAGCAGCGGATGTGGTTCGTCAATCAACTCGACACCAGTTCTCCCGCATACAACATTCCGCTCGTGGTGCGGCTGAGCGGTGAACTCGACAAGCCGGCCTTGAGATCAGCGATGTCCGATGTCATCGCCCGCCACGAATCGCTGCGAACGATGTTTCCGGTCCGCGGTGACGGACCGGTCCAGCACATCGTGCCCACCGAGAGCGCCGAGCTGCCGCAACTGACCGAGACATCGGTGACCGACGAACTTCATCTCCGTGACGAGCTTGCCCGGATGGTCTCGGCCGGGTTCGACGTCGCCGCACGAATTCCCCTGCGGGCAGCGTTGTTCACCATCGATGAGCGCGAACACGTGCTTGCCGTAGTGGTGCACCACATCTCGGCTGACGGCTTCTCGATGTCTCCGTTGACCCGAGACGTGATGATTGCATACGAGGCCCACGCGTACGGCGGGGATCCCCAGTGGACGCCGCTTCCAGTCCAGTACGCCGACTTCGCGCTCTGGCAACGGGAGATTCTGGGCTCAGTCGACGACCCCGGGTCGGTGATCAGTGAGCAGTTGGCTTACTGGCGACGTGCACTGTCAGGTGCTCCCGACCTCTTGGAACTTCCGCTCGATCGAGACCGGCCGACGCAACAGAGTTTTCACGGCTCGCGGATTCACTTCTCGATCAGCAGTGATCTTCACCGCCGTATTCTGAACGTGTCGCGGCAGCACGAGTCCACTGCATTCATGACTGTGCATGCAGCGCTCGCGCTCTTGCTGGCACGTTTGGGCAGCACCGACGACATCGTGATCGGCACGCCGATCGCCGGCCGGGGAGATCGTGCCCTCGATGATCTGGTCGGCATGTTCGTCGGCACGCTCGCACTGCGCACACAGGTGGATCCGGCTCGATCGTTCCGCGAGTTGGTTGAGCATTGCCGCGAAGTCGACCTCGCCGCGTTCGCTCATTCCGACGTGCCCTTCGAGCGGGTAGTGGACGCGGTCGGGCCGAAACGGTCGAGCGCTTATGCACCGATTTCCTCGGTGTCGCTGGAATTCCAGAACAATAAACGACCGATTCTGAAGCTACCGGGACTGGAAGTCCGCGGGATCGACCCTGAACTCGAGGTAGTGAAGGTAGACCTGGAATTCCTTCTGGCCGAGGAGTACGACGATCGCGGTGAACCGGGAGGGATGAGCGGAGCCGTCGACTTTGCCACTGATCTCTTCGACCCCGGTACGGTCGGCGGTTTTGCCGACATGTTCGTTCGTGTGCTCGAGGCCGTGACCCGGAATCCGCAGGTACCGATCGGTGACATCGACCTACTCGGCGATCCCGAACGTCGCGAGTTGACGCCGGCGCATGGGCTCCCCGAAGTACCTCCGAAATTGTGGCCTGAGTTGTTGGCGGACGCCGTGGCGATCGATCCTGACTCGGTGGCCCTGTCGCTCGAGAACCGGCAGCTCAGTTATCGCGACCTGGACGAGTGGTCGAATCGTGTTGCCCGGGAGTTGTGCGGTCGCGGTGTGGGCCCGGAGACCTTCGTGGCACTGGGAATGCCTCGCTCGATCGAATCGGTGGTGGCGATCTGGTCGGTGACCAAAGCCGGAGCGGCTTTTGTGCCTGTCGATCCGGCCTATCCGCGCGAGCGCGTCGAATACATGCTCGCCGATTGCCGAGCCTCGCTCGGTTTGACTGTTCAGACCAGCCGAACTCACCTACCCGACGTTGTTCCCTGGCTGGAACTCGACGACCCACACTTCGCCCGGCGGGTAGCCGCGCTGTCGCCGGAACCGATCACCGATGACGATCGAACCGGTGAACTGAACCTCGATCATCCGGCCTACCTGATCTACACCTCGGGATCTACCGGGAAACCCAAGGGAGTGAACATTACTCATCGAGGTTTGGCGAGCTTCACGGCCGAAACTCGTGAGAGGTTCGAGGTCACTCACGACTCTCATGTCTCTCAGTTGGCATCGCCGAGTTTCGACGCTTCCATCTTCGAGTTGACGATGGCATTCAGCGCCTCGGCGCAAGTCGTGATCGTTCCGCCTGCTGTGTACGGTGGCGCCGAATTGGCCGATGTTTTCCGGCGCGAGCAGGTCACTCATGCCACCATTACACCGACCGCGCTGGCGGCGTTGGGTGACAACGGTTTCGAGGCGCTCCGTGTTCTCGATCTGGTGGGCGAGGCCTGCCCGCCGGAGGTCGTCGCGCAATGGGCGCCGGGTCGGAGGCTGCACAACGGCTACGGCCCGACTGAAACCACCGTGCAGGCGAGCGTCAGCGATTCGATGAAACCCGGTGCGGGAGTGAACATCGGCTCGCCGGCAGTGGGTTTCGGCTTCCTGGTGCTGGACGAGCGTTTGCAGCCCGTCCCGGTGGGCGTGCCGGGGGAGTTGTACATCATCGGCCCAGGTATGGCACGTGGGTACCATAATCGGGCGTCGCTCACGTCGGAACGATTTGTCGCGTGCTCGTACGGGTCGCCGGGGCGCCGGATGTACCGCACCGGAGATGTCGTGCGTTGGCGTGAATCCGGCGGTGACAGTGCCAAAATCGTTGGCTCCGGCGATGGAGTGCATCACACGCTCGAATACATCGGGCGCAGCGACTTCCAGGTCAAGGTCCGTGGTTTTCGGATCGAACTCGGGGAAATCGATGCAGTTCTCTCACGCCATCCGTCGGTGGACTTCGCCGCGACTGTCGGCCACACGGGACCGTCGGGTGAAACGGTCCTGGTGTCGTACGTGCGTGCGTCAGCTGCCGACGCCACCGGCACCGACGAGATACGGGCGTACGCAGCCGACCGACTACCCTCGCACATGGTTCCGTCGGCAGTGGTGCTTCTCGATCGGATTCCGATGACACCGGTGGGCAAGCTCGACCGAAAGGCCTTACCGGAACCCGAATTCGGTTCGGCTGCAGCCGAGTTCCGCGAGCCGGTCACCGACACCGAGCGCGCCGTGGTCGACTCGTTCGTCGAGGTTCTGGGTGTCAGCCGGGTGAGCACTACCGACAGCTTCTTCGACCTGGGCGGGTCCTCCCTGGTGGCCACCCGAATCGTCAGCGCACTGCACTCTCGTTTCCGACGGAGAATCCCGCTTCAGTGGATGTTCCTCGACCCGACACCCGCTGGAATCGCTCGACGCCTCGACATGCCGACAGCCGACGCCGGTATGGAAGAGCTTCTCGCCGTGGTTGTTCCACTGCGGACGAAAGGGACTGGGCGACCGCTGTTCTGTGTGCACCCCGGTATCGGCCTGTCCTGGGGGTATGCCGGCTTGGTGCGGTATCTGCCCGAGGACAGACCCGTGTACGGACTTCAGCTCCCCGCTCTCAGCGACGACGGTGACTATCAGTCGATCGAACAGTTAGCCCATCGCTACGTCGAAGAGGTGGAGGCCGTTTCGCCGGACGGGCCGTACGACTTACTCGGGTGGTCCCTCGGCGGCGTCATCGCGCACGCCATGGCCGTCGAACTGCAATCGTCCGGCCGCGACGTCGCCACACTGGCGATGATGGACAGCTACCCCGACAACGGCGATGCCCCTGCGTCAGCCGAACTCGACGTCCGAGACATACTGCGAGGACTCGGCCTCGAGATCGAGACCGACCGAGATCTGACCTTCGACGAGGCGGCGGCCGTGTTGGCCCGGAGGCTCGGGCCCGAGACGGGAGTCGACGGTCGGGACCTCGAACGGATTGCCCGAGGGTACGAGACTTCGCAGAGAATCACGCACCAGTTCGTTCCCCAGGTCTACGAAGGAGATCTGCTGATCTTCCTGGCATCCGGAGAAGACGACACGATTCCGCGCGACAGGTCGCCGCAGGAATGGAGCCCACTCGTGACGGGCCGGATCGTGGAGGTGCCCGTGCGCTGCGAACACAACGAGATGATCGAACCTCCGGCCATGGCGGTCATCGGACCGGAGCTCGCCCGGGTGCTCTCGATGTTTTCCGGATACCCCGAACGGGCATGACAACTTCAAGCCACCAAGCCGCACGCCCGCGAAGCGAGCGCCACCGAGCTGTTGCCGGGCACCGCAATCGAGCACGAGGAGCGGCAATGAGAAGAATCGGACGTACTCGGGCAATGCTTGTCGTCGCCCTCGTCGCGTGGACGGGACTGTTCGGCGAAGCAGCGTTGGCCTCGGCTGACCCGGCCTGGACATCCCCTTCAGGCGGTTCAGCTCTCGATCACGTCGAGGAGATCAACGCCCGTCAGCTGACTATGTACGTCTACTCGGCTGCGATGGACAAGGTGATTCCGCTCGAGGTGATTCGGCCGGCAGACACAAGTGCGCCCCGGCCGACCCTCTATCTACTCAATGGCGCCGGCGGAGGCGAGGACACGGCGACGTGGCAGACACGGACAGACGTCGTCGACTTCTTCGGCGACAAGAACGTCAACGTCGTCAACCCGATCGGCGGTGCCTACAGCTACTACACCGACTGGGAGAAGCCCGATCCTGTTCTCGGACTGAACAAGTGGACCACATTTCTCACCCAGGAGTTGCCACCGATCGTCGATGCCACGCTCGGGACTACGGGTACGAATGCCGTTGCCGGATTGTCGATGGCAGGTACCTCGGTTCTGAGCCTGGCCGAGGCGGCGCCATCCGTTTACCGTGCCGTCGGTGCTTTCAGCGGGTGTGCCGAGACGAGTACTCAACCCGGTCAGGACTACGTGAGATTCGTGGTCGGATTCCGCGGCGGCAACGTGGACAACATGTGGGGTCCTCCCGGCGGTCCGGGCTGGGTAGCCAACGATCCTGTGGTCAACGCCGAGAGATTGCGGGGGGTCGACCTCTACATCAGCAATGGATCGGGCCTGCCCGGCCCACACGAGAATCTGGGCGGACCGATGGTCGACGGCGACCTCGGCGTTCTGGCGAACCAGGTGATCGTGGGTGGAGTCATCGAGGCCGGGACGAACCAGTGCACCCAGCGTTTGGCCGAGCGGCTCGACTCCTTGGGCATCCCGGCCACCTATGATTTCCGGGCAACTGGCACTCACTCTTGGGGTTACTGGCAGGACGATCTTCACAACTCGTGGTCGATGATTGCCGCGTCGATCGGTGCGCGTTAGCCGGCGAACCCTGGGGTCGGTGGCTGAGTTGTTTCTCACTCCGGGACACTCTTGCCGAACCTAGCCGACCGAACTGCAGGTCAGCGGCGTTATAGTCGCCTCATGAGTTCAGAAACACTCGCTCCCCTCGACACCGACGTACTTGCGCGCAGGTTTGCGTGCCTGGGTGATCCGACGCGGCTGCGAGTGCTCCGACTAGCTGCCGGCGGTCCGATCGACGTCGACACGATTGCACACGCCGCATCACTCGAGCCGTCGGCGTTGAGTGCCCACCTCGAGGCCTTGATCGAGGTCGGTTTTGTCGAGGCTTCGGTGCGTGAAGGCACTTCGGTTGTCAGTGTTGCCGGAACGGCATACTCCGATCTGATGGCAGCGGCCGCCGTCGTGGCTGCTCGTGGTCCGGTCGAAGACACACTGGGAGTTCTTCCCGATGACGTGGTGGTGCGCCGCATGGAATCCGGCGACTGGGATGCCGTCCGCTCGATCTACCGCGAAGGAATCGACACCGGAACCGCGACGTTCACCACCTCGGTGCCATCCGCCGAGAAGCTCGACGCGCAATGGTTACCCGATCATCGATGGGTGGCCGAGATCGACGGTCGCGTCGAAGGCTGGGCGAGCCTCAGCCCGGTGTCCTCGCGAGACTGCTACCGCGGGGTCGCCGAGAACTCCATCTACATCGGTAGCGGCGCTCGCGGGCGCGGCGTGGGCAAGCTGCTGCTTCGCCGACAGGTGCAAGCCGCCGACGCCAGTGAGATCTGGACAGTGCAGTCGTCGATTTTCCCGGAGAACCGGGCAAGCGTCGCCTTGCACCAGGCCGTCGGATTCCGAGTCGTCGGCACTCGCTCGCGTATCGCTCAACTGGGTGGGCGGTGGCGTGACACGTTGTTCCTCGAACGTCGCAGCGAGGACGCTGACATCTGAGAAGAGACGCTCAGCCCTTGGCAGCGCTGATTCCGGCGCGTCGCCCGTAGAAGCTGCCGTCTCCGAGGGACGTTCCGGAGGCATACCCTCCAGCGCAGACACCGGCGGTGCATCGTCCAGCGGCAAACAGACCCAGGATCGGTTCGCCGGAGACGTGCATGACCTCCGAGTTGATCGACGTGCGCAGACCGCCGAGCGTGAATCCGGCGGTGAAATTGCGAAGATCGAGCGCAGCGACGGGTGAGCCGATCGGCTTGACCCACTCCTTCTTCTTTCCCAGTACGGGGTCCTCACCACGGGCGGCGTGGCGGTTGTAGACCTCGACGGTCGACTGGAGGGTGCCTTCCGGCAGACCCATGTCGGATTCGAGTTCCTCGACGGTCTCGGCCACCCACTTGGGCTGGAATCTGAAGAACGGTGTGGAACTGTCGGCGGCGCAGCCCTCTTCGTAGGAAGCTTCGTCGATGATCAGGTAGGCCTGATTCTCGTTGCGCAGCAGCGTCTCCTGGCCGATTCTTCCCGGGTACGTGTCCTCGTTGACGTAGCGCTGGCCGCGTCCGTTGACGAGAATGCCGCGGATCATCAACTGGGGGTCGCCGAAGAACGCGACCTCGGTGGCGTCCATGTGCGCGAGGTCGGCCCCGAGAGCCTGCGCCATCTGGATGGACTTTCCGTCGTGCTCTTCGATAGCCGCACCGGGGCGCCCGATCAGCCGTGGGGCGTACGACTGGATCATCGCTTCGTTGTAGGCGAAGCTTCCCGTCGCCAGAACGACACCCGTGCGTGCTCGAACTGCCACTTCCTTGCCGTACTGCTTGGCGATGATGCCGACCACTCGATCTCCGTCGACGACCAGGCGCTGGACTCGCATGTCGTATTCTGCTCGTACGCCGAGGCTTTCGGCCGTCTCGATCAGTGGCTTCATCAACATGAAACCACCGCCCTTCTCCCCGGTGCGCTTGCCGCTCATCTGTGGAACGTGCCCGCGAGGGGCCGGTGTCGCGATCGTGTTGAACGGTGCCGAGTTCTCGCCGCCGGAATACATGAGTCCGTCGTCGAAGGGTGTTTCCCAGCCGGGTTGGCCGTAGAAACTCTTCTTGAACGGCACACCGTTGTCGACGAGCCAGTTGTAGTGCTCGACGCTGCCTTCGCAGTAGTCGGTGATCTTCTCCTCGTCGGCGCCGGGACCGAGTGCGGCCATCATGAACGATTTCATGTTGGCGGGGGAGTCCTCGAACCCGAGTGCCTGCTGCAACGGGGTCCCGCCGCCCAGATAGATGAATCCGCCTGCCAGCGCCGCAGCGCCGCCCCAGCCGCTCGTGCGCTCGAGCACCAACACGTCGGCGCCCGCTCGCGCGGCCTCGATCGAAGCACTCACTCCGGCAATGCCGTAGCCGGCGACGACGACGTCAGCCTCGAAGTGCCACTGCTCGATGTTTGCGGAGGACTGCGGACGGATTGAGCTGGCCTCGGCCATGGATTCGGATCCTTCGTTCTTCTGGTTGGTTGGTGGGGGAATCGGTGGGTGTGATCGATGCCCTGATGGCAGTATCTCGACCGAAAGTCAGTCGGTGTCCGTTTTCGCGGAATCGGCCGCGGCCTTCTCCTTGGCGCGCGCGGCCTTACGTCTGTCGGCCTTCACGGCGATCAGCGCATTGTTGAGCCCGGTGGCCAGCGGCCAGCCGACGTAGTGGCACAGGAAGATTGCGGCCTCTTCGAACTGCTGCTCGGTCAACTCCTCGTTGTGGAGAGCAGCGTTGATCTGGATCTTCGCCACATCGTTCTGCCCCTGGGCGGTGATGGCACCGATCAGGAGTAGTCGTCGATCACGTACCGACAGTCCCGGTCGCGTCCAGATGTCGGCAAAGAGGTGGTCGGCGGTGACCGCGAAGAAGTCGCCGGGAACGTCGGCGGGAAGCTCCCAGCCGTACACCTCGTTCATCTTCGCGACGCCACGAGCACGGGCCTCGGAGATGCGGCTTTCGTCGGTTCCACCGGCATCGGTCATGTGAGTGGTGTCGGTCATGCGTGCTCCCGAGTAGTAGATGCCGTCGAAGGTTCGGCCGGCCTGTCTTCGCTGTCATTCCCGACGCCCAGACCGGCACCGAGTCCGGCGAGCGCAAGGTGCGCGAGCGGCAGGTCGAGATTCAGCCGATCACCGAGGTCGATGGCCAAGGCCAAGTCCTTCTCCCCGAGATTGCGAACATGCCGCAGTATCGAGAACCACGGGTCGTCCTCCGAGACCGGTGCGGTGGTGTCGCGGAGCATGATCGCGCCCGCGCCACCAGTGATCGCATCGGTGTGCCTGACGACCTTTCCGAGCGTGCGGAGATCGAGTCCTGCTGCTTCGGCGAGTCGCGCGGCCTCGGTCGTGGCGGTGAACGAGACGAAGTGAAGAAGGTTGCGTGCGAGCTTCATTCGCGTTCCAGCGCCGACGTCACCGGCGTGAACCACCAGCTCGGCCCAGGATCCGAAGGGCTCGCGGACGGCTTCGAACGCCTCGTCGGAGCCGCCGATCATCACTGCCAGCCTGCCCTGCGCTGCGCCGCCGGCACCGCCACTGATCGGCGCGTCGACCAGCAGAACACCACGCTGTTGACAGATGTCAGCGAGTTCCACCGCCGTGGTGTCCGAGATAGTGGAGTGAATCGCGACGACAGTGCCTGGCTGTGCGGTCGACAGAATCCCGTGCGGCCCGCACACAACCTCGCGAACCTGCGCGTCGTCGAGCACCGTGACGGAGATGATGCTCGCCTGCGCTGCAACGTCGGCGGGCGTCGATGCTGCGCTCGCGCCCGCAGCGGTGAACGGTTCGAGCGCTTCTGCGCGGGCATCACACACCACCAGTCCGCCCGGCCAGTCCAGGAGGCGCTGCGCCATCGGCGCGCCCATGTTGCCTAGGCCGATGTATCCCAGTCTGGTTTTCGAAGCGCTGGCTTTCGGCGCCGATTGCGTCATGACCGGTACACCTGGCCTCCGTCGACGTTGAAGATCTGCCCGGTCACCCAGCCTGCGTCGTCGGAGAGAAGGAACAGGCACATGCCGACGAGATCCTCCGGCGTTCCCATGCGCTGCAACGGGATTCGCTTCACCATGTCCTTGACGATGTTGCCGGGGGTGACGGTTCGAGTCGCCTCCGTGTCGATGGGACCGGGAGCGATGGCGTTGATCCGGATGTTCGACCAGCCGAGTTCGGTCGCGAGTTGTTGTGTCAGGCTGTTGACACCGGCTTTCGCGAGTCCGTAGTAGTTCGAGTACAGCCAGGCTGCTGTGGAGGACTGGTTGACGATCGAACCGCCCTTCGCTCGCATATGAGGTACGACCGCCCGGCACACGTGCAGTGCGCCGTCCATGTTGACGCTCATGAACTTTCGGTAGTAGTCCCAGTCCACCGTCAACAGGGAATCGATCTTCATTCCGCCGTAGATGGCAGCGTTGTTCACCAGATGCTCGATGCTGCCGAACTGCTCGATCGTGAAGTCGGCAAGTGCCGCAGTCGACTCCCCGTCGGCGACGTCGACGTCCTTGAACACGGCACTTCCACCGTCTGCCGTGATCTGCTTGGCGACAGCTTCACCGAGTTCGCGATTGAGGTCCGCCACGACCACGTTGGCCCCCTCCGCGGCCAGAGCGCGGGCATACGCCTCTCCGATACCCTGCGCTGCTCCGGTGACTATCGCGGTGCGACCGTCGAAACGTCCCATGTCGACCTACTTTCGTGGTGATGATCCTGTGGTGAGGGTGTGGAATGTCAGGAAGGTGAAGCGACGAGCTTGGTTTCGAGGTATTCCTCGAAACCCGCGAGGCCCATTTCGCGGCCGATCCCGGATTGTTTGTAGCCGCCGAACGGTGCGTCGGCCGAATACCAGACGCCGCCGTTGACGCTCAGCGTTCCGGTTCTGACACCGGCAACGACGTGCGCGACGCGATCGGGATCGGTGCCCCACACCGACCCGGACAGGCCGTAGGGGGAATCGTTGGCAATCCGGATAGCGTCGTCGTCGTTGTCGTACGGAAGGATCACGAGGACGGGCCCGAAAATCTCCTCCTGCGCTACGCGAGACGAGTTGTCCAGCCCGGCAATGAGAGTGGGTTCGACGAAGAAACCCCTCTCGCGATCGTCGGGACGGCCCCCACCCGTCACGATCGTGCCGCCCTCTTCGACCGCGAGGGTGAGGTAGCTCTCCACCCTGGCGCGCTGGCGCGCCGAGATGACCGGGCCACACACCGTTCCGCGCGCGCTGGGGTCGCCGGCTCGGATACCCGCCATCGCGGCAGATGCCGCGGCCAGAGCATCGTCGTACCGAGCGCGCGGCACCAGAAGTCTGGTACTGAGCGCGCATCCCTGACCGGCATGAACGCAGACGGAGAACGCGGCAACCGAGCATGCACCTTTGATGTCCGCATCGTCGAGGACGATGAATGCGGACTTACCCCCGAGTTCGAGGAAGACCTTCTTGAGAGTTTGCGCGGCCGTGGCCATCACTGTGCGTCCGGTGGCGGTGGAACCGGTGAAGGACACGAGATCGACGCGCGGATCGCTGCACAGCTGCGCGCCTAGGGAGTGATCCGTCGACGTCACGACGTTGACTACGCCGGCCGGGATCTCGGTTTCTTCTGCAATCACCTTGGCGACCAGCGCGGCGCACCAGGGCGTGTCCGGCGCGGGTTTGAGAACGACGGTGTTGCCGGCTGCGAGGGCGGGACCAAGCTTGGCGAAATTGATCTGGTGCGGAAAGTTCCACGGTGTGATTGCGCCGACGACGCCGACGGCTTCCTTGAGCAGTCGGCGATGGGTCGGAATCCCCATGGGTGACGCGTGCCCGAGATCTTGTTCCCACGAATAGGTTTCGATCAGATCGGCCCAGTAGCGAAGATCTTCGATCGGGCCTTCGAGTTGCGGACCGCTCGTCAGCATGACCGGTGCGCCGACCTCGGCGACGGTGATCTCACGCAACTCCTCGATGTGGGACTGGAGTGCATCGCACAGTTGGCGCAGGCAGCGAGCGCGAAACCCGTGATCGCGTGCCCATTCGGTGTCGTCGAACGCACGGCGCGCAGCGGCGATGGCCGCGTCCATGTCCGCGGCGGTGCCTTCGGCCGCACGGCCGATCAGTTCCTCGGTCGCCGGGTTGAAAACTTCGAAGGTCCCGCCGGATCCGGGAACCAGTTTTCCGTCGACGAGAAGTGCAGAACTGTCTGCGGGTCGAAGCGTCATAGCGCAAACCCTCTCTTTCTGGACATGTGTCTGGACTCTAGTTCACACTTGTGGTTGAGGCAATGGTTTTTGGGGCATAAGAGATTTCGAGAGCCCAGCGGTCTCGAGAGGGTCTCGGATCTGCTTCGACGAAAAGCGCCTCGTGTCCGGTGCGGCGCCGCTACGGTTCACCGCACATTCACAACCACGTCTTCACATCCACAGGAGAGAGGTCGAAATGAACAGAGTTGACGGAAAAGTGGTGTTGGTGACCGGCGCTGCTCGAGGTCAGGGGCGCAGTCACGCCGTCCGTCTCGCGCAGGAGGGCGCGCACATCATCGCCTTCGATCTGTGCGCAGACATCGCCAGCAACGAATACCCGCTCGCCAGTCCAGCCGATCTGGAGGAAACCGCTCGCCTGGTGAAAGAGGCCGGGCAGCAGGTGGTGACGGCGCGTGTCGACGTCCGTGATCGCGCCGGACTCGAAACAGCACTTGCCGAGGCGGTAGGGCAGTTGGGCGGATTGCATGTCGTCGTGGCGAACGCCGGTATCTGTCCGCTGGGCAAACACGTGTCGACCGCCGGTTTCGTCGACGCCTTCGATGTGAACTTTCTCGGTGTCGTCAATACAGTGCACGCGTCGATGGAATACCTCGGCGAAGGGGGTTCGATCATCGCGATCGGCTCTGTTGCCGGTCTGGTGCCGCAGACCGGATTCAACGGGCAACAGGCGCTGCAGGGTCCGGGTGGCGACGGATACGGCCTGGCCAAGAAGCTGATTCAGGCCTACACCAGTTCGTTGGCGCTGACCCTCGGGCCGAGTTCCATTCGCGTCAACGCGATTCATCCGACCAATGTGAACACCGACATGTTGCAGAGCATGCCGATGTACCGGACGTTCCGTCCCGACCTCGAGAATCCGACCGCCGAGGATGCGGCTGTGACGTTCCCGTTCATGCAGGCGATGCCGACCCCGTGGGTCGAACCCGCGGACATCTCGCATGCAGTCGTGTACCTGTCCTCGGACGAGTCGCGATTCGTCACCGGCCAGCAACTGCGCGTGGACGCTGGTGCCGGGATGAAGATCGGTCTGTAGTAGAACTTTTCGCGTTGCTGCTGCCTGTTCGTGGTGAATTTTCCAAGTTTCCCCATTTCGTTGCCCTGGACAGGACGCTGTAGTAACGTCCAGACACGTGTCCAGCAAACGGAGCGATTCAAGTGGCGGGGGATCGATTGTCTACGAATCCACTCGCAGGCGCCTCACGGGCAAACAGGCGGAAACTGTGGCCAGGCTTGCCGAAGCAACAGTGAAAGTTCTACGCAAACAAGAGTTTTCCGGACTGACTGTCCGTTCGGTTGCGGCCGAAGCGGGCGTAGGAACTGCGACCGCCTACACGTATTTCGCGTCCAAGGAGCATCTCGTCGCAGAGGTTTTCTGGCGAAGACTTCAGAACTCGTCGGCGCCTGATGGCTCAGGGTTGGATCGTACCGCGCACGTGCTGTCTGTACTTCGAAATATCGCGCTGCTTCTCGCGGACGAACCGGAGGTATCGGCCGCCGTGACCAATGCACTGCTCGGATCCGACCCTGAAGTGGAACATCTTCGCGGCCGGATCGGGCTCGAGATCCATCAACGACTCGCCTCGGCGTTGGATCCGAATGGCGAACCCGAAGTGTTGGAAGCGCTCGAAATGCTTTATGCCGGGGCGCTTCTGCGGGCAGGGATCGGCTACGGAACCTACGCGCAAATCGCTGGACGCCTCGAGGCCTCAGCTCTACTGATCCTGGAGAAATCATGACAGAAGCTTTGATCGATCCGGTGGTCTTCAATCCGTACGACTACCACTTTCACGACGATCCGTATCCGACGTACAAGCGTCTGCGCGAAGAATCACCCCTGTATCACAATCCGGACGTGGGCTTTTGGGCATTGTCGCGATATGCGGACGTGGTCGACGGATTCAAGGACAACAAGCGTCTGTCGAGCGCAAACGGAGTATCACTCGACCCCGCTGCATACGGTCCACACGCGCATTATGTGATGTCGTTTCTCGCTATGGATGATCCCCGCCATATGCGGTTGCGCCAGTTGGTTTCTCGCGGATTCACACCGCGGCGTGTTGCGGAGCTCGACGGCCGGATACTCGAACTGACGAAGCAACATCTGATACCCGCGCTGGGCGCGGGGGAGTTCGACTGGATTACGGAGGTGGCGGGAAAGCTGCCGATGGACGTCATCTCCGAACTCATGGGTGTCCCCGAACCCGACCGAGCCGAACTGCGGCGCAAGGCGGATCTGGTGGTGCATCGAGAGGCGGGTGTTCTCGACGTGCCGCAACCTGCGGTGGAGGCTTCGATCAGTTTGATGGGCTACTACAAGGAGATGATCGCGCAGCGTCGCCGATCGCGGACGGACGATCTGACCTCGGCCTTGCTCGACGCCGAGATCGACGGAGACAAGCTTTCGGACCAGGAGATCCTCGGATTCATGTTTCTGATGGTCGTGGCCGGAAACGAGACCACGACCAAGCTTCTCGGAAACGCTCTGTACTGGGGTTCGCACCACCGGGAGCAGATCGCACCGGTCCTCGACGATCCCGAACGAGCCTCGGAATGGGTGGAAGAGACTCTTCGCTACGACACGTCGAGCCAGATCGTGGCTCGGACTTCGGTTGTCGACCTCGAATATCACGGACGCACCATTCCGGCGGGGGAGAAGGTCCTGCTCCTGATCGGATCGGCCAACCGAGACGCCGACGTCTTCGACGATGCCGACAGCTTCCAGATCGGCCGGAGTTCGTCGGGCAAACTCGCGAGTTTCGGTGGTGGCGTGCACTTCTGCCTCGGTGCCCACCTTGCCAAGCTCGAAGCCAAGATCGCCCTGGCGGAGTTCGGGCGTCGGGTCAGCGACTACGAAGTCGTCGAGTCCGGAATCGAGCGTGTTCATTCGACAAATGTCCGGGGCTTTGCGGCCCTGCCGGTGAAAGTTCAGGTGCGCTGATGCCTCGTTTCGAACCCAATCCCGTTCGCCGGCCGGCACTGATCAGTGGTGCGTCGTCGGGAATCGGCACAGCCACCGCGTATGCCCTGGCCGAACTCGGGCATCCGGTTGCACTCGGTGCGCGTCGAGTCGCCGAATGCGAAGCCATCGCCGAGAAGATCCGCAGCAACGGTGGTGAAGCGTTCGCCCACTTCCTCGACGTCACGGACGGTGATTCGGTCGACGGGTTCGTCTCGGCCGCAGAGGCAGTCCACGGCCCCGCGGAAATCGTCGTCTCCGGTGCCGGAGACCTCGAATTCGGGGCTGCGGACGAGATGAATCCTGAGGCGTTTCTACGGCAGATCCAAGTTCACCTCGTCGGTGCGCAGCGATTGGCGCATCGCGTACTCCCCGGTATGAGGCAACGACAGCGCGGTGACTTCGTACTGATCGGCTCGGATTGTGCCGAGCGCCAGCGTCCACTCATGGGTGCGTACGACGCAGCGAAGGCCGGGCTCGAGGCAATGGGGCGTCAGATGCGAATGGAGCTCGAGGGAACAGGCATTCGCGCGTCGATCGTGCGACCCGGGCCGACACTGACCGGCATGGGGATGGACACGACGCCGGAGATCATCGGACCGGTCGGGGAATCGTGGAGCAAGTGGGGGTTCGCCCGCCATGGTTACTTTCTGCGCGCCTCGGACATCGCCAATGCCATCGTCGCCGTTGTGTCGGCGCCGCGAGGAGCACACATCGTGCTCGTCGAAGTTCAGCCCGAGGCGCCACTGGACAAACTTCCCACTGCGAACTCACAGGAGACGACATGACGCACGGAGTGCAAGAGACGTCGCGAACACTGCCAGAGCCGCCGCGGGTGTCCGGCGGGGATCTCCCGCACGGGCATCTCGAGGAACTGCGAACCGACCCGATAGCGCTCATGCGCCGGGTGCGTGAGGAATGTGGTGACGTCGGCGCCTTTCAACTTGCCGACCGCACAGTGATCTTGCTGTCCGGAGCCGAGGCAAACGAGTTCTTCTTCCGCTCCACCGACGAGGATCTCGACCAACAAGCGGCTTACCCCTTCATGAAGCCGATATTCGGTGAAGGCGTCGTCTTCGACGCCAGCCCGGAGCGGCGTAAAGAGATGCTGCACAACTCGGCTCTGCGCGGCGAACAGATGCGCGGGCACGCCGCCACGATCGGCCGCGAAGTCGAGGCGATGGTCGCGCAGTGGGGAGACGAAGGCGAGATCGATCTGCTCGACTTCTTCGCCGAGCTGACCATCTATACCTCGTCGGCGTGCCTGATCGGCAAGAAGTTCCGCGACGAACTGGATGATAGCTTCGCCAAGCTGTATCACGAGCTCGAACAGGGAACGGATGCATTGGCTTTCGTGGATCCGTACGCGCCGATCGAGAGTTTCCGCCGCCGCGACGAGGCCCGGTTGGCGTTGGTCGCTCTGGTACAGGACATCATGAACGGGCGCATCGCGAATCCTCCGCAGGGCAAGGATGACCGCGACATGTTGGACGTGTTGGTCTCGGTCAAGGACGAGAACGGCGACCTCCGGTTCAGTGCCGACGAGATCACCGGAATCTTCATCTCGATGATGTTCGCCGGCCACCATACGACTTCCGGCACGGCAGCGTGGTCGCTGATCGAGATGTTGCGGCATCCCGACACCATGACGGACGTCGTCGACGAACTCGACAATCTGTACTCCGACGGCGCCGACATCAGTTTTCATGCCCTGCGCCAGATTCCGGTTCTCGAGGCTGTGGTCAAGGAAACCCTTCGACTGCATCCGCCGTTGATCATCCTGTTGCGGGTGGCACGTGGAGATTTCGAAGTGGGCGGCTTCGAGATCCGAGAGGGCCATCTTGTCGCCGCGACACCCGCGATCTCCAATCGAATCGCCGAGGACTTTCCCCGGCCGGACACCTTCGATCCCGGGAGGTACATCGACCCGAATCAAGAGGACATCGTCAACCGCTGGACGTGGATTCCGTTCGGAGCCGGCCGGCATCGCTGCGTCGGCGCTGCGTTCGCCCAGATGCAGCTCAAAGCGATCTTCTCGATCCTGCTGCGGGACTTCGAGTTCGAGATGGCGCAGCCGTCGGAATCCTACCGAAACGACCACAGCAAGATGGTCGTCCAGTTGCAGCAGCCGTGCGCGGTGAGGTACCGGCGCCGAACACGTCCCGGGCGTGAGGGGTGATCATGCACGTCGAAGTCGACCTCGACCTGTGCCAAGGCCATGCGGCGTGTGAGCTGGAGGCACCGGAGATCTTTGTCGTCCCGAAGCGGGGGAAGGTCAGTCTTCTGGACTCGGACCCACCCGAGTCGCTCCGCGGTGAAGCCGAGATGGCGGTCAGGTACTGCCCGACCGGCGCCCTGAGAATTGTCGATTGATTGCAGCGAATTCATGTGCTCGAGGGAGGAAGTTCAGATGACGGGTTTCGACCGCGCAGAGCTCGACGAGATGGTCCAACGCTGGATCGAGGCGAACAAAAAGGCCGAAGCCGCCGGCGATTGGAAACCGTTGGCGGACATGTATACCGAGGACGCCACGTACGGGTGGAACTACGGCCCCAAGCAGGATTTCATGGCGGTGGGGCGCGAGGAGATTCGCGAAGTCGCGCTCGGTCTCGAGATGAAGGGCCTCGAAGGCTGGGAGTATCCGTATCAAGACTTTGTGATCGACGACCGTAGCGGAAACGTGATCGGCTTGTGGAAGCAGATTTCCGATGCCAAGCGTGAGGACGGTAGCAACTACTCCGTCTACGGTATCGGTGGTAGTTGGTTCCGCTACGGCGGGGATTTCCAATGGTCCTGGCAGCGTGACTTCTTCGACTTCGGGAACGTGTCGGCACTGTTCATGGAGATGATCGGCAACAACGCTCTCTCGAAGGGGATGCAGGGCCGGATCCAGCGATCGATCTCGGGCGACCCGCTACCGGGCTGGTATCCGGTGGGCACCGCGCCGGTTTCGCTGTGGTGAGTCCGATGTCGGTGCGCGATTCCTTCGAGGCACTCTCGCAGCGCGACCTTGCCGTGCTGGTGCCCGAGTTGCTCCTGTGCGGGCAGCTGATCGATCGCTCGGGCATGGCGCATCTGATCGTCGAATTCGGACGCGAGGGTATGGCACAGGTGGCCGTCGAGGAGTGGGAGTCGGCCAGCCCCTGGTACACCCGCCGCATGCAGAAGGCTCTCGGATACGAGGGCGACGACGTCGTGACGATCTTCAAAGGATTACAACTCGACATCGGCGCTCCTCCACAGTTCATGGACTTTCGATACCGGGTCGACGATCCGCTGCACGGTGAATTCTGGCTCGACCATTGCGGAGCACTCATGGACGTCGAGCCGTTGGGCGATGAGTTCGTGACCTCGATGTGTCACGACATCGAGGATCCGACTTTCGATGCAACGGCCATCGCGACCAACCCGCGCGCCCAGATCCGGCCGATTCACCGACCACCGCGCAGGCCCGCCGACCGACATCCGCACTGCGCCTGGACCGTGTCCATCGACCCGTCGCACACGCCTCCCGTGATGACCGCGCACACCGAGCAGATCGGAAGCACCGCCGCGGTGACGGTCGAGCTGAGCCCGATCGATCACGGTGGGGACGGTAGGGCGGACTACTCGGGTCCGTTGTTGTCCGACCTGAGGTTTTCCGACTTCTCGCGATCAGCCTTGGTTCGTATCGCAGAGGAGATCTGCGTGCAGCATCATCTGTTGGCGTTGGGCTTTCTGGCAGCGGTTCGCCGCCGTGCCGACGAAGACAAGGCTCGCGAGATCACGCGAAAGCAATTGACCGGAATCGCGGGAGTTGCGGCACAGCGTATTCGAGATGCGCTCGGGCTTCCTTCGACGCTGGAATCGTTGGCATTGGTCCTGTCCGTGCATCCCTTGCTGAATCCGAAGCAGTATGTGGAGAGCGAGATTCGACAGGACGGCGGTGCTCTGGAGCTGCGGATCTCGCGAGAAGCTCTTGTCGACCGAGACGGCGGTTGGCCGACCTTGCTCGGCAGCGAGCACCTCGATCCTCTCCAAGCTTTGGTCCGCGGCGTGAATCCGCACTTCACCGTGAGAGTGGTGGCCGAAGATGCCGCGGGGCTTCTTCTGGCCGTCGACATCACCGAAGCTCCCGCTCCGGAATGCGTCGAAGTCGCCATCACGAAGGTCAGTACCGGCGCGGCATTCGTATTCGAAGATCGCGGAATCCCCTTGCCTCTCTTCGTCGTCTGACCGGCCGAACCCGAAGGACTCAACCTATGGCGTACACGTTTGCAGACCTGTTCGAGCATTCCGTCGATGCGATGCCCGATCGCCTCGCGCTGATCGTTTCCGGCGACGAGGTGACATACCGTGAGCTCGACGAGCGGGCCAACCGATTGGCGCATTACTTCCAGTCCGTCGGGTTAGGTGTCGGTTCGCACATCGGTATTCAACTGCACAACTCGATCGAGGCGATGGTTGCTGTCCTCGCGGCCTTCAAGATCCGCGGCGTTCCCATCACGGTGAACTACCGCTACACGAGCGACGAATTGGTTTACCTGTACGAGAACGCGGATCTCACGGCGTTGGTTTTCCATCGTGGTTTCGCTGAGCGGGTTGCCGAGGCGTTGGTGTCCGCGCCGCGGGTCAAGTACGTGATCGAGGTGGCGGACGAACTCGCTCTCGGGAACGAACCGTCGATTCCGGGGGCAGTGGCGTACGAGGATGCGCTCGGCAACCAATCCCCGCTGCGCGTAGGTGAACATGCTTTTCCCGAGCGTTCCGGCGACGACGTCTACGTTCTCTACACCGGCGGAACAACCGGACGACCGAAAGGCGTCGTCTGGCGGCAGGAAGACATCTGGCGCGTGTTGGCCGGCGGTTACGACTTCTATTCGGGTGAGCCGATCGCCGACGAGTACCAGCAGTCGCGCGGTGGCGCCGCGGCAGCCGAACCGATGCGGTGGTGCATGCTTCCACCGCTGATCCACACCTCGGCACTGATGCCGACGTTCAACGCTCTGTTCTCCGGAAACACCGTCATCTTCGAACCGAAGTTCGATGCGGCGCAGGTCTGGAAAGTCGTCGCCGAATATCGCCCGCAGGTCATGGTCATCACCGGCGACGCCATGGGCCGTCCACTGGTCGAAGCCCATCACGAATTGCAACCGGATGCGTCGAGCCTGGCCGTGCTCGCCTCCGGCGCTGCGCTCTTCTCCGGATCGGTCAAAGATGCGTTCTTCGACGTCTTTCCGAATCTGATGATCTCCGATTCGGTTGGATCGTCCGAAACAGGCTTCGGCGGAATCGGATTCGCAACCAAAGGGCTCGAGCAGCGTGGCGGACCCAAAGTGGGCGCCAACAGATTCACGGTCGTCGTCGACGACGACAACCGAGTGTTGGAGCCGGGCTCGGGCGCCGAAGGATGGCTGGCGAAACTCGGAAACGTTCCACTCGGCTACTACAACGATCCGGTGAAGTCGGCCGAGATATTCCGCGAGGTGAACGGCGCGCGGGCAGTGGTGACCGGAGACCGGGCGCGGATCGAGGACGACGGCTCGGTCACCCTCCTCGGACGGGGAAACATGGTGGTCAACACCGGCGGCGAGAAGGTCTTCGTGGAAGAAGTCGAAGCCGTGGTGAAGGCCCATCCCGACATCTACGACGCGACAGTGATCGGTGTTCCGGACGAGCGGTGGGGCAATCGGGTGGCGGCGGTGCTTCGCATCCGCGACGGTGTGGAACCGGATTTCGAATCCATCGAGAAGCACGCCCGCAGTCACCTCGCCGGCTACAAGATTCCGCGTTCCTTCTGGATCGCCGACGAGGTCGTTCGAGCGCCGAGCGGCAAGCCGGACTACCGCTGGGCCAAGGAGTTCTCACAGAACAGCGACCCGGTCCACCGGATCGACTAGCGCTCACACGCAACACCCGGCACCCGGCACCCATCCGTAAAGGAGCATCTGCAATGCCTGAGATCGACCTTCCCGACGGGTTCGACGTGACCGACCCGCATCTGTACGGCGAGCGCGTCCCGCTTGCCGAGTTCGCCGAACTACGACGATGCGCTCCGGTCTGGTGGAACGCCCAGGAACCGGGTACCGGCGGATTTCACGACGGTGGTTGTTGGGTTGTCTCCCGCCACGCAGACGTCCGCGACGTCTCGTTGCGCAGCGAGGAGTTCTCGAGCAACGTCAACGGCTGCATTCCGCGGCATGAAGACAACATCTCGGCGGAGGAGTTGGAGGCGACAAAACACGTCCTCATCAACAAGGACGCCCCTGAGCACACACAGCTGCGCAAGTTGGTGGCGCGCTTGTTCACTCCGCGGTCGGTGGAAGCGATGCGGGCCGGGTTGGAAGCGCGGGCAGAAGACATAGCGTCGGCTGCCGTGGCGGAAGGTAGCGGTGATTTTGTCAGCCAGGTCGCCAGCGAGTTACCCATGCAGGCGATCTCGGAGCTGATCGGTGTACCGCAGGACGGGCGCCGTCAGCTGTACGAATGGTCGAATCAGATGACGGGATACGACGACGAGTCGCTCGCCGGCGAGTCTCGGATGGCGTCGGCGCAGATCCTGGGCTACGCCTATCAACTGGCTGAGGCGAGACGGGAGGAACCGCTCGACGACATCATCTCACGCTTGGTGCATGCCGACATCGACGGGCAGAAACTCACCCCGGAACAGTTCGGTTTCTTCGTCATCATGTTGGCTGTCGCGGGCAACGAAACGACGCGAAACGCAACGACACTCGGCATGATGGCATTTCTCGAGCATCCGGATCAGTGGGAACTGTACAAGCGTGAGCGTCCGCGCACCGCCGCGGACGAGATCATCCGCTGGGCTTCGCCACTGACGTCGATGCAACGAACAGCAGTGGTGGACACACAGATTGCCGGCACTGCGATTGCGAAGGGGCAGCGCGTCGTACTGCTCTACGGCTCGGCGAACTTCGACGAAACCGTCTTCGGGAACCCCGACGTCTTCGACATCACCCGAGACCCGAACCCGCACCTCGCGTTCGGAGGAACCGGGCCGCACTACTGCGTCGGCGCCAACCTGGCCAGAATGGAGGTCGATCTGATCTTCGGCAAGATCGCCGATCACATGCCCGACATCAGCAAGCTCGGCGATCCGAGCAGGCTCTCGTCCGGTTGGCTCAACGGGATCAAGGAATTCAAGGTCGACTACGGCAACTCCACGTCATGCCCTTCGGGGCATTGACGTGTACAGCGGAAGAGTTGCACTTGCGGGCCCGATGCGCGAACTCGGCCAGTTCTACCGGATGGGCGCCGATGTCGCAGTGGGCTTGTTCCGCACCCGCTTTCAGGTGCAGGAGTTTCTCGAGCAGAGTTGGATGATCGCCCGGGTGTCGATCGTGCCGACAGTGTTGGTAGCCGTGCCGTTCACGGTCCTGGTGAGTTTCACCCTCAACATCCTTCTCCGCGAAATCGGTGCCGCCGACCTCAGCGGCGCCGGGGCCGCGCTCGGTGCCGTGACTCAGGTCGGTCCGGTGGTGACGGTGCTGATCGTGGCAGGTGCGGGCGCGACAGCCATCGCCGCCGATCTGGGATCGAGAACGATTCGTGAAGAGATCGACGCCATGGAGGTGCTCGGGATCGATCCGATCACTCGGCTGGTGATTCCGCGGGTGGTCGCGTCGACCGTGGTGGCTTTGCTGCTCAACGGACTCGTCTGCGTCATCGGCATCGCCGGCGGTTACGCCTTCTCGGTGTTTCTCCAGGGCGTGAACCCTGGAGCCTTCGTCGAGGGAATCACGTTGCTGACCGGCCTGCCCGAGGTGGCGTTGTCGATGGTCAAAGCTGCACTGTTCGGGATGCTGGCGGGATTGGTGGCCTGCTATCGCGGACTGTCGGTACGGGGTGGGCCGAAAGGCGTGGGGGAGGCCGTCAACGAAACGGTGGTGTACGCATTCATGGCGTTGTTCGTCGTCAACACCATCGTCACCGCGGTCGGCATCCGATTGACGGCGGGGTGATCGAGGTGACGCTTTCGGATTCGCTGGCACAAATCGGCAAGTTCGGACGCACGCGGGCTCGGGTGGCTCGAACGTCACGCTCGATCGACGACGTCGGGCGACAAGCTGTCTTCTTCGCGCGCGCCATCGCTCACATCCCGTGGGCAATTCGCAAACACCCGAAAGAAGTGTTGAGGCTGGTAGCCGAGATCAGCATGGGCACCGGAGCTTTGGCAGTGATCGGCGGCACGGTTGCGGTCGTAGGATTTTTGACTCTCGCCTCGGGTGGCACCATTGCGATCCAAGGTTTCAGCTCACTGGGAAATATCGGAGTCGAAGCGCTCACCGGATTCTTCTCCGCCTTCATCAACGTTCGTATCGCTGCGCCGGTCATCGCGGGAATCGGCCTGTCGGCCACGATCGGAGCAGGTTCGACCGCGCAGATCGGTGCCATGCGCATCAGTGAGGAAATCGACGCCCTCGAATCGATGGCGATCAGTTCGGTCCCGTACGTCGTCAGCACCCGCGTCACCGCAGGGATGATCGCGATCTTGCCGCTGTACTCACTGGCGCTCGTAGGATCATTTCTGGCCGGACGATTCACCACGGTCGTGCTGTTCGGTCAGTCCTCGGGTCTTTACGACCACTACTTCACGACGTTCCTCGATCCGGTCGACGTCGCATGGTCCTTCGTTCAAGTGCTCGTGATGGCACTACTGGTGATGCTGATCCACACGTACTACGGATACAACGCGTCCGGGGGACCGTCGGGCGTGGGAACTGCAGTGGGCCGCGGGGTTCGGCTCTCGCTGATCTGCGTCGTGGCGGTGACCCTGCTCGTCTCACTCGCGCTCTACGGCGGTTCCGGCAACTTCAATCTGTCCGGTTAGGGGGACTGCGTGCACAGATACGGCTACAAGTTGGCTGCTCTGGGCTTGGCTGCGGCGATCGTCGGGGTCATCGCGTTGTCGGTCGCGTCTTTCAACCAGGTGTTTGTCGCTCGCGTCCCGATCACGGTGATCGCGGAGCGCGCGGGGCTCGTGATGGATCCGGGCGCGCGGGTGAAGATGGCCGGGGTGACCGTGGGCTCGGTGGAGTCCATCACGCCGACTGACGACGCCACCGCACAACTGTCGTTGTCGATCGATCCCGAAGCGCTCGAATCGATTCCGTCAAACGTGAATGTGGCGATCACGTCGAACACGGCCTTCGGCGCGAAGTTCGTCAGCCTGTCCTCGCCGGAGCAGCCGAGTAGTGCGCGACTTGCCGCCGGAGCGACGATCGACGCATCCCGGGTGACCGTCGAGCTGAACACGGTGTTCGAGAAACTCACCACCGTGCTCCGGACGGTGGACCCGGGCAAACTCGATTCGACATTGGGTGCCCTCTCGACTGCTCTGCAAGGACGCGGCGAACGGCTCGGGGTCGCACTCGAACAAGCAGATTCCTCCTTGCTCGAATTCAACACTGCACGTGAGGCTCTCGATCATGTGTTGACGGATTTACCAGCCGTCACACAGACCTACCGCGACGCTGTTCTCGACTTGATGGACACCCTCGACTCGCTCACGACGACGGGAACCACTGTTCTCGACGAGCAGCAGAATCTTGATCTCCTCTTGCTCAACGTGATCGGGGTCGCCCGCACCGGAGAAGATGTACTGGGAGCCAACGCCGCCGGTATCGACACCGTTCTGTCGTTACTGCGGCCGACCACCGCACTGCTCGAGGAATACTCCCCGGTGATTCCCTGCATGTTCCACGGACTGCAGGAGAGCAAGAAGATCGGCGACGGCGCCTACAACGGACAACCAGGAATCAAGATGTCGATCGGTCTGATCGCCGGAACCGAACCGTACCGATATCCCGACGACCTCCCGAAGGTCGCGGCAACCGGTGGCCCGCAGTGTATGGGCCTTCCACTGCGCGACCCGAACGTCAATGCGCCGTACCTGGTGACCGACACCGGGGTGAATCCGTTTGCGCCCGAGCGTCAGCCGAACGGTGGGCAACCGATGAACACGGTCCCGGATCTGATGAGCTACCTGTTCGGGACGGAGATCCGATGAAAGTTCGTGGGTACACCGTCAAGTTCGGAATTTTTGTTCTGGTGATGATCCTCGTCAACGCCGGGCTGATCCTCGTGTTCGGCCAGATGCGAGGTGGCGACGCGAGGTCGTACTCGGCGGAGTTCGTCAACGCCTCCGGGCTCAGAGCCGGCGACAAGGTGCGCATCGCCGGTGTGCCGGTCGGTTCTGTCGGCTCCGTCGAATTCGGTGGGAATCACCGTGCCCACGTGAGTTTCAGTGTGGATACGGGTGACACCGTGACCGTATCGACCAGAGCCGCTGTTCGATATCAGGATCTGGTGGGTAATCGATACCTCGAACTGCTCGACGATCCGGGGATCGCGGAACCGCAACCGGAGGGCGAGAGCATCCTCGTCGATCGCACCGCACCGGCACTCGACCTCGATGCGCTACTCGGTGGTTTCAAGCCGCTGTTTCAAGCCCTGGACCCGGAGCAGGTCAACGCGTTGTCGATGTCCTTGCTCGAGGTGTTTCAAGGCCAGTCCGGAACTGTGGCATCGGTGCTGGCGCACACCGGATCGATTACGAACACTCTCGCAGACCGCGACCAACTGATCGGTCGAGTGATCGGCAACCTCGACGGTGTGCTCAGCGAATTGCGCAGCCGCGGTGGTCAGTTCAGTGACACTCTCGATCACCTACAACAGCTGGTCAGCGGGCTCGCGGCGGACCGGGAGATGATCGGGACTGCCGTCGAGAGTGTGAACACCGCATCAGGCGCCTTCGCCGATCTCCTCGCCGGAGTTCGCCCGGACATCGCGGGAAACCTGTCGAAGCTGGACGCAAGCCTGAATCCGCTGATCGAGCAACAAAGTGAGCTCGATCGGATTCTCGCGTCCATGCCCTCGAACTACAAGCAGCTGATCCGAGTCGGCTCGTACGGGTCGTTCTTCAACTTCTATCTGTGCGGAATCGCACTGAAGGTCGACGGTGCCGACGGTACGCCGCTCACTGTCGACCTGGTGGATCAGACGACCGGAAGGTGCGCACCACGATGAGAGAGATGGCACAGAGCCAGGCCGTACGCGTGGGGGTCGTGGGATTGGTCGTCACGGCCGCCGTCGTATTGGCATCGCTCCAGTATCAGAATCTGCAGTTCCTGAAATCGGGTGTCGGGTACAGCGCGGTGTTCGCCGACGCCAGCGGTCTCGCGCCGGGAGACGAAGTCAACGCCGCCGGAGTGAAGATCGGAACGGTGAACCGGATCGAGGTCGAGCACGGACTCGCCCGCGTGGACTTCACACTCGACGGCTCGATCGGTTTGGGAGAAAGCACATCGGCGGCCGTCACCACGATGTCGTTGCTCGGCAAGCGAGCGGTATCACTCGATCTGGACGGTCCGGGAAGGATCGCGGTCGGCGGCGAGATCCCGGTCGAGCGAACAAGATCGGCGTACTCGCTGCCCGACGTACTCGGTGACCTCACCACGACGGTCGAGGACATCGATCTCGACCAACTCTCCGAATCGCTCGACGCAGTGGGACAGGTGATGTCCGACAGTGCGCCGAACCTGAGGCCGGCACTGGACGGTGTCGCACGGATCTCCGACAGCGTCAATAGACGCGACGACATGTTGCGCACCTTGCTGTCCGATGCAAACGACGTCGCCGGGACGCTGGCCGAGCGTGGACCACAGGTCAACGCGCTACTCGTCGACGGCAACGCCTTGTTGGGAGAACTGGATCGGCGACAGGCGGCGCTGGGGGAAGTGATCACGAACATCTCGGCGTTGTCGACCCAGCTGAGCGGACTCGTCCACGACAACGAGGCGCAATTGCAGCCGGTCCTCGGCAAACTCGACACGGTTGTCGGCATTCTGCAGAACAACAAGGACAACCTTTCTCAGGGAATCGACGGTCTCGGTACGTACGTGGGCACGCTCGGTGACACCGTGGCCAGCGGCCCCTTCTACTACGCCTACGTCCAGAACCTGGTGCCGGCGCAATACACCCAACCGTTGATCAACGCGATGTTCGGGCTACCACCTGCGCCGCTACCGATTCCGGAGGTTCGATGATGGGTGCCTTACGAGTTCGCAAACCGGTGAACTGGCGTCGAATCGCCGTCGTTGGTGGAAGCGTCATCGGTGCGGCGATCGTCGTCGTGTCGGGATACCTTGCGGTGCAACATCTGCGCTACTACAACGTGACGGCCTACTTCACCTCGACGACCGGTCTGTATGTCGGTGACGACGTTCGTGTCGTGGGAGTCGACGTCGGCCGCGTCACCGCGATCGCCCCACAGGGAGATCGAATGCGCGTCGAACTGAAATTGGCGCGCGAGGTTCCCGTCGCCGAGGACGCGAAAGCGGTGATCGTTGCCCAGTCGCTGGTCTCGGCCCGCTTCGTGCAGTTGACGCCGGCGGTGACGGACGGCGCCGACGCACTGAATGACGGTGCGGAGATCCCACTCGACAGAACGGCCGTCCCGGTCGAGTGGGACCAGATCAAGGAACAGCTGGGCCGGGCTGCCGATGCTTTGGGTCCCGTCGGGGACGATCGCGGTCCCGCCGCCAACTTCCTCGACGGTGCCGGATCCGCACTGGCCGGCAACGGAGAATCGCTGGGGCGCTCGGTGACCGAACTCTCGGAGGCTATGAGCACACTCGACGAAGGCGGAGCCGATCTGTTCGGCACCATCCGCGGCCTGCAGACCTTCACGACCGCACTCGCCGCAAGCGACGAACAGATCGTTCAGTTCCAAGGACGACTGGCAAATGTCTCGAGTGTGCTCGCCGAGAGCCGGACGCAATTGGCTCCGGCTCTCGCCGATCTGGACGCCGCCGTCGTCGACGTACAGCGGTTCGTCGAACAGAACCGAACCGGCTTGACGGAGCAGATCGCGAAGTTGGCCGACGTGTCCCAGGTACTGGTCGACAAGCGCGCAGGCCTCGAGAAGGTACTGCATCTGGCTCCGACAGCGTTGTCGAACTACTACAACGTCTACCGGCCGGCCCAAGGAGCGATGGTGGGTGTGCCCGCATTCCAGAACGTCGGCAACCCGATCGACTTGATCTGCGGCGGAATCGCCGGCCTGGCCAACGACACCTCGAAGAAGGGCGCGGATTTGTGCATCGAATACCTCGGCCCGTTGCTCAACACGATCAAGGCCAACTACCCGGACCTGAGCATCAATCCGACCCGGGCGCTCGGCGCTCTTCCGGACCAACTGGTGTACAGCGAGCCTGATCTGGAACCGACTGGCGCCTTGGGCTTTCCGACGGTACCGGTGGCGTCTGATCTGACCGGCTTGCTCATGCCGTCGACAGGATCACGATGACTGGCCGCCGGTGGGGAACAGTGTGTGTGGCGGCGAGCGCCGTGCTCGTTCTGACGGGTTGTCAATGGAGCGGGCTGAATTCGGTGTCGCTGCCGGGCGCGGCCGGCCGCGGTGAGGGAAGTTTCTCGGTCGTGATCGAGATGCCGGACGTCACGTCGATCAGTCCCAACTCTCCGGTCATGGTCAACGACGTGACAGTCGGAAGTATCAGTGCGATCGAGACCGACAACTGGCACGCACGGGTGACGGTTGCGCTCGACGGCTCGGTGTCGCTGCCCGCCAACGCGACTGCCAAGATCGGCCAAACCAGTCTGCTCGGATCCAAACACGTCGCGCTCGCGCCGCCCACCGAGGTGGCGCCGGAAGGGCGGTTGTCGGAAGGATCCGTGATTCCCCTTGCATCGGCCAGTGTCTATCCCACCACCGAGGAAGCGTTGACGGCACTGTCATTGGTCCTCAACGGCGGCGGGCTCGCTCAGATTCACAGCATCACCACGGAGCTGAACACGGCGCTCGGCGGACGGACCGACGCGGCGCGCGACCTGCTGAGTCAGATGGATACCGTGACCGAAACACTCGACCGCCAACGTGATGCGATGGTCACGACCATGGAGAATCTCGACGTCTTCGCCGGCGAGATCACGGCTCAGCGAGACGTTCTCGGTGAGGCGTTGGAGACCCTTGATCCGGCCTTGGCGGAACTCAGCGCCCAACGCGTCGACCTGACCACCGCCCTCGATGCGGTCGGCAGGTTCGGGGACGTCGGGACCGATCTGGTCGACCGGACCCGCGACGATTTGAAAGCCAATTTGAGCGCCTTGGAATCGACGCTGCAGAAGGTGGTCGAAACAGGACCGGACCTGATCAACAATTTGGGCAACCTGAGTACCTTCCCCTTCCCCCAGACGACCATCGACGACGGAATGCGCGGCGATTACACCAATCTGTGGGCGCTGATCGACCTCACGAGTAATCGCCTCCAGTCAGGTCTCGGCTTCGGTACGCCGTTCGGGGCGCCGCAAACCCCCGTGGAGAACGGAATACTGGTCGATCCCTTGACCGCCCCACTCGGCACAGGGCAGCCCGGCCCACTTGGCACAGCGCAGCCCGCCCAGGGAGGTGGACGATGATTCTCACGAAGTTGGTGCGAAGGCAATTGACGATCTTCGCGATCCTGGCGGTGATAGGCATGAGCGCAGCGGCTATCTCGTACCTGAGAGTTCCGACCATGCTCGGAATCGGGCGCTATTCGGTGACAGTCGAACTGCCCGACGCCGGTGGCCTGTATCGGAACGCGAACGTGACCTATCGCGGCGACACCATCGGTCAGGTCAGATCGGTGCGTCTGTCTCCGGGAGTGGTACGCGCCGAATTATCTTTGGAGAGTGCGGTTCCCGTTCCCTCCAGCGGGCTCGCAGTAGCGGTGCGAAGTGTGTCGGCCATCGGCGAGCAATACGTCGACATGCAACCGAGAACCGCGGACGGACCGTTTCTGGCCGACGGAGACGTGATCGGCCCCGACGCTGTCACGATCCCGACCGAGATCGGACCGGTCCTCGATCAGGCGCAGGCGATGCTCGCATCGGTACCGCAGGACAAGTTGCGGTCGGTGATCGACGAGTCCGCGGCAGCATTCGGTGGCAGGGGAGAGGACCTGGCTCGTCTGCTGGATTCGACCACCTCGTTCGTCGATCAGATGTCTGCTGCCACAACCCCGGCCACGACGCTCGTACAGCAGTTGGATCCGCTCCTGCAGACCCAGGTGGTGACGGGCGATCAGATTCGCCAGTGGGCGTCCAGCGTCGCTCAACTCAGTGGACAGTTGGAGATCGCCGACGGGTCCGTGCGCAATATCCTCGAGACCGGACCGGGCTTCGCGACTGAAGCCGACCTGCTGTTTCAAGGCCTCAAACCCACTTTGCCTGTGCTGCTTGCCAATTTCACCAGCACCGCTCAGGTGGCTTTGACGTACAACGCCGGGTTGGAGCAGGTGCTCGTCATCTTGCCGCCACTGGTCGCGGCACAGGAAACCGTTGTCCAACGCGGGCAGGTGGACGGCGCCGCGAACGTCAACTTCCATCTCCAAGCGCAGGACCCTGCGGCGTGCTCGACCGGCTACCTTCCGGCCGATCAGCGACGGGACCCGACCCAGACGAGTGTGCCGGACACCCCGGCTGATCTGTACTGCAAAGTGCCACAGAACTCGGTCTTCGCCGTTCGTGGATCTCGGAACATTCCCTGTATGGAGGTACCGGGCAAACGAGCACCGAGCCCGGAGATCTGCCGGAGCCCCGAAGCGTACGTGCCGTCGGGGACCAATGCGCCCGGCGAGTTGTACACCGGGCCTGACGGAGTCGACTATCAACACACGGAATTAGCTCCTGCTGCTTCCGATTCGGGGGAGGGTGAGCCGTGGCAACAGTTGCTGACGCCGACGAATCGTTGAGAGGCGAGGTGCTCGAGCCGGTCCTAGGGAAACGCGGTGTTCTCACTGCCTTGGCATGGATCGCACTCGCGGCTCTGAGCGTCGTTGTGGTCTTCGGTGCTCTGGCAGTTCAATCCGACCGGGCGCGCGAGACCCAGCGTCAAGAGTACGTCGACGGTGCGGTCGCAGGAGCCCTCGCTCTGATCGACGTTCACTCTGCCACAGTCGACGAGAATCTCGCGACGCTACAGGCCCTGAGTACGGGAGCCTTTGCCGACGAACTGAAGTCCGGCGAATCGGCGTTCGTCGCGTCCATCCGTGATTTTGCCGTCGATTCCGACGGGCGTGTCGACACCGCAGCCCTGGCATCGGAATCCGGAACCTCGGGGGTGGTACTGATCGCGGCATCGGCTCAGGTCGCCAATTCAGCGGGAGAGTCTTCGGCGCGAACCTACCGTCTGCGCGTCGGTGTCGAAGAGGTCGACGGTCGGGTACTGATGTCGAGTGTGGAGTTCGTCCCGTGAAGCGCGCGGTCTTGGCGTTTGCAGCGCTGATCTTGGTGGGAGTCGGCGGGACTCTGCTCTGGAGTCACCACCGTTCGGCAGCCGCTGAAACCGCACGTGTCGAGGTGATCGGTGTGGCGCCGATGCTCGTCGAGAATCTCTTGAGCTACAACAGCGACACGGTGGACGAGGATCTTGCACATGCTGCCGAGGGCGCAAGTGGAACATTTCAGGACCGCTTCGCTGAATTCGGATCGAAAACCGTTGCACCCCAGTCGAAGGAGCAAGGAATCAGCACGAAGGCGCGAGTAGTCGACGCGGGAGTGCTCTCCGCTGCTGCAGACCGAGCGGAATTGCTCCTGTTCGTCGATCAGATCACGACGAGTATCGCGCGGCCGGCACCAGCGTCGACGTCGAGCCGAGTCGAGGTGACACTCGATCGAGTCGACGGCACATGGCTGGTGAGTGCCATGACCCCCGTCTAGTGAAGGTTGTCGCGGCCCGCCATGATCAGCCTGGCAGTGACTTCGAGCCGGTCTGCGATCTGCGAATAGGACTCGTAACCCATGCCGGCTCGGACAAGCGCTCCGGACCAGGAGATTTCGAGTGCTTCGAGTACGTCGGGATCGTATGACGGCCCCAGCGCCTCGATGAGCCGCTCGCGGATGTTCTTGCCGATACGTCCGCGGAGGTGTTCGACGTCGGGATCGTTGCCCATCATCGCCGTGGTCACTGCCGCCGCCAGCTCCGGTTCGTCGGAGACGAGCAGTGCGACGCTGCGCAGGACCGAACAGACCTGCGCTTCCCGTTCCGCCTCCGGGGAAGGCTCGTGGGGTACCGCGTCGAGGCGACGCCAGAACAGTTCTGCCACAAGGTGACTCTTGGACGAGAAATAGGTGTATGCCGTAGCCGCGGCGACACCGGCTTCTGCTGCCACCATCCGCACGGTCAGATCGGCAAACCCTTTGTCGCGCAGGACCGTGATCGCTGCCGCGGTCAATCGATCGACGGTTTCGGCTTGCTGCTGGGTCAGTCTGCGGCGAGTGGACTCGAACTTGGTCTTACCAGACATGTGTCCAGACACTACGGGATCAGACCCGTGCGAGCAAAGTGTGCGCTATCGCTGCTCGTTCTCGCTCCCGCTCGGCGTCATGTCTCGCTCCCGCTCGGCGTCATGTCTCGCTCCCGCTCGGCGTCATGTCTCGCTCCCGCTCGGCGTCATGTCTCGCTCCCGCTCGGTGGGACAGAATTTCGAACCCCCGCGATCGCTAAGTCCATGTGTTAGAACGATTTCTAGAACATGTTCGGAAACTGTGCCCAGAATCAGAGAGGCTGACGATGACGAAGTGGGACGAGACGTGCGACGTACTCGCTGTGGGATCAGGTGGTGGACTCACCGGCGCGTACACGGCAGCCCGCGAAGGCCTCGACGTCATTGCGATCGAAGCAACCGACAAGTACGGCGGAACAACGGCGTACTCGGGCGGCGGCGGAATGTGGTTCCCGTGCAACGCCGTTCTTCGTCGGGGCGGGGACGTCGACACCATCGAGGATGCGCTGGAGTACTACCGATCAGTGGTGGGTGATCGTACGCCCGCCGACGTTCAGGAAGCCTACGTTCGAGGTGGCGCCGGGTTGATCGACTACCTCGAAGAGGACTCGAACTTCGAGTTCCAGATACTGCCGTGGCCCGACTACTTCGGTGAGGAGCCCAAGGCTCGAGCGAGCGGACGGCACATTGTTCCCAAGCCGATGAACGCGAACAAGCTGGGTGCGCTTCGTGATTCGCTTCGTCCGCCGCTGGCGACGGAACGTCTGGGGGAGGAGTTGCCGAAGTACCTCGTCGGCGGCCAGTCGTTGATCGGTCGATTCCTGTTGGCTCTTGCGGAACTCCCGAACGCCACCATGCACCTGAAGACCACTCTCGAGGAACTGGTTGTCGAGGACGGATCGGTCGTCGGCGCGGTCGTCGACCGAGATGGTCGGCGTCGAACCATTCAGGCACGCAGAGGAGTGATCCTCGCCGCCGGTGGATTCGAGCAGAACGAGACCTTGCGGGCCGAATTCGGTGTCCCCGGATCCGCTCTCGACACGATGGGCTGCCCCGGCAACCTCGGGAAGGCACACCAGGCGGCCATCGCCGCGGGCGCCGACACCGACCTCATGGGAGAGGCCTGGTGGTCGCCGGGACTGACCCATCCGGATGGCCGCTCCGCGTTTGCGCTGTGGTTCACCGGCGGAATCTTCGTGGACGACGACGGTCGCCGATTCGTCAACGAATCAGCGCCGTACGACCGCTTGGGTCGCGCCGTCATCGAACACATGCGGGCAGGGAAAGTAACCACGCCGTACTGGATGATCTACGACAACAGCGAAGGCGCAGTGCCGCCGGTGAAGGCGCCCAACGTACCCATGGCACAGACGGAGCAGTATGTGGATGCGGGGTTGTGGAAGAGTGCACAGACACTCGAAGACCTCGCTGCCCAGATCGATGTTCCCGCAGCGGAACTGGTGGAGACCGTGAAGCGATTCAACGCGTTTGCGGCGACTGGCGTCGACACGGACTTCGGTCGAGGAGACACTGCGTACGACCGCGCCTTCTCTGAGGGGGCTTCGCCGCTCGTACCGATCGATCAAGGGCCGTTTCACGCTGCCGCTTTCAGCATCTCCGACCTCGGGACCAAAGGTGGTCTACGGACCGACGCGACCGGGAGGGTGCTCAAAGCCGACGGTACGGCGATTGCCGGGTTGTACGCGGCGGGGAACACGATGGCAGCGGCCAGCGGGACTACGTACCCCGGCGGTGGAAACCCGATCGGAGCGAGCATGCTGTTCAGTCACTTGGCTGCTCTCGACCTCGCGAAGCTGCCGTCTTGATCATCAGTCGCGCGTCTCGGGGATGTGGTCAGGCCTTGCCGAGTCCGGCGGCGATTCCCTTGTCCAGTTGGGTGAGCATTGCTGTACCCAACGACGAAAGCTGGGCGACCTGGCGATCGTCGAGGCCCTCGAAGAGGAGACCTTGAACTGAGGCGACGTGCGGCGGTGCGGCCGCGACCACCTTTGCCATTCCCTCGTCGGTGAGCACTGCGTTGGAGCCGCGGCTGCCACGAATGACTTCCCGTTTCACCCAGCCGGCCTTCTCCATCTTCGTGATCACGTGCGAGAGGCGGGACAGGGACGCGTTCGCGCGCTGGGCCAGTACCGACAACTGGAGCTTGTGGTCGGGGGCGTCCGAGAGTGCCGCGAGTACGAAGTATTCGAAGTGTGTGAGTGCCGAATCGCGTTGTAGTTGAGTGTCGAGTGCGGCAGGCAACCGTGTCACGAGAGCGATCAGTGTCAGCCATGCTTCTTGCTGCTCGGCTGTGAGCCACTTCGTCTGAGACTGCGCGTCGGGCTGCGCGGTCGGTTCACTCATCGGTGACTTCTCCTTCGGGTCGAGCATTCTTCGTGCACGGAGCGTGCTTGTGTACAGCGTCTCAGGCGCATGTCCAGAAGAATCCTGCGGGGAATAGTTGCGGGACGCAAGTGTTGAGTTCTATATTAGGTTGAACCTTCAACTTACGACGAATGTCTATCCCGAGGAGTCCGTATGTCCACCACAACCATGCCTGCGCTGTATCTCAGCCACGGTGCTCCGCCGCTGGTGGACAGCGCGTTGTGGGTCGACCAGTTGGGGGCGTGGGCCGGCGATCTTCCGCGGCCGACGGCAATCCTCGTCGTATCGGCGCACTGGGAATCAGCACCGCTGACGATCGGATCGACGACCACGGGCACCCCGCTCATCTACGACTTCGGTGGTTTTCCCGAGAGGTTCTACCGCGCGAAGTACAACTCTCCCGGCGCTCCGGAACTCGCCGCCCAGGTTGCCGCGTTGATGCCGGACAACGAACGCGTGGTTCAGCAGCCGAATCGAGGCCTGGATCACGGTGCCTACGTGCCGCTCACGGTGATGTACCCGGACGCAGACATCCCGGTACTGCAAATTTCGCTGCCCACCCTCGATCCCGAGCGTTTGCTCCATCTCGGACAGCGCCTACGGCCACTCCGTGAGCAAGGTGTACTGATCGTGGGATCCGGATTCACCACGCACGGGCTACCGTTCCTGCGCGATCCGTCACCGGAGGCGCAGGCCCCGGGATGGTCGGCGGAATTCGACGCGTGGGCAGGGGAGAGGTTCGCTGCCGGTGACGTCGATTCCTTGATCGACTTCCGCGCTCAAGCTCCCGGGATGCCGTACGCGCATCCGACCATCGAGCACTTCGCCCCGTTGTTCGTCACGCTCGGTGCGTCATCCGATCCGGAACAGGTGCCCACCCAGGTGATCGACGGATTCTGGATGGGGCTTGCGAAGCGCTCGATTCAGGTCGCCTAGAGATCTCAAATCGCGCAGAGAATCAGGTCGCCCAGGTGAGTCAGCTTCGATTGCGAAGGAACTCGAGCGCCTGGTCGCCGTGGGTGTTGGCGCGTAGTTCACTCGAGATGACTTTGAGGACGGTGCGGTCGGTGTCGATCACGAAGGTCGAGCGTTTGACCGGAGCCAACTTGCCCAGGAGTCCGCGCTTGACGCCGAACTGTTCGGCTACCTTGCCGTCGGTGTCGGCGAGTAGGGGGTAGTCGAAGGATTGTGCGGTGGCAAAGGTGGACTGAGCTTCGACCGTATCGGTGCTGATGCCCGCTCGCGAAGCGCCCACCGCGGCGAATTCGCTGCCGAGGTCACGGAAGTGGCACGCCTCGGCGGTGCACACCGGTGTCGAGGCTGCCGGGTAGAAGAAGAGGACCAAGGGTCCGTTCTCGAGCAGGCTCGTCAGCGAGCGCGGAGTCCCGTCCTGGTCGGGCAGTGAGAAATCGGGAGCGAGTTGGCCTGGTTTCATTCGGCCGAGGTTACCCGCGCACGACGGCCACATGGGGGAGCCTGGGATGATGGAGCCATGCACGGCGAGCCCACCTCCATGTCCGCACGGTCGTCCGACACCGCGATCGTCGGTGACGCGTCCGATTCCACCACGACCCGGGAGCAGTTCCGAGCTCTCGCAGCTGAGCACCGGGTCGTTCCGGTCACTCGGAAAGTGTTGGCGGACTCCGAAACTCCGCTCTCGGCGTACGAGAAGTTGGCCGGCAATCGTCCCGGCACCTTCTTGCTCGAGTCGGCCGAGAACGGTCGTTCGTGGTCGCGGTGGTCGTTCATCGGCGTCGGGAGTCCGGCTGCACTGACCGTCGTGGACGGAGAGGCGGCCTGGTACGGCAACGTTCCGGCCGGCGCTCCGGCCGGCGGCGACCCGATCGACGCGCTCGGTGCCACCCTCGAGCTGCTTCGTTCGGAGCGGCTGCCCGACCTGCCCCCGCTGACCGGCGGAATGGTCGGATTCCTCGGCTACGACGCGGTGCGGCGCCTCGAGAGATTGGGTGACTCCGCGGTCGACGACCTGCAGATCCCCGAAATGGTCATGCTGCTTGCCGCCGACATCGCCGCAGTCGATCACCACGAAGGGGCGATCACCCTCATCGCCAATGCCGTCAACTGGGATGGCACGGACGAGCGCGTCGACACGGCGTACGACGACGCAGTCGCCAGGTTGGACGCGATGACTCGTGCTCTCGCGGCGCCGGCGAAATCGACGGTGTCGACATTTTCGAAAGCGACTCCGAACTACCGTCGTCAGCGCACCACCGAGAGCTTCGGTGTCGATGTCGACAAGTTGATCGGCGACATCGAAGCGGGCGAGGCATTCCAGGTAGTTCTCTCGCAGCGATTCGAGATCGATTGCACTGCAGCACCGATCGACGTGTACCGGATGCTGCGAGCGTCGAACCCCAGCCCGTACATGTATCTGCTCAACGTGCCGAACGGTGATGGAGAGACGGCGTTTTCGATCGTCGGTTCGAGCCCTGAGGCACTGGTAACCGTCGCCGAGGGCGTCGCGACAACACACCCGATCGCTGGAACCAGATGGCGCGGTGCCACAGAGGAGGACGACATCCTGCTCGAGAAAGATCTCCTCGCCGACGAGAAGGAAAACTCCGAGCACCTCATGCTCGTCGATCTGGGGCGAAACGATCTGGGTCGTGTCTGTCGCCCGGGCACGGTGAAGGTGCACGACTACCGGCACATCGAGCGGTACAGCCACGTGATGCATCTCGTATCGACCGTCACCGGTCATCTGGCCGAGGGAAAGCACGCTCTCGACGCCGTCACCGCATGCTTCCCCGCTGGAACCCTCTCGGGGGCACCCAAGGTCCGAGCGATGCAGCTGATCGAAGAACTGGAACCGACCAGGCGCGGTATCTACGGCGGCATCGTCGGCTACCTCGACTTCGCCGGCGACGCCGACACCGCGATCGCGATCCGAACGGCATTGATCAAGGACGGGATCGGATACGTCCAGGCGGGCGCCGGTGTCGTCGCCGACTCGGATCCGGTCTACGAGGACACCGAGGCCCGCAACAAGGCGATGGCAGTGCTGAGCGCGATTGCGTCGGCGCACACCCTGCGCACCATCGGAGGTGACGATCAGTGAGTGAGAACGAGTCGAGTGCAGCGGAGCCTACAAGCGTTTCTCGTGGCACCGCCGTGCCGAGAACGCTTCTGCTGGCGTTGTCGGCAGCAGCTCTGTGGGGCAGCTCACGAATGACGTGGGTTCATCTGACCTCGAGCGACGGCAAGACGCTGGAGAGGACGACGGATCTCGACGGCAGCACCTGGGCGGCGGCGATGACTCCGCTCGCGCTCGCGCTTCTGGCGGCGATCGCGGCGTCGTTTGCGGTGCGAGGTTGGGCACTTCGGGTAGTCGGACTGTTGGTTGCCCTCGTCGCCGTCGCGGTAGCGGTTCCGGCAGTGCAGTTGTTGGTGTCCGGAGCCTCTGCGGACCGAGCGGTGGAGTTGGCCGAGTTGTCCGGTCACCCGGAAGATCTCTCGACGACTGTTTCGGTACTGCCTGCCTTGCTTGCGTTGGTCGGAGCGGTGGCGGCGCTCGGCGCGGCAGTACTTCTGATGCGCAAACCTCCAGTGCGAGGCGGGTTGTCGTCGAAATACGACAACCCTGCCGCGCGCCGCGAGGCCGCAGCCAAGCTCGGTCAGGGAGACAAACCTGCATCGGACGAGCCTGTGACACAACGGATGTTGTGGGATGCGCTCGACGCCGGAGAGGACCCGACAGCGACTGACGGGGACGACGGAGTTGGGGGAGACAACGGCGCGAAACCGGGGTCGTCCCACTGAGTAAGACTGAACCCTCACCTGCGTGGGTACCCCGACGGAGTAGCAAAATTTCGTCCCACTAGGCTGAGACCACCCTGATGACGTATCTCACATCGGGCTCTTGCCCAGAAAGGATTCGGGCCACGATGACCGTACTCGACTCGATTCTCGACGGGGTGCGCGCTGATGTCGCCGCCCGCGAAGCCGTACTCGACTTCGCTGCAGTCAAGGCTGCTGCGGCCGCTGCACCGCCTGCACTCGATGCTGCAGCAGCACTTCTGGAATCGAGCATCGGCGTCATCGCCGAGGTCAAGCGAGCGAGCCCGTCAAAGGGTGCGCTGGCCGACATTGCCGATCCCGCAGAGCTTGCCGCGGCTTACCAAGCCGGTGGCGCACGCATCATCAGTGTTCTCACCGAAGAGCGCCGTTTTCACGGCTCGTTGGCCGACCTCGACGCAGTCCGTAAAGCGGTCACCATTCCGGTGCTGCGCAAGGACTTCATCGTGGGGCCGTACCAGATTCACGAGGCTCGCGCTCACGGCGCCGACGTCATCTTGCTGATCGTGGCGGCACTCGAGCAGCAGGCGCTCGCCTCGTTGATCGATCGCACCGAATCTCTGGGAATGACTGCCCTCGTCGAGGTGCACACGGAGGAAGAAGCCAACCGCGCGCTCGAAGCTGGCGCCAAGGTGATCGGTGTGAACGCCCGCAATCTCAAGACTCTCGAGGTAGACAAGAACACCTTCGGTCGCATCGCTCCCGGTCTTCCGACCGAGACGATCAAGATTGCCGAGTCCGGTGTTCGCGGAACTGCCGATCTGTTGGCGTACGCCGGGGCGGGCGCCGACGCAGTGCTCGTCGGTGAAGGCCTCGTGACCAGCGGCGACCCTCGCAAGGCCGTCGCAGATCTGGTCAATGCAGGTGCGCACCCGTCCTGCCCCAAACCGTCTCGATAAATCGCTGCACCCGCCCGGCGTGCTTTGATGCACCCGGGCGGTGACCAGCGACACCGTTGGGGCAGACTGGTGGGGTGACTTCACGTACTCAGGAACCAGGCTCCGGTGCAATATTCAAGGGCGGCAATCTGCCGCCGGCCAGCGCGGGACTCACCGAGCGCTCCCACGATCCCGATGCCGGAGGCCATTTCGGCGTCTACGGCGGACGGCATGTGCCGGAAGCCCTCATGGCGGTTATCGAGGAAGTCACTGCGGAGTACGAAAAGGCTCGAGCGGACGACACGTTCTTGAACGAACTCGATCGCTTGCAGCGCGATTACACCGGGCGTCCGTCGCCGATTTTCGAGGCAACGCGAATGAGCGAGTTCGCCGGCGGTGCGCGCATCCTTCTCAAGCGTGAAGATCTGAACCACACCGGTTCTCACAAGATCAACAACGTTCTCGGTCAGGTTCTGCTGGCAAAGCGTATGGGCAAGACCCGCATCATCGCCGAGACCGGAGCGGGCCAGCACGGTGTGGCATCGGCCACCGCCTGTGCACTGCTCGGTCTCGAGTGCGTCATCTACATGGGTGCTGTCGACACCGAACGGCAAGCACTGAACGTCGCACGCATGCGCCTGCTCGGCGCGGAGGTCGTCTCGGTCGAGACCGGTTCGCGCACGCTCAAGGACGCGATCAACGAAGCCTTGCGCGACTGGGTTTCCCACGCGGACAACACCTATTACTGCTTCGGTACCGCGGCAGGTCCGCACCCGTTCCCCACCATCGTTCGCGACTTCCAGCGAGTGGTCGGCCTCGAAACACGCGTCCAGGTTCAGGCACTGACCGGCCGCCTGCCCGATGCAGTCACAGCCTGCGTCGGAGGCGGCTCCAACGCAATCGGAATCTTCCACCCGTTCATCGACGATCTGTCGGTACGGCTGGTTGGCTACGAAGCAGCCGGCGACGGTGTCGAAACCGGAAGGCATGCAGCAACGTTCGCCGGCGGTACACCTGGCGCATTCCAGGGTGCCTACTCCTACCTGCTCCAGGACGAAGACGGTCAGACCATCGAATCGCACTCGATCTCTGCTGGTCTGGACTACCCGGGCGTCGGACCCGAGCACGCTTACCTGAGCGATATCGGGCGTGCGACCTACGAACCCGTCACCGACAGTGAAGCCATGGATGCGCTGCTGCTGCTCTCGCGCCGCGAGGGCATCATCCCGGCCATCGAATCGGCCCACGCCGTCGCCGGCGCACTCCGACTTGGCAAAGAACTCGGTGAGGGCGCGATCATCGTCGTCAATCTCTCCGGTCGCGGTGACAAGGACATGGACACCGCCGCAAGCTGGTTCGGTCTTTTCGACGGCGCCTCAGGTCAGGCAGCCGCTCCGGATGATGCAGCAGACGAGAACGACAACACGGAAGGCTCGGACAAGTGAGCGAACGACCATCACGCCTCGCACCCACCTTTGCCGCGTGCAAGGCTGACAAACGTGCCGCCCTCGTCGGTTACCTGCCTGCCGGTTATCCGACCGTTCCCGAATCGATCGACGTGTTCAAGGCGATGGTCGACGGTGGCTGCGACATCATCGAAGTCGGTGTCGCGTATTCCGATCCGGTCATGGACGGTCCGACCATCCAGCGTGCAGCCGAAACCGCACTCACCAACGGCGTTCGCCTTCGCGACATCTTCACCGTGATCGAGCAGATCAGTTCGGTCGGCGGCAAGGCCGTCGTGATGACCTACTGGAACCCGGTACTGCAGTACGGGGTCGACAAGTTCGCACGAGACCTCGCTTCCGCCGGCGGGCTCGGACTCATCACCCCCAACCTCATTCCGGAAGAAGCCGGCGCCTGGATGGAAGCATCCGAGGAGCACCACCTCGACCGGATCTTCCTTGTCGCCCCGTCCTCGACGGAAGAACGGCTCGCGATGACACTCGATGCGAGTAGTGGATTCATCTACGCGGCCTCGACAATGGGTGTCACCGGCGCTCGCGACGCTGTGTCTTCGATGGCTCCGGAACTGACCGCACGGATCCGCGCGCATTCCGACATTCCCGTCGGCGTCGGATTGGGAGTTCGCTCCGGCGCACAGGCTGCCGAAATCGCGGCATACGCCGATGCCGTCATCGTCGGCTCGGCTCTGGTCTCCGCGGTCGAGAACGGCCTGGGAGCGGTTCGCTCGCTCACCGAAGAACTCGCCGAGGGCGTCCGCTCGGCTACCGTGGCGTCGTGACCTCAACTGTGGACCTGCTGGCCTATATCCCCAGCCCGCCCCAAGGCGTCTGGTACGTCGGACCGGTGGCGCTTCGCGCCTACGCGCTCTTCATCATCCTCGGCATCATCGTCGCGATCGTGTGGGGAGATCGTCGTTGGGTCGCCCGCGGCGGCGAGAAGGGGACCGTTCTCGACATCGCGATCTGGGCCGTTCCCTTCGGTCTGATCGGTGGCAGGCTCTACCACGTTTTGACCGACTGGCCCGCTTATTTCGGCGAGAACGGTCAGCCACTCGACGCACTCAAGGTGTGGCAGGGAGGCCTCGGAATCTGGGGAGCAGTGTTCCTCGGCGGCATCGGTGCGTGGATCGGCTGCCGTCGACGCGGCATTCCGGTGTCCGCGCTCGGTGATGCGATTGCGCCCGGAATCTTGCTCGCGCAGGCCATCGGTCGTATCGGCAACTACTTCAACCAGGAGTTGTACGGTCGCGAGACCACCGTCCCATGGGGCCTCGAGATCTTCGAGCGTGTGAACTCTTCCGGCCAGCTCGATCAACTGGCAGGTGTCTCCAACGGAGAAGTCATTCGGGTCGTTCACCCGACGTTCCTCTACGAAGCTGTGTGGAACGTCCTGATCGTGATCCTGCTGGTCCTCGCCGACCGCCGATTCAAGATCGGCCACGGGCGCCTGTTTGCTCTGTACGTCGCGGGCTATTGCCTGGGCCGGTTCGTCGTCGAACTGATGCGCGACGATTTCGCCTACGAGATCGCCGGCATTCGCGTCAACACATTCACTTCGGGGATCGTGTTCTTCGCCGCACTGGCCTACTTCTTCCTGGCGAAGAAGGGGCGTGAGGATCCGGCTGATTTGAAGTCGAAGGACTACGTCGCTGCGGTAGCTGCCGGCGAAGCAGGAGTCGCGGCGCCAGTTACCGAAACTGATTCGGCGAAGGCCGACGCGAAAGGCGCCGACGCTGAAGATTCTGAATCCGATGCTGCTGAATCCGCTTCCAGTGAGGCAAGCGACTCCACGGCAGCGTCGGATGAGTCGTCGGACGCGGTGAAGCTGTCGAAGAAAGACAAGCCGTGACAGGTCCCTATTCGCAGGGGGGATTCCCCGAGGATCAGGGACCGGTCTACGGCGCGCCCAATCCGTACGGATATCAGCAGCCATTGCCGCCTCCATCGATGTACGGGTTCGGAGATCCCTACGCCCCGTACGGTCGGCACCCGGTAACCGGGGAACCGTATTCCGACAAGTCGAAGGCCACCGCTGGACTGTTGCAGATCTTGCTGGGCTTCTTCGGAATCTGTGGAGTCGGGCGCCTCTATATCGGAAGTGTCGGTATCGGATTGTGCCAACTGCTCGGCATGTTCTTCGCGCTGTTCATGTCGGCGTTACTCATCGGAATTCCATTTGCGATCGGAATCTGGATCTGGGCGTTCGTCGACGGCATCGTGATACTTTCGGGCAATGCGCGGGACGGTGCTCGCCGGCCATTGCGAGGATGAGTCGCGAGCGCGAACCGAGGAAACATGTGTGGGGGACTGGCCTCGAGAAGGTCGAGCCTTCTCGAAGTCCGATAACAAAAGCTATTACGTACCGTCGTCGAATCGAAGGAAAGTACGTTGCCTAACTTGAACAAGAATCCGGAACCTTCCGAGTCGGGGGACTCGTCTGGATCACAGCCGCCGGTTCCACCGCAGTTCGGGTCGCCGTTCGACTACGACGCGACGGCGGATGCGTCGTTGACGGAAACCTCGGCACCCACCGAAAAGACGCCGTCGACGGAGACCACCGGCACCGGTCCAGGCTGGGACACGTATTCGGGAGTCGGAAACGGTCCGGGATGGGGAAACCACCCCATCTACCCGCCGCCGACCGGAACCGAATCGACCACAGCGTTTCCCGCTGCCGATTCTGATTCCACCCCGAATCAGCCCACAGCGCCGTACACGTCGCAGGAAAGCTACGCCGCTCAGAACTATCCGGCGACCGACTATCCGGCGCCGGACTACTCGAGGCCGACCCAAACCCCGACGGACGGTCCCGTCTACGGTGCACCGGCAGATCAGACTCCGAATCCCTACGCGGCTCCGCCGCAGGGCTACCCCCAGCCGGGATACTCACAGCCGGGTTACGGTCAGCCTCAGGGGTATCCACAAGCTCAGGGTTATCCTCAGCCTGGCTACGGCCTGGTCGACCCGTCCGCACCATACGGACGTGACCCGATGACCGGTGAACCGTACTCGGACAAGTCGAAGACGACTGCCGGATTGCTGGGCATTCTGCTCGGCGGATTCGGTGCAGGACGTTTTTATCTCAACCAGCCCGGCATGGCTGTCGCACAGATCGCGGTCACTTGGTTGACCTGTGGAATCGGTGGCATCTGGCCGCTCATCGACGGAATCATGATGTTGACCGGCAGTGTGCGCGATCAGTACAACCGCCCTTTGCGTAGCTGATCGAAACGACCGTCGGCAAGTGTGACCCCCTGATGCCTCGTTATCAGGGGGTCACCGTTTTGCTCTCGCGACCTGCGGTTATGGGCTGATAAACTAGCGCTCGTCGGCTGCATGTCCGCGTGGAGGTCGCCGAGTGCCGTTTTCTCGAATACCTGAACCTCGAGGCCTGTACGACCCCGATCAGGAAACCGATTCGTGTGGTGTAGCCGTGGTAGCAGACACCTCTGGACGCCACCTGCATTCCGTTGTCGACGATGCGCTCGCGGTCCTGGGCAATCTCTCCCATCGCGGCGCAGTTGGGCGCGAATCCAACAGCGGAGACGGCGCGGGCATTCTGATTCAGCTGCCGACGGAGTTCTTCGACGCGGTGACCGAGTTCGAGCTTCCACCACCCAACGCGATGGGTGAGAACACCTACGCGGCCGGAAACTGCTTTCTCCCGGTGGATCAGGAAGCACGTCGGCGCGCGGTAGTTCGGATACACCGGTACGCAGCGGCAGAAGGACTGCAGATTATCGGGTGGCGAGAGGTGCCGGTCGACCGAGACTGCGTCGGAACCGTTGCCGCGCAGTGCGCTCCGTACATCAGTCAGTGTTTTGTGACGTGCGCCGAGTCACGAGATCGTAGTGTGGGCGGAATTGCCTTGGACCGACGAGTCTTTGCCCTCAGGAGACAAGCCGAGCGGATTCACTGTGCCGACACTGCAGTGTATTTCCCCTCGTTGTCCGCCCGAACCATCGTGTACAAGGGCATGCTGACGCCGACGCAGTTACCCGGTTACTTCACCGACCTACGCGACGACCGAATGCGAACTGCGTTGGCAGTAGTGCACAGTCGATACTCCACGAACACATTTCCGTCGTGGCCACTCGCTCAGCCGTATCGCTGCATCGCCCACAACGGCGAGATCAATACGATTGTGGGAAACAGGAATTGGATGCGCGCTCGCGAGCCGATGCTGCGGAGCACGCTTTTAGGTGGGGACATCGATCGCCTGTTTCCGATCTGCACCCCGGGAGGATCCGACTCTTCGTCGTTCGACGAAGTACTGGAGCTTTTGACGCTCGGGGGCCGCAGTGTGCAACACGCCATCGCGATGATGATTCCCGGAGCCTGGGAGAACGATTCTTCGATGCCCCACGAGATAAAGGCCTTCTACCAATTTCACGGTTGTCTGATGGAACCGTGGGACGGTCCTGCGTCCGTGACGTTCAGCGACGGCATTGTTGTCGGGGCCGTGTTGGATCGCAACGGTCTTCGCCCAGGGCGATGGTGGCGGATGAAGAACGACCGTATCGTGTTGGCCAGTGAGAGCGGTGTGTTCGACGCTCCCACGTCCGAGGTGTTGGAGAAGGGGCGCCTCGAACCGGGACGCATGTTTCTCGTGGACACCGCTCGCCATCGGATCGTTTCCGATGCGGAGATCAAGTCCGAACTCGCGAGCACAGCCCCCTACCGGGACTGGGTCGACGGGGGATTGGTGGACCTCGAGGACATCCCCGAGACTGCGCCTGCCCGAGGCGATCCGGCTCCGCTGTTGCAACGGCAGTTGCTCTTCGGATACCACGCCGAGGACCTGCGGGACATTCTTGTCCCGATGGCAAGCTCAGGATCGGAGCCGTTGGGATCGATGGGTGTCGACACGCCTCTCGCCGTTCTTTCGGATCGGCCGAAGCTGTTGTACGACTACTTTATTCAGCTCTTTGCTCAGGTGACCAACCCGCCTTTGGACGCGATTCGCGAGGAAGTCGTCACTACGCTTGGTGTCACCCTCGGCGCTGAGCAGAACTTGTTCGAAGCGTCGGCGCTGTCGTGCCGAAGGATTGTTCTCGACAAACCGGTGATCGGACCGGGGAAGATGGCGAAGGTCGCCGAACTATACGGCGCAAGAACTCCGAGAAGCGCTGTCCTTCGCGCAGGTTTCGATCCGAGGGGCAGTCTCACCGAAGGCGTCGAGAAGCTTCGTGAGTCCGCCCGAACAGCCGCCGCAGCCGGAATCGAGATTCTGGTGATCTCCGACCGTGGATCAGGCCCTGAGCAGGCTCCCATTCCGTCATTGCTCGCAGTATCAGCCGTGCACCACGATCTGGTTCGTCATGGCCTGCGGACCAAGGTTTCCCTTGTCGTCGACTCGGGTGACGCGCGCGAAGTTCATCACATCGCGCTGCTGATCGGCTACGGTGCGGCGGCTGTCCACCCGTACCTTGCTCTCGAATCTGTCCAAGCCCTCAGCGAGCAGGACGAACTTCCCGGGATAGATCCGAAGACTGCGTCGGACAACTACCTGAGAGCAACAAATTTCGGCGTGCTCAAAGTGATGTCGAAGATGGGAATCGCTACGGTTCACTCCTACACGGGCGCACAGGTATTCGAGGCCGTGGGCTTGGGTCGAGAGTTGGTCGACGAATACTTCTGCAACACACGGAGCCGGATCGGCGGGATCGGTATCACCGAAGTCGCGCGCGAAGTTCTGATGCGCCACACGGCTGCGTTCTCGTCGTCCGCAGTGCAGCATCGTCAGTTCGACAATCGTCAGTTGACCGACAGCGGACAGTACCGGTATCGCCGCGATGGTGAATTGCATGTGTTCACACCCGAATCCGTGTTCTTCCTTCAGCATGCGACCCGGACGGGGCGAAGTGAAATCTTTCGCCGCTACAGCGATGAAGTCGATCGACTGAGCGCGCAGGGCGGAACACCGCGGGGATTGTTTCGATTTCGGTGTGAGGTTCGTCCGCCGATTCCGCTCGATCAGGTCGAACCCGTCGAGATGATTCTCGCTCGATTCAACACCGGTGCGATGAGCTACGGTTCCCTCTCTGCGGAGGCGCACGAGACGATGGCGGTTGCGATGAATGCTCTCGGCGGGCGTTCCAACACCGGTGAGGGCGGAGAGTCGCCGGAGCGGTTGCGTGACGACAAGCGTCGAAGCGCAGTCAAGCAGGTCGCGAGTGGGCGCTTCGGGGTGACCAGCGATTACCTGGTCAATGCCACCGACATTCAGATCAAGATGGCCCAAGGTGCCAAGCCCGGTGAAGGAGGGCAGCTTCCGGGGTCCAAGGTGTACCCGTGGATCGCGGAAACCCGGTACTCGACGCCTGGGGTCGGGCTCATTTCTCCGCCCCCGCACCACGACATCTATTCGATCGAGGATCTCGCCCAATTGATCTACGACCTCAGATGCGCAAACGATCGTGCGCGGATACACGTGAAGTTGGTCAGCGCAGTCGGAGTCGGGACTGTTGCGGCAGGTGTGGCCAAAGCGCACGCCGACGTGGTGCTGATCTCCGGTCACGACGGCGGGACGGGTGCTGCGGCACTCTCGTCCATCCACCACGCGGGTACGCCGTGGGAGATCGGGCTGGCCGAAACTCAGCAGACCCTGGTGCTCAACGGGTTACGCGATCGGATCGTCGTCCAGTGTGACGGGGGTTTGCGCACGGCGCGGGACGTCGTCGTCGCCGCGTTGCTGGGGGCGCAGGAGTACGGGTTTTCCACGGCGCCACTCATCGCGGCCGGGTGCGTCATGATGCGGGTATGTCACCTCGACACCTGCCCTGTCGGAGTAGCGACGCAGAATCCCGAACTGCGCGAGCGATTCACCGGGCGGCCCGAGTACGTCGAGAACTTCTTTCGCTTCATCGCCGACGACGTGCGACGGTTGTTGGCAGAATTGGGGTTTCGAAGTATCGACGATGCTCTGGGGCACGCAGACGTATTGGAAATGTCTCCGGCGGTGGCACATTGGAAGAGTCGGACGTTGGACCTCTCACCACTCTTCGACGTTCCGGCCGCGCCGGCCGGCGCGGCCTTCCTACCGTATGTACCTACTTCGAGCGAACTCGAACGCACCCTGATCGACTTGGCTGCGAACTCGCTCGAGGACGCTCGAGCCGTGCATATCGAACTGCCAGTACACAATACGGATCGAGCGGTGGGAACGAGGCTGGGCGCTGAGGTGACCAGACGCTACGGTGCCGTCGGGCTACCTGACGGCACCATCGACGTCGTGCTCCGTGGAACGGCGGGCCAGTCACTCGGTGCGTTCTTGCCACCGGGCATCTCGCTGGTCGTTGTCGGCGATGCAAACGATTACGTGGGAAAGGGGCTCTCGGGTGGACGAATTGTGCTTCGGCCGAGTGAGGACGCACCCTTCGTGGCCGAGGAGCAGGTGATTGCCGGCAATACGCTGCTGTACGGCGCTACGAGCGGTGCGCTCTATGCCCGGGGGCGTGTCGGGGAACGATTCGCGGTGCGAAACTCGGGTGCGGTCGCTGTGGTGGAAGGCGTCGGCGACCATGCGTGTGAGTACATGACCGGGGGTCGCGTCGTCATCATCGGCCCAACTGGTAGGAACCTTGCTGCGGGAATGTCGGGCGGAATTGCCTTCGTACTCGATGTGAAGGCAGAGAAGGTCAACCGCGACATGGTCGTGCTGGAGCGGCCTTCGGCGGAAGACTGTCGTCAGCTGGTCGACATTCTCGGCGAGCATTTGGCTGCGACCGGCTCGCCGGTGGCTGCGAAACTTCTCGACGACTGGGTTGGCCAGAGTCCGAGATTCACCAAAGTCTTGCCTGTCGACTACCGGAAGGTCGTGGAAGAGAACGAACTGGTGGAGCCGGCTCATGCCTGACGCACGCGGGTTCCTCAACGTGAAACGATCCGACGCACCGACCAGACCGCCCGATGTGCGTGTCGGCGACTGGGCGTCGGTATACGAGTCGCTGGATCCCGTCGTGCGAAATCGAGACGTATCTGCACAGGCCTCGCGTTGCATGGACTGCGCTGTGCCGTACTGCCATTCGGCCGACGTAGGGTGTCCGCTCGGCAATCTCATTCCGGAATGGAACGACCTGGTTCGGCGTGGACGGTGGTCCGAAGCCTCGGAGAATCTGCATTTCACCAACAATTTCCCCGAGTTCACCGGACATCTGTGCCCCGCACCGTGCGAAACGGCGTGCGTTCTCGCACTCGACGACGAGCACACGTCGGGGGGTGTCACCATCAAGCGCATCGAACAGGCGATTGTCGACAACGCCTGGGAGTCGGGTTGGTTGGGGCCGCAGGCTGCGGTAGTTCACAGCGGAAACCGTGTTGCGGTTGTCGGTTCGGGACCGGCGGGACTGGCCGCGGCTCAACAACTGACACGAGCCGGACACAGTGTCACGGTGTTCGAGCGGAGCGATCGGATCGGGGGACTGCTTCGCTACGGAATTCCTGAATTCAAGTTGCCCAAGGCCCTCATCAACCGGCGGCTGGACCAACTTACCGCCGAGGGGACCCGATTCGTCACTGACTGCGCCGTCGGAGTGAACGTGAGCGCGCACGACCTCCTGACGGATTTCGAGGCGGTAATCCTGGCGGTCGGGGCTGATCGTGTCAGAGACACCGACGTACCGGGTCGTAGTCTTCGCGGAATCCATCCTGCGATGACGTACCTGCGGGCGGCCAACCGCGAATGCGAGGGTGATGGTGCGTCGAGCATCTCGGCGCGAGGTAAAAACGTCGTGATCATCGGTGGCGGCGACACGGCCGCCGACTGCCTCGGCACGGTGCATCGCCAGGGTGCGCACGCAGTGACGGAGTTGGATTACCACGTCCCACCTCCGGCACACCGCGATCGAGATCGCGACCCATGGCCGTTGTGGCCGCGGGTCCTACGCAGCTCGCCGGCAGACGAGGAGGGCAGTGACAAACGGTTCCGATGGGCTGCGCAGGAATTTCTCGACGACGGTAAGGGTGCGGTCCGTGCAATCCGGATGGTTCCGGTAGCCGTGTCACGAGCGAAGAACGGACAACGAACCTTGGTGGAGACTGGAGACACGATCGATCTCGTGTGCGAGATGGTCCTGCTCGCTCTGGGTTTCGACGGCGTCGAAACCGCTCCACTGCTCACCGACCTTGATGTCGGCACCGATCCACTCGGCAGAATCGAGTGTGATGTCGGGTGGCAGACCCGCACACCCGGCGTATTCGTCTGCGGCGACGCGCATCGCGGGGCGTCGCTGGTCGTGTGGGCGATTGCCGAGGGACGGTCGGCCGCACGTGCCGTCGACATGTTTCTCACAGGCGAGTCGGCGCTTCCGGCTCCGGTTCATCCAAAGGCATTTCCGCTGTTCGTGAGCTGACCAACTGAATCGAGTAAGTACAGAAAGTGCAGGTCGCAAATGCCGGATAGAAGTGCGGTGGGGTAGCGACTAGGCTCGAGCCGTGAACCGACGGACAAAAATTGTATGCACACTTGGACCTGCGACAGCTTCTGGCGACCGCATCCGTGAGCTCGTGGAGAGCGGCATGGACGTGGCGCGCCTCAACTTCAGCCACGGCGAGCATGCCGATCACGAAGAAAACTACATTCGCGTCCGCGCCGCGTCGGACGCCACCGGAAAGGCCGTCGGTGTTCTCGCCGACCTTCAGGGGCCCAAGATTCGCCTCGGCCGATTCAAGGACGAGCGGACCACCTGGGCCAACGGTGAAGAGGTTCGTATCACCGTCGACGACGTCGAGGGAACGCACGATCGCGTCGGGACCACGTACAAGGAATTGGCGCGCGACGCCAAGGCCGGCGATCGACTGCTGGTCGACGACGGAAAGGTCGGCCTGGTCGTCACGTCCATCGACGGCAACGACGTCGTCTGTCGGGTCACCGAAGGCGGTCCGGTCAGCAACAACAAGGGCCTCTCACTGCCCGGTATGAACGTCTCCGTTCCAGCCTTGTCGGGCAAGGACATCGCCGACCTCGAGTTCGCTCTCAAGCTGGGTGTCGACTTCATTGCACTCTCCTTCGTTCGCTCACCGGCGGACGTCGAATTGGTTCACGCCATCATGGATCGAGTCGGGCGCCGCGTTCCCGTCATCGCGAAGCTCGAGAAGCCCGAGGCCATCGACAATCTCGAAGCCATCGTGCTCGCGTTCGACGCCGTCATGGTCGCCCGCGGTGACCTCGGTGTCGAGTTGCCGCTCGAGCAGGTCCCGCTCGTTCAGAAGCGCGCAATCCAGATTGCTCGTGAGAACGCGAAGCCGGTCATCGTCGCGACGCAGATGCTCGAGTCGATGATCGAGAACTCACGTCCCACTCGCGCAGAGGCATCCGATGTCGCCAACGCCGTTCTCGACGGCGCCGACGCAGTCATGCTCTCGGGCGAGACTTCGGTGGGCAAGTACGTCATGGAAACCGTTCGCACCATGGCCCGCATCGTCGAGGCCGTCGAGAACGAATCAACCCGTGTCCCACCGTTGACCCACGTCCCGCGCACCAAGCGCGGTGTCATCTCGTACGCAGCACGCGACATCGGCGAACGTCTCGACGCCAAGGCCTTGGTTGCGTTCACTCAGTCCGGTGACACGGTGCGTCGACTGGCTCGTCTGCACACGCCTCTGCCGTTGCTCGCCTTCACACCGCTGCCCGCGGTGCGCAGTCAGCTGACGCTGACGTGGGGAACCGAGACGTTCCTGGTCGATGCGGTGGCCACCACCGACGAGATGGTGCGTCAGGTGGACAGTGCGTTGCTCTCCCTCGGGCGGTACGTCAAGGGCGACCTCGTGGTCATCGTTGCCGGATCCCCTCCGGGAACTGTCGGTTCCACCAACCTCATTCACGTCCACCGTATCGGCGAAGAGGACCACTGAGTGACCCACGCGAACGCGTCCACCGACCTCGGTACTCTCCTCGGTCTGTTGGATCTGGAGCAGATCGGTGAAGACGCGTTCCGTGGATACCACCCGAAACAGGTAGGTTCGCGGACGTTCGGCGGTCAGTTGGTGTCTCAGGCACTGATGGCCGCCGGGCGGACCGTCGACGGTGATCGCCCCATCCATGCGGTGAATGCCCATTTCATTCGCGGCGGAGATGTCAAGGCGCCCATCGAGTATCGGGTGGATCGTCATCGCGACGGGCGGGCGTTCGCCAACCGTCAGGTGACTGCCTATCAGGGTGAGAACGAATTGTTCGTGATGCTCGCGGCGTTCCAGGACTCCGGCAAGGGGCTCGACCATGCTGTCGAGATCCCGGATGTTCCACTTCCGGAGTCGTTGCCTCCCATCGGCGATCATCTGGTGGGGTACGAGGAAAAACTGCCGCATTTCAGTGCGGCGCTCAAGCCGATCGACATGCGGTACGCCAACGATCCGGCGTGGATCCTCAAGGGCACCGGCGAGAAACTCAACCACAATCGGGTGTGGATGCGCCCCGACGGTGATCTGCCGGACGATTCGCTCATTCACGCTGCGACGCTGGCATATTCGTCCGACACCACCGTGCTCGATTCGATTCTGACCACTCATGGTTTGTCCTGGGGTCATGATCGTATCGTCGCGGCGACGGTCAATCATTCGATCTGGTTCCATCGCCCGTTCCGGTTCACCGACTGGGTTCTGTACGCCACCGAATCGCCGGTCGCCGCAGGTTCGCGCGGTCTGGCAACGGGACGGTACTTCTCGGTGGAAGGACTGCTGTTGGCGACGGTGGTCCAAGAAGGAATGATCAGGCATTTCCCGCGTAAAGGGGAATGAGATGCGGGCCCGAGACTGAACTCGGGCCCAGAATCAAGCAGACTTGCGATATTGCGGTGAGAGTTCGTCGGCGCGGTCCCACGGAGACCAGTCGACTTCGCGTCCATCGAGTTGGGCCGCAACAACTTCCAAGCCCGCGTGCCAGCCGGCGGCGTGCGCGTACGCGGATTCCTCGTCCTCCATCGTGTGGGTGAGAGTCAGCCAACAGCCGCCGGTGCCGTCCGGTGCCAGTTCCCAATGAAGAGTGTCTGCGTCCCAGAGGAATTCGAGAATTCGGTGCGGGTGGACGCTGATGACCGTCCCGCGCGTCACGTGATCTGCGGGCAGTCCGAAACGCTCGACTTGTTCCGGTGTCACCTTGAACAGTAGATCCGCGCCGGGAGTGAGATCGAAATCGACGTCCGCCGGAAACCAGGCGTCGAGGTACTCGCGTTCCGTTATCACTTTCCAGACCTTGTCCGGTGCGTGCGGAATCGCCAGTTGGAAGCTCAGTGACACCCGACCGTCATAGGTCAGGTTTATCTTGCCGTTGTCCATCGGTGCCTCCAATGCTTGGTGCCCGTGCGGTTGCCCCCATCGTGCCATCTAATTGCACAGGATGGAATAACTGCAGGTCAGATCGTTACCTATTGATAGGTTATGTCGATTTGTCTCGTTTCGTGAGTGGCGTTCTCGACGCGTTTCGTGGCAGTGAGACAAACGCGCGGTACGCTGACCACGCACGACTGGCGCGGGTGGGAATTACCACCGGGGAGTGCACATCGCGAGGCATCGACCGCCTGGGTGCTTCACACATCTTGTGTGAAGGGGATCCATGTCTATCGAGAATCGGCCCACCGAAAATCTGTCTACAGAAAATCTGCCCAGCCAGAATGTGGCCGCTCGAATAATCGACGGACGCGCAATTGCGGATGCTGCGCTAGCGGACCTGTCAGTGCGCACCAGGCAGTTTCGTGATGAGGCGGGGCACGTTCCTTGCCTGGCCGCCGTCATCGTGGGAGCGGACCCGGCCTCGAAGGCGTATGTACAGATGAAGGCCAAACGATCTGTCGCCGTCGGAATGACGTCGCGGACGGTCGAACTCCCGGTGAGTACAACCACCGAAGAACTGGTCGGCGTGCTGAGAGCGTTGTCGGCGGACCCTTCGATCGACGGCATACTGCTGCAACACCCGGTGCCAGACCACATCGACGAACGGGCCGCGTTCGATGCCATCTCGGCCGACAAAGACGTTGACGGCGTCACTTCGGCATCTTTTGCGGCAATGGCGTTGACCGGTGGGGGATTCGAATCGTGTACGCCGAGTGGCATCCTGCGCCTGCTCGACGCCACAGGCGTCGAACTCTCCGGAAAGCATGCTGTCGTGGTCGGCCGAAGCCCGATACTCGGATTGCCGATGGGAATGCTCCTCCTGCGTCGAGGCGCAACGGTGACATACTGCCATTCGCGCACCGTCGACCTGGCCGCCCACGTCGCCTCGGCAGACGTCGTCATCGCGGCCGTCGGTGTTCCGGAACTGATCAAAGGGACGTGGATCAAGCCTGGTGCAGTGGTGATCGATGCGGGGTACAACGAGGGCAACGTCGGAGATGTGGAGTACGCCGCTGCGCTCCCACATGCCGGTGCGATCACACCAGTGCCGGGTGGCGTCGGCCCCATGACGGTGGCAGTCCTGCTGGAACAAACACTGGCAGCAGCAGTTCGAGCAGCGGACGTTCGGGCATGCAGTGAGAATCATGACAGTCGTGTTGAACCGGACCCCGCAATCGCCTCGGATCGATTGTGAGACCTCGGTTTCGAGACGGAGTATTCATCCGCCCCGCGATAACCGAATTACCGCGTCGAGCACCGCTGCGCTGGAATGGCTGAGCTGAGCGCGCAATTGGGTATTCGACAGTCAGCTGTCTGCCTTGGGGATGTCGATCGTCAACTGGGACGGTGAATCGGATGTCGATACGGTGTATGCCGGACGGATGTCGACCGTGCCGACAAACGACTGCAGGATCGCACTGTTCCTGGCTGCACTGTCTATGCGCGTGATGTTTTCGCCCTCGTGAGATACGGAGTTGAGCGACGAATCCGATTGGACTCCCATCAGGTCGACTTGAAGTATCGATCGACTTCCGACGTCCACGACTGTGCTGTCACCCGCTCGGATTGCTTCACTGACGTATTCGGTTTTCCAGAACACAGATCCGCTTCCGTCGAAGCGATAGGTGATGCGGGTGAAACCATCGTGATCGATCACGTCGATCTCGGTCACGTCGACGCGCGGAGTCGGTGAAGGGACCTCCGTGTCGTTCGGGAACGGGGGAGGCATGGAGATCTCGGTGGATGGGGCATCGATAGCGGGAGAGCCGACCTGAAGGGTGCCGGTCTGTGTTGCAGCATCGAGCGCGGCCTGGTTGGAAGATTCGCCGGCAGTGCTGGATTCGCCGGCAGTATTGGATTGGCCGTCTGTTTGACACCCGGTGAGCAGCGCGAGAATCGATATGGCTCCGAGCAGAGCAATCAGCCGGTGACCGTTCATGGATCGAATCTAACGGCGGTCGATCTGGGGTACAGCCGAATGCCGAAACCTTGCGGTGCGGCCAGCTGCGGCAGGTGGTGCCCTCGGTGAGACTCGAAATAAAAATCGGCCACCGAGGGTCCAGCGGCAATGTGACCATATTGCGATCTAGCTGGCGAAACGGACCACCGGGAAGTCGTCCTGATTCTGGCGACTTCGGCGAGATTGTGTCCAAATGGTGTCCACGTGGCGCTCCCGAATCGGGTTGCTAGATCGCTGGGACGACTGGTTGGCCCTACGTTGTTTCCGCAATCTGCACATAGTGACCGGGTGGTGATGGTTGTCACTCTGTAAACGGTGCCGTGGGAGGCTACTTCCCGATGTACGGTTCCATCGTGGCAGCAGATCCGTTACCGAGCAAGAACCAGATCAATAAGTGTGGAGAGTTGGTTCGTGGCGCTTGGCACGATGGCGTTGATGCCTCAGATGCCGACCTCGAGCGGGCACTGACCGTGATCGAGGCGTTCAGGGCAGCTCACTCGTACCCGCTCGTGAAGGTGCGACTCGGATTGCAGAGCATGATCCGCACAGAAATCGCGCACGAAGCGATTGGTCAGCGACTTAAGCGCGTTCCGAGAATCGTTCGGAAGCTTCATCGAACTTCTCAAACTTCAACTGGGACAACAGCCCTGGCTAGGCTTGAAGATATCGGTGGAGTTCGTGCCGTTCTTGCAGACGGAGCTGAACTTGATCGCGTGCGGAGCCGCATTGAGCGGAACTGGTCGAAGGATTTCAAACGTGACCCTCGGGACTATATTGTCAATCCAAAAGACATCGGATATCGAGCGGTTCACATCGTCGTCAAGCGTGATGACCGTCCCATTGAAGTGCAGCTTCGGACACGGGGTCAGCAGCAGTGGGCGGACGCAATCGAAGCGGCCGACGCCCGGCTCGGGATGAATCTGAAGGACGGTAATGGTCCGGATGAAATGATTGACTATTTTGGTGCTGCTGGCGAGGTCATCTATAGACGCGAGTATGGTTTGGAGATACCGTCTGAGTTGCGCGCGCGCTTTGACGCTGCTCGGGGCGCAGTTGTTGCTGCTGGCCACTACCGGGCTTGACATAGAGGGAGGAGCTAGAGATGGGTAAAGACGATACCGTCCATTTCCTGCTTGTTTATAGCTTTGACCAAGCGAAACTTGTACATCAAGGCGAGTTTTTGGACCGCCATGCCGCCATCCGTGCGTACGACGCAGCGGAGCGCGCGTATCGGCATCTGGACAAATTTGAAATCGTGCTCATCGGTGCGGACAGCATCCAGACCGTGATGCAGACTCACGGCCATTACTTTGCAAGTTCGGATGATTCGATGTTCTCGGACTTCCTTGCCGATGCATAGCTAGTCGAAAGTGGACGCCCCCAAACCCATGGAGGTTTGGGGGCAGTTTTGTGCTCCTGCCATCTGGGCTCGCGCCTGCGAACGAGTTTCGCGATCAGGGGGAGCTTTCCGAACAGCCGAGAACCCCCTACCTGCTGGCCGGTGGCCGTGTCGGTAGGGGGTTCCCCGGTCGCGGCGGGTTGCTGCACGCGAAACGAGGGGCGCAGGCTGGATCAGTGGGGGAGAAAGGCTTGCCCTAACCTGCCTTCGATTCCGGTTCCTGATTTGAATTGGAGTACCAGGTCGGGGACGTTGACGCCCGCTGTGGAATTGGTTCCGTCATGCGCGTTCTGGGGTCTCGCTTGGCCTCGGAGCGATTCACAGTCTGTGGGGGCCTCGGAATACCCCGCGAGGAGGCCGAGAACCCCCACGACCGGGGACGAGAGCCCCGCAGAATTTCGGAGGGAGAAAGAGCCAATTGACCTCGGAGGAGTTGGCCCCCAGGTACTTCGACATTTGTGACGGGGTATATCGGGCCAGGGTCTCTCGGACCGTCTAGCGGTGTGGCAAACTCCCGAGCTCGCGCTCGGTGGGTTTGCGGGCAGGTTCCAACGGTCCGGACTCTGCATCCGCCATGATCGCTCGCGCTTCGGTGACCGTGTTGAGCACTCGCATCGGCACCTTGGCCCACACTCCACCCCGTAGGCCGTGGTGTGTACCCCCGAATGCGTGCCCCGCCTGAATCAACTGATCGGAAGACGCCGAGAAGAAGGCGGCCTGTGCGTGGTCCTCGGTGTACTCGGTTGTCCTCACAACACCGAAGTGCACAACCATCAAGCGCACAAGACCACGAATCGAATCGGCCTTTGCCTGCGCCTGCGGCAGGGCGCGCCACGCCTCGATCTGCTCGGGTTCGCCGCTGGCGAGGATGGACTCGGCCGATGCCCCGCCATCCAGCCGCCGGCCCGCCTCGGCGAAGGCGCCGGCCGCCTCCTCGAATTTGGGTCGAAGGGTGTCCATCAGGGCGTCACCCCCGGCTCCGCGCAGGTCCTCAGTGAATTGCTGGACGAGGGTATGGACGGCGATTTCCCTTGGCCGCGACGAGTGGTACTCGCGGGCGCTGGCCGTACCCACGTCCGAAATGAAACCTTCGATTTCAGCGGCCGTCAGATCAGGATCGCTCAGAAGCCCTTCGAGATTCGGTGCTCTTGAAACCTCCGATCTACTGGCGATAGCCGATGCAAGCTCGGCGGTCTTGGCTAGCGACTGGGGCAGTTCGGCCCCGAGTGCCTGAACGGTGTCGCGGAGGCGTTGGACGTCATTGATGTTTGCAACCATGTTCTAGCTCCTCAGGAGAACCAGCCGTCGTCGTCAGACGAGGCGGTGTTGTTGGTGGTTGGGGTCTCGGCCGGTGCCGATGCGGCGATGTCGGCTTCGAGGTCGGCGGCGTCGAACCACCCGAGGTCGTCGGCGCTGGCGGCGCTGGCGAGGTGGGTGGTGTTGCTGGTGTCGGGGGTGAGAGGTGCGGCCGAGGCGGTGAGGTCTGCCGTATCGAACCATCCGAGGTCGGCTTCGGCTTGCTTCCCACCTGCGGCGAGGTGGCGCTCGTGCCACACGCGGTCCTCAGTGGAGGTCGGGTTGTTCGAGGCCAGCAGCACGGGCTGCAACGCCCGCAGTCGTTCGGTGGTCTCCACCGGGTTGAGGTCGTATTGGTCGTTCCAGTATCCGACTCGAGCTGCGAGGATTCGACCTGTGGCTACGGCCGCTTTCACGGTCGCGTCTCGCGTGGCGTAGAAGCCCGGATACTGGCGCTTCAATGCGCGTTTGTCGGCGGCAGCGGCGAGGACTCGTGTCCGTTCCTTCGCTGTCATTGGGGGTTTCTTCTTGGTGGTCATGAGTTGCCCTGTCGTTGTTGTCGTTTGCGGGCCTCGATCTGCCAGGGGTCGAAGGTCCAGTTCTGGCCGATCTTGTGGCCGTCGAGGCGACCTCGGCGCGCCAAGTCCCGCACGGCGTTTGGAGTGACCCCGAGAAGGTTTGCGGCCTGCTCGGTTGTCAGCCGCTCGGCGTCCTGGACCAGTCCATCATTGGGTGTTGTTGCGGCACTGGCGGTTATGGCGTTCGCGCCCGCGCGGCTGGCGTTCTCAAGCGCTACGCCCGCGGCCAGTACGTCGCGGGTGAATCCCGGTGCGCCGTGGGCGCGGAGCTGCTCGTTTCCGGTTCGGATGGCCTTCGCGACGAGGGCGGCAGCTCTGGGGTCGAGCGCGACCACGCCTGTGATGAATGCGGCCGGGGTCATCGCTTGGCGGCGATTTCTTCGCGGAGTGCTCGCACTTCCTGAGTGAGTCCGAGTAGCGCCTGCGCGACTGCCATTCGGGACGCCACCTGCGCTTGCGGTCCGATGCCTGCGCAGCGGGTTTCGTCGATCAGGTCGAGAACGTCGTCGTCAGAGAGGGCGGTGTCGATATTTACGTTGATCTTCACGGGTCTTCCGTCCGGTCGTGGGTTGTTGGCCGAACCGCTCTCGGGGTGGTGTTCTGGTGTCTCGCGTCTATCGGGAGACGTTCGAGGGGGTTGGTGGGCATTCCGACCCCCACGAGGGTTCAGACGGCGAAAGAAGCCGCTTCGGATTCGATTTCCGTGTGGGTCGGTGGGAACATGTCGCGACGTTGGCGAGCCTGAACGCGGCGGTTCAACTCGCGTTGCGCTTCTCGGAGTTCGACTTTCGCCCAATGCGCGGTTACCTCGCGATCCCGCACGTCAGCCGACAGGACGAGGTCGAGATTCTTGTTGATGAGCTCGGCCGCCAACAGAAGGTCTGCGGCGCTGGCGTTCGTCAGCGCGAGGAGTTGGCGGGTCGGGCGGATCTCCGAACAGGGGATGAATCCGAGGCGACCTTGGAGCCATAAGCGGCGAACTCGGACCGCCAACCCGAGCACCCCTCGTGGGCGTTTCGGCACATCTTCAGTCGGGACTGCGGCCCATGCTGCCTTCCAGTTGGCGTCCTCCAGGTTCGGGATCGAGAACCCGCGCCAACCCCGCTGCGTGCGGGAGTGCAGGTCAGTGGTTTTCCCGGCGTGGTTCTGGGAGATGATCTGTTTCGAATGAAGCTCGAGCGGTGTCTCGTACCCGAGGTTGTTGCACCATTTGGCGAGGTCGCCGAGGGCCTTGGCAGTCGAGAGCGAACCTTGGGTGTCTTGGACTACTCGGGAGTCCCACCAGGCGCTGACAACTTCGATCAGTTCGTTGTACTGCAGGTTCCGCGTCATTTGAGATCTCCTTGGGTTCGAGGGCGGCGGGGGGTGGACGCCTCCGCTTGGGTGCTGGCTATGTGGACAAAGGCCAGGGGGCGTTTTTCGCGAAACGGTCAGGTCGGAACGTCCCCGGCAAGCCAAAGCGGAGGCGCTCCCCCCGAAAGGCGTCGTTGTTGTGTCTCGTTTGGCTTCCCTTGGCCTGGCGGGCGTTCCGACGGTTTCGGTGCCCGTGCGGCGTGGGAACGCCTCCGCTTTGGCTTTCGAGAGTGAGCATCGAGAGAACGCGAGGCGCTTCGACGTCTAGTGCGCTCCCGTCCAGGCGTCCCGCTGGGGACGCTTTGTGCCTCTGGGACGTGTCGTTGGGACGACTACCCGTCCCGGTCCTCAATAGTGCTCCGTGGCCGGTCAGAGGGGGTGAGATACCAAAATGGGACGTATGGGACAGGTTTCCGGGGTTAGACCAAAAGGAGGTCACAGGAACCTGCCGAAGAGGTCCACCAAGTCTGCGACTGCGTAGCCCCGGAGCTGCTTACCGTCCGGGTACATGTTGCGTTTCTTGCTCGAGTGAATCGCGAAGGACTCCCGCAGAATTCGAGTCAAACGGTTGTCGTCCAACTCGTCAGACTTCGATGCCCAACACGGATCGACCGGAGGCAGTTCGACCAACTCGCCCTTCGAGTTCACGAGTGGACGGGTGAAGTCCGGGTGGTCGGGCTGATGCAGGTACGACAGGAGTGTTCGAGTCGGAATCCCTTCCCGCAGTTTCGCGTCGGGGTTCTGCGGTTCGTCTGTCGCGAGCAGGTAGACGAATACCGTCCGAAGATCCCGCAATAACAACGTGGCCTCGTTGGCGTATTCCTTCGATTCTTTGCCGACACCGCACAGGTACTCGGCGGCCTCCCGTGTTCGTCTAGGCCACTCGCCCCCGGCAAGGTCCGCGATCCGGAGCAAAAACCGCCACTTCTGGGCGTTGCGACCACCAACAGTGCATTCGACCTCTCGACCGCGAACTGTGCCCGGTTCCATTGCGGCAACGAAGGTGTCGAATCGTCCGCGTACTTCATCCAACAAGCCCTCGTGGTATTCCTCGTCAAACTCTTCTGCGACGGCCTCTTCGGCTGCTGTGCGGGGGAGAAGCGGAATCACGAACCCGCGAGACAGCACCGTTTCCGGAGCGAATTTGCCGTTGCCCGCGATGCAGACCAACCCAAACACGTTATAGACCTTCGGCACGAAGTCGCCTTTACCCTGAACGGAACGAATGAAGTTGGACGACGCGCCGCGCTTGAAGCCGGAGGTCATGACGGCGCGAAAGACCTCACCACCTTCCGCGTCGAGGTTCGAGTTGTCGGCCTCGTCAATGAAGATCGTCGGGTGTTTCGCGTCGATCAGTCGAAACAGGGCTGCGCCTGTCACGTTGCTTGCGGCGAGGGAGTCTCGAGACATCATCCGGGTGATGTCCTGAACCGTGGTCTTGCCGGAGTTCATGCGAGGAGCGTTCAGAACCAAGGGCGGGGCGTAGTTCGACTCGTCAATGAGGTGAGTCGCGGCGACCCACAGAGCGTTGGTGACGTAATGGGCCTCGTGGGTGTAGGTAATCCACCTGCGGATCAGCTTCTCGGTGTCATCGAGAATTGACCCGAGCGGCGCTGAATCAGGGGTCTTTTGGTCTACCCCCCTCGAACCCGTCCCACCCGTCCCATTCGCTTTTTCATATGCTCTGACCTGCGATGGAGCGTTTTCGGAGGTGGGACGGGTACTTGTCCCGTCGGCCGTCCCAGCGGGCGTCGCAGGCGTCACGCACGCTTCCAGTCGGGGGTCGATGATCCTCGGTTTCGTGCTGCCGAGGTCGCCCTCGAATTCGCCGAGCTTAGGCATTGAGTGTGCTCCGATCCAGATTGGAGACCCCATCGACCGGAGGGAGAGAGTCATTTGTATTGATGTATTGATCCGCAGTCCAGGCCGCGATTCGGTCCACGTCGGCCGGGTCGAGTCCGATCTGCACGGCCATGTCGCGGAGTCGGTTCACGAGGTCGGGCGAGCCGCCGTAGTCGCGGTACGCTGCGCCGACGCACCACTGGTAGTAACTGCGGCGTCCGTCGCCTGGCCGCTTAACCGCAAGGAGCTTGACCAGTCGAGCCCCGTTCGGTGTTCCCACGGAAACGCCCCCTGATCTCGTGACCACGGGAGGGCGCGGCTTCGGTTCGGGGCGCTGGATGTGCTCTAGCCACTCGCGGGGAAGTTCGGCAATGGGGCGGTCTCGCCATACTCGATAGATGCGGCCGGATTTGTGGATGGACCCTGGAGCCAGGACGAACCCCTTCGAGGTCTTGAGGTCCACGCCCGGAATCGTGGCCAGTAGAGGACGTTCCGAGGAGTGCGCGTAGTAGTAGTGGCTTCCGCGATTGGTGCGGACGACACGTGTCGGAGGCAACGACAGGCCGCGCTCGTTCATCCACGGGGCGAGGAGAGCAGCGGAGTCGATATCCACAACGAGCATTCCCCCGGCCGGACGAATACCAATGTTCCCGTTCGCGTGAATGCGGGTCCACTCCTCGACCTGCGCCCGGTCGGTAGTCGCGTCGCGGTGTCCGTGCGACCCCGCGTAGGGGACCTTCCCTCGCGGGACGATCGGAAAGACGGACCAGCCGTCAGCGGCCAGCGCGGGCGCGTGGTCAGCGAACGGGCCAGCAGGGGGCGCTATGGAGTGGGGTGCTGATTTAGCCTGTCGTGCTGCGGATTTCACTATTACTCCTCATCTGTTATGAGGAGCGCGTGTTACGCTGGGGGTGTCGTGTTCAGCGTGTACGTGCGCGCTCCGTTCGCCCCGGTTGCCTGCCAGCAATTGGGGCGGACTGCTGTCGGGGTCACTGCTCTTTCGGGACGCGTTGGCCGATAGGTAGGGGGAGGATTCCGACCCTCCGGCGTTGACGCGCTTCGTAGTTGCGAGCCTTTTTGCGGAGTCGTTCGCGGTCTTTTGCCTCCGGGTCGGCAGCGATTCGTTCTGCTCGCTTTCGCCAGTTCTCGCGAGCTTTGGCGCGCAGCCACTCTTTGTGTTCGGGAGTTCCGGGTTTCGGTCGCTGTAGCGCGGCCTCTGCGGCCTCGTCGTGTCTAGGGTCTTGGTTGCTCATAGGAAACGAAAGCATGAGATATTTCTGACGTAGAAGTAGTAATGCTTTGGTCGAGGTCAGTCGGAATTGAGGGAAGCTAAGAGGGAGAAAAGCTTTCGGCAACAACCGGTTTCGGAGACGGGTTCTCGTGGCCGCTCGTTGGTCTTCCGGGCAAACGAGCGCGCCCAGCGGGTACCCGAATGGAGGCGGGGTCCGCTGGGCGCGTCGGGGATTACTGGTGTCAGGGGTCACGCGATCAGAAGACGAGCGTGCCCCAGATCAGCAGGTAGACGAGGAACGCCCACCCGGTCACCTTCAGCTCGAATCGCTCCTGGGCGGTCATTCGGTGGCCTCCGTAGTGGTCGGCCGATTCCACACTGAGGCGTTGGCGCTCTGCCGCGTCTGTTCAGCGTCTACGAGCTGCTTGGTGAGCAGTTGTACCTTGGCTTGCTGCACTGCAGGAACAACCCTGCGCACCTCGCGGTCGAGCCAGTCGCGTGCCTGGTCGATGGTGTCTTGGACGCTTTGGCTGTCCAAGGTTTCCGCGTCGAACTGCTGGGACACTGCCGGGACCAGCTCGAGAACTTCGGCACCGTAGGTCGAGCTGATGCGGAGCAGTATTCCGTCGGGCGACTGGCAGTTTCGTACGTGGAGCGAGACTCGAACACCTTTGAAATAGACCAACTCGGAAGCGGTTCCGGAGGAGTAACGTTCGTCGATGAGTCGCAGCAGCGCGCCGAGAGCTTCCATCTGCTTAGCGGTGACGCTCGTCTGGTGGCCTCCACTGCTCGGTGTCGTACCGTCTGCCGAACGACGATGCTCGCCGACCGGCCGGGTCGTGTCCCGGCGTTCGGTCCTCTGGCTGGCCGGTATTTTCATGCCGTGGCCTCGGCTTCCTGGTGGCGAGCCATCTCGCGAACAGCGGTCTGCAGGTCGTCAATCAGGGAATGGACGTCGACCACATCAGGGATGACAACACTCGGGCCAGATTGACGGCCAATCGAGACTGTCCCATGTCGCGGCGTGAACTTGGCGCGAACGGGGGCGTCGACGGAGGCAAAGGAATTGCTCATTTGAGGGGCTCCGAGCTGCTCGCGTTCTGCTACTGCGTCCGGGTCGATGCTCTGGGGCTCGACCGTGCCAGGGCCGAAGCGCTCGAGAAACCAATCCCGTGTTTCGTCAGGCCCGCACATGGAGAAGTAATCGCTGCCCTTGCTAGGTTCGACGGTGACGAAGGCGCATTCGGAGTGCATAAACGTGATAATCAGGCGCTTTCCCCGGAAGTCCACGTCTTCAACGAGGAAATCCTTGTCGCTGAAATCTTCATCCTGCGCGATGTCTGCCCAGATTTCCTCGGCCCACGCGACGATGTCCGCGACGGTCTCAAATGCAGGTATCCCCCGGACATGAGTCACGTTGAACACTTCAGATATCCACGCCGAGATCTTGCAGGGCGTTTCATATATCTCAGAGGCGCAAACGAACTCGAAGTCTTTGGGGTGTGCCATCCCATCAACGACCGCCTGCAGGTCGTCAATCAGTGATTGCAGGTCGCTCACCGGTGGGTATTCCAGTTGGGTCTCGTCGGAGGGGCTTGGTTGCGGGTTCTCGGGGGTGCTTGATTCAATAGACATGTTGATTTCCCTTTCGGTCCGAGCTGCGAACTCGGATTGTTGGCTGGATTCGCCCCCGGTGTTGGCGCACTGGGGGCGTTTTCGTATTCAGGCGCTGTATTGCGCTGTGCCCTCGAAGGTTTGGGCATCGACCCAGGAGTTAACATCCGACCAGCGGTACGCGACGCGCTGGCCGATCTTGACGAATTTCGGCCCGCGTCCCTGGTAGCGAAGAGCCGCGAGCCTCTGGCGCGAACAACCTAAGAACGTCGCCACGTCGTCACTGCTGGCCAACGGAGCCGGTGTCGCGAGTTGAGTGGAAGAACCCATCAGATTTCCTTTCGTGCGTTGTCGCTACCGGAGAGCGCAAGATCCTTGCGACTTGGTGCCGGATCATCACATCATAGAAATATGGGAATCCGCAATATTTAGGACGCCTACGTTGGGTTGTGGGCGTATACGTCGCAATCCGTTACGCTGCTCCGTATGGACATTCAAGAACTCATCGGAACCAACATCCGGCGTCTACGCCAAGAGATGGGACGGACGCTCGACCACCTCGCGACAGAAGCGCGGAAACATGGCCTGCGCTGGTCCGATAGCAGAGCCTCGGCGGCCGAACGCGGCGAAGTGTCTCTATCGTTCGACCAGCTGTACCGGCTCGCGCAGACGCTCTCGGTCCTGGCTGGACGCGACGTTCGCTTGACCGATCTCCTGCAGGGCGCAGGTCATGTCAAAGCAGCAGGGGGCACTATCGAGGTCGCGGAGCTGGCCGCGTTCGGCGCAGGCTCGCCCGTCGCTGCCATAACGCCCCCTGCTCCCGAGGATGAGGCGTTGTCTCTACTCCTGTCCGCCAAAGGGCCAAAAGGGAAACTGCCGGAAGGTGCGCTTGAGGACTCCGTGCTCTTGGACGTTCTGCGGTCGTCGTCCCTCACCGAGCAACGGTGTGCCCGCGACCTCGGGGTCTCGAGGCTGGCTCTCGCGCAGGCGTCCAAAAAGCTTTGGGGGCGGTCGCTGTCGGCCGAACGAGACCGGTTGGCCGGGGACGCTTCACCGCAACGACGAGGCGGGGTTGCGGCGCAGTTGAAGCAGCAGCTCCGAGAAGAGCTCGGGCTCAACTGATGGCGACCGTGTCGGAGTATGCGACCAAGGCCGGAACCCGCTACGAGGTCCGCTACCGAACACCGGACCACCAAACGACCCGCAAACGCGGATTCAAGACGAAGCGGGACGCCAACGCGTACGCAGCGCGAGTCGAGGTGGACAAGCAGACAGGCGCGTTCGTACAACAGAGCGCAGGCCGAGCGACTATCGGAGAGTTGGGCGTCGAGTGGCTCGGGCGGCAGGCGCACCTCAAACCCTCGTCTGCCCGCGTCGTGAAGTCGGCGTGGGACAACCACGTCCAACCGAAGTGGGGACAAACTCCGGTCGGGCGAATCAAGCGGACCCACGTCCAACAATGGGTGGCAGATATGTCGGTCGATAGCGGTCCGGTGACCATAACGCGCTGTTTTGGTGTCCTCGCGTCTATCTTGGACGACGCGGTCGCGGATCGACTGCTAGTGGTCAACCCCGCTCGAGGAGTGAAACTGCCGCGACGGAAACGAGGGGAGCAGACCTACCTGACGATGGCGCAGCTGCAAGCGTTGGCCGAGCAGGCGGGGGAGCGTCGAGGTCTCGTGTTGCTCCTCGGGTTCGGCGGACTACGGTTCGGTGAAGCGGCAGGGTTGAGGGTTCGACACCTGGACCTGTTGCGGCGACGTGTCCGCGTTGTCGAGAACGCTGTGACGGTGGCTGGACGAGTCGAGTTGGGCTCGCCCAAGTCTCACGCCCAACGCACCATTGCGGTACCTCGTTTGGTTGCGGAGGCACTCGCAAGACAATGCGAGGGTAAGGGCAGGGATGACATCGTCTTCCCGAACGTGCGAGGCGGCCACATGACGTTGCCCTCGGGGAAGTCGTGGTGGTCCGGTGCGGTGGAACGGTGCCAGGCAGACGACCCAAGTTTCCCGCAGATTGGTGTGCACGCGCTGCGCCACACTGCGGCCTCGTTGATGATTGCGGCCGGTGCGAATCCGAAGGCCATCCAAGCTCAGCTCGGTCACGCGTCGGCGACGCTGACGATGGACCGATACGGCCACCTGTTCGCCGACCAACTTGGCGACCTCGCGGACGCGTTGGACGCGGCGGCTGCGGAGTCTGTGTCCAAAGCGTGTCCAGAAGATTCTCCGGAAGCCGCTCTAGGATGATCAAAACCCCCTGTCGCCAGGGGGTTTTGATGTTTATCTCGTTGTGCCCTCGGTGAGACTCGAACTCACACTGGACGGGTTTTGAATCCGTTTCCTCTGCCAATTGGGATACGAGGGCTTGTTGCGATGACTACATTAGAAGATGCGATTTCAATGTCAAACACCGGTACCCTCTAATCGTTCGCGTCTCGTGTCGGGGCGGTTCGATGGAGGAGGATGGTGGCCATGAATTCGCCGCAGCCGCAAGGCAATCAGCTCGCACCCCGTCGTGTTGTCGTCGCTGAAGACGAGGCGTTGATCCGCATGGATCTGGTCGAGATGCTCCGCGAAGAGGGCTACGACGTCGTCGGTGAGGCGGGTGACGGGCAGGTCGCGGTGGAGTTGGCCGAGTCGCTCAAGCCTGATCTGGTCATCATGGACGTGAAAATGCCCAGGAGAGACGGCATCGACGCCGCTTCGGAGATTGCCGCCAAACGCATCGCTCCTGTTGTCATTCTCACAGCGTTCAGTCAGCGCGAGTTGGTCGAGCGCGCACGCGATGCCGGCGCCATGGCTTACTTGGTCAAGCCGTTCTCGATCAGTGACCTCGTTCCCGCTGTCGAATTGGCGGTCAGTCGTTTCCGCGAGGTGACGGCGCTCGAGCGTGAGGTCGCTGATCTTTCGGACCGGCTCGAAGCACGCAAGCTGATCGAGCGAGCCAAGAGTGTTCTGATGGTTCGCCAAGCGCTCACCGAACCTGAGGCGTTCAAGTGGATTCAGCGCGCCGCGATGGATCGGCGCTCCACGATGAAGGCGGTCGCACAGGTCGTACTGGAAACTCTGGGCGGTGAACCGGACGCTTGAGCAAAGTGTCCGGGTTACCCGGTTGCTGCGTCGACCGTCGAAACGTCGCGCAGCGCTACAGCCGTGTAAACACTGTGCACCTTCAGATAACAGTCAGGTCACAGGGCTTTCTTGAAGGATCGCGAAACGGTTCCAAGGTCTAGCGTCTGATCCCACAGCGAGCGCCAGTTCGGGTGGCGCGAGCACCGGCTGATCTTAGGAGCGTGGGATGGCTAGACGAACACTTGTGCGTACTGCTGCAGTTCTCGGCGCGGCATCACTGGCACTTGCAGGCTGTAGCTCGGACAAGTCGGATGACTCGTCTTCGAGTGGCTCTACGTCCGGCGCTTCTGCCGCGACGACATCCGTCACGACTGATTGCACCCCGGAGCAGGCCAAGGCCGGCGCCACCCCGTCCACGGAAGCGCTGCGCATCGGCACGCTTCTTCCCGATACAGGCAGCTTGTCGTTCCTCGGGCCGCCGATGGTCGCGGGCACCCAGCTGGGAGTCAACGACGTCAATGCAGCCGGAGGCGTTCTCGGCCAACCGGTCCAGCTGATTCCCGGCGATTCGGGTGACACCACAACGGACACCGCCAATACCACCGTCGACCGCGAATTGGCTGCAGGCACTCAGGTCATCGTCGGCGCCGCGTCGTCTTCGGTCTCGCTCAAGGTGATCGACAAGATCGCCAGCGCAGGCGTCGTGATGTTCTCGCCTGCCAACACCTCGGACCAATTCGTCTGCTACCCAGACAAGGGCATGTACTTCCGCACCGCTCCGACGGACGTACTGCAGGCTCAGGCCGTCGCACAGCTCATTTCGGACGACGGTGGTCAGCGCGTAGCGATCATGGCCCTCAACGACCCGTACGGGACGGGTCTGGCGGACAACATCGAAAAGAATCTGATCGATTCGGGTGTCCCCTCCGATCAGATCGAGAAGATCATCTACGACCCGAACGCGCAGTCGTTCAACTCCGAAGTCGATCAAGTCAAGAACTTCAATCCGGATGCAGTGGCACTGGTGGGCTTCGAAGAGTCGGCGAAGATCATCACGCGCATGCACGAAGTGGGCATCGGCCCGTCGGACGGAATGGCGATGTACGGCGTCGACGGCAACATGGGTAACGCTCTCGGCGAATCCGTGGCGAAGCCGTTGCTCGACACCATGCAGGGAACGACGCCCCTGACGGACGTCGGAGCTGCCTTCCAGGATCGTCTGAAGGCTGTGAACCCCTCTCTGATCGACTTCAACTACGCCGGAGAGTCATACGACGCGGTGGTGATCTCAGCGCTCGCTGCCGAGCAGGCGAAGTCGACGGCCGGTACCGACATCGCGGCCAACATCAACAGCGTCACCGAAGGCGGCACCAAGTGCACGTCCTACGTCGAGTGCCTGCCGTTGGTGAAGGCGGGAACCGACATCGACTACGACGGCATCACCGGTGAGTTGGACTTCAACGATTCGGGGGAGCCGTCCATCGGTTCGTACGGAAAGCTCAAGTTCGGCCCTGAGAACACCCTGACCACAGAAGGATTCGTGGTGGTGGGCAAGTAAGTCGTGGGCAGGTAAGCAGCCAACGAGAATGGGCCAGGGTCTCGCGACCCTGGCCCATTCTCGTGTCTGTCCTACTTCTCTTTGCTTCCAGCGAGCGTTCCCAAGTACAACTCGATCACCTTGGGGTCGTTCATCAGATTGGCGCCGGTGTCGGTGTACGCGTTCTTACCCTGATCGAGTACGTAACCGCGGTCGCAGATCTGAAGGCAGCGGCGCGCGTTCTGCTCGACCATGATGACCGAGACACCCGCAGCATTGATCTTCTTGCAGCGGATGAACACCTCGTCCTGGAACATGGGGGACAGGCCCGCGGACGGTTCGTCGAGCAGCAGCACCGACGGATCCATCATCAGGGCCCGGCCCATCGCGACCATCTGGCGTTCGCCGCCGGAGAGTGCGCCGGCCTTCACCTTTCGTCGTTCACTCAGAAGGGGGAACAGTTCACTCACGAAGGCGAATCGTTCCGCGAATGCCTTGGGACGCAGATAAATGCCCATTTCGAGGTTTTCTTCGATGGTCAGAGTCTGAAAGACGTTCTGCGTTTGAGGGACGTACCCGACTCCCTTCTGAACGAGGACGTGAGCGGGCGCAGACGTGATGTTGTCCTCGCGTAGGGTGACCGACCCTTCGCGTACCGGTATCAGTCCGAACAGTGATTTCAGGAGTGTCGATTTGCCTGCGCCGTTCGGTCCGATGATCCCGACGATTTCCCCTTCCTTCAGGAAGAAGTTGCATTCACGCAGGATGTTGACGCCGGGAATGTAGCCCGCGACGAGGCTGTCGGCGCGGAGCAGGGCACCTGCCGACAGTCGCTGATGCTCCTCGGCCGTCGCGGCGAACTCTGCAGGCGTGAGTGAACGTGCGTGGTTCTCGCTCATGGCTTCTCGTGCCTTCCGCGCGGTTCCTCGGGACTCGATTCCAGCGTCGCGGCGAGATCGGCCGGAAGGTTGTCGACGTCGGGTTCCGACAGGTCCCCGCCCGACTCGAGGGTTTCGACCTCGGCTTCAGCCAGGGCGGCGGCCAGAACGGCCGTCTCGCCCACCGGATTTCCGTTGTCGTCGAACTCGAGAGCCTGGTCATGGTGGCTGCCCAGATATGCGTCGACGACGGCTGCGTTGGACGAGAGTTCGTCCGGGGTGGATTCGGCGATGACGCTGCCCTGCGCCATGACCACCACCCAATCGCTGATGTCTCGGATCACGTCCATGTCGTGCTCGACGAACACCACTGTCATTCCGTCGTCGCGCAATGACTTGATGTGTCCGAGCAGGCTTTGCGTCAGAGCAGGATTGACCCCCGCCATCGGTTCGTCCAGCATCACCACCGAGGGCGAAGTCATGAGTGCGCGAGCCATTTCGAGCAGTTTGCGCTGCCCACCGGAGAGTGAACCGGCGAGGTCGTCGGCCTTGGTGTCGAGTTTGAATCGTGCGAGGAGTTCGTTGGCGCGTTCGGTGATCTCGCGTTCCTGGCCTTTCCAGATCCACGGGACGAGAGATGCAAAAATGCGTTCACCACGTTGGCCGGTGGCACCGAGACGTACGTTGTCCAGCACGGTGAGTTTGGAGAGCGCCTTGGTCAACTGGAACGTCCGTACCACTCCTTTCCTGGCTACCTGGTGGGGATACATGCGGCCCAGCGATTGACCGTCCATCGACCACGTACCGGTGTCCGGCCGGTCGAATCCGGTAAGGAGGTTGAAGAGCGTCGTTTTTCCGGCACCGTTTGGACCGATCAGACCCGTGATGCACCCTCGTTGAATCTCGAGGTGATCGACGTCGACGGCCTTGAGACCGCCGAACGTCCGCGAGACGTTGTCAGCGACCAACACCGGGTCGGGTTTCGCCGATCCGGGAAGGTGAGGAACGTCGGCAAAGATCTGTGCTCTGGTATCGGCGTCAAGCATTGAGTTGCACCTCCCGCTTGTTACCCAGTATTCCCTGCGGTCTGAAGACCATCAGGAGAGCAATCATCAATCCGAGCAGGACATACCTGGTGGCTCCGACCTGTTGTTCGGACAGCGAGAGCAGCGGATTCTCGCCGGAGATCGCCTGACGCAGCAAGGCATCAGGGATGGCGAGGAGGAACCAGAACAACATTGCGCCGACCACCGGGCCGAATACCGTTGCCGCCCCGCCCAGAATCAGTGCGCCGAACGCGAAGAACGTCTGCGCGGTCGAGTAGAAGTCCGGGTTGATGGACTTGGTCTGCAAAGCGTTGAACACCCCGGCCAGACCACCGATCACGCCGCCGAGAACCAGCGCCTGCATCTTGTACACGAACACGTTCTTGCCCAACGATCGCGCTGCGTCCTCGTCTTCGCGTACCGCCTTGAGGACGCGCCCCCACGGGCTGTGCGTCAACAGGTAGACAAATCCGCACAAGATCAAGACCAGGGTCCACCCGACGACCATCGACCAGAGATCGTCTCCGTAGAACTTCACGCCGATAAACGAGTATTGCTTGGCCGAGTCGAACGGGCTCAGTGCGGTGAACGGATCTGCGAAACCGAAGAGGCCGTTGGTGGAACCGGTCACCGAATCCGACGCGGTCGAGCGGAAGATCAGACGCAAGATCTCCGAGGCCGCGATGGTGACGATGGCGAGATAGTCGGCGCGCAGACGCAGCGTCGGAATACCGAGCACGAGCGCGAGAAGGCCGGCTGCGGTGAGTCCGACGAGGATGCCGAGCCAGAGCGGCTGGTCGTAGGTCACGGTCATGATGCCGACGCCGTAGCCGCCGAGAAGGGCAAAACCGATCTGACCGAAATTGAGCAGTCCGGCGTAGCCGAAGTGCAGGTTCAACCCGATTGCCAACAGTGCGTAGAAGATTGCCGACGGCCCGATCAGCTGGGCGAAGGAAACCTGGAAAGCTCCCATGATGTCCATGTTCGTCACCCGATCCTTTGTTTGGATCCGAGGATGCCCTGGGGGCGAACCACGAGGATCACGATCAAGACGAGAAGTCCGCCGATGTATTTGAGATCGGGGTTGATGATGAGCGTCGAGAGTTGGACCAGAAGTCCCACGATGACGCAGCCGAGTAGCGCCCCGTACGCGGTTCCCAGACCACCGAGGGTGATTCCGGCGAACATGAGCAGCAACAGTTTGAAGCCCATTTCCCACTGGACGCGTCCGCCGAGCTCGGAGATACCGAACAGCACACCGCCGAGGGCGGCCAATCCGCCGCCGAGACCCCAGACGAACATGATCACGCGCTCGACGTTGATACCGGACGAAGCGGCGAGGTCACGATTGTCGGAGACGGCACGCATGGCCTTTCCGATGCGAGTCTTCTGCAGAAGCAGTGCGACGCCGACCAGGACGACCAGACTGACGATCATGACTATCGCGTTGGCGTCGGTCAGTGCGATCGGGCCCCAGTTCTTCTCGACCTGGCCCTGGTAGTCGTCGAACGGTTCGGCGCGGTCGGAGAAGAAGATCAGGATCAAGTAGCGCAATGAAATCGCGAGACCGATCGAGACCACCAATTGCGCGATCAACCCGGTCTTGCGCTTACGCAGTGGTTTCCAGACGATTCCGTTGGTCAGCAGGCCGATGCCGATGCCGACGAAGATCGCGAGGATCGTGGCGGGAATCAGCGGAACGCCGAAGGACGTGTTGATCACCCAGGCAGCAACGGCTCCCAACGTCACCATCTCGCCGTGAGCGAAGTTGGTCAGGCCAGTGGTGCCGTAGATCAGGCTCAAACCCACACCGGCGATCGCGATCACGAGGCCGAACCGCAGACCGTCGACCGTCGTGCGGATCAGCTTCTCGCCGAAGCTGACATTCGAGGCGGTACGTACCTCGCCGAACGAGAAGATCACGGTGTTCGCGCGGCCGGCCACCACCTCGCGTTCGACAGCGGCTTGCACACTGACCCCGTCGGGAAGTGTGTCGGCAACGATCTCGAAGGTGTAGGTGCCCGGTGCCACGGCCAGTTCCCAACGGCCGTTCGATGCCGATTCTCCGGTGGCGACTTCCGTGCCGGAAGAATCGAGTGCACGGACGGTGACGCCCTCGAGGCGTGTGCCGCCGTTGTTGAGATTGCCGCTGACGGGGACAGCGTTGTCGGGAACCGGTGCTGTCGGTGTTGCGGATGCTGTCGGGGTCGGCGGTGTAGGGGAAGTGGTCGGTTCCTGAGCCGAAGCAATTCCGGCCAGGCTGAGTAATGCGAAGAACGTCAGTAATGCAAAGGCCAGTAGTCGGCTGAGTGTCGCGAGGGTCTGCCGTTTCACTACGGGTGGGGCCACGTACGTCCTCCGAGCGGGTCGGGAATAGCGCGTCTGGACAAAGGTGCCGCGCAGCACAGGGATTGTTTCGTTGCTGCGATTTCCGGACTCTAACGGCTCCGTTCGCTTCAGATGGGGTTCTGAGATTTCCGGGATGTTTCGGTTCCGTATCGAAGGCCGAAGGCTGCATCAATTGTCCGATTCTTGTGTCTGTTCCTGCGTAAACAACGGCGAAGGCGTCGATGTCGGTCGCGATCCCTAGACTGATGAACCGTGAGCCCCGCAACCACAACTCGGTCCAGCACGTCCACCGCTTCAGCCGGCACCACCGGCAAGGCGGACGATCGCCCTCTTCTGATGCTTCTCGACGGGCATTCGTTGGCATTTCGCGCCTTCTATGCGCTGCCTGCAGAGAACTTCAAGACACACAGTGGGCAGGCCACCAACGCGGTGTACGGCTTCACGTCGATGTTGATCAACCTTCTTCGTGACGAGCAGCCCACCCACTTGGCCGCGGCTTTCGACGTGTCGCGTCAGACGTTTCGCGCCGACCTGTTCCCCGAATACAAGGCGCAGCGCGCGAAGGCTCCGGACGAATTCAAGGGCCAGATCGACATCACCAAGGACGTTCTCGGCGCGCTGGGCATCCCGGTCATGGCCGAGGAAGGTTTCGAGGCCGACGACGTGATCGCCACGTTGACCACGCAGGCGGAGGCACTCGGATACCGGGTTCTCGTCGTGACCGGCGACCGCGACTCGCTGCAGCTGGTGACCGACAACGTCACTGTGCTCTACCCGAAGAAGGGTGTCTCGGAGCTCACCCGATTCACGCCGACGGCCGTCGAGGAGAAGTACAGCCTCACTCCGTCGCAGTATCCGGATTTTGCTGCCCTGCGCGGCGACCCGAGTGACAACCTCCCCGGTATCCCCGGCGTCGGCGAGAAGACCGCTACCAAGTGGATCCGTGAGTACGGCGACCTGCAGGGACTGGTCGACAACGTGGACAAGGTCCGCGGCAAGGTAGGCGACTCGCTGCGCGAGAACATTGCAAACGTCCTGCTCAATCGTCAGCTCACCGAGATGGTTCGCGACGTTCCGTTGCCGTACACGCCCGAGCAGTTGGTCTTGGCCCCGTGGGACCGCGAGAAGATTCATGCGTTGTTCGACGATCTCGAGTTCAAGGTTCTCCGCGATCGACTGTTCGCGACCCTGTCGTCGTCCGAGCCCGAAGCAGAGGAAGGGTTCGAGGTCAGCGGCGACGCACTCGCCCCGGGTGCGGTTACCGCGTGGCTCGACGCCCACGCACGAACCGGTGAGCGTCACGGCGTGACAGTGCTCGGAACCAGAACTCCGTTTGCCGGCGACGTCACTGCACTCGCGATCGCGGCCTCCGACGGTGAATGTGCATACATCGCGGCGTCGACGGCAACACCGGAAGACGAAGCAGCTCTCGGTGATTGGCTCGCCGACGCATCGCAGCCGAAGGCGCTGCACGAAGCCAAGTGGGCGATCCATGCTCTGCGTGGGCGTGGTTGGACGCTCGGTGGACTGACCAGCGACACTGCTCTGGCCGCGTACCTCGTCCGGCCGGGCCAGCGAAGCTTCAATCTCGACGACCTCTCGCTCCGCTACCTCAAGCGTGAACTGCGCGCCGAAACATCCGGCCAGGAACAGCTTTCACTGCTCGACGACACCGAGCAGCTCGATGCCGAAGCGGCCGAGACCGCGATGCTCAGCGCTCAGGCCGTTCTCGACTTGGCGGCTGCACTGGACACCGAGTTGGAGTCGATCGAGTCCAAGTCGCTCCTCTCCGACATGGAACTGCCGTTGACGATCGAGCTCGCTCAGATCGAGGCCACCGGCATCGCCGTCGACAGCGCGCATCTGCACGATCTTCAGAGCCGTTTCGCCTCCCAGGTCGCCGACGCCGCAAACTCCGCCTACGAGGTGATCGACAAGCAGATCAACCTGGGTTCGCCGAAGCAGCTGCAGGTGGTCTTGTTCGAAGAACTCGACATGCCCAAGACGAAGAAGACGAAGACGGGCTACACCACCGACGCCGAGGCGTTGCAGGGTCTGTTCGACAAGACGGGACACCCGTTCCTCGAACACCTTCTCGCGCACCGTGACGCGACGCGTATGAAGGTGACCGTGGACGGTCTTCTCAAGGCCGTGGCCGAAGACGGTCGCATCCACACGACCTTCAACCAGACGGTTGCCGCGACCGGACGTCTGTCGTCGACCGATCCCAACCTGCAGAACATCCCGGTGCGAAACGACGCGGGGCGCGAGATCCGCGACGGATTCGTGGTCGGGCAGGGGTTCGACGTTCTGCTCACTGCCGATTACAGCCAGATCGAAATGCGCATCATGGCGCACGTGTCAGGTGACGAGGGACTGATCGAGGCATTCAACACCGGTGAGGATCTGCACAGCTTTGTCGGCTCACGCGCATTCGGAGTTCCGATCGAAGAGGTCACTCCTGAACTGCGTCGCCGGGTCAAGGCGATGTCCTACGGTCTGGCTTACGGACTGAGCGCTTACGGATTGGCGTCGCAGCTGAAGATTTCGACCGAAGAAGCGAAGCAGCAGATGGATGCGTACTTCGCTCGTTTCGGCGGCGTGCGGGATTACCTCCACGCGGTGGTCGAGCAGGCACGTAAGGACGGCTACACCTCGACGCTCTACGGTCGTCGTCGCTACCTGCCGGACCTCAACAGCGACAACCGTCAGCGTCGTGAGGTTGCCGAACGTGCTGCCCTCAATGCGCCGATCCAGGGCACTGCGGCCGACATCATCAAGGTGGCGATGATCAATGTGCAGAAGGCTCTCGCTGACGCCGGATTGAAGTCGCGCATGCTGTTGCAGGTGCACGACGAATTGGTGCTCGAAGTGGTTGCCTCCGAGTTGGAGGAGGTCACCGCGCTGGTCAAGGACAAGATGGCCACAGCCATCGAGCTGTCGGTACCTCTGGATGTTTCGGTGGGAACCGGTCGAAGCTGGGACAGCGCGGCTCACTAGGCAGCAACGAAAAAGGCTGGGCCGGAATCGACTTCGATTCCGGCCCAGCCTTTTCACGCTATTCAGCAGATGCGGTCTGCTCTGCGATCTGCTTGCGGACCTCGTCCATGTCGAGTGCCTTGACCTGAGTGACGAGCTCCTCGAGCTGAGCGGCGGGAAGCGCGCCGGCCTGGTTGAACACGAGTACGCCTTCGCGGAAGGCCATGATCGTGGGGATGGAGCGGATGTTGGCGGCCGCTGCGATTCCCTGCTCGGCCTCGGTGTCGACCTTGGCGTGAACGACGTCGGCATGCTTCTCCGAAGAGGCTTCGAACGTCGGTGCGAACTGGCGGCACGGGCCGCACCAGGAGGCCCAGAAGTCCACGAGGACGACGTCGCTGCCGTTGATCGTTTCGTCGAAGTTCTGCTGGGTGAGTGTCTGGGTGGCCACAGGGGTCCTTTCCATTGTGCGGGCTGTTGGTGTGTGCAACGCCCCGGAACCGCTGATTCTTCCCTGAGCCGATTTCAGCTTGCGTTCTCGGTCGCCCGAAACGTCCGGCGGTAGGCCTGCGGCGTGGTGCAACGCAGACGAATGAAGTGCTGGCGAAGCACGGCACCGCCGCCGAATCCGACGCGTTCTGCGATGACGTCGACGGAGAGGTCGGAATTCTCGAGGAGGTGTTGGGCGGCCAGTACTCGCTGATCGCTGAGCCAGCGGGCGGGGGTTGTTCCCGTTTCCGCTTGGAAACGGCGCGCGAACGTGCGCGCGGACATGTTCGCGCGGGCTGCGACCATGCCCACAGTGAGGTCGAGGGCGAGGTTCTCCGTCATCCAGTCGAGGAGCGGGGCAAGGGTTGCACTCGGCGTCGAGGCGAGGGGAGTGGCAACGTACTGGGCTTGCCCACCGTCACGATGGGGCGGCACCACCATCCTTCTCGCGATGCCATTGGCAACGCGAGAACCCTGTTCTTTTCGGACGATGTGCAGGCACAGGTCGATTCCTGCCGCGGTGCCTGCGCTGGTGAACACCGGATCTTCGTCCACGTACAACACGTCCGGATCGACCTTGGCTTCCGGATACGTCTGGGCAAGCCTCTCTGCGTGCCGCCAATGCGTCGTGCATCGCCTTCCGTCCAGTAGTCCAGCCGCCCCGAGGACAAACGCTCCGGTGCACAGACTCGCCACCTTGGCGCCCCGGGCTACGGCCTCGTTGAGTTTGACCAACAGGGGATCGACACTCGAGTCGGGACTCGGTGAGCACATGTACGCGTCGCCGGCGTCGTAGGTTCCGCCGGCGGACACGACGATGAGATCGGCGTCGTCGAGAGAATCGAGGTTGTACGGAACATCGATGTTGTAACCGAACCGCGTTCGGATCGGACCCGGAACTGCGGCGATCAGAGAGAAGTCGTACGTGGGGAGGCCGTCGTCGGATCGGTCGAAGCCGAAGACTTCACATGCCACGCCGAGTTCGAACGCCTCGGTCATCGGCATCAGTGGGACCACCACTTTCGCGAGCATCTTTCGAGTGTGACAGAAAAACAGGAAAGTGGCAGAAAATCGTCCAAGTCTGGCTTTTCTGCCACTACTGCCACGTGGGACATTCCGTCAGGCTGGACACATGGCAATCATCGTCGTCAGCGTCTTGGTCCTACTGGTCCTGAACGTACTAGCTCTTGCCGGCCGAACGCCCGACACTCGTCACGACGTCAGTCCGCACGGAGACTTCACCCTTTGAGGGCAAGTCTGGCCTTTCAATACACCGCAGCTGCGGTGGTGTGGGGAGCCAGTTTCCTCTTCATGAAGATCGGGCTCGAAGGTCTGTCCTTCACGCAGGTAGTTCTGTGGCGCTTGGTCTTCGGTGCGCTCGCGCTGGTTCTCGTGTCAGCGGTCAGCCGGATCGGCCTACCGAGGGAATTTCGTGTCTGGAAGCACCTGGCTTTTCTCGCAGCGACGCAATGCATCGTTCCGTGGCTGCTGTTCAGTTGGGCCGAGCAAAACATGTCCTCGGGACTCGCGAGCATCTACAACGCCACCACGCCACTGATGACTATGGCTGTCTCCCTTGCCTTTCTGCCGGGGGAGACGCTGACGCGATACAAGTCGCTGGGGTTGCTTCTCGGATTCGGTGGGGTGCTGATCGTATTGGCGCCGTGGAATCTCGGCGTTGGCGGAAGTGTGAGTGCTCAGGTCGCTTGCCTGGGAGCGACTGCGTCGTACGGGATTTCGTTTGTCTACCTCAGGCGTTTCGTGCTTCCTCTCGGCGTCGACACTCGTACGGTCGCGCTTGTCCAGATCAGTATCGGTGCTTTCGTGATGGTTCTGGCCTCTCCGGTCGTCGCAAACACGCCGATGCACCTCACGCCGGCAGTTGTCCTGTCGATGATTGCTCTAGGCGCACTGGGGACCGGGCTCGCATTCATCTGGAACACCAATGTCGTTCAGGGGTGGGGGCCGACTGCGGCGTCCACCGTCACTTATCTCAGTCCAGTGGTGGGCGTCGCTCTCGGCGCAATAGTCTTGGACGAAAGCGTTGGCTGGAATCAGCCGGTTGGTGCACTCGCGGTGGTCGCGGGAATCCTGGTGACCCGACGTGCAACCCGCTCTGTCACAGCGGCGGTGTCAGTAACCATTCCGTCTTCTGTTCGCCGTCCCAGCGCCTGATCCCGCCGCTGCGCCCGTGAATCACGTCGGTACCGAGCAGGGCGATGGCTTCACCCAGACGTGCAGGTTCGACGCGTCGGGCGAGCGTCACATGAGGCGTCCACGCGCCGGGCTCGACGTGGGCGGGAAGTGCCGTCGAGCCAACCGTTGACTCGGCTATTTCTCGGTGCAGGTGAAGGAGTGCGCGCGAAGGAACAACCGAGCGCGCCAAGACCATCTGCTTGCCGCCGAACACGACGTAGCCACCCAGCCGGACCTCGAAGTCCGGGGCCGAGAAGCGCCGCACCAACAGTTCGTCGACCTCCGCGGGGATCTCACGGGCGACGAACAGCGTGATGTGCGGACGGTTGGACGGGCTGTGATGAGAGGCCTGACTCGGTAGTCCGGCGTCGGCGAGTAGCTGCCATTGCGCTCGCACTGCCGACTCACTCACCGGATCGAGGAGCAATTCCACCGACTGGACCATGGTGAGCAATGATTGCCTGATGACAGGTGCGAGCGCAATCGGTACTCCGGCCATGCGGCTGGGACTCATGCACGGCGACGGAATTGGCCACGAAATCGTCCCGGCGACACGGCAGATCGTGGATGCGGCGCTGTCATCGGTTCACGCTCCGCCCGTCGAGTGGGTCGAGCTTCCGCTCGGGAGCACGGCCATCGACAGCCACGGCACACCGATTCCCGACGAGACCATCGATTCGTTGGGGCAGCTGCAGGGTTGGATTCTCGGACCCCACGACAGTGCGTCCTATCCGGAGAGGTTTCGCGGACAACTCACACCCGGCGGCGTCATCCGGAAAAAGTTCGAGCTGTTCGCGAACATCCGACCGGCAGCAGCGTTCCCCGGTGTCAAGGCGATGGTCCCCGACATGGATCTGGTGATTGTCCGTGAGAACACCGAGGGGTTGTACGCGGATCGGAACATGGCGGTCGGCAGCGGTGAATTCATGCCGACGCCCGACATCGCGCTGGCCGTCGGTGTGTTCACCCGCGCTGCATGCGAACGGATCGCACGCACTGCCTTCGCGTTGGCGTCGCGTCGGCGCAATCACGTCACGATCGTCCACAAGGCCAACGTCCTGACACTGACCACCGGCCTCTTCCGCGACGCCTGCCGAACCGTCGCCGCGGAGTACCCCCACGTAGTCGTCGACGACGAGCACGTCGACGCGATGGCGGCGCACCTCGTTCGACGCGGCGGCGACTTCGATGTCGTGGTGACCGAAAACATGTTCGGCGACATCTTGTCGGATCTGGCGGGCGAGCTGTCCGGTTCACTCGGAACCGCGCCGTCGATCAACGCTTCCGAGACACAGGTCATGGCTCAGGCTGCGCACGGTGCCGCACCCGACATCGCCGGGAAGAATCGGGCGAACCCGACGGCACTGTTCCTCTCGAGTGCAATGATGCTCGACTGGCTCGGTGATGCGCGTGGCGATCGGTTGTTGTCTGCGGCAGCACGCCGGATTTCAGATGCCGTTCGCACGACCATCGCGTCGGGCATCGCGACCGCCGACCTCGGCGGTTTGGCATCGACCAGCGAATTTTCCGAAGTCGTGTACGCACACACTCTGCGTCGCTGATTCTTGTACGACAGGCCGGAATCTTGCGAAGTCGGCGACGGTGGAACTCCTGCCGTAACCTACCGTTCGACTGGATTTCGGATGGACGTTGCAAGTGCGGCGATCGACGAGTGGAGAGCAGAGTCGTGGTCGATGAAAACGCACGGGCACCAAGGCCACGTGGCGTGAGTTATGGCTCGAGCAGTGGCGGGCGTATCCGCGCCAACGTGGTGCGAGTCCTGTTGGTGGGCTTGATCGTCGCATTGTGCGGCGGATGTGTCACCAACAACGAGGGTCTCGTTCCGGAAGGGCCGCCACTTGATGTCCAGAAGGTGCCCGAGATCGCCGCACTTCTGCCGTCCAAGGTCACGGATTCGGGCAAACTGCAGGTCGGGGTCAACATTCCTTACGCGCCAAACGAATTCAAGGACGCGGACGGCAACATCGTCGGTTTCGACGTCGACCTGATGAATGCCGTTGCCGCCGTGCTCGGGGTCGAAGCTGTCTTCAACCAAGCCGACTTCGACAAGATCATCCCCGCTATTCAGTCGGGAAGCTACGACCTCGGCATGTCTTCGTTCACCGACTCCAAGGAGCGCGAGAAGACGGTCGACTTTGTCACGTACTACAGCGCGGGTATCCAGTGGGCCCAGCGGCCGGACAAGCCAGTCGATCCGAACAATGCGTGCGGGCTTCGGGTGGCGGTGCAGACCACGACCACCGAGGACATCGACGAGGTGCCGGCCAAGAGCGAGGCCTGCGTGGCCGAGGGCAAACCCCCGATCGACAAGATCAAGTACGACAGCCAGGACGACGCGGCCAACGCGCTCATTCTCGGTCGAGTCGACGCGCTGTCCGCTGATTCACCAGTGACCGGCTATGCGATCAAACGGAGCAAGGGCCGGATGGAAGCTGCGGGAGAACCCTTCGATTCGGCGCCTTACGGCTGGCCGATCGTCAAGGGCTCCGCCCTCGGTCCCGCCCTGCAGCAGGCAATGCAGTACCTGATCGACAACGGTGTCTATCAACAGATCGCGCAGACCTGGAGTGTCGAGGCCGGCGTCATCGAAGTATCCAAGATCAACGGTGCGGAAAGCTGATGAACATGACAACAACTGAGACCGGCGATCCGGTGCCGATCAAGGCGATTCCACTACGCAGACCTGGTCGTTGGATTGCCGCGGTCGTCGTCGTGGTCCTCTTCGGACTGTTCGTTTACGGCGCGGCGACCAACGAAGCCTTTGCATGGGGGACTTACGGTCAGTATCTGTTCGACAAACGCATCTCCGCTGGTGCGTGGACAACGATCCAGCTGACGGTGCTGGCAATGGTGATCGCGATCGTCCTCGGTGTGATTCTGGCAGTCATGCGACTCTCTCCCAACCCGGTGCTTCGCGCCGCGGCTTGGGGCTATCTGTGGATCTTTCGAGGAACACCTGTCTACGTGCAGTTGGTCTTCTGGGGCCTGTTCCCGTCGATTTACAAGAGCATCGATCTCGGTATTCCCTTCGTACATCAGTTTGCGCACATCAATCTCCAGGACTTGCAGGCAGCGTTTCTGTTTGCCGTGATCGGTTTGGCATTGAACGAGGCCGCCTACATGGCCGAGATCGTCCGCGCCGGCGTGAGTTCGGTCAACGAGGGCCAGACCGAAGCATCTGTTGCATTGGGTATGACGTGGAGTCAGACGATGCGACGAACCGTTCTACCGCAGGCGATGCGCGTCATCATTCCGCCGACCGGTAACGAGGTCATCAGCATGCTCAAGACCACCTCGCTCGTGACGGCGGTCCCTTACAGCTTCGAGTTGTACGGTCGAGCGCGCGATATCTCGGGCGCCAACTTCGAGCCGATTCCCCTGTTGATGGTGGCGGCGACGTGGTACCTCGCAATCACGAGTCTGCTCATGATCGGGCAGTACTACGTCGAGCGTCACTATTCGAAGGGCGCAACCCGAGCACTGACCACACGCCAACTTCAGGCACTGGCCGACGCGCAAGGAAAAGCTACGGTAGTGGAAACGCTTCCGGATACCCCCGGAGGAGAACGCAAATGACACCCATGGTGAAAGCAGACCGAGTTTGTAAGAACTTCGGCGCATTGGAGGTGCTGAAAGGGATTTCGCTCGAAATCGACCCCGGTCAGGTCCTGTGTCTCGTCGGTCCGTCCGGATCAGGCAAGTCGACGTTCTTGCGCTGCATCAATCACCTCGAGCAGGTCAACGCCGGCCGACTGTACGTCGACGGCGACCTGGTGGGCTACTCGGAGAAGAACGGAAAACTGTACGAACTTCACCCGCGAGCAGCGGCCAAACAACGCCGCGACATCGGGATGGTGTTTCAGCACTTCAATCTGTTCCCGCACCGCACCGCTCTCGAGAACATCATCGAAGCGCCGACGCAGGTGAAGCGCGTCAGTAAGAAGAAGGCTGTCGAACGAGCGAAGGACCTCCTCGATCAGGTCGGGTTGAGCGCCAAAGCCAACGCCTACCCGGCCCAGTTGTCGGGTGGTCAGCAGCAAAGAGTTGCCATCGCCCGCGCTCTCGCGATGGACCCGAAGCTCATGCTGTTCGACGAGCCGACGTCCGCGCTCGACCCCGAACTGGTCGGTGAAGTTCTCACCGTGATGAAGCAGTTGGCCAAAGAAGGCATGACGATGGTGGTCGTCACCCACGAGATGGGTTTCGCCCGCGAGGTCGCCGACCAGTTGGTCTTCATGGACGGGGGAGTTGTGGTCGAGGCAGGCGAGCCGCGGGAACTCCTGGCCAATCCTCAGCACGACCGGACCAAGGCTTTCCTGTCGAAGCTGCTGTAGCCGTCAGGGTTTGACGGCGCTGAAAATTGCAGTGCCCGGAAAGAGTTGGCCGCGCAGGGGACTCCACTGTCCCCATTCGCGGTCCAACCACTCCGGCCATTCGGGCTCGATGATGTCGCGCACCTGAAGTCCGGCCGCGACGATCTCACGAACCCGGTCGCCGATGGTGCGGTGATGCTCGACGTAGGTGGGGACTCCGTTGTCATCGACCTCGACGTACGGGGTGCGGTCGAAGTAGGGGAGGGTCGCGGTCAAGCCCTTCGGCCCGGGATCGTCGGGGAAGATCCATCGAATCGGATGGTTGACGGCAAAGACCCACGATCCGCCGGGACGCAGAACCCGGGCGACTTCGTTCATCACTCGCTGCGAATCGGCAACGAACGGGACGGCGCCGAACGCAGAACAAACGATGTCGAAACTCTCGTCGGCAAACGGCAGGAGTTCCGCACTTGCCTGAATCAACGGGACTGCCGGCCCGCCGGCATTCATCGCGTCCTGCCCGCGGGCGAGCATCCCCATCGAGATGTCGAGACCGACGGCCCGAGCACCGTGTCCGGCGAGCCATCGGGCGCACGGCGCGGAGCCGCAACCCACTTCCAATATGTCTTTGTCGACTATGTCGCCGAGCAAGTGGTGATCGCCCTCGTGCAGCCCTTCGGGGCACCAGACGAATTCACCTTCCGCGCTGTTCACGCCCAGAAACTCGCCGTGGGTTCGGTGGTAATCGTCGGCGTCGGCGTCCCACCACGCACGGCTGGCGCGGTCGCTGGCACTTGAATCGACACGGACTCGGCCGACGCCGCTGGTACCGAGAATGGAATTGGCAGCGGCATGGCGCTCGTCAGACATGAACAACACAGTAGAACGGGTGATGCGGGCGCAGGGTACCCGGGTTTGCCCGGCAAGATAGCCGACGCGTAGTCTTACTCACGCGAGTGTCTGTCATCCGACCGATTGTCTATACGAGATCTTTACCAAGGTCTCGGAATCAGTCGGACCGAGGGAGCTCGCGGTGCGCTTCCGCGGTGTGGAATGTGATCCGGTATTCGGTTGTTCGTTATTGATGCAGCTGGGTACTTCGATCTAGTACTTCACAAAGTACTTCCAACATTTGTACGCCACAGTCGCGCATCTCGTCCGACAAAATCCATCAACCGACCACAACTCGTCCGGAGCAATTCAACATATGCCCTCCACAACCGTCACCTCGCCGCAGGTTGCCATTAACGACATTGGCTCCGCCGAGGACTTCCTCGCCGCCATCGATGCCACGATCAAGTACTTCAACGATGGCGACATCGTCGAAGGAACCATCGTCAAGGTCGACCGCGACGAGGTTCTGCTCGACATCGGTTACAAGACCGAAGGCGTCATCCCTTCTCGTGAGCTCTCCATCAAGCACGACGTCGACCCCAATGAGGTCGTCTCCGTGGGAGATGCGGTCGAGGCTCTCGTCCTCACCAAGGAGGACAAAGAAGGTCGACTGATCCTGTCGAAGAAGCGCGCTCAGTACGAGCGTGCCTGGGGCACCATCGAGGAGCTCAAGGAGAAGGACGAGGCCGTCAAGGGCACCGTCATCGAGGTCGTCAAGGGCGGCCTCATCCTTGACATCGGTCTTCGTGGCTTCCTCCCCGCTTCGCTCGTCGAAATGCGTCGCGTCCGCGACCTCCAGCCGTACGTCGGCAAGGAGATCGAGGCCAAGATCATCGAGCTCGACAAGAACCGCAACAACGTGGTCCTGTCGCGCCGCGCATGGCTCGAGCAGACTCAGTCCGAGGTTCGCAGCGAATTCCTGCACCAGCTCCAGAAGGGCCAGGTCCGCAAGGGCGTCGTGTCCTCCATCGTCAACTTCGGTGCATTCGTGGACCTGGGCGGCGTAGACGGTCTGGTTCACGTTTCCGAGCTGTCTTGGAAGCACATCGATCACCCGTCCGAGGTTGTCGAGGTCGGCACCGAGGTCACGGTCGAGGTTCTCGACGTCGACCTGGACCGCGAGCGCGTCTCCCTGTCGCTCAAGGCAACGCAGGAAGATCCGTGGCGTCAGTTCGCCCGCACGCACGCCATCGGCCAGATCGTGCCCGGCAAGGTCACGAAGCTGGTTCCGTTCGGTGCATTCGTGCGCGTCGAAGAGGGAATCGAAGGCCTCGTTCACATCTCGGAGCTCGCTGAGCGCCACGTCGAGGTTCCGGACCAGGTTGTCGGCGTCGGCGACGATGCACTCGTCAAGGTCATCGACATCGACCTCGAGCGTCGTCGTATCTCGCTGTCGCTGAAGCAGGCCAACGAGGATTACAACGCCGAGTTCGATCCGTCCAAGTACGGCATGGCCGACTCGTACGACGAGCAGGGCAACTACATCTTCCCCGAGGGCTTCGATCCCGAGACCAACGAATGGCTCGAGGGCTTCGACAAGCAGCGTGAAGAGTGGGAGAACCGCTACGCCGAGGCTGAGCGTCGCCACAAGATGCACACCGCTCAGATGGAGAAGACCGCTGCAGACGAGGCCGCTGAGGCTGCCACCGCTGCTGCCGGCTACTCCTCGGAGACGGCTGCTGCAGACGACGCCGAGGCTCCGGCTGCTGCCGGCTCCGCTCCGGCCGAGTCCGCTGGCGGATCGCTTGCCAGCGATGCACAGCTCGCCGCACTTCGCGAGAAGCTGTCGGGCAACGCATAAGGATTACCGCTTGATCTGATCAGGCGAGATCTGTGAAGAACCCCGCCCCTGCACGTGCAGGGGCGGGGTTCTTTTCTCTGCCAGGTGTCACTTGCGAGCGAAGAATCAATTCAGTGAGTGAACACAAAAATGACCGGCACCGAAGGGTTGCCGGTCATTTTGTACTTCGTGAAGAGAACTCAGTTTGCGGGAGCAGGCACCCAGTAGGTGGCGGTCGCTTCGGCTGTGCGCTTACGCATCGACGCGAAGCTGTGTCGGCCTTGGCTCACGAGCATCGTGAACCACGTACGACGGTGCTCTGCCAGGGCAAAAGCAACTTCGGGAAACTCTATGCAGTGCACGCCGTTCGGCATTCCGAGGCGGTGCTGACCGTGATGGTCGCGATCTGCTCGCATGGCGTCCACTTTCTCGAGAAGGTGCAGGTACAGGTGCGTTCGCTAGAACATAACCGCACGGTCACCGAAATTGTGGTATTTGAGCCTCGAACGCCCCGGCGTGTTCGATCAGTAGGTGTGTCTGAATCTCTCGGGCGCGGAGATGAGAGACTGTCGAGTGTGTTGAGAGTTGGCCTCACTGGAGGCATCGGAGCCGGTAAGTCGACAGTGTCGAAAATCCTCAGCGAACTGGGAGCCGTCATCGTCGACGCCGACCTGATCGCCCGAGAAGTGGTCGAGCCCGGTACCCCGGGACTTGCCGCTCTGGTCGATGCATTCGGCGACGGGATTCTGTCCGAGGACGGCAGCCTCAACCGACCCGCGCTGGCGTCGTTGGCGTTTGCCGACGACACGTCACGCGGAACTCTCAACGGCATCCTCCACCCACTGATCGGTGCGCGGACGATGGAGCAGATTTCGTCTGCGCCGTCGGATGCAGTGCTCGTTCAAGATATTCCGCTGTTGGTCGAGGGTGCGATGGCGCCGGCATTCAATCTGGTCGTCATCGTCTACGTCGACGAGGAGGAACGAGTTCGACGCTTGGTGGGCTCGCGCGGCATGCCTGAATCCGACGCTCGTGCGCGCATCGCAGCGCAGGCAAATGACGATCAGCGTCGTGCTGTTGCCGACGTGTGGCTCGACAACAGCGGAGAGCCGGGTTCACTCGACGACGTGGTCCGCGACTTGTGGGCGAATCGACTTGTTCCCTTCGAGAAGAACCTCCGCGAGGGCACGGTAGTGCGCGCACTGCCCGAGCTGACTCCAGCCGACCCGTCGTGGCCGGCGCAGGCCGAACGAATCATCGGCCGGTTGTCGTTGGCGTCCGGTGACCGCGCGCGCCGTATCGATCACATCGGATCGACCGCAGTGCCTGGTCTCGATGCCAAGGACGTGATCGACATTCAGATCACTGTCGAGCACCTCGGCGTTGCCGACGACCTCGCGGAAGATCTGGCCGCTGCCGGGTTCCCCCGGATCGAGCACATCGTCGCCGACGACCCGAAACCGTCGTACCTCGGTGGCGAGACCGATCCGGCAGTGTGGGCGAAGCGGATCCACGGGAGTGCCGATCCAGGGCGCCGCGCGAACATTCACATTCGGGTGGACGGTTGGCCAGGTCAGCAGTTCGCGATCCTGTTCCGCGACTGGCTTCGCGCCGATGCGTCGGCGCGTGCCGAATATGCCGAACTCAAGGTCAAGGCAGCCGAGAGTGCCGCAGGCATCGACGACTACGCCGCTGCGATCGACGCCTACCTGGGAGTCAAGACGCCGTGGTTCGACGCCGCTTTCCACCGGGCATGGGAGTGGGCCGAGAAATCAGGCTGGTCCCTCTAACCACTAGCGCCACGTGACCGGCATGCCCACCGAGGTGAGCCAGGCGTCGAGATCGTGACCGTGGGCGGCGATGCCGTCGATAGCGCGGGCCGCGTTCAGCATCGCACGCTCTGACGTCTTCGGGTCGAGAATCCCGGCGGTGTTCGCCTCGAGCAATTCGTCGACGTCGAGCAATTCGACGCTGCGTCCGGTCTGCACAATCAGGTCGAGGTAGTGGTCCTCGGACGTCCAGACCTGGTGGCCGCGGATGAAGTCGCCGATGTCGACATAGAAATCCCAGTCTCGGATGTGTTCCGGGGTGAAGTGCAGGATCGACGCCCGAATTCCGAGTTCGGGAATGATCCAGGACTCCAGGTAGTGAAACCGGGGATGGTCGGCGTGACGCGCCATGTACAACCCCCACGGTTCTTCGCGGTAGTGCTCGACCGGGCGAACGAAGCCCTTGGGATCGACGTTGGTGCGAGCTGCGATGTCGAAGGTTTCGACCTTCGGCCGGTGAATGTGGGGACGTTCCTCGCTCATGGTCGAAGAACCTACCGCCGAACTGCATTTTCGGCTGAACGCGGACGAGCGGGCATTGTGTCGGTAGGTGCGCTTACCCTGGTTTCATGGCGTTTGCTTCCGAACATCCCGTGGTCGCGCATTCCGAGTTTCGGCCGGTTGGTGACATCGAGCGCTCAGACGCGCGCTTCGAGGTCGTCAGCCCGTACGAACCGGCAGGCGATCAGCCGGCAGCTATCGCCGAGCTGGAGAAACGGATCAACGAGGGGGAGAAGGACGTAGTCCTCCTCGGTGCGACCGGTACCGGTAAGTCGGCCACGACTGCGTGGTTGATCGAGAAGCTGCAGCGCCCAGCTCTGGTGATGGCTCCGAACAAGACTTTGGCGGCTCAGCTCGCGAACGAGCTTCGGGAAATGCTACCCAACAACGCGGTCGAGTACTTCGTCTCGTACTACGACTACTACCAACCCGAGGCGTACATCGCCCAGACGGACACCTACATCGAGAAGGATTCGTCCGTCAACGACGATGTCGAGCGGCTGCGCCACTCGGCGACGTCCAGCCTTCTGTCACGACGGGACGTGGTCGTGGTGGCCTCGGTGTCGTGCATCTACGGCCTCGGTACACCGCAGTCGTACCTCGATCGCTCGATTCAGCTGGACGTCGGTGTGGAGGTACCGCGGGATGCGTTCCTGCGTCTGCTCGTCGACGTTCAGTACAACCGCAACGACATGGCGTTCACGCGAGGTTCGTTCCGCGTGCGCGGCGACACGGTCGAGATCATTCCGTCGTACGAAGAGCTGGCGGTCCGCATCGAATTCTTCGGTGACGAGATCGAGGCACTGTACTACCTCCATCCACTGACCGGTGACATCGTTCGCCAGGTCGACACGGTTCGTATCTTCCCGGCGACGCACTACGTCGCCGGCCCTGAACGCATGGAGCGTGCCGCCAAGGACATCGAGGCGGAACTCGAAGAGCGACTCGCCGAGCTCGAAGGCAAGGGCAAGCTCCTCGAGGCTCAGCGTCTGCGCATGCGTACGCAGTACGACCTCGAGATGATCAAACAGGTCGGATTCTGCTCCGGCATCGAGAACTACTCGCGCCACATCGACGGCCGTGGCCCTGGAACTGCCCCCGCAACCTTGATCGACTACTTCCCGGAAGATTTCCTTCTGGTCATCGACGAGTCGCACGTGACGGTTCCTCAGATCGGCGCCATGTACGAGGGCGATATGTCGCGCAAGCGAAACCTGGTCGAGTTCGGATTCCGGCTACCGTCGGCAACAGATAACCGCCCTCTGACTTGGGAAGAATTCAGTCAGCGGATCGGTCAGACCGTCTACTTGTCGGCGACACCAGGTAAGTACGAGTTGGGTCAGTCCGGCGGTGAGTTCGTCGAGCAGGTGATCCGCCCGACCGGATTGATCGATCCCGAGGTCATCGTCAAACCCACCAAGGGACAGATCGACGATCTCGTTCACGAAATCCGCGAGCGAGCGGAACGTGACGAGCGTGTGCTGGTCACCACGTTGACCAAGAAGATGTCGGAAGATCTGACCGATTACCTGCTCGAACTCGGTATTCGCGTCCGCTACCTGCACTCGGATATCGATACGCTCCGGCGAGTCGAGTTGCTCCGTCAGCTCCGCCTGGGGGAGTACGACGTGCTGGTCGGCATCAACCTCCTGCGTGAGGGACTCGACCTTCCCGAGGTGTCGCTGGTCGCGATTCTCGATGCCGACAAAGAAGGTTTCCTACGTAGCTCCACCAGCCTCATTCAGACGATCGGCCGAGCGGCTCGAAATGTATCCGGTCAAGTGCACATGTATGCGGACAAGATCACCGCTTCCATGGCGCAGGCCATCGAGGAAACCGAGCGACGACGCGAGAAGCAGGTCGCCTACAACGAGAAGATGGGCGTCGACCCACAACCTCTACGCAAGAAGATCGCGGACATTCTCGATCAGGTGTACGAGGAGGCAGAGGACACTGCGGCGTCCGTGGACGTCGGTGGTTCGGGTCGCAATGCGACGCGTGGTCGGCGTGCGCAGGGTGAGGCCGGTCGTGCGGTCAGTGCGGGTGTGTACGAGGGGCGCGACACCAAATCGATGCCTCGCGCCGAATTGGCAGATCTGGTCAAGGAACTCACCGATCAGATGATGAACGCTGCCCGCGACCTTCAGTTCGAGTTGGCTGGGCGATTGCGAGACGAAATCTCGGATTTGAAGAAGGAGCTTCGAGGAATGGACGCCGCGGGTCTCAAGTAGGTCGCCTCGCGTGCGTTCGTGCTTTCGACCGCTACGGTTTCAGGTATGGATGCACAGACTGCAGGCAAGACCGCGCGGACTCTCGAACTTCTCCATTCCTTGGCGTACTTCGTCCCGGAGACGGAGAAGGAACTTGTCGGCGTCGGGTTGGAGCCTGGCCGAATGGTGTACTTTGCCGGGCGATCAGCTCCGCTCGGCGCTCCACCCGCGACTGTCGTCACGGCCACCTTCTTCAACTTCAATCCTGAATTGATCGCCAGTGTCATCCCACGTGCCTGGGAATTGGCAAGGCCCACAGAGGTTGTCGCCGCGCGGTATCGGGCAATCGACGCGGCGTACGTCCGCCTGTTCGGTGCAGACGTGACAGGATCGGCGGACATGGCCGAGGCCGCCGAACTCGTGTCGATCGCTGCCCAGAACATTCCTGGAGTGGACGGCCGCCCTCTGTACGCGGGTTGGGCGTCGCTCGACTGGCCGGCCGAGCCGCACCTGCGTTTCTGGCACGCGCTGACACTGCTGCGTGAGTATCGCGGTGACGGCCACATTGCGGCCCTTCAGACCGCGGGATTGAACGGCCTGGACGCGTTGATCACGCACACCGCGACGGGAATCGGGTTTCAGCGCAAATTCGCGCAGACTCGTCGCGGATGGTCGCAGGAACAGTGGGACGAGGCCGTCGAGAGTTTGAAGGACCGCGAACTGCTGGATCGTTCGTCCGGTGCGCTGACCGAGGACGGGCAGGACTTGCGTGACGTCGTCGAAGACCTGACGGACGACCTCGCTTTGGCTCCGTGGGATGCGCTGGGTGAGGAGGGTGCCAAGCGGTTGCTGGAATTGGCGACGCCGTGGCGTACCGCCCTGGTCGAGCAGGAAGTATTTCCGGCGGCGCTGTTCGGGCCCCGCTTCGGCAAACTTCGCTGAGTGGTCACCACCGAACAAATGTGTCTGTGACGAAGAATCACATTCACTGTGGGCTTGTGGCGTGTACTGCAAATAACACTATCCGCGGCACAATCCCGCTAATGTCAGCGCAGCGGTTGTCGAGCGGGCGCAACAGCGTTGCGCCCGGTGCCGGCCGTACCGTCCGTCCCGTAACCATGGAGGAATGAATGAGTGCCTACCGGACCGTTGTCGTAGGAACCGATGGCTCCGAGTCGTCACTGAAGGCAGTCGACAGAGCTGCCGCCATTGCCAGTGGCTCGGACGCTCAGCTCGTCATCGCGTGTGCGTACTACCCGGCTGATCCCAAGGACGTGAGCGCTGCCGCTGATGCGTTGGGTAACGAGGCCTACCAGGTCACCGGTTCCGCTCCGACCTACGAGATCCTTCGCACCGCTCGTGAGCGCGCACATGCCCAGGGGGCAAAGGATGTTGTCGAGCGCGCCGTCGTCGGCGCTCCCGTCGAATCGCTTCTCGCTTTGCTCGACGAGGTGAAGGGCGACTTGCTGGTCGTCGGAAATCGCGGATTGAACACGTTGACCGGGCGTCTACTCGGATCGGTGCCTTCCGATGCCGCTCGCAAGGCGACGTCCGATGTCCTGATCGTGCACACCGTTCGCTGAACTACCGGCAGTAGTCGGCCTCGGCCGCATCGACGAACACTTCAGCCAGCTGATCGGCGCTGGGGGGTGTTGTCGATGCGGCCGAGCCGTTTCCGGAGGTGACCATTGGTTCGCTTGCTCCGTTCAGCGATACCGCCCGCAGATTCGCGATGATCATCGCTCGATCCGTTCCGGCCGCGAGCTGCTGGCAGACGCCGTCACCGAGCGCCTGCAACATGTCGTCGGAAAAGGCGGGCGTGACCCCGGTAGACGCAAGCGCCGCCCGCAGCCGTTCTGCCTCGTCTACCGGTTTTTCGGTCGGTGCGGCAGCAACAGCAGCGATGTCGTCACTGCCTGCAGCAGCCGTCGAACTCGAATCATCCTCTGAGCAACCGGCTGTCACCGCCGCAAGCATCCCGACGCCGATCACCACGCGAGCGATCTTGCGGATGGGTGCGGCGGAACTTGCGGGCAGGCCAAGCACGAGGGGTCATTCCTTCAGTCGTCGACACAAATTGGAGTGACACCACCATTCGTGGTGTCACGCACGAACCTACTCCGTGATGCTCACGAATCGAAGGCCAACTCTGCTGCTTCGACACCGTCGAGAACCGAGGGGAGCGACTCGACGTGAATGATGCCGAGCCTCTGGGTAGCGCGGGTCAATGCGACGTAGAGGTCGTTCATTCCGCGTGGTGACTCGTCGAGAATGTCGGCAGGTTCGACGATCAACACTGTGTCGAACTCGAGTCCCTTGACGTCCTTGACGGACAGGACGCTTACGGTGTCACTCGCAATGCCCGCCAGATCGGCAACGACCTCGGAACCGGCGATCACTGCGGTGATACCGGGATGCGACTCGGACTCGATGCAACGGCGCACGGTCGATTCCAATTCTTCGGCCGTGGTCTTGAGCGCCCACGGCGCGAATCCGCTGTCGCGTACCGACCGGGGCACGGATTGCTCCGGGTCGATCTCTTCGAGCACACGGTGCGCGACATCCATGATCTCCGAGGGAGTTCGGTAGTTGACGGTCAGTTCGGTGAGCTTCCAGCGCTTGGCGACGTAAGGCTCGAGAATCTTCTGCCAGGACGAAGTTCCCGCGGGATCACCGGTCTGAGCTGTATCACCGACCAACGTCATCCAGCGATTCGGTATGCGCCGCATCAGCATTCGCCACGCCATTTCGGAGAGCTCTTGGGCTTCGTCGACGATCACGTGACCGTAGGTCCAGGTTCGGTCGCCGGCAGCGCGTTCTGCCGTGGTCTGGCGCTGGCCCTGATCGTGGCGTTGGGCGAGTTGGCTGGCGTCGATCAAGTCGTACGCCATCAAGATCTCGGGATCCATCTCGTCTTCGAGATCCTGTGGTGCAGACCCGGTGAGGATGTCGAGGGCGCCCTGGGCGTCGGCGATCTGCGCGCGCCATTCACGTTGTGCGCGTTCGCGTTCGGCGGCGTCGTCGACGCCGAGAATCTCGGCCAGTTCGTCGAGCAGGGGAGCATCGGCCGCACTGAAACCCGGTCCGACGCTCTGCAGAAGCTCGTCGCGTTGGGCGTCGTCGAGTTGCGGCGCTGCCTTGGCCAACCTCGCCGGCGACGTCCACAGTTCCGCGAGGATTTGCTGCGGCGACAATTCGGGCCACAGCTTTCCGATGGCGGACATGATGTCCGGGTCCTCACGCATCTCGTCGCGAATGTCGGCGATGTCGTCCCGACTGAGGAGTGACCCACCGTCGACGAGGTTTCCGCCGATGAGTTCGGCCATCTGCAGTGCCAACGCCTCGATGACTGCTGCCACGAAGATCGGGCGCGCCAGGTTGTGTGGGCGACGCGACGACCGAGCACGCCCGCGCGCCTTCGTGACAGTCTTTCGATCCAGCTTCAAGTCGTACGTGTCGAATCGAAGGGTAATCGGCTTCGACGGAACTTCCTGCCGATCCCGGACGGCGTTCTTGAGCACGTCGAGGATCGCGAGGGAACCCTTGATCTCACCGGCGGCGAGGGAATCCGTACGAGTCGCACGCACTCCGGGGTACAGGTCCCCGATCGTCGAGAGTAGAACTCCGGTCTCACCGAGTGAAGGAAGGACCTGGCTGATGTAGTCGAGGAACGTCGCGTTCGGCCCGATGATGAGAACACCGGCCTTGGCCAGTTGCTGGCGGTAGGTGTAGAGCAAGAAGGCGGCACGGTGAAGGGCGACTGCGGTTTTGCCGGTACCCGGACCGCCCTGGACGACCAAAACGCTCTTGTGCTCGGAGCGGATGATGGCATCCTGCTCACTCTGAATGGTCTCGACGATGTCGTTCATCTGACCCGTACGCGCTGCGTTCAGAGCGTCCAGGAGAGCGCTCTCACCGGCGACGCCGCCGGCTTCGGTCACCACGCCTGCGGCGCGGGCCGCGTCGAGGTCCAGGTATTCGTCGTTGATGCCGGTGACTGTGCGGCTCCGACTGCGAATATGGCGTCGCCGCTTCACGCCCTCAGGTGCCGCGGGCGTCGCCAGATAGAACGGGCGTGCCATCGGAGCTCGCCAGTCGAGGAGCAGCGTTTCGTAGTCGTTGTCGGTGTCCAGGATTCCCAGTCGGCCGACGTAGCGTTGCTCGTCGTCGAAGTCGATGCGTCCGAAACACATTCCGTTCTCGGCTGCGTCGTACTTGGCGAGATCCTCGGTGTACATGGCGTTGAAGGATTCGCGTTCGCTGCGTGCTTGCGGGGTTCCGCCGGTCTCGAGGAGGACCGTGCTCAAGCGAGTTTGGGCATACTTTCGAAGATCGTCGAGACGGGAGTACAACATCGTCACGTACTGCTGCTCGAGCTCTTGCTCGTTCAGTGACGGGTCCGCGTCGGGCAAAGGATCTCCTAGGCTTGATGAGAAATTCACGCGCTGCAAAAGCGCCAAGACAGTCTAGTTCCCCCAGATGAACTGCCGCATAGATACAGGTCAGGCCACCCGAAGGTGGCCTGACCGTGTCTTTCGGTGCACTCAGTGCGTCAATTCGTCCTTCTTGGCGCGAGCCTTTTCGAGCGCCTTCTCGGCGCGCTTGCGAGCACGCTTACCCAGCACCTCGGTTTGCTCCGACGCCGTTTCGGCCCACTCGTTGCTCTTCTCGAGGGCGAGTTCGGCGAACTCGGAGCTGCGCTTGCTCGCCAGCTCTGCCAGTTCGGCGCTGCGCTCGCGTGCGGTCTCGGCCAGTTCGGAGCCGCGCTTCTGCGCGACTTCGAGGATGTCCGGGCCGCGTTCTTTGGCGACCTCTCCGAATTCCGCGGCTCGCTTGCTCGCGATCTCCGCGAACTCGGAGCTGCGCTCCTTGGCAAGTTCGAGCCAATCCGTGCCGTGTGCCTTCGCGGTTTCGGCAAGTTCGGAACCGCGTTCGGACGCCACCGACAGAGCGTGTTCGACGCGATCGCTCGTGTGATCGGTCTGCGATGCGACCAATGGAAGTGCTGCGGCGATAGACGCCTGGGCCTTCTTCGCGGCGCGGCGGCCACGCCAGCCGAGCNNNCGATCTGGACGGCGGCGTTGATCTTGACGAGTGTTTCCGGATCAGCAGGCACCTTCTGCGTCACTGCTCCTGGCAGCGTCTCGACGGATTTGTCGATCAGCGGTGACGCTTTGGCTGCTCGCTGAGCGGGGTTGCGCAAAGCATCGATTCCCCCGGCGATGAAGATCGTGGAAAGCAGTGGACGAGCAATTCGACGTACCAGCATGTTTCAAGCCTCCCGATGTAGGTTCGTTTTCCACCCTAGCGATCTCACAAGGAATTGGTCCGGTTCGGCGATCCCGGCACGCCTGACCCGGTCGCCGAAGCGCGCTGTACTGCGACGATGACTTCTCCACTGATCCGGACACACCGTTCTGAAGTATCCGTTACCGCGTATCCGCATACGGCGTGTTCGAAGGTGTCACAGTATGCGCACCGTTCGAGCACGATGGTGTTGTGACCACCAAGATGACTCAGAACTTCGGCTCGACCCTTCCCACCGGCTGGGGACAGCTGTCGGACGAGGAGAACGAGAGAAACTGGGCGATCTTTCGTGACCGCTTTGGGTTCACGCCCGGCATCGACGCACGATCTTGGCCCGCCATCGCCGAGCCCATCCCGTCCGTGGTCTTCGATTTGGGTGCGGCGCCAGCTGCGACTCCAGGGGCGTGGGCCGCTCGCGTGGATGCGATCAACGCCGAAGCGTTGCGCTGTTTTGTCACCGATTGGAACGACGATCCCAACTTCGTCGTTCTGGATTGGCAGCATCCGGGCTACACCTTCGACGCGGAGGCACACGCTGCTGCGAAGGAGCTTGCGGAGTGGCGTGTCCCGGTCTATCCGAACGGTGACTACTACATATTCAGTCGGGACGACTTCACGGAAGGGACCTTCGGCCATCCGTGGGAACGCACGCTGTGTGTGTTCGGGGAACGGATGGTCGAAGGACTGGGCCGGACTCTGTCGACCTGGCTTCCGCGACTTCGAGTCAACGGTGAACAGGTCGACAGCCAAGTCGGTTAGCGGGGTCCAGTACGGAACAGGTGAAACGTCACCAACCGCGTTCGCGCCACTCCGCCAGGTGCGGGCGCTCGGCGCCGAGCGTCGTGTCCTTGCCATGCCCGGGGTAGACGACGGTCGCGTCGTCGTACCTTCCGAACAGCTTGTTTTCCACGTCGTCGAGCAGAGAAGTGAACTTCTCGGGGTCGGCGGTCTTGCCTACTCCGCCGGGGAAGAGTGAGTCGCCGGTGAAGAGGTGAACCTGTCCGCTCGGTTCGGTGAGAGCCAGCGCGATGGAGCCGGGCGTGTGGCCGGACAGGTGAATGACGTCGAGGCTCAAGTTGCCAACGGTCACCTTGTCGCCGTCTTCGAGGAGCACGTCCGGGGTGACGGGAAGGACCTCTGCGTCGAGGGGGTGCGCGGCGGTCGGCACCTTGGTTGCGGCGTGAACGTCTTCGAGGGCCAACCAGTGATCGCCGTGCTGGTGGGTGGTGACGATGGAATCGAAAACAGGTGCTTCCTGTTCGATAAGCGCGATGATCTTCTCGGCTTCGTTGGCCGCATCGATCAGGAGAGATTTCCCGGTCGTGGAACAGACGACGAGGTAAGTGTTGTTGTCCATGGGGCCGACCGACATCTTCGTGATGACGGCGCCTTCGACTGTGCGCCGCTGAGGGGCAGAATCGGGGGAGACCTGACCGGTGTAGGAGTCGTCGATCACGATGGGCTGATTCGTCATGAAACGCAGGCTACCTTCGAATAGGGGCAGGTAGAGCGATGGGCTCGCCTGGTGAGAAAAACGTGTCGGTGGCTCGGCCTACGATGACGATCGCTCGAGGACTCGCGTTTGCGAGGCCACTCGAGACTTCTCCGGGGGGACGGCCCCGGACGATTGACAATGAAGGGAATTGGTGTGGCGGATCGCCTGATCGTGCGGGGTGCGCGTGAGCACAATCTGCGAGGAGTCGATCTCGACCTCCCGCGAGACAGCCTGATCGTCTTCACCGGGTTGTCCGGCTCCGGCAAGTCCAGCCTCGCGTTCGACACGATCTTCGCCGAAGGTCAGCGTCGCTACGTCGAGTCACTCTCGGCATACGCGCGTCAGTTCCTCGGTCAGATGGACAAGCCCGATGTCGATTTCATCGAGGGTTTGTCGCCGGCGGTGTCCATCGACCAGAAGTCGACCAACCGCAACCCCCGTTCGACGGTGGGCACGATCACCGAGGTCTACGACTACCTCCGGCTCCTTTATGCCCGCGCAGGTTCGGCGCACTGCCCGGTTTGTGGTGAGAAGATCGCACGTCAGACCCCGCAGCAGATCGTCGACCAGGTGCTCGAGATGGATGAGGGCATCAAGTTCCAGGTGCTCGCACCAGTGGTCCGTACTCGTAAGGGCGAGTTCGTCGATCTCTTCGATCAGCTCAATACCCAGGGCTACTCGCGAGTGCGCGTCGACGGTGTCGTCCATTCGCTGGCGGATCCGCCGAAGCTCAAGAAGCAGGAAAAGCACGACATCGAAGTAGTGGTCGACCGATTGCAGGTCAAGGCGAGTTCGAAGCAGCGCCTGACCGACTCGGTCGAGACCGCACTTCGCTTGGCTGAAGGCATCGTGGTCCTCGACTTCGTCGACCGTGAAGAAAATGCACCTGATCGTGAGCGTCGTTTCTCCGAGAAGCTGGCCTGCCCGAATGGCCACGCACTCGCGATCGACGATCTCGAACCGCGCTCGTTCTCCTTCAACTCGCCCTACGGCGCCTGCCCGGAATGCACCGGCCTCGGTATCCGCAAGGAGGTCGACCCGGATCTGGTGGTTCCCGATCCCGACCTGAGTCTCGAAGACGGTGCAATCGCGCCGTGGTCGATGGGCCAGAGTTCCGAGTACTTCGGACGGTTGCTGTCCGGCCTCGGCGACATTCTCGGATTCGACATGAAGACGCCGTGGAACAAGTTGCCGGCGAAGGCCCGTAAAGCAATCCTCGAAGGCAGCGAGGAGCAGGTTCACGTCCGGTACAAGAATCGGTACGGCCGTACCCGTTCTTACTACGCGGAGTTCGAAGGTGTGATGCCGTTCCTGCATCGCCGGCTCGAGCAGACCGAATCGGATCAGATGAAGGAACGGTACGACGGGTACATGCGCGACACGCCGTGCCCGGCGTGTGGTGGTGCTCGCCTGCGCCCGGAAATCCTGTCGGTAACTATCGCGGCGGGAGACTTCGGCAGTAAGTCCATCGCCGAGGTCTGTGAACTGTCGATCTCCGATTGCGCGGATTTCCTGAACAGCCTCACTCTCGGTTCGCGTGAAGAGGCCATCGCGGGTCAGGTCCTCAAGGAAGTTCAGGCGCGCCTCGGCTTCCTGCTCGACGTCGGCCTGGAATACCTTTCCCTCTCGCGAGCCGCGGGCACGTTGTCCGGTGGCGAAGCCCAGCGAATTCGCTTGGCAACGCAGATCGGATCCGGACTCGTCGGTGTGTTGTACGTGCTCGACGAGCCGTCCATCGGCCTGCATCAGCGTGACAATCGACGACTGATCGAAACCCTGACGCGCTTGCGCGACCTCGGCAACACGCTGATCGTCGTCGAGCACGACGAAGACACTATCCGCACGTCCGACTGGGTAGTCGACATCGGACCATACGCCGGCGAGCACGGCGGCAAGGTCGTCCACAGTGGGCCATACGAAGAACTGCTGACGTGTGAAGAATCTCTGACCGGCGCCTACCTGTCAGGTCGTAGCTTCATCGAGGTTCCGGCCATTCGTCGACCGGTGGACCGCAAACGCCAGGTCACGGTCGTAGGAGCGCGCGAGCACAATCTCGACGGCATCGACGTGAGTTTCCCGCTGGGTGTTCTCACCGCTGTCACCGGTGTCTCCGGTTCGGGCAAGTCGACGTTGGTCAACGACATTCTCGCGACCGTCATGGCGAACAAACTCAACGGTGCACGCCAGGTACCTGGGCGTCACACACGAATCAACGGTCTCGATCAGCTGGACAAGCTCGTGCAGGTCGATCAGTCTCCGATCGGCCGGACTCCACGATCGAACGCGGCGACGTACACCGGCGTGTTCGACAAGATCCGAACCCTGTTCGCGGCCACCACGGAAGCGAAAGTCCGCGGTTACCAGCCAGGCAGGTTCTCGTTCAACGTCAAGGGCGGACGCTGCGAGGCGTGCTCCGGCGACGGAACGCTGAAGATCGAGATGAACTTCCTGCCGGATGTGTACGTGCCCTGCGAGGTGTGCCACGGCGCCCGGTACAACCGTGAAACGCTCGAGGTCCACTACAAGGGCAAGTCGATCGCCGAGGTACTCGACATGCCTATCGAGGAAGCAGCCGAGTTCTTCCAGCCGGTCACCTCAATTCACCGGTACCTCAAGACGCTGGTCGACGTCGGCCTGGGCTATGTCCGACTGGGTCAGCCGGCTCCGACTCTGTCCGGTGGTGAGGCGCAGCGCGTCAAGCTGGCCGCCGAGTTGCAGAAGCGGTCCACCGGTCGCACGGTGTACATACTCGACGAGCCCACCACGGGTCTGCATTTCGAGGACATCCGCAAGCTCCTGATCGTGATCAACGGTCTGGTGGACAAGGGCAACAGCGTGATCGTGATCGAGCACAATCTCGACGTGATCAAGACGTCGGACTGGGTCGTCGACATGGGGCCCGAGGGTGGATCCGGCGGCGGAACCGTTGTGGCGCAAGGTACGCCGGAAGACGTTGCCGCGGTCCCCGAGAGCTACACGGGCAAGTTCCTCAGTGAGGTTCTCACCGCACAGCACGCGCCGGTGAAGGCCAAGCCGATCACCAAGAAGCGTGCGACGAAGGCAGTTGCCGCAAAGAAGGCCGCGCCACGGAAGAAAGCCGCTTCCGTGAGCTAGTAGAACGTGAGCAAGTAGAAATCGGTCAGTGATGCCGGGTCGGAATCGACCCGGCATCACTGCTTTGTCGATCAGGAAGTGCTGGTCTCGAGAATTACGTTGGCGACCTCTTCGGGGCGCGACCACATCGGCCAATGGCCGGTCGGGAGGTCGACGTACGTCACGGGGAGTTTCGCCAGTTCGGCGGCCATCGGATGACCTCCGTCGGCCATCTGGGCGATCACCGCGGAGGGGAACGTGCTGCAAACGACGGTTGACGGCACCTGGTAGCGCTTTTCGTTCGTCAGGACAATCGGCTCACGCGCGGGCCCAGCCGGTTCGGGTACCGCGTTGGCGCGGAACGTCTCCAGAGCTTTCTCGTCGAGTCCTTCGAGGCTGCTGCCGTCCGCTTCGAGCTCTGCCCACGTGGGGAGCGGAATCTCGATGACATCGGAGGCCAGATCCGGTCGCAGCGCTGCGCCGTCGGGCATGGGGCCCGAGTCGACGTAGACGATCCGAGCGACGCGATCCGGGATGCGATCGGTGACGGCGTACCCCACCGGGCCGGCGCCGCTGTGTACGACCAATACCGTGCGCTCGTCGGAGTCCGATACGGCGTCGACGACTGCACGGACGTGAGCGTCGAAGGTGACCGCTGATCGATCTGTGTCTACTGAGTCGAGCCCGGGCAGTGTCAGGCTGGTCACGCGGGTGTCGGAACGTTCGAGGTGGGGGAGTACTGCATCCCAAGCCCATGAACCGAGCCAGAATCCGGGAACAAGAACGATGTGAGTTTTCATGGACTCACAGTGCACCCGGGTTGGTGACAACAGAGTGTCACCAATTATGTCACCGTTTGGTATCGGAATCTGAGACACTGGAGAACGTGAATCGAGCTGCGAGATTGCATGCTCTCGTCGAGGAACTTCGGCGACAGGGCGATCGAGGGACTACGTGCTCCCGATTGTCCGAGGAATTCGGTGTCACCACCCGGACGATCAAGAGGGATATCGAGACGCTGATGATGTCGGGTGCGGCGATCGAAGCGCGCTCAGGTCCCGGAGGTGGATACCGACTCGTGGGTAGCGCCACGCTGCCGCCGGTGAATTTCACTGTTCCGCAGGCAGTTTCGATCGCGTTGGCCTTGACGGCGATGGGTGATGCTCCGTTTGCGCCGGATGGGCGAGCAGCGCTGGCGAAACTGCTCGATGTGATGGACGAGGAGAGTCGTCGCAAGGTCGCCGAGCTCGGTGGCCGCGTGTGGATTCGCGGTGAGGGCGGGGCTCTGACGGATTCGCGCGCGAACCGGCAGGCCGTCGAGCAGGGTCTCGAACAGAGTCGAGTCGTGTCGTTGCACTACGTGGATGGGGACGGTGCGGAGACGGTGCGGGCAGTTGAGCCGCACATTCTGGCGCAGGACCGTGGTCAGTGGTTTCTCATCGGCTGGTGTCGCGAGCGCGACGCCGTGCGGTGGTTTCGACTCGATCGAATGCGTCGGGCCACGCTGACGAACGATCACTTCACACCACGCGATTCGACCGTCTTCGGGCAACCGCCCGAAGACGCTCGGCCTGTTTCTCCCCGTAGGTGAGTGACTCAGTCGATCATGTTGCGGGCTGCGGCAACGGAATCCGTGATCAGTTCGGTCAGGGCGGTCACATCGACGTCGCTCAGCCGTTTGACGTACAGGCAGCCCTTGCCGATTTTGTGCTTGCCGAGGCGAGCGAGCGTGTCGGTGTAGTCGTCGAAGTTCAGCGACAAGTACAACGTGAGCGCGGTGGCCCTGGGGGAGAACCCGATCAGTGGGGTGTCACCTTCGTGGCCACTCGCATATCGGTAGTGCCGTGCCCCGAATCCGATGATGCTCGAGCCCCACATGACAGCAGGCTCGCCGGTTGCGGCCGACAGCAGGGAGATCAGCTCCACGGCGTCGGCGCGTTTGCGGTCGTCGACGCGTGAAATGAATGCGTCGACGTCCTCGGGCGTCGGTTGAGTCTTGTTGGCGGTTGCCAACTCAGTAGACCGGACCGGTGAACTTCTCGCCCGGTCCCTTTCCTGGCTCGTCCGGGTGCGAGGACGCCTCACGGAATGCGCGCTGCAGGGCTTGGAGGCCTTCACGGATGGGTCCGGCATGAGGGCCGAGGTATTCGACCGACGCAGTCACGAGTCCGGCAAGTGCCGTGATGACGCGACGCGCTTCGTCGAGGTCCAGGTAGGGGCTGGAAGACGGATCGGCGTCGGAGAGGCCGAGTTTTTCGGCAGCCGAACTCATCAGCATCACTGCAGCGCGGCTGATGACCTCGACCGCGGGAACTTCGGAGAGTTCGCGGACGTCGGGGTTCGCGCCGTCGGTGTTCTGTTCTGCCTCGAAGTTCTCACTCATGGATGTAAGGATTCCATCAGGCCGTGACGGTGTTGAATCGGGCCTCTCCCGGCAGCACTGGGAGCGGCACCGATTTCTTTCATCTGTGGCGACCTGTTACTCTTGTTGCAACGACCGCCTCCGACTTGTTCGGGGGCAGCAAGTGGAGTCCGACTCCCACCTCTGCACGGCAGGTGAAACTGCAGTTCAGTGGTTCCGGTCACCTGTTATCGGAGATCATTCTTCGTCAGGTTCCTCGCTCAGTCGAGGAGATAGGTTTCGGCGTGAGCTGGATCCTATGTGATCGGTCGACATCGGGCCCCGCGGATGAGCAATCATCACAGCGGGGCTTTTTTGTTGGGGTGCGGGCGGTACGGGCTGCGTGCGGTCATGAAGACCGCACCGTTCAACCTAGGAGGCCCCATCAGCACTGAGACCCGCATCAACGATCGTATCCGCGTTCCCGAGGTTCGTTTGGTCGGACCTGGCGGCGAACAGGTAGGCATCGTGCGTGTTGAAGATGCACTCCGCTTGGCCCTTGAGGCCGACCTCGACCTGGTCGAGGTAGCTCCTGACGCCCGTCCACCGGTCTGCAAGATCATGGACTACGGCAAGTTCAAGTACGAGGCTGCACAGAAGGCACGTGAGTCACGTAAGAACCAGCAGCTGACGGTCATCAAGGAGCAGAAGCTCCGACCCAAGATCGACGACCACGACTACGAGACCAAGAAGCGCAACGTCGTTCGCTTCCTCGAAGCCGGTTCCAAGGTCAAGGTCACGATCATGTTCCGCGGACGTGAGCAGTCACGCCCCGAACTCGGCTACCGCCTTCTGCAGCGTCTGGGAGCAGACGTCGCAGATCTCGGATTCGTCGAAACCTCGGCAAAGCAGGACGGCCGAAACATGACGATGGTCCTGGCACCGCACAAGGGCGCCAAGACTCGTGTCAAGGCGCAGGAGAGCGCTCAGGCGCCAGTGGCTCAGGCTGCTCCGCGTCCGGCTCCGGCCGCACCGGCTTCCAGTGAAGCAGCTCCGGAAGCACCGGCGACCGGCGATGCCGCTCCCGAGGCTCCGGCCAGCTAGTCGATTTCCCAAGATCCACCACGTAACAAGAACTGAGGACTCCATGCCCAAGATGAAGAGCCACAGCGGCGCCTCGAAGCGATTCAAGGTGTCCGGCAGCGGAAAGCTCATGCGCCAGAAGGCCGGCCGTCGCCACCTTCTCGAGCACAAGTCCAGCAGGGTTACCCGTCGTCTCGACGGTGTCGCTGTTGTCAGCCCTGACGACGCTCCGCGCATCAAGCGCATGCTCGGCATCTGAGTCGCCCCCTTACTGACCACCCGGGGCCGTACTTTCAGCCCCTAGATTGACAGGATTTTTCAAGTGGCACGCGTAAAGAGGGCGGTCAACGCCCAGAAGAAGCGTCGTTCAATTCTTGCTGCATCCAGCGGCTACCGTGGACAGCGTTCGCGTCTGTACACCAAGGCCAAGGAGCAGCAGCTCCACTCGCTCACCTACGCGTACCGCGACCGTCGTGCGCGCAAGGGCGAGTTCCGCAAGCTGTGGATCACGCGTATCAACGCTGCAGCTCGTGCAAACGACATCACGTACAACCGCCTCATCCAGGGCCTGCGTCTGGCAGAGGTCGACGTCGACCGCAAGATCCTGGCCGAGCTCGCTGTCTCCGATGCCGAGGCCTTTGCCGGCCTGGTCGCACTCGCGAAGGCCGCTCTGCCGGCTGACGTGAACGCTCCTGCCGGAGAAGCAGCCTGATTCACGCATCACAGCAACGGCCCGTGGACCCGCTCACCGAGCGGACTCCGCGGGTCGTTTCTGCTGTCAAGCTCCTGCGCACAGCAGAACGACGCAAAGCAGGACGTTTCCTCGTCGAGGGCGAGAACTCGGTCACAGAACTGTTGAACGGTGCACTCTCGAATGGCGAGGCCCGCCCGGTACACGACCTCTTCTACACCGAGGACGCAGCCGAGCGCTATCAGCACGTCATCGATCGGGCGCAGACCGCTGGAGTTCGTGTTGCTCGTGTGACCGATCGAGCAATCAAAGCTCTCAGCGATACCGTCACGCCGCCCGGACTCGTTGCCGTCAGCGATCTACTGGACGTACCGCTGAGCGCAGCCGTCCATCAGGAGACCCGCCTGCTCGCAGTGCCGGTCGAGGTCAACGAACCAGGTAACGCGGGCACCGTCATTCGCATCGCCGACGCAGTGGGTGCCGATGCGGCAATCCTCGCCGGCGACAGCGTCGATCCGCATAACGGCAAGGTCGTTCGTTCGTCGGCGGGCAGCCTGTTTCACCTGCCAGTCGTCCGCGATCGAGACACAGTGTCGGTGATCGAGCAGATTCGCGCAGCCGGCATTCAGATTCTCGCGACTGCAGCTGACGGCGAGGTCGATCTCGACGAGGCCGACGAGTTGCTGAGCAAGCCGACGGCCTGGCTGTTCGGTAACGAAGCGCACGGTCTCGATCCGGCGATCGCCGCGCAGGCTGATCATCGGGTCAGGATTCCGATCCATGGCCGCGCCGAAAGCTTGAACCTCGCGACAGCGGCGGCAATTTGCCTGTACGCAAGCGCGCGGGTGCAAAATCGCGCCACCGATCACGGCTGAAAACGCACGCGAAGACCTCACGGAATCCCATTTGCGGAAGCCTGAGACAATACAAGAGCAGAGACAATGCTCGAGCGAGTTCGAAAGCTCGCTCGCAGTACAAGAAGTAAGCAGTACAAGAAGCACGCAGTACGAGAAGTAAACCGAGAAGCGACAGGAGCGTCACAGCCGTGGCCAAAAATGAGGGCGCGACACCGCCGGAGGTCGACGCGAGTGTACTCACCGAAGAGGCGTTGACCGCTGCGGCTGAGAACGCCGAGAAGGCGCTGGCGGACGCCGCTGACCTGGATGCGCTGGCGCACGTCAAGGTGGAGCACCTGGGGGACAAGTCCCCGATCGCCCTCGCTCGCCGGGGACTCGGCAGCCTTCCGGGCAAGGAAAAGGCGGACGCCGGTAAGCGCGTCAACATCTTCCGCACTCGGATCAACAACGCGTACGACGCTCGTCGTGAGGTCCTCCTCGCCGAGCGTGACGCCGCGGTGTTGGTTGCCGAGGCAATCGACGTCACTCTGCCTTCCGATCGTCACCCCGTCGGGGCGCGTCACCCGATCAGCCTGATTTCCGAGCAGGTCGCCGACGTATTCGTCGCGATGGGTTGGGAAGTTGCCGAGGGTCCGGAGGTGGAGACCGAGCACTTCAACTTCGACGCGCTCAACTTCTTGCCGGATCACCCTGCCCGCACGATGCAGGACACCTTCCACCTGGCACCCGAGAACTCGCGCCAGGTGCTGCGTACCCACACCTCGCCGGTGCAGGTCCGCACCATGCTCTCGCGTGAGGTACCGATCTACGTGGTGTGCCCGGGCCGCACGTTCCGCACCGATGAACTCGATGCGACCCACACGCCTGTCTTCTCGCAGGTCGAAGGCCTGGCCGTCGACAAGGGCCTGACCATGGCCAACCTGCGCGGGACTCTCGACGCGTTCGCTCGTGCCCTTTTCGGCCCCGAGACGCGTACCCGTATGCGCCCCAATTACTTCCCGTTCACGGAACCGTCGGCCGAGGTCGACGTCTGGTTCGCGAACAAGAAGGGCGGCGCAGGCTGGGTCGAGTGGGGCGGCTGCGGCATGGTCAACCCGAACGTTCTGCGCGCCAGCGGTATCGATCCCGACGAGTACTCGGGTTTCGCATTCGGCATGGGCCTCGAGCGGACCCTGCAGTTCCGCAACGGTATCCCGGACATGCGCGACATCGTCGAAGGAGACGTGCGTTTCACGCTGCCCTTCGGTGTCGCAGGCTGACCGATCCGGTCCGCGGAACCTTCACAAAGACTTATCGACAAACGAGAGAGCTGAGCAGACGTGCGAGTAGCGCAATCCTGGCTGACCGAGATCCTGCAGCGGGCAACTCCGGACTGGGAGGTGACCCCGGAAGAGCTGGACGCCGGGTTCGTCCGGGTGGGACTCGAAGTCGAGGAACTCGACACACTCGAGGCGATCGACGGCCCGTTGGTCGTCGGCAAGGTCGTCTCCATCACCGAACTGACCGAGTTCAAGAAGCCGATCCGCTTCTGCCAGGTCGAGGTCGGCGAACCCGAGCCCCGTGGCATCGTCTGTGGCGCGCGCAATTTCAACGAGGGTGACCTCGTCGTCGTTGCGTTGCCCGGCGCGGTGCTGCCCGGCGGATTCGAAATCGCCACTCGCAAGACGTACGGCCAGGTGTCCGACGGCATGATCTGCTCCGTCTCGGAACTCGGTATCGGCAAAGACCATTCGGGCATCTTGGTGCTCGAGCCTGGTACCGCCGAACCCGGCGCAGATGGCAACGAGTTGCTCGGTCTCGGTGACACGATCATCGAACTGAACATCACCCCGGACCGTGGCTACTGCTTCTCGGTCCGCGGTCTCACGCGAGAGCTCGCGTGCGGCTTCGATCTCGAATACGCCGATCCTGCTTCGGTTCCCGCGCACCCGGCTGAGGGTGAAGCCTGGCCGGTGCGCCTCGAACCGGAGTCCAAGGCTTCGCGTTTCGTGATGCGGAAGATCACGGGTATCGATCCGCAGGCAGTGAGCCCGTGGTGGCTGCAGCGTCGACTTCTGCTCTCGGGTGTTCGCCCGATCTCGCCGGCCGTCGACGTCACCAACTACGTGATGCTCGAACTCGGTCAGCCTCTGCACGCGTTCGATGCGACCGCAGTGCAGGGCGACCTGGTGGTCCGTCGCGCCAAGGCGGGGGAGAAGCTGACGACGCTCGACGACGTCGAACGCACGCTCGATCCCGAAGACGTTGTCATCGCCGACGATTCCGGCGTCATCTCGCTGGCTGCCGTCATGGGCGGCGCAACCACCGAGGTGGGAACGGCAACGACGGACATCCTTCTCGAAGGAGCTACCTGGGATCCGCTCGCAGTCTTCAAGACGGCGCGCCGGCACAAGCTGCCGAGTGAGGCGAGCAAGCGTTTCGAGCGCGTCGTCGATCCGGCGATTCCGCTCGCGGCCGTCGACCGCGCAGCCGCTCTGCTGGTCGAGATTGCCGGCGGACGGATCGAACCGGTCGTGACCGACGTGGGCGATGTTGCCCCTCGCGCTGCCATTCGCATGGATATCGACCTGCCCGATCGTGTCGCCGGAGTCACGTACCCCAACGGCACCGCAGCTCGCCGCCTCACCCAGGTTGGCTGCAACGTCGAGGTCGGCGTCAGCGAAGAAGGACACGGCCAGTTGGTCGCGACGCCGCCGTCGTGGCGTCCGGACCTGGTGCAGCCTGCGGACCTCGTCGAGGAAGTTCTTCGCCTCGAAGGTCTCGAGCAGATCCCGTCTGTGCTTCCCGCCGCTCCGGCCGGACGTGGGTTGACTCCGTCGCAGCGGCGAAAGCGCACGGTCTCGAAGGCCGTGGCTCACGCCGGTTACGTCGAGGTCCTTCCTCCGGTCTTCCTGCCGACGAACGTCTTCGACGTCTGGGGCCTCGACGCGGATGATCCGCGCCGCAACACCAGCAAGGTCCTCAACCCGCTCGAAGCCGATCGTCCGGAGTTGGCGACCACGCTGCTCCCGGGTCTGCTGGAGATCCTGGCTCGCAACGCTTCTCGCGGTCAGCGTGATCTGTCGCTGTACGGCATCGCGCAGGTCGTCCTGCCGGGCCCCGACACCAAACCGGTGGATGCATTGCCGGTGGATCGTCGCCCGACGGACGAGCAGATCGCGAACCTGATCGCGTCGTTGCCGGCACAGCCGGTGCACATCGCTGCAGTGTTGAGTGGTTTGCGTGAGCCGAGCGGCCCCTGGGGTCCTGGCCGTCAGGCCGAGGCTTCGGACACTTTTGCAGCCGTGCGGGTCATTGCAGCTGCAGCAGGCGTCGAGGTGGAACTGCGTGCGGCGCAGTACCTGCCGTGGCATCCCGGCCGTTGCGCCGAGGTTGTCGTTGACGGCAACGTAGTCGGTCATGCGGGCGAACTGCATCCGGCTGTTCTCGAGCGCGCGGGACTGCCCGCGCGCACCTGCGCACTGGAAATCGACCTCGACGCTTTGCCGTTGGTCGAGAACCTGCCGGCGCCGCGCATTTCGCCCTTCCCCGCAGTGCTCCAGGACGTGGCGGTTGTTGTCGATCGCGACATTCCGGCAGCCAAGGTGCAGGAAGCTCTGCGTTCCGGCGGCGGTGAGCTTCTCGAAGACATCCGCCTCTTCGACGTCTTCGAGGGCGAGCAGGTCGGTGAAGGCCGCAAGTCGCTCGCGTTCGCATTGCGATTCCGTGGTGTCGACCGGACGCTGACCGAGGACGAGGCCAGTGCCGCGCGCGATGCAGCAGTGGAGGCGGCTTCCAAGGCTGTCGGTGCGCAGATGCGTGGCTGATTTCCTCAACTGATCACAGAGCCCACGACCGTTGCCGGTGGTCGTGGGCTCTGTCGTGTTATCGGCTTTTCGACTGAGGCGAATCGGAAAGCCACACATCTGGCGCAACGGTGTCCGTCCGTCGCCCTTGCTGGTCGAGCACGTGGCCGAGCAGTTTGCGCAGATACAGCACGATGGATCGTTCCGTGACGCAAAGACCCGGAATCTCCTTGCGCAGACGAGTTTCGAATGCATCGAGTTCTGCAGGAGAATGCAGCCACAACTGAACCACCAGGTTGTCGGGGCCGACTACAGCGAAGCAGTTTCGAACTTCCGACGCCCGACTCAGCACTCGTCCCGCCGTATCGAGAAGCTCGGGTTCGACGCGGCACCACAAAGTGGCGAGCACGGGAAGGCCGGCCAGCGGCCGCGCGAATTCACACCGCAGCGCCACCAACCCCGAAGACGTGAGCCGGTCGATCTGGCGTTTGCACGCAGCGGGACTGACACCGATCGCGTCGGCCAACTCCTTCATGGGAGTGCGCCCGTCGTAAGCGAGCTTCGTCAGAACCTTGCGATCCTGTTCGGATATCCCGGTCGGCCGAGCGCGCACGGCAGGACGGTTTTCGCTGGTGGTCAGCACACCCTTCTCGGACGGTGCCAGCGCATTGAGTCTCCATCGCCCACCTTCGGTGAACCAGCGTGTGATGATCGAGGTTCGTGTCGCCAGTACACCGTCGATCGTTGCGACGTCTTCCGAGATGAAGCGCGACATCGACGCCAGATCCGCGGTACCGGCTGTGACGAGCAGATCTGCTCTGCCCGTTGATGCTTCGATGGTCACGGCGTGGGCCGAGCGAGTCAGCCGTGCCGCGATGGTGTCGAGAAGAGCAGGTGAGCAATCGATTTCGATGATCGCTGTGACGATGCTGCCCAGCACCTGTGGCCCTGGAGTGACCGTGACCCAGGCCAACGACGATTCGGAGAGTCGATTCCAACGACGGGCGAGAGTCGCGGCGTCGAGTTCGAGTGGTTCGGCCAACGAAAGCCACTTCGATCGCGGTGCGAGCTGGAGCGCATTGATTATCCTCAGATCGATTTCATCTATCCTGCGACCGTTGCCGGCATCTGGTGCACTCATAACGTCATTATCCGGCATATTGCTGCAAGATTCGGACTATCTGCGACGCTCGACGGATGATCACAGAGGAGAAGTACGCGCTGATCGGAGCGGGCCCGTCTGGATTGGCCGGCGCGCGAAACCTCGATCGGGCCGGGATAGCGTTCGACGGCTTCGAGAGCCACGACGACGTCGGTGGGCTCTGGGACATCGACAACCCGCACAGCACCGTCTACGAGTCGGCGCACCTCATCTCTTCGAAGGGCACCACCGCATTCGCGGAGTTCCCGATGGCTGATTCGGTGGCCGACTACCCGAGCCACGTCGAACTTGCCGATTATTTCCGCGACTACGCCGATACTCACGATCTTCGCAGGCACTTTGCCTTCGGCATTACCGTCGTCGACGTTTCGCCGGTCGATTCGCTATGGCAGGTCACCACGCGCAGTCGCAGCGGTGAGACAACAGTCGCGCGGTATCGAGGCGTGATCATCGCGAACGGAACGCTGTCGAAGCCGAACATGCCGACTTTCCGGGGCGACTTCACCGGCACGTTGATGCACACGAGCCAGTACCGCAGCGCCGAGATCTTCCGCGGGAAGAAGGTACTGGTCATCGGAGCGGGCAACAGTGGATGCGACATCGCCGTCGATGCCGTCCACCAGGCCGAGTGCGTCGACCTGAGCGTTCGGCGAGGCTACTACTTCGTCCCCAAGTATCTGTTCGGCCGACCCTCGGACACCTTGAATCAGGGAAAGCCGTTGCCGCCGTGGATCAAACAACGCGTCGACACCTTGGTACTCAAGCAGTTCACGGGTGATCCGGTGCGGTTCGGATTTCCGGCACCGGACTACAAGATCTACGAATCGCATCCGGTCGTGAACTCGTTGATCCTGCACCACATCGGGCACGGTGATGTGCACGTGCGCGCCGACGTCGACCGGTTCGAGGGGAAGACGGTGCGGTTTGTCGACGGATCGTCTGCCGACTACGACCTCGTTCTCTGCGCCACGGGGTATCACCTCGACTATCCCTTCATCGCGCGCGAGGACTTGGACTGGTCGAGCGCTGCCCCGGACCTGTTCCTCAACGTCGCGAGTCGCCGCCACGACAATCTCTTTGTTCTCGGCATGGTCGAAGCATCCGGTCTCGGATGGCAGGGCCGTTTCGAGCAGGCCGAGTTGGTGGCCAAATTGATCACCGCACGTACCGAAGCCCCCGCCGCGGCGCGGGAATTCTCGGCGGCGGCGGCCGGTCCTCCTCCCGATCTGTCCGGGGGATACAAGTACCTGAAGTTGGGACGAATGGCCTACTACGTGAACAAGGACGCCTACCGATCGGCGATCAAGCGACACATCGGACTGCTTGATGCCGCTCTGACGAAGGGAGGACAGTGATGCCGATCGACGACGTGGTGCTCAACTTCAACCCGGGATCGTTGATGATCCTCAACGTGGTGCTGGCCGCGATCATGCTGGGGATCGCCCTCGACACCTCGGTCGACGACTTTCGTCGTGCGCTCACCAAACCCAAGGCGATGGCGGTGGGTATTGCTGCGCAGTTCCTGCTGTTGCCGGCAGTGACTTTTCTCCTGACGCTGATTCTCTCGCCGGCTCCGTCGGTAGCACTCGGCATGATCCTGGTGGCGTGCTGCCCGCCAGGGAACATCTCGAACGTCCTGACTCACCGGGCGGGCGGCGACGTCGCACTCTCGGTGTCCATGACGGCGGTGTCGAACGTCCTCGCGATCTTCCTCATGCCGCTCAATCTTGCGTTCTGGGGGAGCCGACGCCCGGAGACCGACGCTCTGTTGCAGTCCGTGAACCTGAATGCGCTCGAGATGGTCGCGCAAATCGCCCTGATCATCGGTGTGCCGTTCGTTCTCGGCATCTGGGCGGCACGAAGGTTTCCGGAGATCGCCGCGAAAGCGCAGCCTTGGGTGAAAAACGGTTCGTTGGTGGCGTTGTTGATCTTCATCGTCGCGGGGGTGTCGGGGAACGCGTCGTACTTCGTCGACTACATCGGGGTGGTACTGCTCGCGGTCTTCCTGCACGACACGGTTGCCCTCGCACTGGGATACTTCTGCGGCGCCGTCACCGGGTTGAACGAATACAGCCGTCGCGCCGTCTCTTTCGAGGTTGGCATCCGCAATGCCGGACTGGGGCTTGGCCTGGTGTTCACGTTCTTCGACGGGCTCGGTGGCATGGCCATCGTGGCCGGCTGGTGGGGAATCTGGGACATCATCACCGGGTTGGCTCTGGCGACGATCTGGTCCAAGCGACGCGCCCGAAAGGCGGTACCGGCATGACCGTCGCACTCGTCACGGGCGGGAACGGGTTCCTGGGTACCGCTGTCATCGACGCACTGATCGCGCAGGGCATCACCGTTGTCTGTGCCGACCTCACCGTCAAGGACACGCCGGACGATCGCTTCCGCCGCGTCAGGGCGGACGTCTGCGACCCCACAGAATTGGGGCGGGTGTTCGGTCAGTACCGACCGAACGTCGTGATCCACCTTGCGTCCATCGTGAATCCCGGCAAGAACACGACAGCAGAGCAGGAGTACCGCGTCGACGTCGACGGGACACGAAACGTGCTCGCGGCCTGCGTCGAACACGGGGTTGGACGGATCGTCGTGTCTTCGTCCGGAGCGGCGTACGGCTACCACTCCGACAACCCACCGTGGATTACCGAGGACGTACCTGTCCGAGGCAACGACGAATTCACATACAGTCGCCACAAACGCCTGGTCGAAGAGATGCTCGCCGAATATCGCGTCGAACACCCGGAGTTGGAACAAGTTGTCTTCCGGATCGGCACGATCTTGGGTGAGAGCGTCGACAATCAGATCACCGCGTTGTTCGATCGCCGCAAGCTGCTCAAGGTTGCCGGGAGCGACAGCCCCTTCGTCTTCGTCTGGCACACCGATGTCGCGGGCGCTTTTGCGGAGGCCGTGACCGGAAACCAAGTGGGCATCTTCAATGTCGCGGGCGACGGCTCGTTGACCGTCGACGAGTTGGCTTCCCGGATGGGCAAGAGCACGGTGACGCTTCCTGCATGGTTGTTGCGAGGCGTTCTACGCGTCGGGCGGCGATTGGGCGTAACGGAACACGGTCCGGAGCGCGTCGGATTTCTCCAGTACCGACCGGTTCTCGACAATCGGCGGCTCAAGGAACAGTTCGGATACGTCCCCGAATATTCGAGCGAGGAAGCATTTGCCGCGTATCTCGCGTCACGCTGACCCCTTCGACGGACGGTCGTGGAAGGATCGGAATTGTCCGTCGGCGTTTTCGAGAAGGGACTGACAGTGTCACGAAATGATGGGCCCGAACATGATGGGTCCGAGCACGATGGGTCCGTGCACCAGGTAGTCGAGGCCGCCAGTGCACTCGACGACAAGGACTTCCTCGCGGTCGTCCGCGCAGTGGTCGAGCGTCGTCCGAGTTTGTCGGTCCTTCTTTCCGTGGTGGACACCGCTGCCGCGAGCCTCGAGCCGAACCGCGTCGAGGACGAGAACGAGATCACCGACGCCGAAGAAGTCGAACTGCCCGACACCGTTGTGGAGGTCGACGAGATCATCGACGTCCCGGTGGTACTTGCGACCGATCCGAGAATTCCCGAACCCGACTACACCGAAGGGGGAGTGCCCACTTTCGACCGCGTTCGGGAGAAGATAGAGGGGCGCTTCGGTAGTTCCATAGGTTCGGCCGAATTGGCACACGAGAGTCCTGCCGGAAAGTCCGTGGACGAGCAGTGGGACGAGCGCCAGAAGGCCGCAAAGGCCAAGCTCGAGGAGATCCGGCGATCCATGGGTAAGTAATTATGCATTCCGATGCACAATGATGCATACTGTGTGACATGACTGAAGGTGGTACGACCGAGAACGCACGCAAGCCGATCAGAGTCGCCGTTGCCGGCGCCAGTGGGTACGCCGGTGGTGAGGTTCTGCGTCTGCTTCTCGGGCACTCCTCCTATGTCGACGGCAGCCTGGTTATCGGTTCGCTGACCGCCGGTGGCAACGCCGGTTCGACGCTCGGTGAGCATCATCCGCACTTGCTCCCACTCTCTTCGCGGGTACTCGAAGAGACCACTGTCGAAATCCTCTCGGGTCACGACGTCGTCTTCCTCGGTCTCCCGCACGGAAATTCGGCTCAGTACGCCAAGTTGCTACCCGAATCGACGGTCATCATCGACTGCGGCGCGGACTTCCGGCTGCAGGATTCCGCAGCCTGGGAGAAGTACTACAAGAGCACTCATGCCGGTACCTGGCCCTACGGTCTTCCTGAATTGCCCGGTGCCCGTGAGAAATTGGTAGGCGCAACCCGCATTGCCGTTCCGGGCTGCTACCCGACGGCTGCGAGCCTCGCGCTGGCCCCCGCCGTTGCCGCGGGGATCGTGGACTCACACGTGAACGTGGTTGCGGTCAGTGGCACTTCGGGCGCCGGCCGGGCACCGAAGGCTGATCTGCTGGGTTCCGAGGTCATGGGCTCCGTCCGTGCGTACGGCGTCGGCGGCGTCCATCGCCACACCCCTGAGATCATTCAGAATCTCTCGGCCGCAGGCGGCAAGGACATCAGTGTCTCCTTCACTCCGGTGCTCGCGCCCATGCCGCGCGGCATCCTCGCGACCTGCACGGCAGCCACCACGGCCACCGAAGAGCAGGCACGCGAAATCTACGAAAAGGCATACAACGACGAGCCGTTCATTCATGTGCTGCCTGCCGGCATCTTCCCGCAGACCGGCGCTGTGATCGGATCCAACGCCGTGCAGATCGGGGTCACCGTCGACGCCGACGCCGGTCAGCTCGTTGTCATCTCGGCAATCGACAATCTCACCAAGGGCACCGCCGGTGGCGCGGTGCAATCGATGAATCTCGCCCTTGGCCTACCCGAGACCGCAGGTCTCTCTACCGTGGGAGTAGCTCCGTGAGCACCGACAATCCGCAGCAGATCGACAACGCAATCGAGCCTGACGCGACCGTTGCAGACGTGGTTCACGTCGCCGGGGGACGTCTGCTCCGCACGCAGGGCGTCACCGCACCTGCCGGATTCCGCGGTGCCGGAATTGCTGCCGGTATCAAGAAGAGTGGCAAGTCGGACCTCGCATTGGTGCTCAACGAGGGACCCGATCTGGCCGCTGCCGGCGTCTTCACCCTGAACAAGGTCAAGGCAGCTCCGGTGCTCTGGTCTCAGCAGGTCCTGACGACGGGCAAGCTGCGCGCGGTGGTGCTCAACTCGGGCGGCGCGAACGCCTGCACGGGCGCGGGTGGATTCCAGGATGCACACAAGACTGCCGAGGAAGTTGCTTCGGCACTGAGTAATTGGGGCACCGAGACGGGCGCGATCGAGGTCGCTGTCTGTTCGACCGGACTTATCGGTGACCGCTTGCCCATGGACAAGCTGATCCCCGGTGTCACCGAGGTGGTGCACGAACTGGCCGGCGGAATCTCCGGCGGCACCGACGCGGCATACGCGATCATGACCACCGATACCGTGCCGAAGCAGGCGTCGCTGCACCACGCGAACAAATGGAACGTCGGCGGAATGGCCAAGGGCGCAGGCATGCTCGCGCCTGCGCTGGCCACCATGCTGTGCGTCGTCACGACCGATGCTGTCGCAACGGCGGATCAGCTCGATACCGCTCTGCGCGCCGCCACCCACCTGAGCTTCGATCGCCTCGACGTCGACGGCGCCACGTCCACCAACGACACAGTGCTCCTGTTGGCCTCCGGCGCCAGCGGTGTCACGCCGACGCAGGACGAACTGAACGCCGCAGTGCTGGCCGTGTGTGATGATCTCGCGGATCAGTTGATGGCAGACGCCGAGGGTGTCACCAAGCGGGTCAAGGTGACGGTTCGCGGCGCGGCGTCCGAGTCCGATGCGTTGATCGGCGCCCGGACCATCGCCCGCGACAGCCTGGTCAAGACAGCGCTTTTCGGTTCCGATCCCAATTGGGGTCGCGTTCTCGCCGCAGTGGGTATCGCTCCCATCGAGCTCGATCCCGATCGAATCAGTGTGTCCTTCAACGGGAGTCCCGTCTGCATCGACGGCGTCGGTGCTCCGGGGGCGCGTGAGGTGGACCTGAGTGGGATCGACATCGAACTCGACATCGATCTGGGAATCGGCAACGAGTCCGTGAGCATTCGCACCACGGACCTCTCGCATGCTTACGTCGAAGAGAACTCGGCGTATTCGTCATGACCGAGACGTATCCCGTGATCAGCGAGCATCAGAAAGCGCATGTCCTTGCCGACGCGCTGCCGTGGCTGCAGCGATTCCGCGACAAGGTGGTCGTGGTCAAGTACGGCGGAAACGCCATGATCGACGAGACGCTCAAAACGGCATTTGCCGCCGACATGGCGTTCCTGAGGACTGTCGGCATCCATCCCGTCGTCGTGCACGGCGGTGGCCCGCAGATCAACGCGATGCTGGCACGCCTTGGCATGAAGGGTGAGTTCCGCGGTGGTTTCCGGGTCACGACGCCCGAGGTGATGGACGTCGTGCGGATGGTGCTTTTCGGTCAGGTCGGCCGTGAACTCGTCGGCTTGATCAACGCGCACGGTCCTTACGCGGTCGGTATCTCCGGTGAAGATGCGCACCTGTTCACCGCTACTCGACGCACTGTTGCGGTCGAGGGGGAGCAGACCGACATCGGGCTGGTCGGGGACGTCACCACCGTGAACCCAGACGCGGTACTCGATCTCATTGCGGCAGGACGTATTCCGGTCGTCTCGACCATCGCACCCGACGCCGACGGTGTCGTCCACAACATCAACGCCGATACCGCTGCTGCAGCACTGGCCGAGGCGATCGGTGCCGAGAAGCTCGTTGTCCTCACCGACGTCGAGGGCCTGTACACCGATTGGCCGGACCGAGCCTCACTGGCCACCGAAATCGACACCGACGCCCTGGCCCAGTTGTTGCCGAGTCTCGACGCCGGCATGGTGCCCAAGATGGAGGCCTGCCTTCGCGCGGTGCGCGGAGGTGTGCCGTCGGCGCACGTGATCGACGGTCGGCTCGAACATTCAGTCCTACTCGAACTTTTCACCGGTGAAGGAATCGGCACGATGGTCGTGCCGGGTTCCTCGGTCGCCGGTCCCCAGCAGGGAGCTATCTCATGAGCACGATCGATCTGCAGCAGCGGTGGTCCGCTTCGCTGATGAACAATTACGGCGTACCCCGGGTTGCTCTCGTCCGCGGTGACGGCGCCGTACTCACCGACGCCGACGGCAAGCAGTACGTCGACTTCCTGGCCGGAATCGCCGTCAACATCCTCGGACACGGACATCCGGCCGTCGTCGAAGCCGTCACTACTCAGTTGTCGACACTCGGCCATGTTTCCAACCTGTACGCCAGCGAGCCGGTCGTCGAGTTGGCGGAGCAGTTGCTCGCTCATCTCGGCAACGTCACCGGGCGCGCGTTCTTCTGCAACTCCGGTACCGAGGCGAACGAGGCTGCCTTCAAGCTCGCTCGCGCCACCGGCCGGAAGAAGATCATCGCAGCCGAAGGCTCCTTCCACGGTCGCACGATGGGGGCACTCGCTCTGACGGGTCAGCCGGCCAAGCGGGCGCCGTTCGAACCGATGCCCGCCGGTGTCGAGTTCGTGCCGTACGGCGACGTCGAGGCACTCGAGCAGGCCGTCGATTCCGACACCGCCGCTGTGTTCCTCGAACCGATCATGGGTGAGGGCGGCGTCGTGGTGCCACCCGAGGGATACCTCGTCGAGGCTCGGCGGATCACCGCCGAGCGCGGTGCACTTCTCGTGCTCGACGAAGTGCAGACCGGCATCGGCCGGACCGGCTGGTTCTACGCCCATCAGGCAGTCGGCATCGTTCCGGACGTCATCACTCTTGCGAAGGGACTCGGTGGCGGAATGCCGATCGGCGCCTGCATCGCGACCGGGGCAACGGCCGAGTTGTTCGGACCGGGTAAGCACGGTACGACGTTCGGTGGCAATCCGGTGTGTGCTGCGGCGGCACTTGCCGTGCTGAAAACCATTGCAGCGGAAGACCTGATCTCACGCGCCGACAGCTTGGGTAAATCGATCTCGGCGGGCATCGAAGATCTGGGCCATCCGTTGGTCGACTACGTACGGGGATCAGGACTGTTGCTGGGTGTCGTGCTGACCGAGGACGTCGCGCCGGCAGTGGAAAACGCAGCGCGCGAAGCCGGGTACCTTGTGAATGCAGCGCAACCCGGAGTGATCCGGTTGGCGCCGCCGCTCATCCTCACGGACGAGCAGGCCGAAACCTTCGTGGCAGCACTACCTGCCATCTTCGACAGCGCACTATCGGCTGACCAGCCGGGGGAGAAGTGACTACCGTGGTGAAACACTTTCTCAGGGACGACGATCTGACTCCTGCGCAGCAGGCCGAAGTTCTCGAACTCGCAGCGATTCTCAAGAAGGACCCGTTCGCTCGGCGTCCGCTCGAGGGTCCCCGCGGAGTCGGTGTCATCTTCGAGAAGAACTCGACGCGTACACGTTTCTCGTTCGAGATGGGCATCGCACAGATGGGCGGCCACGCTGTCGTCGTAGACGGGCGCAGCACTCAACTCGGTCGTGAAGAGACGTTGGCGGACACCGGACGCGTACTCTCCCGTTATGTCGACGCCGTCGTGTGGCGCACGTTCGGCCAGAAGCGCTTGGAGCAAATGGCAACGGGTGCAACGATTCCCATCGTCAATGCATTGTCCGACGAATTTCATCCCTGTCAGGTTCTGGCCGATCTGCAAACGCTGATCGAACAGAAGGGTGAGCTCAAGGGGCTGAAGCTGACCTACCTGGGCGACGGCGCCAACAACATGGCTCACTCGCTGATGCTCGGCGGAGTGACCGCAGGCATAGACGTCACCATCGCAAGCCCCGCCGGCTTCGAACCGGCGGACTGGGTCGTGGCAGCAGCACGCAAACGCGCCGAGGAAACCGGCGCGACCATCACCCTGACGCAGGACCCACAGGCCGGCGTCGTCGGCGCCGACGCGTTGGTCACCGACACCTGGACCTCGATGGGTCAGGAGAACGACGGACTCGATCGGGTCGGACCTTTCCGTCCGTTCCAGATCAACAAGGAGCTGCTCGCAAAGGCAGATCCGAAGGCCGTCGTCCTGCACTGCCTGCCCGCGCATCGCGGCGAAGAAGTCACCGACGAGGTTCTCGACGGGCCGCAGAGTGTTGTCTGGGACGAGGCGGAGAACCGTCTGCACGCCCAGAAGGCATTGCTCGTGTGGCTGCTGGAACAGCGAACCCAACTGGACCCGGCGTGAGCGTCGCTCCCACTCGGGCTGGTCGCCAGTCGCGCATCATCGCGCTTCTGGCGGCTCACCCTGTCCGAAGTCAGACGGAGCTGGCGGCCTTGCTCGGTGCCGAGGGCATCGAAGCAACGCAGGCGACGCTCTCGCGTGACCTCGAAGAGCTGGGAGCGGTGAAACTGCGAGCCGCCGACGGCGGCGCCGGTGTTTACGTGGTGCCGGAGGACGGGAACCCGGTACGCGGTGTGGCCGGCGGTACCGACCGCCTCTCACGGCTGTTGGGTGAGTTGTTGGTCTCCACCGATTTCAGCGGCAACATGGCGATCCTCCGGACACCGCCGGGAGCCGCGCACTACCTCGCGAGCGCACTGGATCGGTCCTCGATGCCGGACATCGTGGGCACGATCGCCGGAGATGACACCATCTTCGTAGTGGCCCGGGAACCGCTTTCCGGAGCGGAACTCGCGGCCATGATCGAATCGCTCGCCTGACCCCTTATTCTTTGATAGAGATTTTCAACCGAAGGAGCACAAAAACCATGGCCGATCGCGTCGTACTCGCCTACTCGGGCGGGCTGGACACTTCTGTTGCCATCAGTTGGATCGGTAAGGAGACCGGCGCTGAAGTTGTCGCCGTCGCCATCGATCTGGGGCAGGGTGGCGAGGACATGGAGGTCGTGCGTCAGCGCGCGATCGACTGCGGCGCAGTCGAATCCGTTGTCGTCGACGCCCGCGACGAGTTCGCGGACGAGTACTGCTTGCCGACCATCGCGGCCAACGCCCTGTACATGGACCGCTACCCGCTGGTCTCGGCCATCAGCCGTCCGCTGATCGTCAAGCACATCGTCGAAGCTGCACGCTCGCACGGCGGCACCATCGTCTCGCACGGTTGCACCGGTAAGGGCAACGACCAGGTTCGCTTCGAGGTCGGATTCGGCGCCCTCGCACCCGACCTTCAGGTCATCGCACCGGTCCGCGACTACGCCTGGACCCGCGAGAAGGCCATCGCCTTCGCCGAAGAGAACAACATCCCGATCAACGTCTCCAAGAAGTCGCCGTTCTCGATCGACCAGAACGTCTGGGGCCGCGCCGTCGAAACCGGATTCCTCGAGGATCTGTGGAACGCGCCGACGAAGGACGTCTACGACTACACCCAGGACCCGACGGTCAACTGGAACGCACCCGACGAGCTCATCATCAGCTTCGACAAGGGCCGCCCGGTCGCCATCGACGGCCGCCCGGTGTCGGTTCTCGAAGCCATCCAGGAACTGAACAAGCGCGCAGGCGCTCAGGGCGTCGGCCGTCTCGACGTCGTCGAGGACCGTCTCGTGGGCATCAAGAGCCGTGAGATCTACGAAGCTCCCGGCGCCATGGTTCTCATCACCGCACACCAGGAACTCGAGCACGTCACCCTCGAACGCGAACTCGGTCGCTACAAGCGTCAGATGGAGCAGCGTTGGTCCGAGCTGGTCTACGACGGCCTCTGGTTCTCGCCCCTCAAGGACGCGCTGGACACGTTCGTCAACAAGACGCAGGAACGCGTCACCGGCGACATCCGTCTCTTCCTGCACGGTGGAGCCATCACCGTCAACGGTCGTCGCAGCCCGGAGTCGCTCTACGACTTCAACCTCGCGACGTACGACGAGGGCGACAGCTTCGACCAGTCCGCATCGAAGGGCTTCGTCGAGATCCACGGTCTGTCGTCGAAGGTCGCCGCGAAGCGCGATCTGGGACTCTGAGCCATGACGGCTCACGGTGACGGAGACGCTCAAAAACACGGCACCAACGAAGGTGCGCTGTGGGGCGGGCGGTTCGAGTCCGGACCGGCCGCTGCCATGGCGGCGCTGAGCAAGTCGACTCACTTCGACTGGGTCCTCGCTCCGTACGACGTGCGGGCGTCGCAGGCGCATGCGCGTGTGCTGAACAAGGCAGGCCTGCTCAGTGAAGCCGACCTCGTGACAATGCTCGACGGTCTCGACCGCCTGGCGGCAGATGTTGCCAGTGGCGCCTTCGGGCCCAGCGAGTCGGACGAGGACGTACACGGCGCACTCGAGCGTGGTCTGATCGAGCGTGTCGGGCCTGAGGTCGGTGGGCGCCTGCGTGCTGGACGTTCGCGAAACGACCAGGTGGCCACGCTGTTCCGCATGTGGCTTCGCGATGCAGTCCGCCGCATCTCCACCGGAGTTCTCGACGTGGTCGACGCATTGGCGACTCAGGCCGGGGCGCATCCGGATGCCGTGATGCCGGGCAAGACGCACCTGCAGGCGGCTCAGCCGGTCCTGTTGGCGCATCACCTGCTCGCTCACGCACATCCACTGTTGCGGGACGTGCAGCGCCTTCGCGACTTCGACGTGCGAGCTGCGGTGTCCCCGTACGGTTCCGGTGCACTGGCCGGTTCCTCACTCGGACTCGATCCCGAAGCGATTGCGGCGGAACTGAAGTTCGACAGCTCGGCCGAGAACTCGATCGACGCAACGGCTTCGCGTGATTTCGCAGCCGAGGCAGCGTTCGTGCTCGCAATGATCGGTGTCGATCTCTCCCGTATGGCGGAAGAGATCATCATCTGGAGCACACCGGAGTTCGGCTACATCACGCTTGCCGACGCGTGGTCGACGGGATCGTCGATCATGCCGCAGAAGAAGAATCCGGATGTCTCGGAACTGACGCGCGGTAAGTCGGGTCGTTTGATCGGCAACCTGACCGGATTGTTGGCGACGCTCAAGGCTCAGCCGCTGGCGTACAACCGCGATCTGCAAGAGGACAAGGAACCGGTTTTCGACTCGGTTGCGCAGCTCGAGATGCTGCTCCCGGCCATCACCGGTCTGGTGCAGACGCTCGAGTTCCACACCGAGCGCATGGCGGAACTAGCTCCGGCAGGGTTCACGTTGGCCACCGACATCGCGGAGTGGATGGTGCGTCAGGGCGTGCCGTTCCGGGTTGCCCACGAGGCTGCCGGAGCGTGCGTGCGTGTCGCCGAAGCACGAGGGGTCGGACTCGAAGATCTCACCGACGAGGAGCTGGCCGGCGTCGACAGCGCGCTGACACCCGCTGTTCGTGAGGTGCTGACAGTCGAGGGTTCCATTGCTTCGCGCAACGCGCGAGGCGGCACTGCGGGGGTGCGGGTTGCCGAGCAGCTGGACGGAGTCAAAGCAGTGGCGCAGTCACTGCGGGAATGGACCCTGTGACCTCGCGGTCACGAGTGTTGTCGCTCTCTTTTCGGCAGTAGTCCTTCGGTCGTACGCGGTCAGGTAGCAGAATTTGCTCCCTGACCGCGTACGCGTATTCATCGTCAGTAGGCTTGTCGCGCGCGGGAAAAATGAGACTGACGTCACATGGTGAGTAACTTGGGAGTGAAATGGTGGGATTGAATTCCAAGTCTGTGCTGGGCCCGATTCGTCGGGTGGTTGCGACAGCACAAAACGGCCTCGAGGTCGTCCGGTTGGGTGGGCTGGAAACGGATGCGACCACGTCGCCGTTCGAGATCGTCGAACGCGCAGCGATGTATCGGCTACGGCGCTACTTCCCGGACAGTGACCCGGAAACCGTCGGCGCACCGATCTTGCTGATCCCGCCGATGATGATGTCGGCGAACGTGTACGACGTGACCCGTGACCAGGGCGCTGTGGGAATTCTGCACGAGATGGGCCTTGATCCCTGGGTCGTCGATTTCGGTTCGCCCGACTCCGAAGAGGGCGGTTGGGATCGTAACCTCGCCGATCACATCATTGCTCTCAGCGACATCGTCGATCACATCCACCGTCACACCGGAAAAGATGTTCACATCTCCGGTTATTCGCAGGGTGGTATGTTCGCCTATCAGGCTGCCGCGTATCGGCGTAGTCGAAACATCGCCAGCGTCATCACCTTCGGCAGTCCGGTCGACACACTCGCCGCGCTACCCTTCGGCATCCCGGCGGGATTGGCAACCAAGGGTGCAGATTTCCTCGCCGATCACGTCTTCAATCGCCTGGCGGTCACCGGGTGGATGGCCCGTACCGGGTTCCAGTTGCTCGATCCCGTGAAGACGCTGAAGATGCGCGTCGACTTTCTGCTTCAACTGCACGACCGTGAGGCGTTGCTTCCGCGGGAGCAGCAACGCCGCTTCCTCGCGACCGAGGGTTGGGTCGCGTGGTCGGGGCCCGCGGTAGCCGAACTGCTCAAGCAGTTCATCGTGCACAACCGAATGATGACCGGTGGGTTCGTCATCAAGGATCAATTGGTCTCGCTCGCCGAGATCACCTGCCCCATCCTGGCATTCGTCGGTGAGGTCGACGACATCGGCCAGCCGCAAGCGGTTCGAGGCATCAGTCAAGCCGCTCCGCGGGCGAAGGTCTACGAATCTACCTTGCGTGCAGGCCATTTCGGTTTGGTTGTCGGTTCCACCGCGGCCAATCACACCTGGCCGACCACCGGTGAATTCGTACAGTGGACCGAGACGGGTGGACCCCTCCCGGACCGTATCGCGAACATGGTCTACGGCGCCGACCTCGAAGACCAGACCGGTGTGTCGATCAGCAATCGGATCATCCACACCGTCGCCTCGGTCGCTGAAGTAGGTGCAGGAGTCACCAAGGGAATCAGTGACCTTGCCGCCGGTGCGTTGCGCGGCACTTTCGAATTGTCGGGAGAAGCGGCACGAGCGTTGCCACGTCTGGCTCGACTCAACCAGATTCAGCCGCACACCAAGATCTCGCTGAGCCAGTTGCTGGCGGAGCAGCGTCGAAAGGCGCCGAACGGCGAGTGCTTCCTCTTCGACAATCGCGTGCACACGTATGAAGCGGTCAACGCGCGTATCGACAATGTCGTGCGTGGATTGATCTCCGTGGGAGTGCGTCCGGCAGCGCATGTCGGTGTCCTGATGGAGACCCGTCCCAGCGCACTCGCGGCCATCGCAGCCCTGTCGCGACTTGGTGCCGTCGCGGTCATGCTTCCGCCAGGCTCCGACATCACGGCGGCGGTCAAGCTGGGGTCGGTCGATCGGATCATCACCGATCCGGAAAACGTCGATGCTGCAGTGGTTACCGGTCGGCCGGTACTGGTGCTCGGCGGCGGCGATGCCCGTGGCCTCGAGGTGGATCCGTCACACGACGTGATCGATCTCGAACAAATCGATCCGACGAAGGTCAATCTGCCCGGGTGGTACCGACCGGATCCCGGTGTCGCCCGCGAACTCGCCTTCATCATCTTTGCGGAATCCGGCGGTGTGCTCGAGGCCAAGCAGATCACCAACTACCGGTGGGCATTGTCGGCCTTCGGCACGGCTACGGCGGCAGATCTCGATCGCGGTGACACCGTGTACTGCCTTGCGCCACTCCATCATTCGTCGAGTCTGCTCGCGACCATCGGTGGTGCCATGGCCGGTGGCTCACGCATTGCGCTCTCACGTGGACTGAACCCCGCGAGGTTCGTCGAGGAAATCCACCGCTACGGCGTGACGGTCGTGAGTTACACGTGGTCGATGATGCGCGAGATACTCGACGAGTATCTTCTTCTCATCGACGGTAGTCATCCGGTCCGCCTGTTCATCGGTTCGGGCATGCCCCATGGTCTGTGGAAGCGGACAACGGAGGCGTTCGACCCCGCGCAGGTACTCGAGTTCTATGCGTCGACCGAAGGCGACGTGATTCTTGCCAATGTTGCAGGTTCCAAAGTTGGTTCCAAGGGGCGCCCGCTGCCGGGTAGCGCGCAGGTGCGGTTGGCGGCATACGACCCGCTGAGTGGTCGGCTCCTCGAGAACGGAAACGGATTTGTCCGTGAGTGCGCCGAAGACGAGGTCGGATTGCTGCTCGGGCGCGCGGGATTCACCGCCGATCTCTCGGGCGGAGCCATGCGAGGTCTCTTCCAAGCCGGCGATTCGTGGATTCCCACCGAAAATCTCTTCCGCCGGGACGCCGACGGCGACTACTGGCTGATCGACCACAAGAACACGGTCATTTCCACGCTCCGCGGTCCCGTGTTCACCCAGCCGATCGTCGACGCGTTGTCGAGTGTGGCGCGGGTGGATCTTGCCGTCGCATACGGAGTCGGTGACGCGCCGCATCAGCTGGCGGTCGCTGCCGTGACTTGGCGTCCGGGGCGGCAGTTCCGTTCTGCCGAGCTTGCAGAGGCCCTCTCGCGCATCGCTTTCGACGCTCGTCCGGATATCGTGCAGGTGGTTGACGAGATCCCGGTGGGTTCGTCGTACCGTCCGAGCTCCACTGCTTTGGCTGCGGCCGGATTGCCGGCGCCGGGGCCACGGACCTGGTTCCTCGATTCCGAGTCGCAGTCGTACAAGCGGCTGACCAAGGCAATTGCCGCGCAGTTGATGCCGACGAGGGTGAGCACCGGAGCACGGTAGCCTGAGGACATTCTGTTTGATCGGTTCGAGAGGACACACGTGGCTATTGATTCGACGTTGCTCAGCATTTTGGCCTGCCCCCAGGACAAAGGCCCGCTGCTGCTGGTCGGGGACGAGTTGCTCTACAACCCGCGCCTGCGACGTGCCTACCCGATCGAGAACGGCATTCCCGTTCTGTTGATCGACGAGGCACGCGATGTAGCGGACGACGAACACGAGAAGTTGCTCGCGCGGGCTGAAGGCTAGATCGGTAATTCACCGATCAGGTACCGCTGGAGGTTCGGCGCCACCAGCGGTACCAACGCGTCAACGCTCAATGATGCGAGTGGTTCGAGTCCGAGCACATATCGCGTGACAAGCAGTCCGGCCATCTGAGATGCCACCAATTCCGCTCTGATCAAGCCGGTACCAGGTGGTGTGTCCATCCGCGGAATGATGTCGCGCAATACGACATCGAGCAGAAAGCTCTGGATCAACTGCGATCCGTCGCCGGAAATGGCTGATCGAAAAGCCGCCAGAATCGCCGGCTGGTGTTCCGAATCCCATAGCCCGATCACCGCCCGGAGAAGGCTTTCGCCGAGGTTTTCGGTCGGGGAGGTGTGAACCGGTCCCAGTACCTTTGCTGGATCGATCGGTAGCGCGATCGCAGCGGTGAACAACTGCTCCTTGCTCCCGAAATGGTGATGAATCATAGCCGGATCGACGTCAGCGGCCGCAGCTATCGATCGAACGGTTGTTCGTCGAAAACCGTTCTGGGAGAACGCCCGTCGCGCCGAATCGAGGATCTGCGCGCGAGTCTCCGACTTGCCCGGTCGTCGCCCCGAACGAATCGGTGCAGGACTCGTGTCCTTGTCGGTCATGGAGTGCGGCGATCGAGTGTGGCCGCGGCCAGCGAGAGTGCGGCGGCGGCGAAGCCCGCCATGACGGCGAGATCACGCCACATCTGACCCGTCGCGTCGGCATGCATCGACACTTGCTGAAGTGCGTCGACGGCGTAGCTCAAGGGGAGGACGTTGCTGATCCATTCGAGCCAGGTCGGCAATTGGCCGCGCGGTACCAGGAGTCCGCAGAGGAAGAGCTGTGGAACCACAACTACCGGCATGAATTGCACCGCTTGGAACTCGGTCTTCGCGAATGCGCTGGCCAACAGGCCTAGCGCAACGCCCAGTATTGCGCCGAGAACTGCAATGACGATGACCCAGGCAAGACTGCCGGCGATGGTGAGTCCGAGGAATCCGAAAGCAACCGCGCACGCGAGGGCTGCCTGAGCGGCGGCGGAGAGCGAAAATGCCGCCCCGTATCCGGCGAGAAGGTCGAGTTTGCCCATCGGTGTGGTGAGCAGGCGTTCGAGGGTTCCTGAACTGCGTTCGCGCTGCATGGCGATGGATGTGACCAGGAACATCACCACAAACGGCAAGATTCCCAACATCGTGATCGCCACTCGTTGGAAGAGCGAAACCTGGCCGGGTGGCGTCGGGACGTCTTGGTAGAGGAAATACAGCAAAATCATCAACAACGACGGGACCAACAAGATCATGGCCACCGTGCGATGGTCCTGGCGGAGCTGAAGCAGAATGCGTACGGTCGTAGCGCCGAAGATCCTGATGCTCATGATATTTCACCTCCGACGGGTGAAGTCCGAATCAGCTCGAGAAAGGCGTCCTCGAGCCGTTCACATCTGGTTTTGGCGCGCAATTCATCGGGTGTGAGTTGAGCGAGGAGGTGCCCGTCTCGCATCAGGATCAGCTCAGCGCAGTGGTCGGCCTCATCCATGACGTGGCTGGAGACCAACAGGGTGGTTCCGCTGCGAGCAAGGTCAGCGAATCGTTCCCACAATTCGACGCGAAGCACCGGATCGAGGCCGACGGTCGGTTCGTCGAGGATCAACACATCAGGTGACGCCACCAACGCGCAAGCCAGCGAGACTCGCCCGCGTTGACCACCAGACAGATCGGCGGCGGTCTGGTCGGCGTATCGGCTCAATCCGACGGCGTCGACCGCCGCTGCGACGTCGGCGCCGGACTTGCCGTAGAGAGCGCCGAAGTACTGGACGTTTCGAGTGACCGTCAGGTCGCCGTACACGCTGGGGGATTGGGTGACATATCCGACCCGGCGGCGAAGAGCAACGGAACCGGCGAGGTCGCCCAGCACTCTGACCTCACCACTTTCGACGATCTGTGTTCCGACAATCGCGCGCATCAGGGTTGTCTTGCCGCAGCCGGACGGGCCGAGCAGTCCGGTGATCGATCCTGCTGATACCTGCAGGTCAAGCGAGTGAAGAACTTCGTGCTTGCCGCGAATGACTCGTAGTCCGCGGATATCTATTGCCGGCGTTGTGGTCACGGTTCGCCTCGTTTCAATAATTCATCACTTGTTGAATTATGCGACTCGGCCGACCGATGAGTCAACGGCGTGGGCACAATCGAAGGGTGAGCATCGAGACCTTGGAAAATGTGGAGAACCCGTTGGAAGCGGGCCTGACAATTCTCGGCTCGACCCTGACCATCGACGACATCTCGCTGAGGATCGTCGAGGTCGAGGCGTACGGAGGGGAGAAGGACGGGCCATGGCCGGATCCGGCAGCACATTCGTATCGGGGGAGAACGCCGCGGAACAGCGTGATGTTCGGGCGGGCGGGGCGTCTCTACGTCTACCGCAGCTATGGAATGCACTTTTGTATGAACATCTCGTACGGCCCGGATGGTGTCGCGGGTGGTGTTCTGCTCCGAGCGGCCGAAATCGAGGCCGGTCACGATGTGGTGTCTGCTCGGAGATCGCCGGATCGACCATCTCACCAATGGGCCAGAGGGCCGGGTAATCTCGGTGCTTCTGTCGCAATCACGTTGGCGGACAACGGAACAGACGTGTTCAACCCTGCCTCTCGGATTCGGCTCGAATTGGGGGAGTCGAAGGAATGGGTCAGTGGACCGCGGGTGGGGGTCAGTACCGCGGCGGAGGTTCCGTGGCGCCTGTGGATTCCGGACTCGCGAGCGGTGTCCGCGTATCGCCGAAGCCCGCGAGCGCCGGTCATTTCGTGAAGATGGGATGATCGAGTCCGTGACTGAGAATATTCTCGATGAACTGACCTGGCGCGGGCTGATCGCCCAATCAACCGATCTCGACGCTTTGCGTAAAGATCTCGAGGCCGGACCGGTCACGTTGTATGCGGGCTTCGACCCGACAGGACCGAGCCTGCACGCAGGTCACCTGGTTCCGCTCCTCGCGCTCAAGCGGTTTCAGCGCGCCGGCAACCGCCCGATCGTTCTTGCCGGCGGTGCAACGGGCCTGATCGGAGACCCCCGTGACGTCGGGGAACGGACGATGAACTCCGCCGATACCGTCGCGGACTGGGCAGGTCGCATCCGTGGTCAGCTCGAACGATTCGTGGATTTCGACGATTCGCCGACGAGCGCGGTCATCGAGAACAACATGAACTGGACCGGCAAGATGTCGGCCATCGACTTCCTGCGTGATGTCGGCAAACACTTCTCCGTGAACGTCATGCTTGCGCGTGACACCGTGAAGCGTCGTCTCGAGTCGGACGGGATGTCGTACACCGAGTTCAGCTACATGCTGCTCCAGGCCAACGACTACCTGCACTTGCGACGCGACCTCGGCTGCACTCTGCAGGTCGGCGGGTCCGATCAGTGGGGCAACATCATTGCCGGCGTCGAACTCAACCGTCGTGTCGACGGTGAGAGCGTTCATGCAATGACGGTTCCGCTGGTGACCTCGGCCGATGGCAAAAAGTTCGGAAAGTCGACCGGTGGCGGAAGTTTGTGGCTCGACCCCGAGATGACCAGCCCGTACGCCTGGTACCAGTACTTCGTGAACACTGGCGACGCCGACGTGATCAAGTACCTGCGCTGGTTCACCTTCCTGACTGCGGACGAACTCGCGGAGCTGGAGACTGCAACAGCGGAGCGGCCGCATGCGCGAGAAGCGCAGAAGCGACTTGCCGCGGAGATGACGACCTTGGTTCACGGGGAACACAACACCCGTGCTGTCGAGCTCGCCAGTCAGGCGTTGTTCGGCAAGGCGGAGCTGGCGGAACTCGACGAGTCGACGCTAGCCGCGGCGCTGAAAGAAGCATCGGTCAGCGAATTGGCGCCGGGGGAGCCGCGCACGATCATCGATCTGCTCGTGACGAGCGGCTTGTGCGAGAGCAAGGGGGCCGCTCGACGCGCCGTGAAAGAGGGCGGTGCTTCGGTGAACAACCAGAAGGTGTCGGCCGACGACTGGGAGCCCACCGCATCCGATCTGCTTCACGGCAGCTGGTTGGTCGTCCGGCGCGGAAAGCGCAACTTCGCCGGCGTGAGAATCCTTCCGAACTGACGTGTGTGGGGTCACAGTTGTCTAGCGGGGCTCCTGTGGCCGCTGGTGGCCCGCCTCCGGGCGGGCTACCAGCGGATTTAACCTGTCGAACATCCGCGACCTGCACGTTTGACGCTCAGTTTTCATTCGCGTAACTTTGTCCAAGTCAGAGCGACACGGACACCAACCCCGACCGAAAGGCCGGGGAAACGCGGTTGGACGAAGTCGGAGACAATCACGCTCAGCGGGAACTTGCTTCCCTGGAGCGAACAAGCTAAGATTGTAACCCTTGCCCCGGAGCTTTCAACCTGGTTGAAGTGATGGTGTGTGCGTGTTCTTTGAGAACTCAACAGTGTGTCGATGAATGTCAGTGCCAAAATTTTTTGGTACTTCACATCCGCGAATGATCAACCGCCTCTTGGGGTTTGGTTGGTTTGTGTGTGGTGTGAGTATTTTTCGTCGGTGATTGTTCATTCTTCCGTCTGAATGGTTGCCGACACATTTTTTGCTAGTTGAGTTTTTTTGCTAGTGATTTGACTCTTTTTGTCTATGACTGATTAGCCGGCCTTCGGGTTGGTGATATCTAGAGTCTTCAACGGAGAGTTTGATCCTGGCTCAGGACGAACGC
>NZ_LPNQ01000074.1:12313-130402 GCF_019266085.1 Rhodococcus sp. FH8 | reverse complement strand
CGACGCCACATCTCCCAGATCGTGTTCTCTTGATCCACAGTGAACCCGAGCGCCCTGTTGCCCATCCATGCCTCCACGATCACGCATCATGTCACCAGCAGTGATGCGTTGACGTATTGAGAGCAAGATCGGAATTCGACACCTTCCTGAAGTTGACGTACGCCCAGCTCATGCTTGTCTGAAACTCGTGTCGTAAAACTATGTCGAAAAACCTTGAGTCTGGGTATTGTCGACAGATGTTGTTCGGTTACGCACGAGTCTCCAGTGCAGATCAGAATCCAGCTCACCAAGTCGACGCGTTGGCGCGGGCGGGCGTCGAGGTCGAGAACATTCATGTCGATCACGCCGGCGGCGCGAAGGCGTCACGGCCACAGTTAGATGCTGTTCTGCAGCGAATGCGCGACGGTGACACGCTGGTGATCACCCGCCTCGACAGGCTGGGCCGGTCGGTACTGCATCTGATCACGCTCGGTGCCGATCTGCGTGGGCGGGGGATCGGGGTGAAAGTCCTCGAGCAGGGAATCGATACCGCCACCGCCGAAGGTCGGGCGATGTTCGGGATGCTGTCGGTACTCGCGGAACTTCAGCGTGAGCTGATTGTGGCGAACACTCGGGACGGCTTGGCCGCTGCGCGGGCGCGCGGCAGAAAAGGCGGCCGTCCGCCGAAGCTCACCGACGATCAAATCGCACTCGCTCAGCGGCTGTACGACGCCGGAGAGAACACGGTCGCGCAGATTGCTGCGACGTTGAACGTGCCCCGCACGACCGTGTACGGCCATCTCAACAAGAACAAGTCAGCTTCGACCTCCACAGCGCATCCTCGCGGGGACGTTCCTGTGAATTCTGTTGTGCCCATGCGAGTGCCACGCACCTGCCCGACGTGTGGTTACGAGCCGAGTACGCGAGCGGAAGCCGCTCATCAACGCGGCGACCTGGCCGTTGCATGGCTCCATCCGGATGTCGACGATCCGAATGCGGTCGTCATCCGTTCGCACTGTCGCCATTGCGAACCCGAGCCACCCGCTTTCGACGTCGCGTGCGCCGTATGCGGCGACGGTCCAATTCTTGCCGACACCTTCGCACACGCCGCGACAGTCGAAGGTCTCCCGCTTCCTGTTCAACAGTGGCTGACTGCCAGTGGGTGGAATTTGACGCCCACCCTCCTGTGCCCGGACCACCGATGAAAGGCGGCGATATGGATTCATCAGTGAAAACCCAAGCGGACCTGCGTAAACGAATAGTGCACGGTTGGAATACCGACACTCCACCAGTCGAGCGAACAGTGTCCGCCGCCGAGCGGATGGAGGATGCATCGTGAGCGCCGCACTGCACTCCATCGCGGGCCTCACGAACCGCCAGCCCGGCGCAGACGTCGATGCCGTCGAGAAGAAACTGCGAGCCATGCTCGCAGCCCTCGATGATTCCCTCGCAGGGATCAGCGACGCCCGCGAAGCGCTCCGAGGTCTGTACTCGGGTCCCGCCGCATCGGATGCCGTCGAAACGTTCCTCGCGGGCGAAGTCGCGACCGAGGACATCACCACACACCTCGCCGACGCTGCCCGCAGTCTGCGCGCAGCCCTGGCAGTCATTCGCAGTCAGCAGCAGTTGACGACACCGCGACTCTGACATGGCCGATACCGGCCACCGAGCCACGAAGGTTGGAACAGTGACGCAGCCACCGGATGTACCCGAGGTGATCGACCTCGCAGGCCCCGACGCCGAGATCGACGACTACAGCATCGCGATGGACGTCGAAGCGCAGTTGTTGTGCTCGTTGCTCTGGGCGCCGGCCGATCGTGCCGCGGGCGCTACCGCAGCTCTGACACGCGCCGACTTCTACCGCCCCGTCCTCGCCGAACTCTTCACCGTCATCGCGGACCTCGTGACCGCAGGCAAACCGCACAACGGTGCCTACGTTCTCAGCACCCTGCAACAGGCAGGACGGACAGCCGGACAACGCGGCAAACAACTCACCACAGCATTGACCGACATCACCACCATCGGCATCCCCTCAGGCGAACTCGAACACTACGTCGGCGCAGTGCTCACCCAGGCGTACCGCCGAGGATTCCGCGCCGCCGCTCAATCACTGGCCCAAGCCGCCGACGAACTGCCCGAAGATCAACTGTTCGAGCACCTGCTCAGCATCGGCCGCGAACGCCGCACCGCATACGAGCGACTCAACACCATCCGCGGAGGCCAACTGTGAATGACTCAGACAAACGCGACCACGCGAACACCAAGCCAGGAGTGATCCGGCACAGCATCCTCGGTGTCATCGCACTCGCCGTCGCCGCCCTGGACTTCACCATCGGCACCAAACACGTGATCACCGCAGGCATCATCGCCCTCACCGTGTCCGTGTACAGCTTCACCAGAGCCGCCAGGCTCCGGACATCCACCACAAAGAGAGGCCGACCATGACGACCGAAAAAGACACCAGAAAACCCGGCTGGAAAGCGCACAGTGGTGTCGCACTGATCAGCGTCGCCGTAGGCATCGTCTTCCTCACCGGAGGAGAAACCATTTCCATCATCGCCGGAACAAGCCTTCTCGGACTCGGGATCTACCACTTCGTCGTAGCCCTGCGCCTCCGCCGAGACCTCAACCCACCCACCGACGAGAAAGGGCGACCATGAGCGACGACGAACACGACGACGAACACGATGCCTGGCAACTGCACCACCACGGAGCCAGCTGGGAAGACATCGGCACCGACATGGGATGCAGCCCCAGCACAGCGCAAACCCTCGCCGCCGCCTACGAGAAACGCACCGACAGCGCCGCAGCACAGACACAAAACACCCTGTTCTGACCCGACGAAGCTAGCAGCGCACTCTTCCCCGCTCGACCACTAGGAACCGCATTCCGAATCGCCTCGCGTGGCCGACATCGCGCGGATGGCTTCGTGAGTCAGTCGTCGACGCTCTCTTCCAACAGCGTGCGGAAACTGGCAGCCAGTCGAACAACTGTGTTCCCGTTGTCATGGTCGACCAAGCACACGCTTCCGTCCGCAGCGATCCAGATCGGATTCCCGGATCCGTCGTCAGCGAACACCACCCCGTCGATGAGGACACCGTATGCGTCACGCGCCCCAATGGTCAGCTCGATGCATGTCTCACGACCGATAAGTTCGGCGTTGTCCCATGCGTGCACTGACACGCCCACGAAGCATCCACCCCAACGTCCCACGAACTCGGTGAAGTCTTTGTCCGGGACGATGTCGAGCGCATGCAATCGCGCGTGAAGCTCGTCTGCCGGAATCGGACGACCGGGACCGTACAAGTCCACGGTCCGCTCGATGCGAGCGACCAACCCGTTTCCGAGAGCCATATTGGAAACTTACTACCGGCGCAGGACACTAGAAGCAAAGGCTCTCGCCGAAGTGCGTGCGACTCCCTCAACGAACACAGTTCATGACAAGTCGCCGCGCTCACGAGTTGACCGACTCCGGTCTCAGTGAATGGCCGGCAGAACAACGTCAGTCCGTCGAGACCGGCATGCGCATGACGGCGCGTACACGCTGGGCGCGACTCGGATGGGTGGGCGTCGGAATCCACATCCAACGCGTACCGAATCGCGCGAGCAAAGCAACGACCTTGTCCGGCGAGGTATGCACCGCTGCGAAACGGTCGGCAAAGAACTCTCCCTTCCAATCGAAAAACGGAGAGAACATCACTTGCAGCATGACACCGAAGACGAGGGCCGCAACGGCCGCGTACACCTGATCCGCATTGGCCGTGATCGCCGCATGGACGGCGATGGCGAGACCGGCCAACACCCCGACCGCGAAGGGTGTATTGCAAACGATCTGTGAGCGCCGCATCGTTGCGTCGAGCGTCGGATCGGCCCAGTGGCCCATCTCGTGGGCAGCCAACGCCTCGATCATGCCGTCGTCGAAAGCTGGGTCACCCAGATCGCCGACGATGCCGATCTGAATCTCGTTCTTGCCGGCCACGAACCGCCCGTGTGCGGAGAGCTTGTCGACGTATCGAATGCTGGGGGCCGGCCGTTGCGCCGGGACATCGCGGGCGATTCTTTCGATCGTTGCGGTGCACAAGTCTTTGCGCCGTTGAAGTTCCGCGTCATCCATCGGAGTTCGGTCTCTCGTCGAAGTCAGAAGAGCGTCGGTTCATCCGACGCCAGGAGTGCCAAGTCGACCGCGCGTTGATTCCAACCGCCGCGCACTGCCTCACGTAGTGCACGCGATCGGGCGGCGCGAGCTGCTTTGTCCGCGCCGTACCACTGAAAACTGGGACGACCGCCGCCGCGCCCTTTGGCACCCATCGTCGCGAGGTTCTCCGCTTGCGTTCCCGCGACAACGTGGGGACGACCTAACGCATCCGAGGCGCGAACACAGATCGGGTTGTCGCACACTTCGTGAAGAGCGTTGATATCCTCAGTCAGCGGCCGGCCGAGTTCGAGTGCGAGCGCATATCGGTGTGGCCGGACGACTCGTTGGCGACCGTTACGAGATATCCAAAAGCGTCCGTATCCGTCGTCTGCGATCGCGCCGGTCCAGATCCAGCATGACGGTCCCGGACCCTTGACGACGTATCGGGTGAACCGTTCGAGTTCGCGTCGACGAGACGGGTCGACGCTCAACGGTTCACGCATAACGCACTGCGGTCAAGACGCCGCAGAAATAGGTTCGGCAGAACCTAACGTATCCGGAGTCGACGATTCGACGATCGCAGCGGGCTTTTTGTCTTCCGACTTTTCACTCTTCTTCGGATCGGCTTCCTTCAGTTCTGCACGCGCAGACTTCAAGAGTCGATTGACCTCCGAGGGACTCAGCTCCGTCATGGTCGCGATCGAGGAAACCGTCTCGCCGCGTTCTTTCAATGCCAGGACTGCGCGCTGGCGATCGGACTCTGCCTCACGAATTTTGTCGGCGCTCTCACGGCGAAGTTTCTCGATCTTGAGAGTGAGATCGTCGCTGATCGTGGAGATCGACTGATCTGCTTGAAAGAAGCTGACCAGATCATCTTCGTTGAGCTTGACTCGCTTCTGCTCTTCCGCGAGACGAGCCGCACTCGCATTGCGTGCGCGGTCACGAGCACTGACAGCGGACTTCTTCGAGGTAGCCATATCGCAAGACTACTGCGAGATTCAACGCATTGCCAGAAATGAAGCAAAAACCAACCCATCAGTCTGCATTTTTCTCGACAGGCGCCAGTGTGAAACTCATTCGCGAGTCTCAATAGCGAACCCCTCTATTCCAAAGATTTACAACCATCACACCTCTTGCATTCAGGTCACGAAATGATAACGTCCGCTATGATTGCCTCATGATGTCGCTGCACAAGCTGACAGCCGGAGACGGGTACACGTACCTGACCCGGCAAGTCGCTGCGGCCGACGCCACCGAACGCGGACCGTCTTCCCTTGCGGACTACTACTCCTCGAAAGGTGAATCGCCAGGTCAGTGGATCGGATCAGGGCTGAGCGCACTCGACTCGATGACCCGTGGCGACCACGTATCCGAGGCGCAAATGAAGGCATTGTTCGGCGAAGGCCGGCACCCCGACGCCGATGCCATCGAGGCCCGAATCAGCGCCGCCGCGATCGCACGAGGACTCGAACCGGCCGCCGCCGCCGAGCAGGCATTGGCAGCCACGCGACTGGGGCAGCCGTACCGGATCTACGAAGGCGCGAGCGAGTTCCGGACCGCCGTCGCCAAGGAATTCTCCGAGTTCAACGTCGCGCGCGGCGAAGCCTGGAACACCGTGATCGACCCCGAGATCCGGTCCGAGATCCGCACCAAAGTTGCGAACCAGATGTTCGAGGCCGAGTTCGGTCGACCCGCACTCGACGACCGCGAAGTCAGCGGATTCGTCGCCAAGAACTCGCGGCCGAAGACCTCCGCCGTCGCGGGATACGACCTCACGTTCAGCCCTGTGAAGTCCGTCAGCACCCTCGCCGCCGTTGCCCCGCGCGAGCTGGCCGAGGCCATCATCGCCTGCCATGACGCTGCGGTGGCGGACGTGATCGCCCACCTCGAAAAGACTGCGATCTACACACGCTCGGGCACCAACGGAGTCCAGCAGCTCGACACCGAAGGGCTGATCGCAGCCGCCTTCAAGCACCGAGACTCCCGCGCCGGCGACCCCGATTTCCACACCCACGTCGCGATCTCCAACAAGGTCAAAGTGCGCGGCGAAGAGCGCTGGCTCGCACTCGACGGCCGCCCGCTCCACAAGGCAGCAGTCGCCGCATCCGAGATGTACAACTCCCGCCTCGAAGGACACCTTCGCGAGCGCTTGGGACTGCGGTTCGCCGAACGAGAAGGTACCGATCCCAGCAAGCGTCCCGTCCGCGAGATCGTCGGTGTCGACCCCGCACTGATGAAAGTCTGGTCCTCGCGCAGGGCCGCAATCGAGTCGCGTCGGGGTGAGCTCGCCGCGCAGTTCCAAGCCGACCACGGACGCGAACCCAGCTCCATCGAGGCGCTGGAGCTAGCGCAACAGGCCACCCTCGAGACCCGCGACGCAAAGCACGAACCTCGCTCGCTGGCCGAGCAGCGAGCAGCCTGGCGAGCAACCGCCCTGGAGGTTCTGGGCAGTGAACACGCGCTCTCGGAGATGATCCGAGTAGCCACCCATCCCCCACGTTCGAGCAGCCGCATTCGGACGAATCAACGGTGGATCGACCACTCGGCCGAAGCCGTCCTGGAGACCATTTCGGCGTCCCGCGCCCGGTGGCAGGAATGCCATGTACGCGCCGAAGCGGAACGCATTGCACGCTCGGCAAACCTCAGTCGACGCAAGATGGACAAGGTCGTCGACCGTATCGTCGCCGCCGCGCTCGGACCCGAGCGATCCGTATCGCTGGGTGTCGACGAGGGACTGTCGGACCCGGCAGAGCTATGCCGCGCGGACGGTTCGAGCGTGTACAGCACAGCCGGAACGACGATGTACACCTCCGAAGCAATCATGGCCGCCGAAGAGCGTCTGGTCGCCGCCTCGCAGCTGATGGACGGTCGCAGCGTCGACTCGTCCACCGTCGATATTGCGTTGCTCGAGCAAGCAGCGAACGACTTCGAACTCAACGCGGGACAGGCGAAACTCGTCCGAGAACTCGCTACCTCCGGCGCTCGACTCCAACTCGCGCTCGCTCCCGCCGGCACCGGTAAGACAACCGCAATGGCTGTCCTTGCGCGCTCCTGGGAAGCGGAAGGCGGCCGGGTTATCGGTCTTGCACCGACCGCAGCTGCCGCCGCCGCGCTCCGCAAGGACCTCGACGCGACTACCGACACCATGAACAAACTGACGCATGTTCTCGAAGAACTTGCGGCAGCGGCGACCAACCCGGATCAGGCCGTCGACGTACCCGAGTGGGTCCAGAACATCGACGACAGCACCCTGGTCGTCATCGACGAAGCAGGCATGGCCGGCACCGCCGACCTCGACGCTGTGGTCTCGCACATCCTCGCCAAGGGTGGCAGCGTCAGACTCGTCGGTGACGATCAACAGCTGGCCTCGGTCAGCTCCGGCGGCGCGTTGCGGGACATCGCGCAGACCAGCGGCGCGGTCACGCTCACCGACGTCGTGCGCTTCGCTGACGCTGCCGAAGGCTACGCATCGCTGGCCTTGCGTGACGGTGATCCGGCCGCGATCGGCTTCTACATCGACCATGGACGCGTCCACGTCGGAGACACCGTCGCCGCCGAAGACCTCGCCTACGCGGGATGGTCAGCGGACCGCGCCGCCGGTCTCGACGCCGTCATGCTTGCCCCGACCAGGGACATGGTCCGCAACCTCAACGAGCGCGCCCGAGCCGACCGACTCGCCCTCGACGGACGCCCGACCGGCCCCGAGGTGGCGCTCTCGGACGGCAGTTCCGCCTCGACCGGTGACATCATCACCACCCGCAAGAACAACCGTCGACTACGCACCAGCGCCACCGACTTCGTCCGCAACGGTGACCGCTGGACCGTCACCGACGTTCGCAGCGACGGAAGCCTGCACGTCACCCACCTCGCCTCCGGACGCAAGATCACCCTGCCTTCCGGATACGTCCGGAAGAACGTGCAACTCGGGTACGCCCGAACGATCCACGGCGCCCAGGGCATCACCGCCGACAGCTGCCACACCGTGGGCACCGGCGGAGAATCCCGCCAACTCGCCTACGTCGCACTGACCCGAGGAAAGCTCGACAACCACTTGTACCTGGCCACGGCCGGGGACGGTGACGAACACTCCGTCGTCACTCCGGACGGCATCACGCCACCGACGGCAGTGGACTTGTTCTCCCGCATTCTCGGTCGCGACGGTGCTCAAGAATCGGCCACCTCCGCTCAACGTCGACTCGAAGATCCGCACCTGCGTCTCGCCCACGCTGCCGCCGCTTACGACGACGCCGTCGGTACGGCCGCCGAACACCTACTCGGCAAGAGAGCGTTGCGCCGCATCGACAAGGCCGCCGAGAAACTCGTCGCCGGACTGTCCAGCGAACCGGCATACCCGGTACTGCGAAAGCATCTCGCGATCCTGGCCGCGAACGGTGCCGACCCGGTCCAGACTCTCGAATCCGCTGCCCGAAGCCGCGAACTCGACACCGCTCTCGACGTCGCCGCGGTCCTCGACTGGCGTCTGGACCCCAGCGGCGCTCACTCCGGCGGGTCCGGACCGTTGTCCTGGCTGCCCGCCGTCCCGGCGAGCTTGAGCACCCACAAGAAGTGGGGCACCTACCTCAACGCGCGAGCCGATCTCGTCTCCGAACTCGCCGCCGACGTGCGCACCCGCGCCGCCGACTACTCCCCCGACAGCACTCCCCTGTGGGCGCGTGGATTGCTCGACACCGACCGAGAACTCCTGTCCGATCTTGCGGTCTGGCGGGCAGCGCACGGTGTCGAAGACATCGACCTTCGACCCACCGGACCGGATCAGTTCGCGGTCGCGGACCGCCGCGCACAGACGGTGCTGCGCACCCGAGCCGCGACCGTGCTCGGAGATCCCGCCGCCGCCGCGAAGGTGTGGGAATCGCTGGCACACAAGGTCGAACCGCGACTGGTCAACGATCCCTACTGGCCTGTACTCGCCGAACAGCTCAGCGCCGCGCAAACAGCCGGCGTCGACGTTCCCTCCCTCGTGCGACTGGTCAGCGGCGACAAGCCGCTCCCCGACGAGATGCCCGCAGCAGCACTCTGGTGGAGACTTTCGCGTCACCTCGACACCACCGAAACGTCGAAGGACGCGACCGGTGGCCTGGAACCGGTCTGGACACCGCACCTTCGCGAACTGTTCGGTGAGAACGCGCAACGCGTCATCGACGACGCCGCGTGGCCGCAGCTGGTCGCAGCGATCAACGCCGCAGACCCCGAGCAGTGGAACGCCGCCGACCTCCTCACCGTCGCCCACGACCTGCTCGCAGAAGCGCACGCGGACGCACCGATGCCCGCCGATCACCTTGCCGCCGCACTCGCGCGGCGTGTCGAGGCAATCGTGGAAGCGTCGACCGCCTACTCGGCTGATGACCTACCGCCCGAGCCGCTCGATCTCGACGCCGAAGAAGCCGCCGCCGCAGCGGCCGGTTCCTACGAGACCTACTTCGACGACGCCGCCGCTCTCGCGGAATTCGACGCACAAGCACCGTCGTACGAGGACGCAGGAGAGCGCACCGAACCAGACTTCGACGACGCCGGCACCGCGTTTGGTGACGACTTCGGCTACTACCCAGGCGAGGAGACAGCAGCCGACCTGGAGTACGCGCCGGAGGACTTCGAGGTCGAGACGTGGACCGGCGACCCTGTCGTCGCCACCCGCTACAGCGATCTCGAACCCGCCGAACAGCTCGCTCGACTGCGCGACGACCTCGACGCTGCCCGCGAACACAAGGACGCCTTGTGGGCTGCGATGCTCGACGGAACCAGCGAACACCTGGTGGCGGTTCTGCCGATGATCGCAGAAATCCACAGCCGCGCCGACACCCAGCGCCCCTACGCCTCCGAGGCCGCCTACGCCCATCAACGCTGGGTGGATGCCTCCATACGCGCCGAAATCGGCGGCAACGAAGTCGCTCGACTCGGCACCGAATCCAGCGCCGCACGAGCAGAAGGAAACGACGACCTCGCCGCGGACCTGGACTCGCAGTTGGCGCTCGAACAGATCATCGCCAGCGCGGCAACCACCGAAGCCGAACGCGCCCACGCCGAATACGAACTCGCACAACAGGCTCTCGAAGACGCCGCCGGTGGTGTGACCCGAATTGTCACCTCGACCGACGCCGAGCAGGTCCGACTCATGGCCGGAGAACTCGACAACCTCGCCCTCAACGAGGCCCGCGCCACCTACCGTGCGCTCGAGAACCAGGTCTGGCGCGCAGAAATGCGCGCCGCCAAGGCTCTGGCTGACGACGCCGTCGACGCCCTGTACTCCCAGCCGCTGCCCCCCACGCGCGAGGCCACCAGCCCATCCACAGACAGCGCGCAAACATCGATGACGCCGACCGCGACCGCAGTCCTCGAACGCCCGAGCATGACCGACACGATCGAACGGTACGAGCTCGCCACCGGCCGCCAAGGCGACGCCTTCGCCCGAAGCGTCCTGCACACGGCCGTCCCCGAGGACCTCGCCCGAGCCCTCGAAAACTCCGACGACTGGAACCGAGTCGCCGCCATACTGTCCCGAGTCCAGAACACCGGCATCGACGCCCACACCGCCGCAGCATCCGCCGCGACGGCCACCGCCCGACGCTTCCCCCAGACCGTCATCGACTACGCCCGCAGTACACCGACCACCCCACGACTCGACACCGCAGACCTCCTGGCCCTCCCTCTGCCGCTCCCGGCCACACCGGAATCGGATGCCGACCTGGACCGCAGCATCCTGGACCTGCACGAACAGATCGAGCAGCAAGCACATGCCTTCGGTGAGACCGCGCTCGACGAACACCCCGCATGGCTGGACGCCGTCTCGGAAACATCGACGCCGCAGGCACGGACCGTCGTCGACGCCATCGCCACCTGGCGGCACCTCAACGACGTTCCGGACACCGAGGCGGAACCGTTGGCCGGCGCCCACGACGACGATCGCGCCGCCGCCCGTATCCGTGCCGCCCTGACCGCACTGAACACCCCCGACATCGCGGCCGAGATGAACGCCGACCCCGCACGCCAGCTCACCAACGCCGAGCTGACCGCACGGATCAAGAAGTCCCAGGTCCGCCAATCGACCACCCGCTCCGAACTCGCTGCCGCGAAAGCGCAACTGCTGCGAGCGGAAGAACAGCCCGCCACCACTCGCGCCCACGAGCACCTGCGCACCGTCGACCGCGACCTGACCGCCGTCGACCAGGCCGCACACGCGGAAACAGTCCGCACGGCCGCACACGCAGAACTCGCCCAAGCGCACACCGAACTGGCGGGACTGCAACGCACTCTCGACGAGACGAGCAAGCTCTCCCCCACCAGGCGGAGAATCGTCCAAGAACTCGCGGAACACGCCTCCACCGTCGACGCCGCCCGCGCAGCCGCCCGAGCAGCAGAGGCCGCATGGAGCACCGCCACCTCGCAGGCCCCGCCGCGAAATCAGTGGAACAAGCTGCGCGAAACCGCAGCCAACCAGCAAGCGATCCTCGACGCGGCCGAACGTGAAGACAACGTCGCACGAACCGCTGCACAAGCACGCGTGGCCACCGCACAACAGCAGGTCGAGACCACCGAGCAGACCGTCGACACCCTCACCGCGGAACAACACCGCCGGCGAACCCTCGACCCCGCCACCCAGAGCGCCGAGCAGCAATGGCGCATCACCAATCCGCCCACCCGCACCGCACCGCCCAAGAACACCCGCGGAGTGGACGCACCCGAAACCGCGCGCGATCACGGACAGGAAGGCCCGCAGCTATGACCGAGCCGATCGAAGAAGACCTCATTCGCGAGTTCACCGCGATGACACAGGCAGCGCAGCAGGCACTCATCCGCGCCTCGCGCCAGTCCGGCCGAATCCGAAGCAGGTCCACCCCAGCGGCTGTCTCCGCTCGAATCCCCACTCAACACCGCCGCCGCGCCACCCTCGCAGCGAAGTGGGCCGTCGCCAACTTCCGGCGAGACCGCAACCCTGACGCCGCCCGCACCGCCGACACCGAAGTTCGGAAAGAAGGGTTCCCGGTACCCGACCCGAACACCGCCGATCAGAAAGCTCTCGCGCAGGAGGCCCGCGAAGCCAACGCCCGAGCAGCCGAATCCGAGCAACGCGCTGCCGCAGCCGAGCAACGCGCCAAAGACACCAAAGCGGACTACGACCCGAACTTCGACACGTCACTGTCCGTGGCCGGCAAAGCAGTTGCCACGCTGGCGTTGGCCTATGCAGCAGCCGAAGCCGAACAGCATTTCGCCTCCGACCCGGAGACTGAAATCGGCGTCGACCAGGCAGCAGCATTGGACGCGCCCGCACCGGACACCGACTACGGTTTCGACCCCAACCAGGAACCGCCCGTCGACATCTACGACGTGCCACCAGATTTCGACGATGCGAGCGCTGTCTCGAATGCTCCCCAATCCGAGGTCATCGCCCTCGCGCACCCACGTGAGATCGGTGAACTACTCAACGCCGAACCCTCCACCAGACCCGACAGCGGCAGCGAGCCGGTCATGGTCCCGGAAATCGACCGTGGAGCAGAAGTCGAGATGTAGCTGAATAGCTCAACAGGCAGGGGGCGGAATCCAACAAGGACGCCGCCCCTGTCACCGGAGCAGCTATAGCTCGAGATCTTGCTTCACACTTAGGGTGTATCGCCGTACATCACTGTCAGGGTGACGATTTCGGAACCGGTCAGGACTACCCTCGACCAGTCCGGATGAAGAGTATTGCTTGTTCCGCCCGATGATGGCTTCACTGCTATCGGATGGGACAAAACGATCTCTCGATCCGCGAGTTCCATATCTGGAGAATACTGAGCAACGCGGCCCCTCCACACTGTTCCGTCCCGAAGCTTGATTCGGACGTAGACAGCAGTAGCCGTGTCAGGTTTGTGGTCGCGAAAGACGACCTGCCACGCCGACCGGTATGCGATCGTGGCGGTCTCCTTGAAATGCGTGGCCCAGAAAAGCAGTAAGGCTGCTGCCAAAGACACAACTAGCCCGAGCGCACATGCCCAGACAAGTGCAGCGAAGTGATCGGCAACGTAGGCGCTGCCTCCGCGCACCAACGCCCCCGGGTTCGGGAAGGGTTGCTTGTTCCACCACTTTTTCGCAAGGGCACCGGTGAGGACAAGCACGCCCATCGCGACAGAACTGCACAATGTGGATACCAAGGCGACGCGACTGATCTCGGTGAACGTCGATTCGCGGCGTTTGATCCGTTTGTGCGCACTGCACAGGTCATATAGAAGTCCGGGGGCAACGAACAAGAAGAAGGCCAGGACGGTAAACCACGAACTAGGAGTCACCGATCAGTCGTCGAAGTCGTGCCAACGCTCTGCATCGGTCTCATTCGGGCCGAGACTTCGTTCCTGATCACGCACGACCACTGGGCTTTCGTCAGTCAGCGAGTCGATCGAGCCCAGAATAGTGTCGGGCTCGTCTGGTCGGACCATCCGCAGAATTTTGTCCGAGAGTTGATCGTCACTCATCTGACCTTCGCTCCATTCGTATCGGGCGCCGGAAAACTTCTCGCGACACCAGGAACCATCAGTTTGCCCCACCTAGTCGGAACGTGGCCACGGATCATCCAATTCGATGCGTGAGCCACGGGCAGAGTGCAGAGGCAGCCACAGGTCGGTGGCTCGGAGTCGAGTCCGATTGGCGCTACTGCCCGTGAAATGAGATACGCCATACCTTCTGTACTTATAGGGCGTGGCCGACATTGTCGTGTTCTAGCGCTTCGGCTAGAGATGCACGAAACTTCGATCTGCTGCTGGGGCTACCCTGACAGATCTCGACAATGAGCTCCCGCGCCTCGAATAGTGACCGCTCGGATTCGCTTCCGTCGAAACTCTTGAGGGCGAGGGTATTTAGCACCTGCGCGTCTGCTCGACCGGGGGCAACCAGTCCAGCCTCGACAAGTTTTTCCCAGATCGCTTCCATTGTCGACGCATCGTCGGTTCCCCCTGGCGGGAAAGCTGTGGCAAACCGTTCGGCGTGCTTCTCCAGGGTGTTGGCCGCACGCGTCGCTATAGCATCTGAATCTGTCGCCGCAAGACTGACGAGGAATGCTCGCGTGGATCCTGCGTTCTGATCAGCCAGCAGGGCATCTAGTTCACGCCACACCGTTCGGTTCAGATCCTCGGACTGCTCCATGAACGGAACCAGTGCGTCGGCGAGCCGCGTTGTGTGGCTACCGATGGGGCCGGTTACAAGCCGAAGTGCGGTGACGACCAGTTCGATTTCAAATCTCGGAGTGTTGGCCGCGAACCCATCCTCGAGAGCATCGATTGCCAACCCTGATCCAGGCATTACCAGTCGGTTCACCGCATTACTGTGATTCGAAGCCGTCAATCGCGACAGAACCGTGTCTCGCAGATAGAGCCTTTCCGCGAAGATATAGCCAGCAGCGAGCAACCATGTGTGGCGCCAGTGGGCCGATGGAATCAGCAGCTCCAGTTTATCGGCAGCGTCTTCGCCCGCCATCAGACACCGAGCGGCAAAGAATTCAGCGAGGCTTCGGACTTCGAACGCTAGACCGTCCATCCGTGGGACCAAGAGCACCAATCGCTGCTGTGCGAGATGCAGTATGTTCTTGATTAATTCGTCTCGGTCCGATTCACGGTACCCATCAGATTCGAGAATGCGGCGGGCGATAGCCTCGAGTTCCTCCACCGCCAGGATGGATTCGGCCTCGCCAGCGAGCTCGGCACTAGCATGTATGGCAAGTCCGCACTGTTCGTGAAGTTGATCGAACTGCGGTCGATAGGTATCCAGTACATCACTAATTCCCGCGGGCTTATTGCACTCGCGCGCATAGATGACGTCGTAGTAGCTCTTGAAGAGCGAGTACCGGCTCGCGGGAGCCTGTCGGCGTTGCTCGAGCAGAAGGCTCAAGATCGTCACCTGTAGAGGCGACGTCATCAGGCGAGCTGTCTCTGGACGTCGCGACGCTGCGTCCAACCGATCAAGCGTCTGTTCTTGCCGATCAGGGTCATCTGCAAATCTGTTTCCCAACAGCCGCGAGGCATAGTGCAGCGCGTCTTTCGGCGCCAGCGGAGCCAGGTGCAGCTCTTGATAGTCGATATCCGGATCACGTTCGAACCCAATCGGCCGTGACGTGCATATGGTGAAGACGTCTGCCTTCAGCGCAGCCATTTCGTTCAAGAAATCCGAGATCCGAGTAGACACCTCACTGCGGTTGTCGGCAGATGCGACTTCGTCCATGCCATCGAGAACCAAAAGTAAAGGCCAGACCGTCAGCAGCCGCTTTACCTCTTGAACCGTGATGGAATCTGAGCCGCGGTGGTTGATCACGTCGAGAATATGCTGCAGCAGCGTCAGGTTCTTGGAGCGGTTTACTGCATCCGCGAAGGTACTTAGTACTACCCGAACAGGAAGCCGATGCAAGGTCGGGTTAGGTAGACCGGCGGTATCGAGCGCTTCACGGATCTGTCCCGCCCGCTCCGCGATCTGCTGCGTGACCCGTCCTGACGCCGCTTCCTGCACCAACGCAACGCGATACATCTGGCATAGCAGTCGAGATAACGTGGACTTCCCAGAACCCGGACCGCCCAAGATCACCATACGATCGCGTGCAACGGGCCGGAGTGAGGGGGATAGAATCTGATCGCCTCGCTCTATGAGCAGCTTCAACGCCTGTGAGGGCACACCGCGCCGAGGATCAAGGGAAGCTGGAAGGTCAACAGCAACTTCCGCGAGTGATAACGGTGAATTCGTGCTGTCACCAGACTCTCCAAGTTCGACCTTGATGTCGCTATTAAGTGTGCGGGTGACATGACCGATCCACGCATGAGCGATCCGCTCGTCGGAATCAGTGACCTGCTCGTAAAGTCGTGAGATCACATCACCTGGGAGCACCAGATCCGCGTAGCTACGCCGCACCTCACCATTGTTCTCCAACAAACGGTCCAGGTATTCAGCGTGCCACACAGCGTAATCTCGGAACTCCGGCATTCCGATCTTGATCTTCTTCCTTACTGGATAATGGATCTCCTCGGTCAAGTCGCGATAGTGCGCGAACAGTCTGTCTAGGCGGTCCAACCCACCCGAATATGCAACAGAAGTGAGTGGGACATTGGTGACGAGGACCAGATAGTCAGGTTTGTTCAGATGACGTTTCTTCTTTTGGTCAATCCATGCATCAAGCTCGGTAGTCACCTGTTCGAAGAACCAGGATTGATCGGCTGCGGTGGTGGTCAGCCGCTCTCGATACTTCGCTTGGATAACACCGTATCCGTTCCATTTGCCCTTGCCCTCCATATTGACCTTGCCACGAAAGGTCGCCTCACGGCCGCCATCTGGGCCGGAGCCGAAGATATCGACTCCATGGCCAAGATGGTCGAGGGCGAGCGCCTGTACAAGGTGCTCGAAACGGTTGCTGCCAAGCCGAGCGAGGTCGTAGGTCACCTCGATGAGGTTATGCGACAGCGCTCGGATAGTTGCTCGTAGGGACAGTCGACATGAGATCCGTTAGTAGGGACTTAGCGTCTACGGCATTGGCACAACCGTTGAAACTGTGGCAAGGGCTCTCGTTGTGGCGGGTATCGATCAGCAGTCAGTACCAAGCTGTGCGGCTGGCCTGGGAATTCGTGTGATGGTCGGTAGTTTTTTCAGTTCATGAGGTCTGCGCGGTGCAGGAAGGTTGTCGCAGCTTCGGCTGTTGGGAGACTACCCGCGCTGATGTCGATGTTGATGCCGTTGACAGCGTTGACGTAACGCACGGAGTTGACGGCATCGCGGTATTCGAGGCGAGCTGCCGCGGTACGTGCGGTGTTTTCGGTGATGAGTTCGGGTCGGTCACCTTCCCGCCAGTCCTGGAGTATTCGTTCGGCTTCGATTGTGTTCACCCAGACGAGGTAGACGATCCCGTTGTCGGCGAGACCTCGGCTCAGTGGTGATACGGAGGAGACAGTGCAAAAAAGGTAGAGGTCGCCGGCTTCGGTGTTCGATCCTTGTGAGCAGATGCTGTTCTGGGCAAGTATTGGTGGGAGCGTGGCTGTGACGTCGTCCATCGTGATGTGTGTTCCGCCCGTCAGTGGTGGAAGCGACGAATTCGACGCGGCCGGGCTGTTTCTATCGATACTTGTGTTGGCGCAACTTGTGAGAGCGAAAGTTGCTGCGGCTAAGGCGATCAGGTACTGGAACCGTGGCGTTTTCACAGATTCTGTTGGCACGGGGCGGGACGGCATTTCTGAATCATTCCTCATGTGCCGCAAGAGGCTTCGTGCGCGTGGTTTCGTTTCGTTCTGGCTTTGGGCGGTATACGCGTAAGATCGAAGCCATTGTTAGATGTTCCGGCGCGCTACCACAAGTGAATACGGCCAATCTTGCGTTGATTTCCTGAGGGCGGCTCTTTCGATTGGTTGGTAGCGACACAGACCAAAAACTACTGTTTGGCGTATTGTGTCGGCGCCGCTACCTACACTTGAGTCACTAGTACCCTGATGAATGAGGACCACATGGCCGACCCCAGAGCCTTCGCAAGTTTCGATTTCGACAACAATGCCACGGAGAAGATGTTGTTCGCGGGGCAGGCAAAGAGTACGTCGCCGACGCCGTTTACCGTGCAGGACTGGTCCAGTAAATCGGCTCTGCCGCAGGCGCAATGGGAAGCGCTGATCAAAGCGAAAATAGCTCAGACCAACATGTTGATCGTCCTGGTCGGGAAGTACATGGCCTCGGCGACAGGAGTGAACAAAGAAATCGCTATGGCTTCCGAATTGGATGTGCCAGTATTCGGGGTCTACGTCGGGGGTGCCGGCACCTTGAGCACGTTACCAACAGGTTTGCAACGTAATCGGACCATTGCGTGGAACTGGCGCGACATCGCAGCTGCCGTCGATCAGATGATGACTGAAGGAAAGAATGCATAGTGAAGCGGGCACTTCTAGTCGGTATCGACTACTACTCCGAGTTCGATTCGCTTTCAGGCTGCGTCAACGATGTGGCGGCTTTGCGTCCGCTACTCTCTCGTAACGAGGACGATTCTCCGAACTTCTCGTGTCGAATCGAGACGGCCAGTGACGAGAGCAGCGCTCTAAAAAGAGACGTTTTGCTGGAAGGAATCGAGGAACTTCTTGCTCCGGGCGCGGATTTTGCCCTCTTCTATTTCGCAGGACATGGAGCGCAGTCAGGTGGGGATGTGTCGTTGGCGACCTCCGACGGCACAGCCATCACCCCGGGTGTGAGGTTCACTGAAATCCTGGAGAAGATCGGTGCCAGCCGGGTGAAAGAGGTCATTGTGATCCTCGATTGCTGCTTCTCAGGCGGAGCGACTGCCGTTCCCGCTCTGATTGGCGATGCTGCAGTGCTCAGATCTGGCTTGTCCGTGCTTACTGCCAGCCGTGGTGAACAGGTGTCGATGGAAACCGAGGCAGGGCGGGGACAATTCTCAACCTATTTCGAAGGCGCCCTCGACGGCGGTGCCGCTGATGTACTCGGGCATGTCAACGTCTCTGGGTTGTACGCATATCTTTCCGAATCTTTCGGTGCTTGGGAACAGCGCCCCACGTTCAAAGCGAATATCGATCGCCTGCACGACGTCCGCAAATGCGACCCCCGAATACCGCTTCCCGTACTGCGAAACCTCTCGACGTGGTTCCCGACACCAGACTACGTGTTTGCCTTGGACCCCTCCTACGAACCAACAGAAGAACCACGCAATGTGGAGAACGAGGCGGTCTTCTCCGGGCTCCAGAAGCTGCGAGCATGTCGACTCATAGAACCAGTCGGAGAGGACCACTTATACTATGCCGCAATGAAATCAACTGGATGTGAGCTCACCGCACTCGGCAAGCATTACCGAAATCTCGTTGGTGCTGAGCAAATATGACAAGGATTGGTATCACCGGACATCAGCAGATGCCCGAGGTGGCGATCGACTACGCAGTCAGCGGCATTCGGGACGTTTTGGCCAGGGCCGAGCGGCCGCTGGTAGGTGTCAGCAGCCTGGCCTCAGGCGCTGATCAGCTCTTCGCGAGAGAACTCGTCGCTGCGGGCGGACAGCTCCACGTGGTTGTTCCCGCGGCCGATTACGAAACGACGTTCTCGGACGAGGACGCCGGGCACTACCGCCGCTTTCTCGCACAAGCGTCCGAGGTGACCCACCTAGAGTTCGAGCATTCTGACGAGCCCGCCTACAACGCTGCCGGGCTGTGGGTCGCCGAGCAATGTGAACTCCTGATCGCAGTATGGGACGGCCTACCGGCTCGGGGACTGGGCGGCACAGCAGATGCCGTCGCGCACGCCGAACGACTCGGTCGCACAGTGTGCATCCTGTGGCCACAGGGAGTCCGTCGACAGTAGTGCACACATTGTTCCGCTTGCTTGAACGGTCGCTCCAAAGGTGACGAAAGGCGGACGGGTACGCGCATCCGAATGCGAGCCGGCGACGATGCGCGAGCCTGGTTTAACAATCGCAATTACCCACCAAGCCCGGCTTCGCTCGATGCTCCTGACTATGTCCGATGCGTCAGAGTGCAGTCCGGCCGCTGTCCTCGTTGTTTCCAGGTAGAATTCGCCATAAACAGCAAGGGGTAGGTGACGCGATGAGCGTAGAGACTGAGCGAACTCAGCCATATCGGCCGGAACGGATTGAACGGGGTGGTCAGATCTACTCGTCCACTCGTCGTCCCGTTGTCCGGAAGCCCGCTCCGAAGACCCCTGCCCAGCCACAGTCGAAGAGCGAAGAGCACGGAAAGCAAAGCGACGAATGAACTCTCGACCCACATCGAAGCACACTGACGACCATTTCAGTCAAGTACAGGTTTCAACTCGTCGACCGGTGATACGGCCGGCTAGCAGCGGGCAGTCACAGGAGACGCCCTCACCGGACACTCCGTCCGCTGAACCCGAGCAGCCGACAGCCACGTGAGTGTTCCAAACTCTCTACTCGGACTTGTTCTCTTCGTTGCACTTTTAGCACCAGGTTTGGTGGCAATCCAGACCGGTCCGCGGAAAAAACCAGTTGCTAAACCCACCGCACTACGGGAAATTGCAGGAATCATTTTCCGGTCTCTGATCAGTTTGATCGTTGCCGCGTGCGGGATGGGAATCGTTCGGAAGGTTTTTCCGCAGAGCACTCCCGATGTTGGGTCACTAGTGCGAGAACCTCACAGCTACCTCACCCAACACTACGTGTCAGTCACGTGGTGGGGATTGGCAACTCTAGCACTTGCATGCACCCTGGCATGGGGCTGGAGCCGACTGTCGACCACGGAACATTTCGAGCGGATCTCCAATGGCAAGTTAGCCGAAGCCTTCAAGACCAAGCAGATCATCGAGACTGTTCCGGCTTGGTGGATCTTGTTTAAACCGAAGGTTTCTGAAGACGAACCAGTGCGCGTCATGGTCGACATCACGACCGAAAACGATGTCGTCTACTGCGGGGAGCTGTATACGTTTAGCCCCGAGATCGACGAACACGCAGACCGTGAACTCACACTGATTGAACCGATCATAAGGAAGACACCCACGCCCAGTGGTGGGTCTGCTTACGACGAACAACTTCTCGACGCATCCTTGTTCGGTATCAGTGCCCGCGAGATCAAGCACATCGCGGTGAAATGGGAACAGATTCCCGAGGACTAAGAATGTCTCTTATGTGGGTAGTCGGGAGTTTTCATTGCTGTACTGACCCGCACACCTCCGAGTGGGCGGAGGCATTGCAAGGGCATCCGCAACGAGCGGATTGGAGCTTACTTCGGTATTGGCAGCCCTGGACAGAGTTCCTTATATCCGAGATCGGTTGAAACCCAGTCCTTCCAGTCCCGAACCGTGATATTTGATGTTAGTTTGTCGCAGATTTCCCACCTCCACATTCCGGGGCCCGGCCATATACGTGCCCCGCCGTCACTGCTTGTCGATATGACGTGCTGTCCATCCACACTGAAAGCGACGTTGTGGATTTCGGCGCGGTGACCACTCATCGGTGATCCGATGGACTGGCCAGTTGTTGCATCCCACAGCCGAACAGTTCCATCCGCACCCCCCGATACGACGTACTGCGCATCTGGGCTGAAAGAAACAGCCCAAACTTCATTTTGGTGTCCGAGGAGAAGCTGATCTGGTGAGCTTTCGTCGAAGACATTCCACATCAGAACGCTGCCATCTACATCACCGGCCGCGAGGTGGTCGCTGTCGGGGCTGAACGCGACACTAAGCGCGCCCAGCGATGACTCCTTCTCTGATCCGACTTGTTCCAGAATGCGGGCGTCCCAAAGGCGGACGTCGCCACCCGCCGAGGCAAGATACTTACCATCCGGGCTGAATGCGATGCCCAGCACCATTATCGGATGGCCTACGAGAGGCTTCCCGATCGGTTTGCCAGTAGCTGTGTCCCACATACGGATTGTTCCATCGGCGCTTCCTGAGGCGAAGCGTCTTCCATCTGGGGCGAAGGCGAGGGATGAAACACCAGATCGACCGGTATGGATGCCAACACCAAGGGGGCGTGCATCAGTCAAGTTCCAACGCTGAATGGCTCCGTCTCCGCTGCCGGTAATTGCTGTCGTTCCGTCTGGGCTGACTGCGACGCTGGTCAGATCTGTGGCAGGTCCATCGATCTGCTTGCCGCTTTTCTCACCGGAAATGGGGTCGACTTGCTGAAGACGGCCGTCGGGTCCGGCAATAACCATATTCCAAGCGTCCTGGTTCAAAGCCGACTTCCATACCATTTCTTCGTTGCCTCGCAACGACTCGCCGACCTCGTGTGCAGGGTCGGTCGACCATATTCTGATGGTGCTGTCAGCCCCTCCCGAAATAACACTCTTCCCATCAGAGGTGTAGACGGCATCGTTGACGAAATCACTGTGTCCTACGAGCGGTCGTCCGATCGATCTTCCCGTCGCGGCATCCCACTGTCGCAGGGTCCGGTCTGCGCTGGTCGACAAGATGCGTGCGCCATCGGGACTGAATGAAACGCTGCTCACCCAATCATCGTGGGCGGCAATTGATTGCCCGAGCTGAGTATTAGTTGATGTGTCCCACAGTCGGAGGGTGTCGTCGTTACCGGTACTGACCGCGCGAAGGCCGTCCGGGCTGAACGCCGCGCTGAAAACCTCCGACTGGTGGCCGGTGAATGGCTCTCCGATTGGCGCGCCGCTGTTCGCGTCCCATAGGCGAAGAGTGCGGTCCGCGCTGGTGGACAAGATCCTTTCTCCGTCGGGACTGAACGACACACTACTCACCCAACTGTCATGAGTAACCGCAGATTGCCATATCTTGCCTATCTGGCTGGCGTTGCGGATGGTTATTGCACCGTCGCGGCCACCGATGACGATGCGCCGGCTGTCTGGGCTGAAAGCCACGCTGCTGGCTCCCTCCCCCTGAGGCCTCAGTGATGCAAAGAGACTGCTTAGGTCGGCCTTCCACAATTGAACAGTCCCGTCATTGCCGAGGGCCACGATGGACTCGCCATTAGGGCTGAATGCCACATCGGAAACAGATCCAATTTCCGTAGATTGCCGCTCAACAGGTTGCACAGTAGCCGTGTCCCAAAGGGTTATCGTGCCGTTCCGTTCACCAGAAGCAATTCGCCGAGCATCTGGGCTCAACGCGATGCCATTGACTGGGGATTCGGCCTCGGCAATCTTCGAGGTGTTTCTGCGAGCGAGAACCGCATCGAGCAGTACGCCCTTGTCGAAATCAATTGTAGAATCCCCAGAGCCGACGGCTGAATACAAGGCGTTGAGAATTCCGCCGCGCTCCGCGTTGTCGGCTATCTCTTGCGCCGCGAGTAGTTGTTGCAACGCGCGTACATCCCCACCTGCTCTCGCGTCAGCGAACATTGCTTGAGCTTGTGATATGAGAGAAAGTGTCAGTGCCTGATCACGCTGCTCGATAGCAGATCGCTGCTGATCAGCGGCTACGAAGGCGAACACTAGTGCGATCACTAAGCCAAGAGTCGTTCCGGTAAAGGCGAGTCGCCACCTTCGCAGTGTTCTACGCTGTTCATCGGCGTCTTCGCTGATGAGCTCCTCTTTCGTCTTTCCATGAGGGCGTGCCGCGAGGCTTGCGATCTTCTCTTTGAACTGTGGCGTACGAAGACTCCACGGTGCGTCATGTGTGACGTCGACATACAACGGTTCGGTAGGTAGAACCCCGTACTGTGTGAGGGGCGTAGGTGCGACATTCTGCGCAACCTGCGGGTCGAAACTCTGTGTTTGACGATTCCACCGCACCTCCCCCCCATAGACCGCGAATAGCATCGACGCAGACCCTCGGGTCTCTAGCCAGTAGTTGATCTCATCGGTCACCCACTTCTTTTTAACCGAAATCGGCGACAACAACACGATCATGTATTGGGATTTGTCCATCGCCGCCGCGGCGTCACTCCAGATGTCAGGACCATTGACCATATCTGTGGTATCGCGGAAGACACGCAACGCGCGAAGTTCACCGAATCGCCGTTTGAGTTTGTGGAGCCCTCTCTGTATTGCGTGCGCAACAACCACATCCTCGTGCGCATAAGAGAGAAATATGGCGTACTCATAGGTTTTGCTGGACGTCATCGCAGCAAGCGGGGACCCAGCCGTGTCCCTCCGTAATTTTCTCCCAAACACTAGCGAATCGTAGCCCACGATCGTGGCTCTAGCCGAGAAGTCCGAGACGCGAAATAGATGCAGAAACACGCTCAAAGAATTGCTGCACAAGCACCCTGAGGTGTGAATCATCACGTTGATTGATAGTTGATGTACCTAGTTGAGAAATAGATGGTCCGTGGTATGCGCATTCCAAGCACTGTCCGCGATTCTGCGGGTGGTTTCTGTACCATCTTGAGGGTGTGTCGAGGCGACAGCTTCGATACACCCGGACTACGCTTTGGAGCCTAAAAACCGCACCGAACCAATCACACAGAGAAATGATCGCTCGGTGCTTGGATCGACGGCAGGGCACCATGGTCCCTCCAGGTTCCGTCGCTGCTCGACCCGGACATCGGCCCGGTGTCCCCGTCCAACAAAATCCGTAGGTGCGGGTCGGCGTGGTGAATCCACCACGCCGACATCGCTGAACCGTCTTCGGAGGCGCGGGCGTTCTCCCATGCGTGCCACAGCGTCGTCAGACGAGTGACGACCTCCCGGTATCGCCACCATCTCGCGTCCCAGATCAGCCCTCGACCGGCGGCCGGGGAGAGGTTGCGGTTCACGACACGGGCGAAATAGCCGTTGACGAACTGCTCCACGCCCGAGAAGACGGGCTCGATCTCCTCGAATCTCCATGGCTCGTCCGGAAGTATCCCCGCAGGTGCGGGCACGGACCGTAGCGGACCGTGCCCCTTCCAGGTTCCGTCAGGCAGGGCACCGGACATCGGTCCGGTTTCGCCGTCGAAGAGCACCCGCATATGAGGCTCGCAGTGCTGGATCCACCATGCGGACACCGCTGCTGCATCATCGGTGTCCGCATACGCTTCTTCCCACGCGAACCACAGCGCGGTCAGTCGTGCGACCACTTCGTCGTGTCGCCACCAGTACGCATCCCACATCAGACCTTTGCCAGGCTTGGTGGAGAGCTTGCGGTTGATGTTGGCCGCGAGGTAGTCGGTGACGAAGTCCTCGACACCGAAGTACACCGGTTCGACCTTCTCCGCGACCGGCTCCTCCGCTACTGGCTCTGCTGTGACAGGCATGTAGTCGTCTTCGAGACCATCGATCTCGCCCAGGTTTTCGAAGTCTTCGTGGTCGTCGAGTCCGTCGTTCAAGGTTTCGAGGTCTCCGAAGTCATCCATCGGTCATCACCACTCGTACGGTTCGTCGGTGGAATCAACGTCTGCCGGAACGGTGACCGTGCCGTCGAGGTCGACGTCGATCAGCCCCTCCGGATTGCCGTACTTCTCGTTCGATTCCTGAATTTTGGCCGCGTGAGGGCCGTTGAAGTAGAACGCCTTTCGGATCAGAACTGGCGGGTTCTTCGGGAATCGCACCAGCGCCCGATCGCCGGGCAGGGCGGCGAGGTCTTTGACGGACAGGATCGGTTCGGTGCGGTACGAGAGCGAGCTGCTGTTGCTTCCGGAGCCGTGGTTTCGGCTTTCCACCGGCACCTCGTGGGTGCCGACGAGATCCGAGAGCGTGCGCAGATAGTCGGTGTCCTGGACGTTGCCGCCGTAGTAGTGGATTGCACCGGCGATCATCGCGTCGGTGTCTTCCTTGCCCCACACCCGGACGCCCTGTTTCGTCGACTGCAAGAACGTGCCGAGAATGATTCCGCGGGAACCGAAGTGCGAGTACCACTTCGGAAGATCCTTCAACGGGCAGATATTCGCAGCCTCGTCGAGCATCGCCACGAACGGAACCTTCAACCGACCGCCGCGAGACTTCAAGCTCAATTCCACCGCGCCGGCCAGAACCTGTCCGATCAACGCCGTCGTCAGCGGCGCTGTCGAGTCGGGACCTTCCATCGACAAGGCGTACAGAGTGTCGGTCGAGGACACGAACGCGACCGGATCGAATTCCGGTAGCGCGTGCATGTATTCACCCGTCTCCGTCCGTACGCTCGCGGAATCGCTGTCCGTGGCAGAGCCGGTGGACGAATGGAGGGTGTTCTCGACGATGATCTTTCGGCGTACCGGCGGCGTGACTGCAAGCGCGTAGTCGTCGTCGGAGAGGACGTTGAGGAACCGGCGAGCCATGTCGTACAGTCCGTCGCGCTGCTTCGAGGTCAGAGCTTGAGTGTCGCGGATACGTGCAGCTGCACGACGCTTTCCGGTCGATTCGAGGATGACTGCCGGAGTGGGGTCCTGGTCCCGGCCCAGCCAATCGACAACGTGAAGCAGGTCCCCGCCTACTCCAGCAGCGGCGAGGATGTACAGCGCCAGCAATTCTTGCGCCCCGCCGTCGAAGTACGCGTCGGCGCGGGCACCAGGCTCTTTCGATGCGCTGACGAAGAATCCGGCTAGTTCGCGAGCCGAGCCCAGCCGTTCGATCCTCCGCAACGGATTCCACCAGAAGTTGGTGGTTCGTTGGCCGGTCACTCCTTGCAGATCGAACAGCCACACCGTGCCGCGTTCCTCACAGATCACGCGCGTCGCCTGATAGACATCCGGCTTGTTTCCGCATGTCAATGAGGCTCCAGGCGCCTCGGCGATGGTGGGAATCACCACGGCCGCTGACTTACCCGTACGTTGGCCACCGACTCCGACAAGGTTGTCTTCCCAGCTCATCCAGATCGAGGTTCTCCCCCACACCAGCGGTCCCAGTTCGATACCCGGCTTCTTGTGCGCGCTGGGGTCGGCGTCCGGGCGTAGGCGGCGGGACTTCTTTTCGGCGTCCTTGCCGGTCATTTCCACCAACTCTCGCGGTGATGCCATGGTCCTGGCAGCATCGTCGATCTGGCGGCGGTCCTTCGGGCGCATCCGGACGACGACGACCGCGATTGCGGCGACCACCACGGCGAAGACGACCATCAGCATCGTGGACTGCCACGGCCATGGACGTCGACCGGATACGGCTTCGAGCAGCGCGGCCGGAGGATTCGGGTTGACTTCGAGTCCTGCCATCGCGCTGCCGGCGGACAACGCTCCCCACACCGTCAGGCCCAGGCCGATCACGCCCACGAGCGCGAGGACTTTGAACAGTTCGGTCCGGTTGGTGCTCGTCTTGTGCTTACGTGCTTGTGCCATGGTCGGCTCCGTTCGATCGAGTGACGGTGGTGCTCACGTCAGGTGTTCCTTGCGTAGCGGCGGTAGGGGTCAACCGGGAACGACGTTGTACGAGACCAGTCGCCATCCGGAATCGGTGTGCTCGAGGTCCGCGCTCATCGTCTGATGCGAGTACGGCGTTGACGATCCGTCCGCGTGGAGCACTGTCTGGCGTACCTGAACGCGCCACGTCTGCTTCTCGGGAGTGCTGTGGACCGGTTCGGGTTCGACGGTGGCCGATGCCGAGATCACGTCGCCGGACTGTTTCCACAGCTGCCAGGATGGAAGCGGGCGGATTCCTTCTGCAGGCGGCATCGACGCCTCTGTAGCCAGGTCACCGCCGAGCCACGGCAATGCCCGCCCCATGGCTGCGCCGGGTGACGGGTCGATGACGGGCTGCCAGGAGAACATCGCGGAGAGTGCGCGGCCTGCGACCGTTTCGGGTGACGCTGTCTCTGGTGTGCCGTCGTCGACGTGTACGTGAGCGTCGGTGCCGCTCACTTCCGGTGCCTGGTCAGTTCCGCATCCGGCCAACGCGATGCCCAACGCCGCGACCGAACAAGCGACGAACGCAGTCAGCCGTGATCGGCAGCCTCGTCGGGGCCTGGCGCCATTGGGTACGTCGGTGCTCGGTTTGGTGGTCATCAGTTTTCACTCTTTCCGTTGCACGGCCGAGCGGCGAGTAATTCGAGCACAGAGTCGGCGCAGGAGGTACACGAGCCTTCGCGGTGTCGAACGCTTGCGAACCTGTCGGCAAGGCGGAACACTCCGTCGTTGTAGGTGACGCGCGGGTCGCGGACCGTTCCTTCTGCAGGATCGACGATGTCGACCATCGTCCTGCTGACTCCGCCTCCGGTCAGGGAGATCCACCAGGCCTTGTCGCCGGCTTTCCAGTGATCGTCGCTGCGCCAGGGTTCTTTCGAACCACGTGCAGGGATGGCAGGTGAAGTGGTCATGGCGGTTCCTCGTCGGCTCAGAAGCGATTTGTCATTCGGATCGGTGGGGTCATTCGTCCAGCGGGCAGCAACTCTCTGCCCGCCGGCCGCAGCTACCTGGTGGCCTTGCGTCTCCTGGTCTTGGTTCCGGGCGCGCGGTCGTCGAATTTGAGGGTGAAGCCGAAATTCTTGTATCCGTTGTGAGTACTCACCGCCAACGCGCCCTTGGCCGTGTACTTCTTGCCGTCCTTACTCGTGGCCTCGAATTCGATGGTCTCCCCGGCCAACAGCTTTGCCAGTTCCTGCTCGGTGAAGTCTTTGCCGGCCCAGTGCGCGTTGGCTCCCCAGCCGCGTCCCTTGAACTCGACTTTCTTGCCCTTCCACACTCCGCTGACCAGGTCTGTTCGCGGCGGACGTTCCTCGAACTGTGGTTTGAAGCCGACGAACGGATGGCCCTTTTCCGTCACTGCGGCTTCGAGCGTGCCCTTGCAGGTGAACGGCTTTCCCGACTTGGGACTTATCGCCGTGATCTCGATGATCTGACCAGCAAGGAGTGCAGCCACCTCGGCATCGGTGAATCGGTGCCCGCAGAACACGCGCTTCGCGGTGGTGACCACGGCGTCGCCGTGGGTGAAGTGCAGCGCAGGCGGCAAGGTGATGTTCTCGACAGGCGGCCGTGTCACTCCAGCCTTGGCCATTCGCTCTTTGAGTTCGGCCGGCAACCTGCTCGCGTTCGTTTTCATCTTCTCGAGGTCGTGGCGAACCAGGTCTTCCACCAGTGCCAGGAATTCGGTAGCCGCACTCGTACCTGCCTCGACCTGGGTCATCTGCTCGAAAACCTGCTCGGTGATCGTCAGATCGCCGATGTGCGTGCCCGGCAGAATCCGGTGGTTGAGTTCGCCGATCGCGCTGAGCGTGATTTTGCCGCGCTGCTCGATCATCAGCGCCTTGCCTGTGGCGTTGTTGGTGACTTCCGCGTAGGTGCTCGTGCGGGTGGCACCGGTGCCCACGCTGCGTTTTTCCAGCTGCTTCATCAGCCACCCCATCGTCGGGTGCGGCGGCCGCGTCGGAAATCCCTCGTGGACGAACGGTTTCGCGATCGTCCCGAGAGCCGTCGCACCTGATGTTGTTTCGTCCTGTTCGTCTTCGTCGTCCTCGGCTACGAACACGCCTTTCCAGCCGAGCACTGCGGGGACGTTCAGTGAACCGACGAAACTCGGGTACTTCTCGACGTGCCCGCGGTGCTGGTCGTACTCGTAGTCCGGAGCAAGCATCGTCAGATAGTTCCTGGCGAGGAGTTCGTAGATTTCTTTGCCCAGTTCACCGAACTTTTCGGCGACGTCGGCCAAGCTTTGGGGGACGTTGGGACCGGGGCGGTTCGCACCGTGCGCGCCGCCGGACTTGATGTGGCTCTTGCGCGGGGTTCGGTGGCTGAGCACTCCGGGGTCCACGCCGACGACGGCAGCGATCGTGTCGACCAGCGGTAGCAGTTCGTTGAACTGTTCCTCGGAGATGAACTTGTCCTCGGTGCGAGGGTAGGACACGACCTGCGCCTCGTACATCCGCTGGTAGGTCGCGAGGACATCCTTCGCGGCGAAGCTCTTCTTCGACAGCAATGAGGACAGACCCGCGAGGTCCATCAGCTTCGGCGGCGCGGTTTTCTTGCGAGTGGTGCCGTCGTGAACCACTGGAGAGGACTCCAGCCCGCCGGGGACATCGCCTTTGTCGACGAACCTGTCGATGTCGGGATCGGTGTAGGTGACGCCGTTTTCGTCTCGAAATCGGTTCTCGTAGAAGGGTTTCTTCACGTAACTCTTGTGCGCGTCGAGGCCGTCACCGACGATCACGACCATCGCGGATTTGAGTCGGCCGTTGCGTAATACCGTGCCCGAGTTGGACACCTTTGTCGCGAGCCGCGTGAATTGCATCGACAGCATGTCCCACTTGTCGCGGAAGTCGGCCTTGCGGTAGTCGCCCTCGTCCTTGATCGAGGTCACCGATCGGCGGGCGCTGAACGCTTTCCGCAGTGACGTCGGCGTTTCGTCGAGGAACTCCATCCGTTCGAGCTTCTTGCCTTCCAGGCCCAGGTATTCCACGATTTCCCAGCCCAGCAGGGAACCTTCGCCGGTCGGGTCGAGGTCGGCGGCGTTGCAGATCGTCTCGCACGTCGACAAAGTGGATTCGAGTTCGTCGAGCAGACTCTTCGCATCCGGGTCGGTGATCAGCTTCTTTCCAGAGACCTTCCGCCGGACCTCACGCTCCCACCGGAAGTCGGCGGCATTCCACGGCAGATGCTCCAGGTCCCAGCTCTTGTATCGCTCGGAGAGCGGCGCGGGAACCATCGCCGAGGGGTCCTTCAACCCCAGTAGATGCCCGCGGGCATTGACGATCACGTAGTCCGTGCCGTCGAACGTACCGGTCATGCCGCCCAACGCAGCAGCGAAGTTGCGTGCTGCCGAGGGCTTTTCCGTGAGAATTCCGACTTTCCCCATGCTATTTCTTCGCTTTCTCGTTGATGCTCATCAGCCCGTCCTTTGCTGTCGTCCGGCGAAGGAATGCTCGAACTTAGGGATGTCCCAATGCTAGCCCATGGTGTCCTATTGTCGGGACGCACTGTCAGGCCGCGAGTTCGTACTGCTGGGCCGACGCCTGGATCTTGTCGGCGTAGGGGCGGGTCTGGTTGACGTAATCGGATGAGCCGGTCGGGAATCCGCCGCTGGATTGGACTGCGCCGAATCCAGCGTTGTATCCGGCGAGGTAGAGCTCGACCGGCCCGTTCGGTGCGGAGATGGTTCCCGCGGCGATTCCGGCGTCGACCTGTCCGGCCAGTTCGCACATGTACCGTCCCTGGGCCATCACGGCGTCCCCGATGTCGTAGGGCGAGACGGTGCCGTTTCCGTCGTCGTCCTGGCCGTATCCGGGCCAGGTGCCTGGCATGAACTGCGCCGGGCCTTGGGCGCCGGTTTCGCTGACGGCGTTGACGTTGAATCCTGATTCCTGCTGGATCTGAGCAGCGATCAAACTCGACTTGATCTGCGGGCACATGGTGCCGGCCTTGATGATCCACGGTTCGAACTCCGGCGGCACTTTCCCGGCCTGGAGGTTGTTCTCTCCCCCGCTCACCGACGAGTTCGGGGCGCACTTGGCAGCAACGGAACCGGCGGTTCCCTGCGCTCCAGGGGCAGATCCGTAGCTGGTCAGCTCGTTCGGGTGGCCGCCGCCGACGGTGGTGACGTGAACGTGGTCGTAGTGATTCTGGGTGGGGCTGCCCCGGTCGTCCATCTGATTGCTGGGACCGTCAGCGGGGATGTAGACCTGCCGCCAGATGACGTATTCGACGTGGAAGGCGTCTTTGTTCGCCACGACATATTCGGCGATCCGGTCTCCGAGTTCTTTGCCGGCGCCGGTGTCGTAGTCCGGGATCATGATGTCGGCCGCGCGGCCGGACGGGTGATCGTCGAAGGCGTCGAACTCGCGCCATCCTCCGATGGTCTTGAGTTCGGGGAACTTCTGCGCCACCGCACGGGCCACACGGATGGTGTCGACCTGCCAGTGCTCTTCCGATCCCATCGACGCCGGGAGCGGAGGAAGATCCCCACCGGTCGAGGGCGGAAGCGCATTGACCGAGGAGTCGCTCGGAGCGGACGGTGCCGCGCCGATGTCGGTCGAGGCCGCCACCCACGGTGCAGGATCGACGGCGGTGCCGCCGGAGAGGCGTCCACCTTGCCACGTCTCGAAGTGCAGGTGAGCGCCACCGGGGCCGGGCGGGGACACTTCGCCGTTGTAGCCGACGCTGGCGATCTGCTGTCCTGCTTTGACCTGATCGCCGGTCTTGACCAGCAAGTCCTTCTCGAACATGTGGCCGTAGACCGTCGACCAGACCTGGCCGTCGATGTTGTGATCGAGGACGATCCACACACCGAACCCGCTGGCGGGTCCGGCTTCGGCGACCACGCCGTCTGCGGAGGCGTAGATCGGTGTTCCGGCCTCGGACCCGAAGTCCTGGCCGTTGTGGTTGGTTCCCCATCGAGGGCCGAACGGAGAGGTGAGCTGGTAAGTGCCCTCCTTCATCGGCTTGACCTTGGTGCCGGCAGGCAAGTTCGGTGCCGTCGACGAGATCCCCGGCCCGCCGCACGAAGTCGACGTTTCGTCTTCGGGCGAGAGAATGATCGTGAACAACACCACTAACGCGGCAATGAGGCACAGGCCGGTGACGACGGCCTTCGACGAGGAACTCTTCATACGATCAGCTCCCCGCCAATTCGTTCAGATGCCGATTGGCGAGGACGAGATCACGAACCTTCTGTTCGAGCTGCCGGACCACAAGCTCGCTGTCGGCGGGCACGACCCCGGCGCGAGCAGGGCCGCGTTCTTCACGGACCCAGTTCCGCAGGGTCGTGACCGGCATCCCCATCGCCGTGGCCACGGCGACGACAACTTCTTCACGTGAGGACCCGCGTTCGGCGAGCAATTCCTCGACCATGGCCAAGCAGCGGGCACGGAAGTCCTCGGAGTATCGACGTCGACCCATCATCACGCCGCCGCCCACATGGATTCGTATTCCTTCTCCCACTCGCGATCGAGATCGAAACGGGTGTTGGTGTCGTGGACGCCGGAAGCAATCTCGCTCGGGAACAGCACGGTGCGCAGTGGAATACCGGGCGCGCCCTGCTCACCGACCTTGATGAAGAACTTCCCCTGACCGGGCGGTGCACTGTGCGATCGAGAATCGCCGGTCAACGCGGGCGGAGACGACCACGAGGTGATGTCCGCAATCTCCGTTTCGGTGAACGGTTTGATGTCCGCCAGACGCGCCATCTCCTTTCGAGGCAACGCGCCCACGACGAGAGCGCCGGCACGCTCGACGAATCCCTTCGCGATCTCCACATCTGCCGGATCGGGCAGTGACTGCAAGTCCGAGACGGTGTGGGTGCACATCAACAGTGCTGTGCCCCAGACGCGGTTGAGTCGGGTGAGTTCGTCGACTCGTTCGACCATGCCCACGCCTGCGCGAAGGACCTGCCACATCTCGTCGAGCACGACGAGGAAATTGCGCTTGGGTCCGAGCCCTGCGTCGGAGAGATAGTGCGCGGCATCGGTAGCGGCGAAACCGTGCTCCCAGCAGGTGAGCAGGACTGCGCCCTTGAGCTTGCGGGCGCCTCGCGAGATACCCGAGACGTCCACGCACACGGCCGGGGCATTGATGTTGATCGGTTCGGTGGTGTGTCCGTTGAACACCTCACCGAATGCGCCCTTCATCAGGGCATTGAGGGTGCGGCGCAGCGGCTTGCACTCGCGCAGGTAGTCGAGTTGTGTCTCTTCTTGGTACGCATCGACGACGCTCGCGGGCGGGTTCTTGAGAATACCGAGCAGATCCTCGAGCAACGGCTGACGATCGGTGATCGTCTCGTTCAAGAACTCCAATGCCGCACTCAGTGCCGCTTCCTCGAAGTCCTCGATCGTCCGGTTACGGGTCAGTTCGAGTAGAGCCTTGGTGCGGCTGAGCCGGTCGCCGCCGATACGGGCACGCACGATCAGCGCCGTCGCTGCGGCCTTCTCGCACATCTCGGCAGGACGGGATTCGTCGCGAGCCGCCGCGTCGAGCACGGGAAGGATCTGCCCGAGTGGACCCATGTCGAGGGGATTCATCTGCCCGAGTCCGAGCCCGAGTTTGATGTTCTGACCGCCGTCGATGGTCTCGACGAGTTTGACGTAGTCCGGCTTGAGGTCGCCCAGGACGAGGGCGGTGACACCGTTGTAGATCAGGCCGAGCATGATTTTGCGTGCCAACGTGGACTTCCCGAAACCGGGTAGCCCGAGCAGCATCATCGACGGCTGATGCAGAAACTTCGCCCGCGTCATCCACGACAGGGGATCGAAGCACACCGGGGCGCCGGTGTAGAGGTGCGAGCCGACCGGGACACCGACGAGCGGTGCGCCGGCACCGACCGGGAACGGCCACAGACCAGCGGCGGCGATCGTCGTGGCCCGGTACTCGACGAGCGGGCTGACCGGTCCGACCCGGCCGCCGCGCTCACCGATCAGTCCTCGATCGCTGCCCTTGAGGGGGCTCAGTCCACCGAGTGCGGCGCTGCGCCGGGCCATCTCGATGCGTCGGTTGTCGTCGAACTTGATCAGTGTCTGCGCTTTGAAGGCAATGAACTTGTTCTTCGACTTGGTTGCCGCAAGCAGCTCGGCGCGCTCGATCGGATCGAGCAGTGTCAGTGGCTTCGGTCCCTTACGGTCGCTGGCCACAGTGTGGCCGGTGAACTCGTCATCGCGGTGCGCCGGTAGGTGCGAGGTGTCGCGGCGGCGGTGTGTGGCGCGCTGCCACGGCTTCTGGGGGGAATGCAATGACATGGCTCAGCCCGCCAGCTTCTTGTCGACACTGACATGCTCGGGGATCAGGACACCGATACCCAACGTGGCCGCGAATGCCGCTGCCTGATCGAAATAGACTCTGCGCAAGAGCAATCGGGACCGGACGCCGAGTTCCTTGGTCAGCGAGTCCGCGCGGGGACGGTCGCCGTCTTCGGGGGTGGTGACGGTGACGAGGATGCCGAGGCGGGTCAGGCCGTGTCCGCGTCCTTGTTCTTCGCGCTGCTGTTCGGTGGCATCGACGCGCATGTCTGCTTCGACGGAACCGACGCCGCGCTGGGAGTTGCGGCCGGAAATGGCGTTCTTGTAATCGGATTCGACGATGTCGACTGCCTCGGACGGTGAGTGCGGGCGGTAGCAGATCGCTACCCGCTTGCGGACGAGTTCACCGTTGACGTCGAGGAGGGGGCGCAGAACCGTTTCTGTGACAGCCATTTTCGGTGCTTCCGCCATCTCCCACGTCGTGGAGTAGCAACCGTCGTGGTAGTACGTCGAGATCCATTCCTGGTGGCCCATCGGACCGGCGTCTTCCCATCCCACGTCGTGACCGCCTTCCATCTCACCGAGTTCGAGGTCGTTGAGGGTGGCAGGGGCGTAGCCGCGCTTGGTGAACGAGACGATCTCTTCGGGTGGGAGGAGACGCGGGTTGAGGTTGGCCTCGTTCAGGACGGTCAAGATGCCGCCCATTCGGCGCGAGAGTTCTTTGATCTGCTCGCTCGGATCGTTGCGGCGCTGCGGCGTCGTGGCGCGGAAGGTGATCGCCACCCGTGCCCACATACGCACCGAACCGTGCGGAAGGTGAGTGGCAGCTTCGGACATCATCGCCGCTGGTAGTGCTCCGCCGACCAGGGCGCCCCGGCCCATTTCGACGACCTCGCGCCGCAACCGGTTTCCGGTTTCGGGTCCGGTCTCGATGACGACGGTTGCACCGTCGACGTCGCCGGATTGGCCGACGAAGTTCATGAAGTTCGCCCAGTTGAACACCGAGGTGTCCACGGCGTCCTGGTCGATCGCTTCGTTGCCCTGGGGCCAGCACTCGATGACGACGGTGGTCTGGTGGGTCTTGGGGAATTCGATGACGCCGTACGTCTGGCGGGACTCGTGCTGCACCCAGCCTTCGTGCATGACAGATTCGTAGGCCACGCCGGGAAGTCGGCAGGTTCGACCAGGAACGCGGGAGAAGAGTCCAGAGCGATACATGTTTTCGCCTTTCCTGACGTGCTTGCGCCATTGCTTGTAAAGGACGGCCCACTCGTAGAGCGTTTTGCCGTTGTATTTGAGGATCAGAGGCGCTCCGATGAGCGCGAAGGCGAGCGCGACCAGGAGAGCTCGCGGTCCCAATTTGAAGATCGTGAGCATCGAGACGACCGCGCTGACGAGGAAGTAGACGCTCGCCACCCGGCCCATGCCCCACAGGAACGAGGACTTCGGTCGTGACCAGCCGATGTAGTGCTTTTGATCGCGTGAACTCATTGCGGCACCTCGTTCGATCCCATGCTTCGTTGGGGAATGTCGTTGCTGATGTCAGCGGCGGCGTGATTGGCGCCTTGCGCTGCCGAGGTCAGTCCTGCGCGAGCGTTCGATGCCGCGGCCTTGGCAGTCGATCCGCGGCCGGCGGGACGTGTGCCGCCACCTGCCGGGGTCGAGGGTTTACTCGGCGGCCGGGAACCGCCTCCGCCGTTTCCGCTGCCACCACGGCTCGAGGTGTTGCCCACCGAGGCCGCGGACATCTGGCGGGCACCGCTACCGGCAGCTTGGCCGCTGTAGCCGCCCTGTGAACCGCCGCCGCCGCTCAGACCGCCGAGAGCTGCCTTGCCGCCGCTCATTCCGGCCTTGACTGCCAACGACGTGCCGCCGCTGGCTACTGCCGCTGCCATACCTGCACCGGCGAGCATCGGGCCTGCTGCCCCGAGTCCGGAACCACTGTTCGAGGAACTGACACCGAGCACGCGCATCACTGCGGGCAATGCGACGGCCGCGACGGAGAGCAGCATCAGCCCTTGGAGCTTGCTGGCATCCGAACCGGGGTCAGCCGCCCAGAACGCGGTGGCCATGATTCCGGCCGCGACCGGCTTGAACAGGATGAACGCGACCGTCCAATTGATCATCTTCTGATAGGCACTCGAGCCCATGCCCGTTCCCGATCCCGAGGCGGCCATCGGCAAGAACCCGACGATCACAATCAGGAACGCCTGCCGGATCACCAGCAACAGCGCCTGGAACAGTGCCCCGGCCATACCGAGTATCGAGATCAACAAGATCCAGCCTGGACCCCACGTCGAGTTGTCGTCGAGGAGCATCGCTTTGACCTTTTCGCCGAGGTCACCGCCACTGGACTCGTTGAGAAGCCACAAGCTGACCGAGTCCGCGATGGTCGTTCCGGCCGTGATCGCGACACCGAAGAGTGCAGAGGCGAAAATCGTGCGGACGATGATCTTGGTCAGTTCCTGAGAGGCCGCGCCCTCACCACCGGAATGGGCGAGCACGACACGGATGACGGCGATCATGATCGAGGCCAGAAGCACCCCGGCTTGAATCGGAAGCATGTACGCCTGCAGCACGGTCAGGTAGTCCGCGTTCGCGAGCTTCGGCGTCGGGATCGAGAACCACCAGTTCAAGAGCGTTCCGAACCCGTCCGCGACACCGGCGATCATCGACTTCACGGTCTTGCCGAACTGGGAGTCCCACATCTTCGCCAGCGCATCGCCGGGGTGAGTGATGACGTTGGCGACCTTGCAGCCCTGCTCGGTGACGTTGGCGAAAATCTTCAACGCCGCCTGGGAAGGGCTGAGCCAGCTGCCCGTGTCCTTGGTCATGTCTTCGCAGGTCTCGTCGAAACCGTAGGTTCCCGAACCCGGATCGCCCGTTCCCACTGCGGGCAACGCGGGCGTGCCCGGCGCTGCTCCCCCGGTCTCGGGTACCGGCGCACCGGTGGGACCGTTCTCCGGAATGGCGTAGCTGAAGCTTTTGCACACCTGCGTCGATGCACCGTTGCCCAGGGGAATCGAGCGGCATGTGCCGGCGACCTGACGCTGAACGCTGGTGTATCCGGCAGGGGGCCGCACACCGTCTCCGAGGAGCAGTGCCCCTTCGGGTAGGTCGTTCGCCGTGCGCTGTTCCTCGTCGACGAGTGTGAAGCCCTCCGGCGCAGCAGGAATGGGAGCCGGTGCGGGTTCCTGTGCTGAGGCGATCGGTGCCGCCATGACCATCAGTGCCGAGAGCAACACGGCCACGATGAGCCCGGCGACGGTTCGCAGTGCTGCCTTCACCATCGTGTCCACCCCGAGAGGTCGGTGGTAGATCCGGTGGGATCTGCCAGGGTTTCGGGGAAGCGCAGCTTCCAGTCGCCGCCCTCCCATGTCGTCAGAAGCCGGGTCGTCATCCACTGCGGTGTGGATGCATCGGCCTTTTCGGCCGGGGTGGCGAATTCGATGATCGCGAAATCGTCGGCGTAGTCGCGGATTCGGAAGGCGTCCGCTTGAGTCATGTACGACAGCGCGGTCGACGACAGCCCCCGGTAGCTCGGTCCCTGCGCCGCGAGATCCTTGTTCACCTGTGCACGCTGATCGGCCGTCATGACCACCTGGCGGTCGTAGATGCCCTGTGCGGTCTCGTTGTTCGTTGCCGCGATCCGACTGACGATCTGCCATGCGGCCAGCGCTGCGCCCTGCGGGGTGTGCGCGAAACCGATCGCGGTCAACCCGTCCACGGAGATCGGCCCGTCCGAGGTCGAAAACGGCACGATCGCACCGTCGTTGACCTTCTGCCACATCATCCCGGCAGGCGGATCGACGGCAACGGCCCGGTTGAACGGTCCTCGCTCGATCGACTCTTGCGGCAACGCCCAACCGCCGATCCACTTCGGAACGTCGACGCGTCGGCCGAGACGATCGATCGTCGGCGTGCCCAATCCTTCGTTGGCGGAATCTCCACTCGAACCAGGCTTGGGTCCGGAAGTGGGGTGCGCGGTTTCGGTGGCGATCGGCTGTGACGGCGCAGGTGAATCATCGCCGGAAGTGCGCAGCCACACCGCGATTCCGATGCAAATCACGATGAGAACGACGAATCCCATCGCGGCGAAGGTCACCAGCGGATTGCGGGTCTTCTGCTCTTCCCTGGCGCTCACGAGGTGGCCTCGAGGACTGTGTAGCCCGACAGGTCGCTCAAGGTCTGCGGTGCAGTCTCGGAGCCGGGGGCGGGCAGGAGGATCTTCCAGTCCTCACCGGACCAGACCATGGTCTGTGTAGCAGCGACCAGGGTGGTATCAGGCTGCGCTGCAGCGATGTTCACCACGGTGCGGGTCGGGGTGTAGTCCTGGACTCGGAATCCCTTGACCTGCGGTGCGCTGCCTGCCGGGGCAGGGCCGGTCACGGTGACCAGAGCCCGGTTGACGGCGTAACTGTCGCGTCCCTCGCCCGGTGCAGCGACGCTGTTCGCGACCGCAGGCCAGCTCGTGTCGGGCGCCATAGCCAGGCGCAGGGTGCCCTGGATCGCGGCCAACGCAGCGCCTTGCGGAGAGTGCGCGTATCCGGCGGCGACATCACCGTCGACCGTGGTCGGTCCGTCGACAGCGGAGGTCGGCAGGTTCACCCCCTGCCAGGAGTTCCAGGAAATGTCAGCCGGTGCGGCCGACGGGTCGACGGAGGTCGATGTCGTTCCGGCGCCGGTGTCGTCGGCCGGGTCGGACGAGCATGCGCCGACACCGAGAACGGTGGCGGACAGGATCGCGGCCGTCAGGAGCCGGTGTCGCAGTGTCGAAGTCATGTGGGTGTCGTCCTTAACGGTGTGTGGATGCGGTGTCAGCGCAAGATCATGTTGGCGATGGCTGCTGAGGCGCCGAGAGCTGCGGCGCAGCCGAGAATCCAGAAGATGCGCTGGGACGCTCGGGTGACGGTTCCATGCAGGAAGGCGTGCCAGAGAACGCCGCCGGCGATCATCAAAGCCGCAACGAGAGTGATGATCCCGAACCAGAAGAGAAAGCCCAGAAGCTGGCCCATCGCTTCGGTTGCCACCTCGGGCATCGGAGTGCTCGGCGGTGCCGGTTGCATGTGGAGCATCGTCAGAGCACGAACGTCACGAGGGCGGCAGCGGAGGAGATGACCACGACGCCGACCAATGCGCCGCCGACGATCTTGATGCCTTTACCGCCGGTGGCTCCGTGCCCGTTCGCGTGGTCCATCCACATCACGCCGCCGCCGATCATCACACCGACGACTGCGCCGATAACCAAGCCCCACAAGATGATTCCGACGATCTTGAGGATCTTGTCGCCTCCGGGTGGCTGCACGGGCGCGGGCTGATCGATTGCGAGGTTGCTCAGATCGAGTGCGAGTTGGGTGTACATGTTTTCTTCCTTTTCGTGAGTTGGCGCTAGACAGGGTTGGGGAGGACGGCCATTCGCGTCAGACGACGAAAGTGACGGTCACGGTTGCAACGACGGCCATGACGAGGCCGACCAGTGCGGCGGACACCAGACGCCAGCCGTCGATATTCGGGGAGAAGCGAGGTTTGCGGTCGGTGCGACGTGCTTGTGCGGCGTCGGCTACCACTGCCAGGCCGAATAGCACCGCGCAGAGGGCCACGACTGCGGCAGCGATCAGGAGGACTTGGACGAACCACATCAGGTCGGGTGCGGATGTGGCGATGGGAGGTTGTTCAACGTTCTCGGCGAGGGTGACGGCGTCGAGGGCGAGTTGGCTGATCATGTCGGTTCTCCTGAAGTTTCAAAGACGTTGTGTGGCGCGTTCATTGGGTGGCTCTGAGGTGGTCGAGGATCGTGGCTCGGATGTCTGCGCCGACTTCGGCGACTTCACGAGGTACCGCGATCGCTGCTGGTTCTCGTTTACGTCCGGTGCTGATCGGGGTGGCCGGGGTCCAGACGGGGAGCTCGGCCGCGGTCATCGAGATCCAGTCCTCGATCCAGGGGATTCGCCAGAGCCGGTCGTCGACGAGGCCGCCGATCACTTCTCGGCGTTGACGCAGACGGGGGTGGATCTTGCCGGGATGCGCCGCGACGGTGACCAGTCCGAGGAGGATTCCGGCGCCGCCGTATCCGGACAGGTGCTGGGTCAACAGATCATGGGCACGGTCCAGACCCCACGCCGATTCGCGGGCCACGACCACCAGGAACGGGGATTCTTCCTCGAACCCGCCGGGGAAAGCTCCCATGGCATCGCCGGCGATCGACCAGGAACTGGCAAGCATCGACACTCCCGCTCCCCCGTGTGCGCCGATCAACCACCATGACGGTGGGCGTTCGCCTTCGGGAACCCACACCGGTTCCGGCCACACCTCGACAAGACGATCCGCTGACGGCGGCAGGACCAGGCCCACAGGGTCGGCGCCGTGCACCTGGGGAATCGGCCCGCTCGGGTAGCCGGAATCGGCGGCGGTGCTCATCGGGCCAACCGTCCCAATCGCTCGGCGGTTGTTGCGCGGGGGAAGTCGATGGCTACGGTCGACGCGAGGTCGCGGAACGCTGCGCGGGTGCGTTTGTGCAGCAGGGACCACACCACGGCGTCGCCTTCGGCGAGGTGACGGTCGTAGGGCACGGTGACCACGGCTCGGACGCGAGTGCCGAAGTAGTCGCGGACCTGCTGCTCGGAGACCGGTGTCTTGCCCGGTGCGAAGTGGCTGATGACCAGCACCGAGCGGGCGACGAGATCGCCGTATTGGTGGGCATCCAACCAATCGAGAACCGCAACGGCACGTTGGACGGATGCGACATCGAGCCGGGTGGTGGTGATGATGGTGTCCGCGAGATCGAGGACCCCGTTCATCGCCGGGTGCGTGATTCCGGTGCCACAGTCCGAGAGAATCACCTGGTAGTGGTCCTGGACGAGCTTCATGGTGTCGCGATAGTCCGCTTCACTGAATGCTTCGGACCGTGCCGGATCGTCGTGCGAGGCCAGAACCTGGAGGCCGGTTTCCGATTCGAGGGTGTAGGCGCGGATGTCGGAGTAGCGATCGCCCCGACCGTCCTCGATCAAGTCGTAGACGGTCGGGATCAGTTCGGTATCCGGGTGCGTACCGACCCGGTTGATGCGGTCGGCAAGGGCACCGGCGTCCGGGTTGGCGTCCACTGCCAGGACTCGATCGTTGCGGGCGTCGGCGAATGCGTGGCCGATACCGACGGTGACCGTGGTCTTCCCGGTGCCACCCTTGAGGGAGACGACTGCGACCTTGTGGTCGGTGCGGATCGGGGCGCTGATCTGTTCGTCGACGAGCCGTTCACGGACGTCGGCGGGATTCTCGCCCCGATTGATCGTCCCGAACGAAGCCCGGTAGAGCACCCGACGCCATCCGGACGCCGGAATCGGGCGAACCTGCTCGACGAGCAGAGACTCCTCGATCCCCGGTCGACGACCGAAGTCGCCACCGGCAACAACCGCCGGACGTCGGGCGGGCGCTCCCCCGGCGCCAACCGCAGTCGGCGTCGAGGGGCGTTCGGTTACTGCAGGTGCAGCAAGGTCGGGGTCAGCAAGTTCGGCGAGGTACGCCGGGACCGGCCCGCGCTGCGATGACACAACGCGGGCAGGGCTGTGGTCGAACGGGACCACGTTCGCCGGGGTCTCGTTCGCACTATCAGGGTCGGAATCCGTTGCGGGCGAGCCCTCGAACAGTTGCAACTCGTCCGTATCGGTGTCCTCGGTGACTGCTTCGGCTGTGTTGGTGTCGGTGGTGCTCTCCGACTCGTCCATGAGTCCGTCGAGCCATCCTGGGTTGGTCATGACTACTCCGTTTTCAGTTGGTGGGCGTCGCAGCAGCAGTGCTGGACGGCCACACGAACGTGCTCGACGTTGTCTGCGTCGAGGACGGCCACACGACCCCACTGGTGGGTTGGGCCGACGTCGTGGACGAGGCCGTACCGGGGGTGGATGTGTACTGCGTGGTCGCCGCCGGGGTCTTCTGCGAGGTGTTGAACGGGTCGTAGACTGCGCCGGTTTCGGTACCGGAAACAGGCATGTTCAGGCCGGGAAGTCCCTGGTAAGAGCCCTGTCCTGAGACCGGGACCGTGCGGGTGAAGGCACCAGCATCTGCGGTGGATGCCGACGAGTCGGTGCGAGTGAGGTCCTTGACGAGAGCGGTCAACCACTGCGCCGCGTAGTCGATGGTCGAGCCGCCGGCATTGGTGACGGCGTCGGACATGTAGGAACCGTGATTGGCCTGGACCTGCCAGTACTTCGTGTCGGTCGCCATTTTGATCAGACCGGCGTTGTCGGAGATGTTGTCCTTGATGAACTTCACCGCGGTCGTTGCGGTTCGGTCCGCGATGTTGGCCGGCAGCATCTCGAACGTCGCCTGACCGAGCTTGGCGCCGAACAGCGCCAGACCTGCGGCGGGATTAGCCAAGCCGACTGCCGCGATCTGTGCGATGTTCTCCGGGGTGACCACCTTGCGGGCCAACGTGATCGCTGTGTTCACGCCGAGGCCGACGACCTTGCTCACTGCTGCGAGTACGTCTGTTTCGTATCCGGGATCGGATGCCGTGGCGGCGCGCTCGCTCAGGGACGTCGACGGGCGGTAGTCGAGGCCGGCGAGAGTGCCGTCCGTCGAGGTGAGGTCCTTGTTCACGACGTCGGCAGCGGTTTTGATCGCGGTGGTTCCGAAGACGTTCGCGACGGAGGACAGCACCCCGACCGGATCGGATCCGTTGAGGTTGAGCTGGCCACCGACATTGGCAACCAGTCGTGCAAGAGGTGCGTCAGCGGGTGTGTCGCAGGCGAGATCACCTGTTGCGCACTTCGAGGCAACCCGGCCCGTCAACTGCCCGAACGTGGAAGGTGCGTTGTCGAGAGGCGGTGCGATACCTGCACCAGCCGGGATTGATTGCGGCGCTGCGGCGACTGTTTTGACCTCAGCCCCCGAGGTTCCAGGAGCAGGATCGGGAGTGACCTGCGAGGCGCTACGGCCGGGGAAGAGCGCCGATCCTTCCTGGCGCGACGGGTCGGACAGCAACATGCCCATGGCGACCTTCGACGACGGGATCGGACCCTGACCAGCTCCGATCAGGCGAAGAACAGTCGATGCGACCTGCGCGCCCTGGGAGTAACCGATGATCGCGAACTGTGTTTCGGGGCAATCCGAGCTGATCTTCTCGATGACGGCGAAGGTGTTCTCGACACCGGTTTGTGCGGACTGCGCATACGGCGTTCCCTGGAAACCGAAGTCAGCCGGGTACGGCACGTAGGTGCGGTCGAATTTGGCTTTGTCGTTGCCGAACTCCTGAAAGACCGGAATCACGGCGGCGGACAAGGTGCCCGAGTCGGATTTCGGGTCGGTCTGTTCGTTCGATTCGGTGGTTCCTTGGTCGATGACCGTATGCAGGACCGAGCACTGCACGTTTCCGCTACTGGAGGACGTGGTCGTGCTCGACGACGTCGGAGCGGTCGTCGACGCCGAGGCGGTCGGGCTGGTCGTCGTCGAAGGCTGCGCGAGTGCCCCGGTGGTGCCGGCCGCGATGAAGATCGAGACGGTCGCAGCGCTGACCACCACTCGCTGGGTACGCGCCCAGGGGCGCGGGGACCTTCCCGAAAGTGCTGGTGGAACAAGGGTTTCGTTCATCGTGTCATCTCCGTATCTGCGGTGATCGCCGTGATGGTGGTGCGGTCTCCGGCCGGGGCTGTGGTGACGAGCTGGTACCAAGTCACCGGGGTGCCGCCGGGTTCGGTCTGTGTCAGAGCCACTGCGTAGACGCCGTTTTCACGCGGTGTGATCGTCAGGCAGTGCGTGGTACCGACAGGGGTGGCATTGATTCCTGCCTGAATGTCGGCAACCGGTGTCACGCGGGCGTCGGGGGCCACCACCTCGCGGGCCTTCACTGCATCGCGCAGGACGTAGAACCCGTATTGGAACGCTTCGATCACTCCAGGACCGGAGGTGTTCCCACCAGGACCTGCGCTGGTGACCACACCGTTTTCTGTCTTCTCCGCACACGCGGCGGGCGCAGCCGGGGTCGGTGAAGCAGGCGTCGTCGCCACCGCTGACGTGGTCGACATCAGCGGAGCCATGCCCTCCATGAAGGAATCGCTACCGTCGCTGCTCTCGCCCGAGAAGGACGACGACACCGCCCACCCCGTCGCCCCGAGAACCACGATCGCGGCCGTGATTGCGCCGCCGATGATGAGCGGTCGACGAGAACGACGAGGTGTGGCGGTAATCCGAGGGGAAGGAGACCCGAGCCGTGAAGACGGCGCTGCCGCCGAAGCTTTCGCCGCCGGAGCCTGAGCCGGTGCAGGCTTGGGCGCGGCGGGAGTCTTCGCCACCGCTCCCCGCACAGGAGCACCGTTCGCCCTGTTTCCAGGTTGAACCGGACGCTCCCATGGCCGAGCACCAGGCCGACGCGGAGGCACCGACTTCGATGGTTGGCGTTCATCCGTCACGATGCGGTTTCCTTCCTTGACTGGTAGCGGGCGACGATCAGGCCGGGATGCCAGCGCCGATGGCGTCGGCGATCATTCCGAGCGGCAGTCCGGGAACGGCGGTGTTCGCCTGGAAATCGGTCACTGCCTGGTCGAATGCAGCTACAGCACCTTCACCGCCCGGCAGCGAGGTGACCGCGTCGCGGATCTGCTGATCGACAACCGGCGCAGAGGCGACGGCGTTGCGGACGGTGTCAGCGGCAGCGGTTCCGACCGGCGGGCTAGCCGACCATTGATCGAGCACGGTTTCGGTCTGCGCGGTGATTGCAGGCTGATCAATCGCTGGAATATCGAACTCGATCGGCTCGCCCAGATCGCCTGCACCGTAAGCGGATGCGGCAAGTGCTCCGCCAGCGCCGCCGACGACAGCGCCGCCGATTGCGGCGGGAACGCCGAGCACAGCTGCGCCGATACCCGCGCCCGTTGCCGTTCCGACCACGCCTGCAGGGACCGCGCCGATCGGGGTCAGGATCGGGGAGAACAAGGTCAAAGCTGAAGTGCCGCCGATGGTTCCACCGACCAATGCGCCCACAGTTGCAGCAGGAACGCCAGCTGCGGTAGCGCCCGCGAGAGCGCCCGCAGCGGCTCCACCGAGCTGTGCGGCAGCAAGACGCTCAGCCTGGTCCGTTTCGAGGCCGGTCGAGCGCCAGAAGTCGGTGACCTGAGCTTCGATGATCGCTGTCTGACCGTTGGTTCGGTCGGCGGTGTCCTTCGAAATCCAATCCTCACGGTCGGCGATATACCGGCCGATTCGGATCTTGTCCTCGGGAGCTTGAATCGGTGCAGTGAACGTATCGAGCTGGGTAGGAAGGTGGATCGTCGTGTAGTCGATCGGTGCCACATAGTTGTCGTTGTTGCTGTACGTCGGCGCGACGTACTCGTTGGTGTCGTAATCCCAGTTCGGAAGCGGCTTCGCAGGCTGCGCCGTGTACTCGACAGGAGCCGGAACCCACGTCTGAACGGGAGCGGCAGGCGGCGCCGTCTGTTCGGTGGTGACGCCAGGCTGCTGCGACGGCGAGGTGACACCCGGCTGCTGAGCGGGAGCAGTCACACCGGGCTGACCTGGAGCGGCCAGCGCCCCACCTGCATTGCCAACCACCAGAGCGGTCAGAGCGGTGAATGTCACCCCTGCCACTGCCGAGCGTTGTGCGGCCCGGTGCCTACCGGTACCGGCGCGATTACGGTGATTCGTCAAAACACTTCTCCTTCAATGTGTTTGCGATGGAACGCAAGAGTCGGGGCGAAAACGGAAACCAGCGCGGCAGGAGCAGCGTGGTCGTTGATCCCGCAGCCGGAACGGCGTTGGGAAGCTGATGTGTCGACGCGCGGCACTACTGAGCGGGCTTGGGAGGTCATCGCCCACCGCCGAAGACTGCTGCGCCGTAGGGGACTAGCGAATGTCCGAGAGGGCAGGTCCGCGTTCTAGGCACACAGAATGGGACACAGGCGTACCCGACCGGTCGGCATGGGCAACGGACTTCCCATACGCAAAGGGATCGAGTCTCAGCTGATGCGGAATCGGCAAATGCCGCACGTCCGGTTCCTTGTCCGCCTGAGCGTGACATCGCGAACCCCCCACCTGTGTCTCTTGCCTACGACGCACCCGGTACGGTCAAATCCCGAATCGGTGTTCGCCAATACATGGCAAACTATATACTGAGTCGAAGCAAAAACCAAGCAAAAAAAGCACGAAGGTGAGTGGTGGGAGGTGACCGTAGCGGTGCTGCCGTTTGAGCGCGAAACCCCAGCTAGTTCCCTGTCCCGTGATGTGTTCCTGGAACATGTCGCCGGTAAGGTGTTGACAATGAGTGAGCTTCGGCAGCGTTTTGCGCGCATAGTCTCGGAGCGTCGGGCTTGGCTCAACTTGACCTTGGATCAACTACAGGCCGCCGGCGGTCCGTCAGATGTGACAACGGGCAAAATCGAGCGAGCGCAGGTCGAACAACCGAGTGTCAATACGTTCAAGAAACTGGATGCAGGATTGCGGTGGACAGAAGGGTCCGCCGCACGAGCTTTCATCGGGGACAACCCAGTTCCACTAGAAGATGTCCCGGGATCAAGGCCGGTGGCACGCGTTGTCGACGCGAACGAAGACTCCGTGACGCTGCCTTTGAGCGTCGTCATCTCGATCTCCGAGATCGCCAAGCGCTACGAGAAGCTGTACGAATCAACGACGGACGTAACGACAGCTGACAAACTGCGATCTATCAACAGTGAGTTGGATCTTGTCGTCGACCGGATACTGCGAGCTTGGCTCATTGCCCAGGTCGAGTCCAAGACAGCGCCGCCAGGGCCAATTCAGGTAGAGCCGATGGTCGAAATGCTAATTGGCGACTATCTCAACCGAGCGGCAGAGCCACCCACCGCACAAGATGCGCGAGAACTTCAGTACCTGCGATGGCTAACCGGACATGCCGGGGACATCGATGAAGCGACCGAGCAATCCTTTATCGCCCAGTGGCAATCACGTCAGGAGAAGACTCGATGAAGCACCTAGCACCGACAACAGCACAGAAGCTTGCTCGGCTCCTGGACTTCTATCACCACCGTGACGAGCCCGCCTTGACGTTGCAGGCGCTGGCAACAGTCGTCGGGCAGAAGGTCAAGGAGATCGTTCCCCTTGAGCTACTCGAAGGCGTTCAGAGTGGCGAAATCGAGAACCTGCCCGTACCCGTGGCAGACGCAATTTGCGACACGATCGGTGTCGACCGGGAATACCTGCGCTTGAGCGGCGACATCGACATCGACATCGACCAGCGCCTACGTCTTTGGATTCTCATCCGCGACCGCGGGCTGAATCACTTCGCTGCCCGCAGTGCTGACCTGACACGAGCAGACTTCGAAGAACTGATCGCGCAGGTCAGCACCATGACCGCCGCTCCGGCGACCGCAGTCAACGAGGCGTAAAACTCAACTTCAGGTTCTTCGGCCGAAGAGTCAAGGTTTCTTCGACTTCGAGCTCATAACCCGGTTCCGCTGTTACAGAGAACTGGGTCAGAACAGTCGCGATCGCCAGCGCCATCTCGTGCAAAGCGAATTGGCGACCGATACATGATCGGATGCCAGTTCCGAACGGCTTGAAAAGTTCTGGCGCTCTGCCTCGGGCATTTTCGGGGCTGAACCGATCCGGATTGAACTGGTCAGCGTCTTCACCCCACGCCTTCTTATCCCGTTGAACGGCCAGGAGCAGGACAAATGCCCACTCACCTTCCGCGAAGGCATACTCCCCGACCGTGGTGTCCCGCTTCGCAGCGCGAAAGAATCCCGGTGCCGCTGGCCAGATCCTCATCGCTTCCGAGATGACTTGGCGTGTGTAGCGAAGCCGCGCAACATCCTCGTACTTCGGGACACTCTCACCGAATACCTGCGACGCTTCGGCGCGAACTTTCTCCGCGACATCAGGATGCTGGGCCAGGAAGTGAAATGCGAAGCTCAGCGAGTTCACCGAGGTCTCATGACCGGCGATCAGGAACGTCAACACCTGATTTCGGATGTTCTCCGGATCGAGCGTCACATCCCCCTCGGGATGCAACATCCGATCCAGCAGATCGTTGCGGCGCTCCCCCGTTCGCTGCCGCTCAGCAATCACTCCGTCCACAGTCTCGACGAGGAGCGCCCGATCAGCAGTGTTCTGCTTCTCCTCGGTGCGACGAAGCAACTTGCCGATGAATGGAATCGGTATCCCGCTCTTTTGGGCGTACGTGAGCGACCGCGTCAACGCTGCAACGAACGGATGGTCCGAGTGGTGGAACGAATCGAACGAGTAGCCGAAACCGCACCGTCCGATGACTTCCAGCGTCAGTCCTCCCATTGCGTCAACGACCGGAACCGGTGCCCCCTCCTGAGACGAGAGATGGGCACAGAGTTCGTCAGTGACAGCGACCATCGTGTCGTGGTAACTGACCATCGACTCCTTTGTGAAGGCCGGCATCAGAACTTCGTGGGCCTTCGACCAATTCGACTCCCAGCTGTAGGCCGTGAACAGGCCGTCACCGATCAGAGGGCGCAGTTGCTCAAGCGGCCGGCCGACGAACTTTTCCCACGTCGACTCGTCGAATATCTCAGCGGCGAGATCCGGCGAACCGACAAAGGTCAGGTCGGTACCGAGAATCGATCGCCGATAAATCGGTCCAAGCTCCTCGAACCGAACGAGCGTGGTCTGGTTGGGAGTCTCCGGATCGATTCCGAAAACATCCCCCAGAATTGGCACCCGACGAGGCGGGTGCGGGATCGTCGTCGTACTGGGCATACAGGTCCCCTCCAGTTGTCTTACATTCGAGCCCATGCATCCGCGATACGGAGCATTTCCTCTTCGTCGACCAGCCACTCCGGCGGAGCCACTGGCGCACGGTCACTATCACCGGCTTTGTACAGACGCATCGCGTCAGCTATGGCTTGAACCCGGTCCTCCGTCGCGGCGTCTCCAGATAGAGCCTCAGGGCTCATATACGGCAGGACGAGGAACAGAGCGTCCTCGCACTCGATCAACATCCGGTGCTCAAGTTCGATGCTGCTGTGGAACACTCCGACGCTCTCGACGGACACCTTGGGTTCCATAGTCACGAGGTCGTTCCACATGTCCTCCAGACGCCGGACTGCTCGTGACGAGGAATCCGAACGCAGGCGAACTTTGGCCTCTGCGATGGCAGGGATTGCCAGCACGATCGCCATCGATGTCGCAGCTGGCAAAAACAGGATGTCGTTGGACTGGGATCGCAGCTCAGTGAGCGCGTTGTGCCAGTTCAGTGACAGCATGATGCCATTCGCCATCCGTGAAAGGTGGTCGTAGAGCGAGACGGTGCAAGCAGCGATCACGATAACGAGCCAGCCGCGAAGGGAACGCGTGGACTCGGGACGGCGATAGAGCCGTACACACCATTTCACGACTGCGAACAACGCCAACGGCATCGGCGCCGAGTAGATGATCATGTAGACAGCGGTCCGCCAAGAGTGAAGCTCTTCGACTGCAATGCCTTGGGCGCGAGCTGGGGCACTGAGGAACCCCAGGACGACGGCCGCCACCAGGCCGGCGCAATAGAGCCGGATGACAGTACGCGTCTGTACTGGTCGAAGGCTCCATGAACGTACGACGAGATACACCGCGACCGAAGAAGCGATCACCGATGCGTGGGTGACGAGCCGGATATCCGACAACGTCAGGTCACTGTGGGAAATGACCGCCTTCTGAAACCAAGACTCGCGCAGGACGGCCGCACAGAGCCACCAAATCAGAATTTGGGTCACGCTCCGGTCGAGTTGACGTTTCGACACCAGCAGTACCCGCGCGACGATGATTATCGCGAGGATCGTGATCATCGGAAGCGTCATCCAGTACGGCATTGACGCTGTGGCCTCGTGACTGAGCTGCGCGCTCACGCCTCAGGTCCGAAGGTGCCGGCGATGCGATGCAGCGCCCCGAGGCTGGAATCGTCGACCGGGCCTCTACTACGGATCGCCAACTGCGTTCCGACGACCTCGGCTTCTTTTTCCGTAGGCGTGTCGAAAGTGTCACGCCGCATCATCCACTCAATGGATCTGACATCGATCCCCTGGGTCAGGACGCTTTCGGTCGGGCAGAACGGCTCACCCTCGTGCTGGCAGAGAATGTGCGCACATTCGTGGAATATCTGCTGCCGCTGATGCCGTACGGAGTGGTCCAGGTCGTATTTGATGATGAGTCGCTCAGGTGAGCCCAGCAGTAGTCCACATCGGCCCCCGGACTCCGTACGTGGGCCACTCCACGGCGAGAGCACGACTTCACTCTGGGCGTGCTCGGACATCCAGTCCAGAAACTCGCCCACTGTCCACGGCGCGCTGAGAGGGATTTGCGACAACACGTCCTGGACACGCCCCCTGCGCGTGAATTGTGAAAACACATCCACCACCTCCAATAGCTGGCCCTTTCGCGCTGCCAAGCCAAGACCACAGCTTAAACCCGGACAAAATGAACCGGTCATCCAAAGCCGTGAAGCAAAGACACAGACAAACTAAAGCCAAATCCTGTGCAAGAATGGCGATAGCTGGTTCCGCTCGCTACTCCCGATCCGGACCCGGTCGCAAACTTGAGGCCAAAGGGCCGTAAGCAGGCTGCCCACACTCTCATACTTCGAGCAGGGTGAGTAGTCCCTAACGTCCCGAACTACCCCAGGTGAGCTACGGAATATTGGACAGCTTTGGCGTGTCGCAACCACTCCGGAACCTGAACCTGGTCCAGGATGAGGGGGCGTCCACCAACGAAGAGACAGGAGACTGCGATGGCAAATCCAAGCAAAGGGCCCCGTGGCCGGCTCGGTCGTGTCCCCGCTGTGGTTTACAGAGACCTGGAGCAGCGTGCATTAGACGCTGGCGCAAGCTCTGTCAGCCAGTACGTCTCCGACCTGCTGTGCCTGCACACCGGCCATAAGGAACTCGTTCGTGAACTAGATCAGGGGGTGTTGCCACTCTCCGCATAAAGCGACCGTGAGCGGACCTGACCAAAGTCTGACTCACCGACCGCCACATCCCCTGTGGTGCCGCTAATCAGCTGAGAATTGAAAAACCCCCGGCGGGTAGGCCGAGGGTTCATCGAAGTTGGTGAGATTCGAGTTACCAGCTCGTTTCTCAGCGGTACTGCTATTCCCCGAAGGGACTTGTCTTGCCAGACATGTCTCAGGGTAGCTCATGCCCTGATGAAATTTCTACGATCAATCTGCGTGTCGTCGTTCATGAGGATCCACTCCTCACAGACCTGTATGCGACTGCAATGTGGATGTCGCCGCGGACCCGCATCCGGGTCGACCCGACCAGCACCCACGACTACAGCGCAACAGTGCTCGCCCCGACGGCTCCGCCGAACGTTCCATGGGCGCTTCACCTGACCGATTCGGACCATCAATACAAACTGCTGGCATTCGATTTCGATACCGGAGCGCACGGTCCGGAGGTGGCACTAGCAGACGCAGACCGTCTCGCACACGAGCTGACCGAACTCGGAGTACGACACCTTCGCGTCGCGTCAGGACCGACTGGCGGACAGCATCTCTGGGTCGCTCTCAGTGACGCGGCTGAACCCGCTGCCGTTAAAGGGCTCGCTCATGCGCTGGCTCTTTACTACCCCAGTCTCGACGTCAGCCCGCTGTGTAACCCCACTACCGGTGCAGTACGAGGACCAGGTGCTCCACACCGAGCTGGAGGGCACGCACTCCCGAGTCTGCGCGGCCGCCCGCTCACGGAGTCGCTCGCCGCCCTGCGTAAGGGGACGTCCTCTGAGGTGGTGGGGTGGCTTCTGGCACGTCACCCGTACACCACTCCCCTATCTGAAGCGGGCACTCGGTCGACGCCGGTTCGGGTGATCCAGACCGTGGATGGTCCTCGTCTGGATCGTCCGAAACGTCCGCTGTCAGCGCGGACGAAGCTCCTCATGGCGACCCCACTCAGCGAGGGGTGTGACCGTAGTGCGGTCGCGTTCAGCATCCTTCTCGGGATGGCAGGTGCCGGGCGCTCCCTCAGAGACGTTGAGTCTGCACTGACTGCACCAGGGCTGATTCGCCTCCACGAAGACAAAACCACCGGTCATGCCTTCACACTCGCCAAGCAGTGGGAACGCGCAATCTCCGCAGCTGCGGTCTTCGCTCCTGCAGTAGATGAAAACGTGACAAGACCGGACGAGCTTGACGCTGAGTTGGACACGATCACTGAGTGCTTGTGCAAAGCGTCCGCGAAGTTTGCACGGCCAGGTGGCCCGAGCGACGAACGGATACTCCATGCGCTAGTTCAGCTCGCTCGCACTGCTCGGACCACCACCCTGGACATCGACTGCCGGCGACTAGCGCGGGCCACTGGTCTGGACGCTTCGACCGTCTCCAGAAGGTTAAGGGCGCTTGAGGCGTCCGCGTGGATCAGTCAGGTCCAGGCGGGGTCGGGAACCGCCGGTGCAACATGGAAACTGAATCAACCGCCCACTGAGTACTGCACAGGTGCAACACAAGTAATTCACGCCCCGGCTCCCGCACTGTCCGAAGCTCTCCTGACCCACCACGCTCACGACCTCTGGACCCCCGCACCCGGACTAGGGCCGGCCTATGCCCGGATTCACCTGCACCTGATTTCCGGGATTCAAGATGACAGCGAGCTTGCGGCGACGACCGGCTACTCGCTCAGGACGGTGGCGTCGGCGAAACGTGTGTTTCAGCGTTTGCGCCTTCTCCCGACAACACGGTCCACAGACCAGACCCGTCGACTCCAACTTCACACGGCAGCGCAGCAAATCGGCGTTTCGGGGGTCCTAGCCGCCAGGGCTTTACGTCATGTGACGGAGCGTGAGCTGTTCGCCTGGTGGACAGCCGAGCTGGAGTGGCGTCGTCGACCAGGTAAGAAACGTAGCGGCCCCCGAAGGCACGCCTTCGATGCGATTGCCCTGCCGATTGAAGCATCACCGCGAGCGAGGTACGGCCGCTTCCCCACCATTGGCGGCCGCGCCGACTACGCGACCGCACGGCGGATCGTGACCAACTACAGGTCTCCGCGAATCCTTGCAGCCTGACGGCTTCGGCCCGACGCGATTGCTGGCACTGTGTCTGCACACACAAAACATCAAATGAGTGTTTGCGTGTTTGAGTGTCTACGGTCGGTGTGAGGCCGGCGAACTGATACGAAACTAAGTCGCCCCGGAGTCGTCGCGCAGTTGAGTCCCGGATAGTGGTGTAGCGCGGTCGCCGAGATCGTCCCGATGCTGGACGTGGACGCGGCCACCGCGTGATTCTTCAAGAGATCTCTCACAACCACCTTGAAGAGGACACAACGATGACCGCTCCACACATTGTCGACCCTGCAGCTCTGCTTGGCGACGCTCTGGCCGATGCCTCGCCAGATCTGATGCGCAGCCTGTTGCAGACGATGATCAACGCGCTTCTGTCGGCTGATGCCGATGCTGTTGTCGGTGCCGAGTACGGCCGCCCGTCACCTGATCGGACGGCCCAGCGCAACGGATACCGGCATCGACCCCTGGATACCCGAGTCGGCACGATCGACGTCGCCGTCCCCAAACTCAGGGCGGGGTCCTACTTTCCGGAATGGCTGCTCGAGCGTCGCAAACGGGCTGAGACCGCGCTGATCACCGTCGTGGCCGATTGCTACCTCGCCGGCGTGAGCACCCGCCGGATGGACAAGCTCGTCAAGACATTGGGCATCAACAGCCTGTCGAAGTCGCAGGTCTCACGGATGGCCACCGACCTCGACCAGTTGGTTGCGGAGTTCCGTCACCGGCCTCTCGGCGACGCCGGCCCGTTCACCTTCGTCGCTGCTGACGCGCTCACGATGAAGGTCCGCGAAGGCGGCCGGGTCGTCGCCTCGGTCGTTCTGATCGCGACCGGTGTCAACGCCGACGGACGACGTGAAGTCCTCGGAGTGCAGGTCGCCACGTCGGAGACCGGGGCTGCGTGGAACACGTTCTTCGCCGACCTCGTGGCCCGCGGTTTGGCCGGCGTCCGACTCGTCACCAGCGACGCGCACGCCGGACTCAAGGACGCGATCACTGCAAACCTGCCCGGCGCCGCCTGGCAACGGTGCCGCACCCACTACGCGGCGAACCTCATGAGCGTGACCCCGAAGTCGATGTGGCCGGCGGTCAAGGCGATGCTCCACAGCGTCTACGACCAGCCCGACGCACCAGCGGTGGCCGCCCAGTTCGACCGGCTCGTCGACTACGTCGACGACAAACTGCCAGCCGTCGCGGAGCACCTCACAGCCGCCCGTGACGACATCCTCGCGTTCACGACTTTCCCCGAGGGACTCTGGCAGCAGATCTGGTCGAACAATCCCAACGAGCGCCTCAATCGCGAGATCCGCCGCCGCACAGACTCCGTCGGGATCTTCCCCAACCGCGACGCGATCATCCGCCTCGTCGGCGCAGTCCTTGCCGAGCAAACCGACGAATGGGCCGAAGGACGCCGCTATCTCGGCCTCGAAATCCTCGCCAAGTCCCGCCTGACCATCGTCGCAACCAACGACGCCGACATCGACAAGGAGGACATTCCCGCACTCACCGCCTGAACCCGACAGGGTCACGCAGGGCTACACCACTCCCAGGGACTTGACCCGTCGCGCTGCGGATTGAAGCATCACCGCGAGCGAGGTACGGCCGCTTCCCCACCATTGGCGGCCGCGCCGACTACGCGACCGCACGGCGGATCGTGACCAACTACAGGTCTCCGCGAATCCTTGCAGCCTGACGGCTTCGGCCCGACGCGATTGCTGGCACTGTGTCTGCACACACAAAACATTAAATGAGTGTTTGCGTGTTTGAGTGTTTGGGCTTTGCGGTCGTTGCATGCATCCGGCGTAGTTGCGGGGAATGCGCAAAAATCATTGCGGGGAAATCAATTGGCAACTGAAACCGATCCTTGATGGGCAAAATCCGCAATCGAGACTTGCACCATGACTCTCCGGCTCCCCCGTAATTGGTGACTTATATTCAGGCGCTCGATCGGCTCCCCTCCTGTCCGTGATCGATGTGACGAGGTTCTGGCGGCCGTCGCGCCACGTGCGCGGTTTGTGGCAAGTCCGGTCGGAGGGACTTTGCGGATCGACCAGCGATTTTGCGGACTTTGTTTTGCTCATTTACTCAAACACTCGAACACTCATACCCTCATAGACTGCTTTGCTCCGAGCCTGCAAGGAGCGTGCTCGCAAATGGGTGTCTGACCCGGTAACGCAGTGTCGAGTGCGACCCAAAGACACAAACACTCATATGAGTGTTTGTGTCTTTGGGTGATAGCGCATAAGATGTTATGAGTACGTCCGCAACGAATGCGGGCGCTGGTGAGTATCTACTCGGAGGTGGCATAGATGACGGTCATTGCAGTGCTGAACCAAAAGGGTGGTGCAGGAAAGACGACGATCGCCACTCACTTGGCGCGCGCATCCCAGCTTGCCGGGTACGAAACATTGCTCGTGGACTCCGATCCGCAGGGGAGTGCGCGAGATTGGGCGGCGGCCTGCGAGGAACAGCCTGTTCCGGTAGTCGGGATCGACCGACCAACGATCGAACGTGACCTCAAGAGGGTCACTACGCATCCAGTCATCATTATCGACGGAGCCCCTCAGGCGGCTGATCTGGCGGTATCGGCGATAAAGGCCGCTGATGTAGTCCTCATTCCCGTACAGCCATCGCCGTACGACATTTGGGCGGCAGAGGATCTGGTCAAACTCGTGCTTCAGCGGATCGAGATCACCGACGGCAAACTCAAGGCTGCGTTTGTTATCAGTAGGGCGATCACCGGCACCCGTATCGGTCGTGAGGTGACAGGTGCGCTCCGCGACTACGGACTGCCCGTGCTTGACGCGCGGATCACTCAACGCATCAGCTACCCCAATACTGCAGCCACAGGTACGACGGTATTGGACGCAGAACCGGATTCGGTGGCGTCCGACGAGGTCAAGTCGCTCTTTCGTGAACTTGCGGCCTTTGCAGGGCTGACGGACGAGACAAAGGCGAAGCTCGTCGTATGACCGAGCAATGACGTCGAGGGGCGTAGATCCCCGGTTCATGCGAACTCAACTGGCAAACCACCTTCACTCATTAACTCAAAACTGGCTATGAGCGTATGAGTGTATGAGTGTTTGACGAAATGAAAGGCCACGTCATGGCGACAGGCAACCTCCGAGCTGGCCGACCATCCGCCACTCGCGCTCCACAATCCATCGAAGACATGATGAGCGATTCCAGTGGACGGACGAAAAGGATCCAGGTGAACGTCGACGCAGACCTTCACCGACGTTTCAAGGAGTACGCGGTCCGCAACGAGACCGCTATGCAGGACCTGCTCATCAAGCACATTCATCAACTGCTCGAGGACGAACAGAAGTAGCGCTTGGAAGTAAAGGGAGCCCCGCCGGATGCACCCGACGAGGCTCCAGACCGGGAACCCCGCTGAAAGACATCTCACGGGGTGTAGGAGTCAAGCCGCGATCGGGAGGGGAGGTGGAAATGCGTGCAGTTCGTCGAAGAATTCGCGGGTGATGAGGCAGTGGTGGAGTTGGCCGAGGAATCGGTTGAACAGGTGTCGTTGAGCTTGGTGGTTCCAGTCTCCGCCTGCGCGTCGGGCATCGAAATGTCGTCGGGCTCCGGGGGACGCTTGGAGGGCGCTGAACGCCCAGATCGTTCCTGCTGCAGCCAGTCTTCGGTTCTTGACGTGCCGGTGCAGGACGAAGGTCTTTTTCCCGCTGGCACGGGTGATCGGGGCGGCGCCGGCGTAGGCCTTGAGGCCGCGCGCGGTGGCGAACCTGTTTCGGTCGTCACCGATCTCGGCGAGAACTCGGGCCCCGGCCAGTGGCCCCAGCCCGGGGAAGCTGGTGATGATCTTCGCATCCGGGTGTTCGGAGAAGAGCACGCTCACGTGCGCGGCGAGGGTCTCGGCGGCTGCGCAGGCAGCGTCGAACTGCCGCAACAGGGCCATCAGACTGATTCCCATCGCTGCTTCGATCTGCGGTGGCTGGCGAAGCGCCGGGGCGCGCATGATGGCCCGCAGTCGTTCGACGTCTCGGTCGAGGAATCGGGAACGTCCGGCTCTTTTGAGTGCTGCTTTGAGTTGGGGCCGGGTCAGGGCGGCAGCTGCGGTCGGAGTCGGAGCCGCAGCGAGCACGCTTCGGGCATCAGGGCGGGTCAGCCCGTCTTCGAGCGACTGAAACGCGGTCAACGCTGCCGGGAAATATTCCTTGAGCAGCGAGCGGACCTCGTTGCCGAAGCGTTGCCGAGACCAGACCGCGTCCTGCTGGGCGCGGGCGAGAACCCGAATGGCCAGAGCGCTGTCGGTATCCGCCGGCAACGGACGGTGTGCGACGGCGTCGGTGCGCACGATATTCGCCAGCATGACCGCGTCGGCGGAATCGGATTTCGATCCGGAGACCGAATGCCGGGACCGGTACCGGGAGGCCGCGAGCGGATTGATCGGGTAGATCACCCGGCCACTCGCGCGCAGTCCGGCAACCCACAGGCCGTGATCGGTTTCGATCCCGACCGGGATCAGGTTTTCGGCGGTGTCGCCGGCTTCGGCGAATGCCTCGAGCAACCGGGCGAACCCGGCAGCGTCGTTGTCGACGCGTCCCCGGCTCACGACTTCGCCCAGGTCGTTGAGGATTGCGAAGTCGTGATGGTTTTCGGCCCAATCGATTCCGCAGTACAGTCCCACCGCGCCTCCCAATGTCGATGTGCAGGTTGCGAACCCGTGTGGTGCACGCGGCGACCTAATTGCAGGACTCGACGGTCCGTCATCTCACCAGCCGTTCGTGTCACCAGCGCACCGCAGGGCACTCGATCTGCCGAAGAGCTCACGGCTCGGGAATGCAGAAGAAGAGATCGACCCTGTGGCGGGCTCGTACCACGACATTTCACCACGTCGAATGGTGCACTGCCTGGCGCTGTCTCTCTTCCAGAAGGCGTCGTGTGCGCCGGGAAAAAACCGGGAGTCGGCCGGGCAGTGCACCGGCAGAAACATCAGACCAGCGTGAGCGTTGCAGCCCGTCGGTCCGTGCTTCTACACACCAATTAGGAAAGAACCCAGTCATGACCGACTTTAGCCTCCGGGCAGCTCGTATTCAGCTAGGCGCATTGCTCGCCGCACTCGCACTCGCGATTGTCATTGCACTCGGTATCACCACCGGCGCATTCGTACTTTCCTTCGCTGTGCAACGCGACCTCGCCAGGCAAGCTCTGATCCCCGAACACCTGACCTGGATTTTCCCTGCGATCGTGGACAGCGCCATCCTCGGCGCCACCATCGCCATCGTCATCATCAGCAAGCTCAACATGAACAAGCGCGACCGAGGCTTCTACATCGCACTCGCCGTCAGCGTTGTCGTGATCAGCATCCTCGGAAACGCGTACCACGCCTATCACGCAGCAATTGCCGCACGGGAGTTCATCGGTGGTGGGGGAGACCTCGGGTTCATCCCACTCGCACCGGCTATTGCAGCGGCCATTGCGATCATTCCGCCGGCCCTGGTCTTAGCATTCACGCACGGAATCACGATCCTGGTGAAGGCAGTTGGAATGGCCTACGCCGCTTACCGCTCGATCGTTGAAAACGCCACCGACAGTGAGGACGCAAAGAGTGTCGCGCCTGACCTCGCCGCCGGCAGGGAACCGATCCGCGACCCTCGCAACACGATCGCCCGCGATGTTGCGGATCCGGTGGAAGCGAAACGAAACGAGGACGCCTCAACGGCGGATGCACAGGCCGACCGCCACGACGTTGTTGCGGACTTTGCGGAGCCGTTTTTCGTCGACGAAATGACGGATGAGGGCCTCGACGACATTGATGCCCAAGACACTGGTACGGCATTCGGTCGCGGCCGAGACACCGAAGAAACGCAGACCGAGACCGATGCCGGCATAGACGATCTCATGGCCTTCATCGCCGGGTCGGATCTCGCGCCGAACGTGAAGGACACAGCAGTCCGCAAGCTCACGAACCTGAGCCTCACGTGGGAGATGATCGCTCAGGAGTCGAAGCCGCCTGTCGCAATATCGACTGCATGGCGCCGCTACCAGCAGTTCGAAAAAGAGGCCCGTGCAGCAGGATTCACGAGCCCGCCGCTACCAGACCTGCGCGCCGCCGAGAACATCGCCGAACACGAACTCACCACCGTTTGACCCAGTCCCACCGATAAAAGGTGGCCCTGGCGGTGCTCTAACACCGTCAGGGCCGATGACCACAGAATGGACCTGTGACCAATGAATGATCATAACGACCTCGCAGAAAGCGTCGACCACGGAAAGACCGGCCGACCACCTATGCAGCCACGAGCGAAAATTACCCGAGAAGCGATCCTCGAGGTTTCCGCCACCTTGTTCGGCCGGACGGGTTACGCGGGCACCAGCATCAATGACATCCTGGCGATCTCCGAGACCACCAAAGGTGCGATGTACTTCCACTTCTCGAAGAAAGAATCCATCGCCCGAGAAATGCTGCACCGCTGGGAGAACGTCGTCTCGGAGACTGTGGGGAAAGCGGCAGCGACCGGGCAGCCCGCTGACCGGCAAATACTGATGATCTACCGCGAACTCGCCCGCCGCGCCCAAAACGAGGCGATCGTCCGCGCCGGACTCATCCTGAGCGTCGACAAGTCGCTCAGCGAGGCCCACGCCACCTACGAAGCGTGGACCGACGCGATCACGCCGATCGTCGTCGACGCGATCCGCTGCGGCGCTCTCGACTGCGCCGAGAGCATGTCGCGGCTCGCAGACACCCTCTGCGCCGGATTCGTCGGCGCTGTACAGGTTGCCGCTAGCCTCGACGAGAACCACACCATCACCAGACGGGTCGACGATCTGCTGCTGATATGGCGCGGAACCGACCCGGCCTCCGCCCGCACGGTCGAAGGAGCATCGCTGTGAACAGCCCCATCGAATCGGCACAAACCTCGGAAAGCGCCGCCATCGTGAGTAATCGCCCGTGGATCGGCCGCCCTGTCGGCACCAAGAACTCGGCAATGCAGGAACGCGCCGTCCGAACACGAGAAGCGATCATCGCCGTTGCGGCACGGCATTTCGACACCGATGGCTACGGCCACACCAGCATGAACACCATCACCCACACTGGGAAATTCGCCAAAGGCGCAATGTACTACCACTTCCCATCGAAGGAAGCGATCGCGCAACAGCTCATCTCGGACTGGAACCTGGCGGTCGACGAATCCATCAACGACGCAGCGGTAGATGCCGCCGTAGGGACCGGATCCGATCGGTTGACTGCGATCTTCTCTTCCCTTGCCCTCAAGATCGCTGACGACACCAACCTGCGCGCTGGGATGAAGCTGACCCTCGAACCCAGCATCGACAACGGTGCAGCTTTCGCGCGCTGGGTCGATGCCGTCAGTGACATCGTCGAAACGGCGATCACCGCCGGTGAGTGCGTGGACGGCCCGATGGTGCACCGGCTCGCATGGAATCTGTGCTCGGGCACGGTGGGAGCGGTCCAGGCCGCAGCCACCCTGCGGGAGGACGTCGACGTGGCCACGCGGGTCCAGGACGTGGTCAGTGCGCACTTGAAGTCCCTGACCGGCCCGTAGGGCTCTTGCCTCTACCTCTGCATTCGTCGGGAGGTAGGGGCGGGGTTCGGGCATCGACGACAGGAAAACGAATGTGGACGCTACTGGCGAGTAGAGAACTCGCTACTCGATCCCCGACGCGGCGACTCGACAAACGGGACTGCGGGTCGGTTACGGGCATGATGGGACCTTGTAGTGGTGCTCACCGCCCGTTGATCTGTACGGGGCCGGCACTGAGTCTGCTCGGTGTCGGTGAGTGCCGTGCGGTGGGAATTCGTGGGGATCTCTGCTGTGGCGTCCAGCAAGAACAACAACGATCAGTTCGACCTTTTCGACATGGAGGAACACAATGAGCGGACAGATATTCGCCGAGGTCAGTCGAGTGTGGACGGACTTGATCGGTCTTCCGGAGTCGATGACGGAGTCGGAGAAGCAGGAGTTCCTGCAGGAGCGGACCGCGGAAATATCGGCGCAGATCGAACTGTCGATGGGGACGGCGCAGGGACCGTTGGTGGCCCGCTTCAAGAGCGAGTACGGACGGGAGCCGGACTTTCCGACGAAGTTGGCCTTGATCGAAACGGCCCGAGCGCAGATCACCGCCCAAGTTCTACAAGAGATGCTCTACGAGCAGATCCCGGAAGCTCTGGACCCGTTCCCGGAGGAGGCGGACAACGAGAGCACACCGGAGAAGCAGTCCGAAGAGAGTTCGGCCGATCCGCAGCGGTGGCGCAAGGCGCTGGTTCGGAGCGAACCGCTGAAAGCGTTCGAGGAACTGACCGATCAACTGTTCCCGACCCGTTCGACGCTCTACCGGGTGATGGCGGCCTATTTGATGCAGACACTCTCGGAGGATGGGCAGCCGATTCCGACGAGCAGCAGCGACCCGCTTCTTCCGTCGTTCATCAGCCAGCTCGAAGCGGCAATGGTCGAGGACGGCCAGCCGCTCGACGGCCCCGGCGCACTCGTCGAGCGGAAGTAGAGCAGAGCCAGCTCGGACTCTTCGACGAGGCCGGCGCCAGTCCCGTCGATCCCGCAGCCGTCGATCCTGGGGGCACACCGCTGCCTCTGACGGCCGCAGAAACTCAACCCTCACCGAGTGTCGCCGACGTGGAGTTGGTGGCGGAGACGGCGATTGAAACCCCTGCCGCCGAGGTCTCGGAAGCGTTAGGTTCCGAGGAAGCGGGGGAGGAGACGCAACCGGAAACGGCCGCGCGAATCCTTCCCGAACCGGTTGATTTCGCCCCCGGGGTCGAGGTTCTGCCGCCGTCCGGAGAGAAGGCGCGGGCACGGGCGAACATCGCCGCTATCGAAATGCTCGGTGTCCTCGACTCCGAACAGCGCTACGCCACCGCAGAAGAGCAGCAGATCATCGCTCAGTGGTCGGGGTGGGGAGCTGTCCCCAACATCTTCGACACCTCGAAATCGGAATGGGCGCAAGACCGCTCACGCCTGGAATCGTTGTTGACCAGTCAGCAGTGGAATCAAGCTCGCTTCACCACCGTCAACGCCCACTACACCGATCCGGCCATCGTCTCGGTGATGTGGGATGCACTCGAGCGCGCTGGTTTCAGCGGTGGACGGGTACTCGAACCGGGTTGCGGTGCAGGCACGTTCATCGGTCACGCGCCGGAATCTGCGACGATGGTCGGTGTCGAACTCGACTCGACGACCGCCCGGATCGCGGCGGCGCTCTACCCGTCCGCGCAGGTCCGCAACGAAGGTTTCCAACACACCCGCGTACCCGAGGACAGTTTCACCGCGGCCGTGGGCAACGTCCCGTTCGGTGCGCTGCGCTTGCACGACCCCGCACACAACAAGAGCAACCTCTCGATCCACAACCACTTCATCAACAAGTCCCTCGCCCTCACCGCGCCCGGAGGGTACGTCGCGGTGATCTCGTCGGCATTTACCGCCGACGCCGCAGATCCGCGTGCGCGCAAGGAAATGGCCGAGCGGGCCGACCTGATCGGCGCAGTGCGTCTGCCGACCGGTGCGTTCGCCCGAGTGGCCGGCACCGAAGTCGTCACCGACGTGCTGGTCTTCCGTGTTCGTGAAGAGGACCGCGAACGCTCGGAAGCGACAGCACAATTCGTCACCACAGGCGAGACGGGAGTCCGCGACGACGACGGCCGCTACCTGGATCGGTCCGTCAACGGATACTTCGCCGCCAACCCGCACAACGTTCTCGGTGAGCTGGTCATCGGGTCCGGGATGTACAGCAACGAAACCCTCAAGGTCAACGGCCCTGTCGGTGCGCGCATGGTCGAAGCTCTCTCGCAGCGCCTGACCGCGATAGTCGACCGCGCCCGCGCCGAGGATCTGGCGTTGACCGCGACGATCGAGTCCACCGCCGTCGCCGGAGTGAACGCTTTCGATCAGGGGCTGATCAACGGCGCCGAGCGTACCGGCGACGAAATCGCCATCGACACCTTGCGCTGGAACGAAGAGCAGCAGCAGATCCAGGTCTACGGCCGCGGCGGATGGGAACAGGCCACCGTGCGAGGGGTGAAGAAGCACGACGAATGGCGCCAGCTCCTGCAGATGCGTGACGTGGCGGTCACCCTGGTGCGCTCTCAGCTCGAAGAGCGACCGCGCAGCGAAAGGATCGCTCTGCGTGAGGAATTGAATTCCCGCTATGACGAGTACCTGGGCCGATACGGATTCATCAACCGGTTCGAGTGGAAGATCCCCGCCGACCTCACCGACGCCCAGCACGACCGCAAGCTCGAAAAGAGTATCGAGCGGTGGAGGGCGAAGGAAGGCAACGAAGACGGACCGTGGCAGGGCGAGATCCCCGACGCCGTCTACGAACGCCTCAACGACGAAGCGTGGGAAGACAACCGCCGGCCGTGGAAGAAGCAGACCCACCTCGAAGGGATCCTTCGCAACGACCCGACTATCCACGTCGTGTTCGCCATGGAGAATTTCGACGACGAAACGATGCGCGGCAGCAAGGCCGCGATCTTCGCCACCGACGTGGTCTCGGCACGTGCGCAGCGCCGCGAGGCCGAAACCATCGACGATGCACTCGCGATCAGTCTCGACGAGACTCGCAGCATTGATGTCGATCGCATCAGTGAACTGCTCAGCGTCCCGCGCCCTGACGTCGAGGAACAACTGGTCGGGCGAGCATTCCGCTCACTGCACGATCCGAACACCTGGATCCCCGCGACGTCGTACCTGTCGGGGAACGTCCGCACGAAACTCGCGGACGCCCACGCAGCGGCGGAACAAGATCCTCGGTACCGGCCCAATGTTCAAGCCCTCACCGAGATTCAGCCGCCGCGCAAGAACGACATCGACATCAAACTCGGTGCCCCGTGGGTCGATCCCGCTGACTACGCCCAGTTCATCCGGGAAACCTTCGAGGTTCCCGAGGGAATCACCGTCAAGGTCGAACGCTTCGACGCCCAGTGGTCGATCCACGTCGCGGGTTATCGCGGTGACAAGGGCATGGCCGAGAAGTGGGGCGTCGTACCGAAGACGTGGACCGGGCAGGCCGGCGGCTTCAACTTCGAGGACGAGACCGCCGACCGATTGGGCATCAAGTACTCCGGCTGCGCCCGTGGGGACTACGACCACATCACGTTGCTGACGTCGCTGTGCAACATGGAACCGATCCGCATCAACAAGTCCAAGGAATACGCCGAAGCAGCAGGTGGGGATTTGCTGCACGACAAGGCAACTCGCGCCGCGCAGAACAAGGCCCGACGGATACAGCAGGAGTTCCGCACGTGGGCACTCGATGCCGATCCGGATCGCCGCGAAAGGCTCCTCGACACCTACAACGAACTGTTCAACTCGACAGTCGCACCGCAGTGGGACGGCAGCTACCAGACCTTCCCCGGCCTCGGCGACAAGTACGCGCCCTACGAGTACCAGCGCAACGCCGTCGCCCGAATCGTCGGTGAGCCGTCCGTACTGCTCGATCACGTCGTCGGTGCCGGCAAGTCCGGAACCATGTTCATGGGCGCCATGGAACTCAAACGGCTCGGACTCGTCCGCCAACCGTGGATCGTGGTTCCGAACCACATCGTCGAACAGATCGCCATCGAGGCATCGCACTGGTACCCCGGCGCCCGCATCCTCTCCGGATCCGCCGCCACCGATCTCGAATCCCGCCGGCGACTGGTCGCACAGTCGGCCACCGAGGACTGGGACATGGTCATCGTGCCGCAGTCCGCGTTCAAGCTGATCGGCGTCTCGAATCAGACCAAAGCCGATTTCATCCGCGACGAACTCGACAAGCTCTACGAGCACCGCACCACGATGGAGACCCGCGAGTCGGTCAAGAAACTCGAAATCGCGATCGCCAACGCCGAGGAACGACTCAACGACACCCTCGATCAAACCGGAAAAGACGCTGGTCTGAGCTTCGAGGAGAGCGGCGGCGACTACCTGTTCATCGACGAAGCGCACATGTACAAGAACCTGCGCCGGCAATCGAACGTCGACGAGCTGGCCTGCGCCAAGGGCGCCGATCAGGCCATGGACCTGTCGATGAAGCTGCACTACCTGCGAGGCGTGCGCCGCGCCGAAGCCGTCGAAGCCGGTATCCCCGAGGACAACTACGTCGAACGAGTCGCGACCTTCGCCACCGGCACACCGGTGGCGAACAGTCTCGGTGAGCTGTGGGTGATGACGAACTACCTGCGTCCGGATCTGCTCGAGGCTTCCGGTGTTGCCGCGCTCGACTCGTGGGGCGCGACTTTCACCGACACGGTCGAGAGCGTCGAACTGAACTCGAGTGGCAGCAAGCTCGTTCCCAAGACCAGGGTCGGGGAGTTCACCAACGTCGGTGACCTTGTCGCCATGAACAGCGTGTTCACCGACGTCGTGATGCGCGATCAAGTGCCGGTGACTCTTCCGGTCCTCGACGACGGGCAGCGCACCGTCATCTCCTTCGAGCCCAGCCAGGAAGTGCGGGACTTCATCACCGACCTCGGTCACCGCGCCAGCGCCGCCGACCGCCGACGCCCCGACATCGACAACTCGCTCAAGATCGCGAGCGACGGCCGCAACGTCACCCTCGACCCGAGGACCGCACACCTGGACGCACCCGAGACCGGCGGCCGAGCTCGCATCCTCGCGGATCAGATCCTTGAGGTCCGCGAAGACACCAAGGACAACGTCTACCTCGACAATCTAGGAAACGAGTCGCCCTTACGCGGAGGGCTACAGATCGTGTTCTGCGACCGGTCGACTCCGAAAGCCAAGAGCCGAGCGTGGAACATCTACTCCGGAGTCAAGGACGAACTCGTCGCCGCCGGCATGGACCCCGAATCCATTCGGTTCATCCACGACTACGCGAAAGCATCGGAAAAGGCGAAGCTCTACGCGGACTGCCGAAATGGCCGCGTCGCCGTGGTTTTCGGCTCCACCGAAAAGATGGGAACCGGCGCCAACATCCAGCCACGCGCCGTCGCCCTGCACCACATCGACGTGCCCTGGCGACCTGCTGACCTCGAACAACGAGAAGGCCGCATCATCCGGCAGGGCAACCAGAACAAGCGCGTCCAAATCTTCGCGTACGTCGCCGAACGCACCTTCGACACTTTCATGTGGCAGACCGTGCAACGCAAAGCGCACTTCATCGAGCAGCTCAAGCGCGCGGACCGCACTGTGCGCCGAGTCGAGGATCTGGGCGGGGACGACCTCGCCAAGAACGCAGCAGCGATCAAAGCGATCGCTACCGGAGATCCCCGCTACATGCGCCAAGTCGAACTCGACGGCGCCGTCGCCGACCTACAGGCCGACGCCGACGCGCACTTCGCGGCAGCTCGAAGCCGTGAACGCGAACTCGGAGCCCTCACCACCGCCATACCCGGCCACCAGCAGGCAATCGCGGCACTGACCGCGGCCGTACCCGCAGTCGAAGCGCACCTCGCGGCCGAAGGATTCTCGATGACCATCGCCGGCCAAACCTTCACCAAACGCCCCGAAGCGTCGAAAGCGCTGGTCCATCACCTACGAGAGACCTACGGTCACCTCAAAGGGGCAGGACTCGACAAGGTCGTCACCGTCGCAACCAAGGGCGGCCTCGAAATCGAGGTCCGCCGATCCATGGCCGATGCCGCGCTCTACGTCGGCGCGAAAGGACTGCCCCTCTCGACGAGAGTTCTTCCCCAAGAAGACATGTACGTCAGCGTACGAGCGAACACCACCATGACCGAAGAAGAACGCGAAGGAGCGTTCGGTCACCTCGCGAGCGGCATCATGAGCCGCATCGAACGCATGGTCGCCGAAGTGCCCGACAAACTCGACTCCCGCACCTGGCAACTCGACACCGCCACCGCCCGACTCGAAGAACTGCAGAAGCAGTCCAGCGAGGACTTCCCGCGAAGCGCGGAACTCAAGTCGATGTACGCCGAACTCTACGACCTCCAACGCCAGCTCCGAGAGGAAGAAAACAGCCCCGAAGCGATCGCCCGCCGAGTAGAACTGCAAGAGCGTCTCGAATACAAAGGGCGAGAACCCGGCTGGTCGCTCATGCTCAACGCGACACCGGCACTTGTCGAACAACTCGAATGCGTCGACGCCGACGAGGTCCGAGCGATCATGGCCCGCCGAGAAGCCGAAGCAGCCATGGAACGCAGTCGCCTGGCAGCAATGGCCGAATCTGCAACCGTCTCCGACGCTTCGACGGAACAAGAACCGGCACCTGTTGCGGCAGAGCAGGAAACACCAGAACCCGGCAACGCCGACTCAGATATCGCGGAGGCTGCTGAGTCGTCTCCAGAACCGGATTCACCGCTACCCGAGGTTCCCCCCACGGTGAGCGATCTGGCGCATCCGACCTCGATCCGGGACATGCTCAACCGGCGACGATCATCGCCAGACCGGCCAAACCCCACCCGCCCACCGACCGATCCATCAGCCGAACGCGACCATGGCCACGAGCTGTAACAACCTTGAATCTTCGCCGACAACAAGGCGAACTACGGCGGAACTTATTCCAATACAGTGGAATTGACTACGACCTCAACGAACGGACATAGAGCGACCATGACCCACATCCATCTGAACCAACCCGTCCCCGGCCTCCGGAGCTACTTCGCTACAGGCGCGATCGAAAAGCTGAAAACCCAGCATATGAAGTTGGACGCAGCCGCACAGGCTGCCAGATTCGGGGACATCACCGAAGACCACAAGAGTTATGTCCGGGAAGCCATGGAAATGCTCGCGGCTTCGCTGGACTACTCCTACATCGAAGTGTCCAAAAATGTGAAGGAGCTGCTGGCGCACTCTCCGGAAGGCTGGGTCAAAGTCGACGTCCCGAAGACGAACGACTCGGACACCAAAGCCATCGAACGCATCTACGAACAGTTTAAGAAGAACGAACTCGAGCCTCTTGTGAGCGAGCTGGCTCCGGCGACACCGTTTCCGGATCTGCCCGAGACGATCCTCCAGGACAACCTGAGTCTTCACATTCCTGTTCGGCTGATCGACTCGGTGATCGAAACTTACGCGTCGAGGTCCGTCGTCTAGGTAGTTTCAAACCGATTCAGTTCTGTGCTCGACTGAGTTCCTCTACATTCGCTCCGCGGGCCTGGGCAATGACCGCAGCCAGCCTGTGCCGACGGCGGACGGCGTTCCGTTCGTCGTCGGTGAGCCTGCTCTCGCCGGCAATGCGTTCCTGCTCGTACGCGTCCCCAAGATTTTTCAGTGCTTGCGCCTTCGTCAGCTCGAGTACCGCCGGCGGGAGTTCGATGCCGTGCTCACCGTCGTAGATCAAGCACCACTCGTGCACCTCGTCCAAGCGTTTCTGTGATCCCCACCCGTTGCTCACCACGAGGTCGGTGGACTCCCCATCGGCAGAGGGAACGGGTGTGGTCGTCGACGGTAGTGCCGCGAGGCGGCCGACCGTCGCCTTGCTTGAATCGAGCATCGCCGCGGTCTCCCGTATGGACGCACCGCTCGCGAGCAGCACTTTGATTGCCTGCATCAGCACGACATCGCTCGCTTCTTTCGCCTGGCGGGCGGCCTGCTTCGAGGTCGACACTGCTTCGGAAGCGGCTTTGAACAGCTGATTCATACCGCAACCTTACCCAAAGACGGGACGCGGAGACCCATTCGAGGCCTGATGTGTCCCATCTATAGGACGCGATGGTCTATCGTGGGGACATGAAAGGCAACGAACCTGTTCAACTCGACCTGTTCGACTTTCCCTCCGACGCAGATCCGGCGCTCGAGGAGTTCCTCGCAGACGCCGAGACCATTCCCGCCGCGTGCGTGTGCGACAAACACGTGGGACGCATCATCTGGCTGAACAGAGCCTGCCGGATCCAGAACTGGTGCACCGAAGACGACGGCTACACAGGGCGCGCAGTCCGCATCGAAGCAATCGCCCTCGACGACAACAGCTCTCACATAGGGCGTTTCCTATTGGGCAGACCACATTCCGTCGGTCACGGAAACACCTTGACTCTCAAGCGAGAAGAACGGTGAACAACACAGTGGGCCGCTCCGCCCGCACTCTCACGACAGAACCCACATCTGTCGTAGGTGTGCCGCACAATGAGCCAACACACTCATACACAGTGCGGGGGAACGAAAATGAGCGTCTTGATCATCGGCGTAGTGGTCCTGGTGGCCTGGATAATCGGATCATTCGTCGCCAGATTCCTCGGCGGCCTGCTCATCATTCTCACCATCGCAGGCCTCATCTGGGGCGGGCCCCACTTCGGGGAGATGAACGCACCGTTGGCCCTGGCAGTGGGGCTGGGCCTGTGGTTGGTCGGACACTGGTTGTTCGCGTTCAAGCACAAGGGATGGCGCAGCTCGCTCGCACTTCGAGTTTTCAGCCTGCCCATCCTGCGCCTTCTCTCACCTGTTCCCACCAAACACATCCCTGCCCAGCCTGCCTGGGTCGACTGAGAACAGAAATATTCATGACAATCGGAGTAGTGATCGCTCTCGCTGGGGTGTACCGCGTTTGGCGTGGAACGACTTTCCAAGTCCTCGAAGAACGGATCGGACCCAGCCTGTTCGCTCCGGAGCGCTGGGACTGAACTGGTATCGGCTCGCGTGATGCAACCCTTTCAAGGGCGTGGTTGAGTTCTTGGTGTACGTTTCGACATCCCCAGTCGGGCGATTGTTGGTGCTTCGAAGCCTCCATCAACCAGACTGTTCGTGTTCTCGCACCAGGAGGTAGCACCGCGCTATGACGGTCAGTAATCAGCTCAACGAGCTGGTCGAGAAGGCTCGAAAAGATGGCTGGGCGGACGGCGTTTGTTCCACAGAGACGCTCGAGTACCAAACTTGGGGACGGGCCTACACCACCGTTGCCGGCCGTTCGCTAAAAGGAGGGTTCGAGGTGCTTCGGCCCACCGGGACAGAACAGGCGGAAAAGCGTTCCCTCAGTGCGGTGTACGGACGCGGGCAACAACCGTTGCATACCGACGGAGCTCATTTAGCTGAGCCGCCAGATTTGGTGATCTTGGCAGTGGCCAAGCCAACTCCCGTCCCCACTCTCCTGTGGCGGCATATCGACATGGTGGAGGGTCTCAGTGAACTTGACGAGGATATTCGGCACGGTCTGTTCACCATCGATGATGGCAAGGAGGTTCACCTCGCTCCAGCGCGCACCGGTTGGACTAAGGAAACTGCGCGAATCCGATTCGATCCCGGGTGCATGGAACCGGCTGATTCCCGCGCTCGGCGTGTTCTTAAGCACTTTGAAACCGCTTTGAAATCAGCAACTCAATTCGAGTGGGCTAAACCTGACCAAGTTTTGGTAATTGACAATCGAAATGTTCTTCACGCACGTGCCGACTCAGAACACGATCCAGACCGGGAGATGCAGCGACTGATGCTACGACTCAACCAAAAGAGCAGTTCATGAGCGCACCGTACGACCATGAAGCCTTGTGGTTAAAGGCCAAACTTTTTCTCAACCATGCGATGGATGATCCCGCGATGAGATCCTTCGACGAGCGTGCACTGTGGTCTTCTTTGGCATTGGAGGCGTTAGCGAAAGCGGCACTCGCTAGGCAGTCTCCGCTACTGATCGCTGTCCCAACGGAAGAAGGGACTAATGTTCTGATTGCTTTGGGTCTCATAGGCGGTAAAGCACGGTTCGAATCAATACCTGCAAAGTCCCTGTATTCCCGATGCGAAAAGGCTTTTAGGCCATTCGATGCGAGTGAAGCTCAAAAGACGTCCTGGGCTCGGAATGATTACATTCATGGATCATCGGCTAGTTTCACGCCATTGCCAGAGTCAGCGTGGTGGCCCAAGTATTGGGCGCAGGCCGACATACTGGTATCTGCCTGCGAAAAGGACATCGATGATCTAGTCGGTCCCCAACGGGGAACGGTTGTTCAGGCTTACCTGGAGCAGAACAAGAAGCACATTGAACACCGTTGCGAGACCCTGATCGGGCGTGCGAAACAACGCCTTGCGCAGTACAACGCCGGGTCGCTGCCCGCGAAGGTCGCAAAGGACTGGCAGCCAGGTGCAGACCTGTCCGCCGGTCTCAACTACCAGCAGGCTGAGCACTGCCCAGCGTGTGAGGGGGTTGGTGCCGTAGAAGGCGAAGACAAGATCGATATCAAGCGTGAATACCACCAGATCGCGGAAGATGACTACGATATTTCGGTTACGCTTACAATCAGTTCCGAATATTTCAGTTGCGCTAACTGTGGTTTGGTCCTTGACCAGTATCAGTTGCTCGAACAGGCGGGTATCGCAGAATCCTTCGAAACTGAAGGTGATTATGACGATATAGATTATGGGGAGGAATATGGAAATGACTAGCATGGGGCATATTTGATTTTCCCCGCCACCGAGTAGCGAATTTTCTTGAGGCGCGGTGAATAGTTTCTGATACGTGGTGAATAGAGGGCATGCAGTCTTGAGGTTGTCTTCCGGCAGTTCGTGTTCGCAGTGGACTGCGCCAGTCACCTAGCCGAGGTTGCGGTACAGGGTTGATCGGGCAACCCCGAGGGTTTCGGCGATGGTCGTCATCGAGACGCCGGCACCTTTCATCTTGCGCGCAATCGCCTTCTGTTTGTCGTCGAGCACGGGCGGTCGACCACCCGTGCGTCCCTGCCTTTTGGCTGCTTCCAAACCGGCAAATGTTCTTTCCCTCAGGAGATTTCGCTCGAACTCGGCGAGCGCTCCAAAGATGGTGAAGATCAGGCGGCCACCGGAAGTGGTGGTGTTGATTTCCTCGGTCAGTGAGGTGAACCCGACACCGATCGATTCGAGGTGGGCAACCGTCTCCAGCAGGTGGGGGAGGCTTCGTCCGAGGCGGTCCAAGCGCCACACGGCCAGAGTGTCACCCGGACGTAGATGGTCGATGACTGCGGCAAGCTGTGGGCGGTCGTCTTTGGAGCCTGATGCGACGTCCGTCCAGATCTTGTAACAACCCGCGGCCGTCAGAGCGTCTGTCTGCAGAGTCGGGTTCTGATCGGCGGTCGAGACCCTGGCGTACCCCAATGTCAGTTTCAGGAGTGCGCGTCATGCTTTCCTGGGGTTTCACCTCCGATTGCAGTCGTCTTCTGACATTCTGAGTGCAGAAGTGCACTGCACAATCGGTCACCCAGGCTGGGCGTTCGGAGGCTGCGATGGACGCGGACAAGTTCGACGTCGCCGAGACCGGTGTGCTGACCGCGTCGGCCGAGCAGTGGGAGCAGGCACGGACGCGGTTTGCAGTGCTCAGCGAACTAGCGGATCGATCCTCGATTGGTACCGCAGTGGTCGAGGATGCAGCGCAGCAGTTGGGGGTCTCGCCGCGGCGTGTGTACGTGCTGCTGTCCAGGCTCCGGAATGGGGGAGGGGCGGTCACCGATCTGTTGGTCTCCGCACCGTCAGGCGGGCGCGGACGCTCCCGCGTGCCGACCGAGGTGGAAGTGGTAATCGCCGAGCACATCAACCGTGACTTTCTGGCTCGCCAGAAGCTCAGTGTCGCTGCGCTGCATCGTCGTATCGCGCTCGCCTGCCGCCGCGCCGGACTCCCGATCCCAGCCCGCAACACAGTCAACGCGCGGATCGCAGCAATGCACCCGGGCCGCGTCGCACGCTCACGTGGCGGACCGGACGCGGCCCGATCGCGGCAATCCGCTGGCGACGTCCCGCCGCCGGTGACGGCCGTTCTGCAACAAGTCCAGATCGATCACACCGTGGTCGATCTGATGATCGTCGACGAATACGACCGGGCACCGATCGGACGTCCGTATCTCACGATTGCCATCGATGTCTTCAGCCGCTGTGTGCCAGGGTTCGTCGTCACACTCGATCCGCCGTCCGCAGTGTCGGTCGGGTTGTGTCTGGGCAGGGTGTGCTCGGACAAGAGCGTACGGATCGACGCTTTGGGCCTTGGCGCGGATGTGCGGTGGCCGATGGGCGGAAAGCCGCACCGCTTGTACGTCGACAACGCCGCCGAGTTCAAAAGCGAAGCGCTCCAGCGTGGTTGCGAGCAGCACGGCATCGACCTCGGCTACCGACCACCCGGCCGGCCGCATTACGGCGGGATCGTCGAACGCATCATCGGCACCGTCATGACCCAGGTCCACGAACTCCCCGGCACCACGTTCTCGAACCCAACGCAGCGGGGCAGCTACGACTCGGAGGGCACAGCAGCACTGGCCTTACAAGAATTGGAACGCTGGCTGATCCTGGCGATCGCGGCGTATCACGCGGACGTGCACGCCGGCCTGAGCCGGAGCCCGGCTGCGCAGTGGGCCAGCAGCATCGACGCCGACCCTGCTCTGCCGACGTCGACAGTGGTGGACGAGACCGCATTCCTGGTGGACTTCCTTCCGGTCATGCGGCGCCGCGTGACCCGGACAGGGTTCGTCATCGACCACATCCAGTACTTCTCGAACGCTCTGAAACCGTGGATCGCCCGACGAGAGACTTTGGGCCAGTTCGTGATCCGGCGGGATCCACGAGATCTAAGCAGGGTGTGGGTCCTGGACCCCGACAGCGGCGGCGGATACATCGAGGTGCCGTACCGGACGATGTCACATCCAGCGGTGACCTTGTGGGAGCATCGCGCAGCAGTGACACGACTGCGCGAACACGGCCGAGCGCATATCGACGAACACGCCTTGTTCTCGATGATCGACAAGATGCGAGAGATCGCTACATCGGCGCAGAAGGACACCAGACGGGCTCGACGTAACCGCAGTCGTCGTGCGCACCTGAGCAGCGTCGTGACATCACCGAACGCGATGGGCCCGCCCGAGCTCGGCCCAGGCACCGACGACGTGTCGGTTCCGATCTTCGACGACATCGAAGAATGGTGAAACGGTGAACAACGACCCCCGAATTACTCCCGCAGGCGACGGCGACGACCGCAGCTGCCAGGACATCGACCCCGGTAGTGCGGATCTGACCCACCTGCGAAGTTCGGTCAGATCGATAGCGGGTCTTCCTGCAGCGCAACGTATCAGGCACATTCGTACGGAACGGTGGATCGGGTATCCGCGTGCACGGTCGGTGATCGAGCACCTCGAGACGTTGCTGGTATGGCCAGATCGGCAACGAATGCCGAACCTGCTACTGATCGGACCGACGAACAACGGCAAGTCGATGATCATCGAGAAGTTCCGGCGTGCGCACCTCGCTGTCAGCTTGCCCGACCGTGAGCACATACCGGTGTTGTGTATGCAGATGCCCCCTGACCCGGCACCCACACGGTTCTACCTCGCGATGCTCGCTGCCCTCGGAACGCCGACCCGGCCACGGAGCCGCGTTCACGAACTCGAACAGCAAGCAGTCACGCTGCTGCGAGCAACCGGGGTTCGGATGCTGATCATCGACGAGCTCCACAATGTTCTCGCCGGCCGCGACAACGTGCGCCGAGAATTTCTGAACCTGTTGAGGTTTCTGGGCAACGAACTACGGATCCCTCTCGTCGGAGTCGGTACCCGGGAGGCGTACCTCGCGATCCGCAGTGATGCACAGTTGGAAAACCGTTTTCACCCCATGACGCTGCCGATCTGGACCAATGACACCGACACCCGCTCCCTGCTGGCGAGCTTCACCGCCAGCTTCCCGTTGCGTGCGCCCTCTCACCTGACATCGACGGAGATGACCGATTACCTCCTCACCCGGTGTGAGGGCACCATCGGCGAACTGGCCACGCTGTTGACCGCGGCCGCAGTGACCGCAATAGAAGCCGGAGAGGAATCGATCACCTCACAGGTGTTGACCCAAACCGCGTACTTCGGGCCCACCGAACGCCGCCGCCACTTCGAACGGCACCTGGCATGACACCAGCCGATGCCCCTGCAGCGCACACGGCGCTCGACCACAGCGCGCATCCGCGGTGGCCACTGCACCCGCAACCACTACCTGGTGAGACTCTGACGTCGTGGCTGGCCCGGACCAGCGAACAGTATTCGTCGATCACCGCCGCGGACCTCCTCGACGGGCTCGGCCTTGAGACTTCGGGCGTCGACCTGGACCGGCACACACCCGAGCCGGTGCTATCCGCGCTTGCCCAGAGGAGCACCTGTACGGCGGAACGGCTGCGTGAGATGACGTTGGCGGGCTGCACGCCCTGGCTGCTTGACAGCATCGACCTCACCGAATGCGACTTCGACACCTACGTCCACCAGTTCTCTGTCCTACTACCGGCGGGTCTGGCGATGGCAGATCGACGTCGACGCACACCGCCTGCCGGCACATGGCTTCCCTGGGTGAGCACGCTGACTACGCGGGCATGCCCCCTGTGTATCGACGACCTCGACACAGACACCGATATCGCGGTCATGATGGCTCATCAATACCCGATACTGACCAGTTGCACGAAGCACCTCTGCCGGTTGGAATTCTGCGCTGTGGTGCCCGGCAGACTGGTTTTCTGGGACAGGACACCGCCCGGCGCGGACGAACACGCATCACCGATACCTGTCGCGGCGGCCGTCGCAGAAATCGACAGACGCAGCGTCACCGCGTTGACGAGCGGGTCGGTCGAGCTCGGCGGAGGCCGTGTTCATGCAGCAGTGTGGTTCAGGCTGCTGCGCACCGTCGTCGACGAAGTGTCCACACCGCTGGTCCGCACCGGATGGTGGGCAAAGCCACTGAGCGCGATCTGGAAGTCCACCGGTTGTTCTCGACCTCTCCGGACCGCGTGGGTTCCGTTCGAGGACCTGAGGTGGAACGAGCAGTCGACAGTCATGCTCGCTGCCGCGACCGCGATGATCGCGGTCGAGAACGACGAGATATTCGCAGGTGGTGCTGGTGCGGCTCTACTGCGCCCACGTTCGTACGAGCCGGTCGATCCGGGGACCGCTCCGTCAAGGTCTCGCAGTCCGGTACCCGCCCGCAGCGCCTGGGACGGTGTAATTGCGGCGATCGATGCCGCTGTCGCCGCCGCCCGCGTCGACAGCGACGCCGCCCGATCTCTGTTCGGATTCGCTCGAACGGGGTGCCGGACCGAAGGTGACGTCGATGAGCTGGCCTATGCCTTCGTCGAGCTCGGTATTCGACTGGACTGGGACTGAAGCGCGCGTGATCACCACACGCATCTCTACCTTGGTTTCTACGCGGAAATCGATCGCTGCCTGTAGTCACCCACGATTTGTGTGCGGTGACCGACGAGAATTTTCCTTCCCGCACCGTCCCCGCTGAAACGCCTGCTCAGCGTGCATTCGACCTGAGAAGCCTGTCGGGGGTGCTCGCTACAGTCCCTACCATGGCAGAACGGCAGCTCAGCGAGGTCCCGGACGTGGGTTCAATCGTCCCGGTGAGTGGTGCGGCGGTGTTTCCGGACCTGTCGAGCGAGGTCGCCGCGCGAATCGAACGGTCGATGGCATCGGCACGGTCTGCTGCTACTCGCCGCGCCTACGATTCGGCGTGGCGACGCTTCGAGACCTGGTGCACCGTCGCCGGGCACCACGCGTTGCCTGCGCATCCCGCGACGGTGGCGGCCTACCTCGTCGCCGCCGCCGACACGCTCACTGTCGACGGGACGCGGGCGTATGCACCGTCGACGTTCGGCAAGTGGATCGCGGCGATCGCCGACCGTCACCGCGCTGTTGGCCACAACAACCCGTGCGGCCACGAAATGGTTCGCGCCACTCTCGCCGGTATTCGTCGGGATTATGCGTCTGCGGGGGAGCGGCCCCGAAATCCCCGTGCCCCGCTCCTCACCGCTGACATCACCACGATCGTTGACCACGCCCGACGCACTGCAGCGGACTGGGCGTCGGAGGTGCTCGAACGCCGCGACACCGCGCTACTGCTGATGGGATACACCGGCGCGTTTCGGCGCAGTGAACTCGTGGCGCTCGAATGCCGCGATGTCCGCCGCGACCGCCTCGACGGCGCGCACGTACAGATCCGCAAGTCCAAGACCGACCAGGACGGTACCGGAACCGTGAAAGCCCTTCCGTTCACCGACCGCTATGAATCCTGCCCGGTCTGCGCGTGGGTGCGATGGTTGAAGATCGTCGCAGCGTTCGACACCGGCGGCAGAATCGCCGTCATTCGACTGCTCTTCCGTGCAACACCATTCGATGCCCATGTCTGCCGCGGCTCCCTGCCCACCGCCGACAAATCCTCGCCGCTGTTCCGGTCCATCCGCAAGAACGGCAACCTCTCCGACACCGCCCTCTCCGGGGCTGCGGTGCACGCTGCAATCCGTCGCCGCGCCGCTCGCGCCGGATTCGATCCCGAGACGGTCACACAGTTGGGTGGGCATTCGTTGCGGGCAGGATTCGTCACCCAAGCATTCCGGAACGGCGCCGACGCCCACGCCATCATGCGCCAGACCGGCCACACGACCCCTGGGATGGTCGAAATCTATGCCCGCGAGAACGCGCCGCTGCTCGGCAACGCCGTCACCGAGCTCGGACTATGAAACCGAACGGAATTGCGTTCAGCTCGGTGCCCCATGGCGTCGCGGGTCTCGACCGCTCCGCAGAACACACATGGGCACTGTTCTTTGACTGGTGCGCTGCCACCGACCGTCCGTCGCTGCCGGCTGCACCATCCACACTGGCAGAGTTTCTCGCCGACCATCCCGCCAGCGTCGCCACGCAGCGACGCCGAGTCGCCGCTGTCAACGCCGCTCACCGCACTCGCGGAATGACCGAACCCGGCCGCTCGGTCCCCATTCGACTCGCTCTCGCGGAGCATCGCCGGGAACGTCTCGCCGAAATCCGTGGCGGCGCTGCATCGATCATCGACAGCATTCCGACGTCCGGATGGCCATACGGGCTGTTCGGTCGGCGTGATGCACTGATACTGACCTTGGTGTCCGCCGGTCTGACCTACCGTGAGATCAGTGTGCTGCGCCGAGGCGACATCGAGGTCGCGGGGCTGGACCTGGTTGTTTCAGGCCTGTACCGGGTCACCCCGAACATGCTCGGCAGTCACGGTGAGTCCGGTCCGGTGACGGTGTACCGGCGCTGGGCGCAGATTCAGTCGATGCTCGATCGCTTCGCGAGTATCTCGGTGCTCCGCGAATTTCTCGACCCCGATCGCTCACCGCCGACGTCTGCGTTTCCGGTGGTGACAGCGCAGCAAGCGGGTGAGCCACTTGTGGTCCGCATCGACCGTTGGGGCTACACGCCCTGGATTCCGGAACCGCTCACGGCGCAGTCGTTGTCCGCAGTGACCCGCGCGCACCTGACCGGCCGTCCGTCCGAGCATCGTCCGCGAGTCCTGTGGACGGAGAACGGCACAGACGGTGACGTTCTCTACGACGAAATACGTTACTCGAGCGTCGTTCTGGACAATGCCTACTACGAGCATGGAATTCGTGCCCGCCGCAACGCTCACATCCGCCTTGCCGATCTCGACGATCGATTCGACGACATCAACGACCGCGTCGACGAACTCTTGCACTCGCTCGTCGACATTCTCGACAAACACGGCGAACCGGAGCGCGACGACGGCTGATGTCATCGATCAGGGAGCTGGCCGCACGATCATCGTCTGCGCTGACTGCGGCGATGATCGTGCGCGCCTTCTGTCATTTCTACGTCTTGATGTTTCGGCGGGCTGGATGTCCAATGGCCCGGGCATGTTCGCAGCGCATGGGTTTGAAGCGTCGACTCCGTCAGGTCGTAGGACGGACGACGTCGTTCCGGCGACGCGCGCGCACCGCGATCGCCCTGGAGATCAAGGACAACGTGACCAGTCCGACCAGCAGATCCGCGAGTGCGGAGAATTGGGACTGCGCGAATTCGACGATCTGAATCAAGATCAGCGTGGTGATACTCGACAGTCGCACGGCCTCGAGAGTCCACCTGCGGTCGGTACGCCAGACGAGAGCGGGAAGTGCGAGAACGAGCGCAAGCCCTGACCCTGCCGCATCGAGCAGTCGCGCGAATTGCGTTATGTCGTCGACGGTTTCGGTGCCGAGGATGCTGACCGACGACAGACCGAACGCGGAGTACGTCACCAGGGCCAGTGCGGACAGTCGAATCCAGATGCTGTGGTCGAGGTAGCGCAGTACACGCCAGTTCCCGATCGTCGACCATCGTCGTCGCCACCGCGTCGGCGGTCGCTCGGTGCAGCTGGCGAGCAGTGCGGTGATTTGCGTGACCTGTCGTCGTTCGTGTGCGTTCGCGCGCGCGAGATAGTCGAGGGCTTGGGCGCGGCGGTGATGGTCGAGTCCGCGGACGACCCCGTCCGCAGCGATGAAGGCTGCCGCGGCAAGGTCTTCGTGGGGTCGACGCGGCACCAGATCACGGACCAGGCGGGAGGTGGCCACGACAGCGATGAGCAGGACGTACATGATGGCCACCGCCGGCTTGTAGAAGTAGTCGTTGGTGGTGGTGACGAATTTGCCGATCTCGTCGAGGCCCAGTCCGAGTCCAATCCCGGCGAGCACGATCGTGATCGGTCGCGTTCGGTCGCCGAGTACCGACAGTGCGGTCAGTGCGGCGACAGTCAGGGCCACACCGCCCCAGAGCAGATGGGCGATGTGCAGTGGACCGCTACCGACCCGCGGATACCCCAGCAGCTGAAGAGCTGATCGGGTGAGGAGGATGGTGCCGGCTGCGATGATGACGACGGCGTCCACACCACTCCCGGCGTGGGGGTGCCGAGCGATACGCCACCGATGAGTGCTCGCGGACATCGACACCGAAATCTGTTCCTCCTCTCGTCTACCCGACACGGCGTCGTTACCCGGCTGAACTCCCGGTGTATCGGGACCACAGATACAAATCGCCAGCAAGCGAGTCAAGCATCTCCGATGACAAAGAGCACCGTTGGGGTTTTCGGGTTCGTCGGTGCGGCGATGCCGCGGGATCGGCTCGGTTCGTCGATGCGCCCGGTGGTCTCGACGCCGGTGTTGTCAGATCTCTGTTGTTCAGCGCGGGGACATGCTCGTGTCCGGGTCGGGCCGGTTGACCGGTGCGTGTCCTCGGAAACGAGAGCGCAGGTAGTTGATGGCGAGGGGGAGTATCGAGAGTACGACTACCGCGATGAGGATGATCTCGATGTGGTTGCGCACGAACGGGATTCCGCCGAGTAGGTAGCCGAGCATCGGTACACCGGCACCCCAGGCGAGGGCTCCGATGATGTTGTAGACGAGGAAGGTTCGATATTTCATCCCCGACGCACCGGCCATGACGGGTGCGAGTGTCCGGACGACGGGAACGAATCTGGCGAGAACGATCGTACGGGCACCATAGGTGTCGAAGAACGATTGCGCGCGCGCGAGTTGCGCAGGGCCGAGCCGTTTGGCGCCGGGTCGGTCGAAGACGGCGGGCCCGGCGGCACGGCCGATCATGTATCCGCATTGGTCACCGAGCGCGGCTGCGATCGGTGCGGACACCAGGATCACCCACAGGGGAACGAACGGATCGACCTGCGCGACAAGCACTCCTGCGGTGAACAGCAGTGAGTCGCCGGGGAGGAAGAACCCGATCAGCAGACCGGTCTCGACGAACAACGCCACGAGCAGACCGATCAATCCGAATGTCGCGACGAGGGTGCTCGGGTCGAGAACACCGCCGGTCAGTCCCGATGTCATAGCGAGATCCTGTTCATGAGTAGTCGAGGTGGCGTCGACTCTGTGCCATCGCCGGCGGAGTCGAGACGATGCAGCGCATAGGAGCCGAGGGTGACCGCACCCGCCGCGAGGAGCGCGCCGGCACCGACATCGGTGAGCCAGTGGACGCCCAGGTACATCCGCGTGCACGCCACGGCAACGGTCAGCGTGACGGCAATGACGAGCAGCAATGCTCGTACTGGTCTCGATCGCCGCGCACCGGCGATGAGCGCGAGCATCAACAGTAGGGAAGCGGTGCCGGTGACGTGCCCCGACGGGAACGACGGATCGGTTTCGAGCATCATCTGGATCGACTGGGGTGGCCGCTCACGGCCGACGATCAGCTTCAACAGCGTGCACGCGATCGAAGCCGAGGCGACGGTCACCAGCAGCACCAGTGCCGGGCCGTACCGTTTCGTCCTCCACACCAGAACCACTGCGACGATCAGGCCCAGTGCGGCGGTCTCCGCGGGGCCACCGACCGTGGTGACGGCGACGGCGAGTTGGTCGAGTGTCGCACTGCGATGATCGACGAACCATCGAGCGACTGCGGTATCGGCACCGGTCAGCCAGCCGTTGCTGTGTACTGCGACGGCGAGCACCAGAACGGCGAAGGCGTAACCGAGTGCGCCGAAGACCGTCGCGCCGGCCCTGTCGCGGCGCATGCGGAGCATGAGCCCGGCTGCGATGAGGCCGACTGCGATCACCAGCCCCGCGATCTCGACGTCGGCGGTTGCGGCTTCGGTGAACACTTCGGTGGCCGTGGCGTGTACGGCGGAGATCGATGAGGAAAGGAGCACGGGGATCAGTGTGCTGGGGAGCTGCTGAAGAACCGCTGAGAGCGAGTCTGGTATCTCGGCATGGGTCTGTTGTACTTGCCAGACTTATACGGACGGAGTTGTCGATGCGGGTACTGGTGGTCGAGGACGAAGTGCGCCTGGCGGAGATGCTGCGTCGCGGTCTGGTGGCCGATGGGTTCACTGTCGAGGTCGAACACGATGGTGACAACGGATTCCACAGTGCAGCGACGGGGGAGTTCGATGCGCTCGTTCTCGACATCATGCTGCCGGGCAAACACGGTTACGACATCGTGCGAGATCTTCGGGCGCAGGGGGTGTGGACACCGATCCTGATGCTCTCGGCGAAGGACGGCGAATACGATCTGGCCGATGCGTTCGATCTCGGCGCAGACGACTATCTGGTCAAGCCGTTCTCTTTCGTGGTGCTGGTTGCTCGCCTGCGCGCCCTGATGCGAAGGGGAGCTCCCGAGCGCCCCGCGGTGCTCACTGCCGGCGATCTGGAACTCGATCCCGCGCGCCACCGCGTCAGTCGAGGCGGTGCAGAACTTGCGCTGACCCCGCGCGAATACAGTGTGCTCGAGTTCTTGATGCGGCGTAGCGGCACCGTGGTGACCAAGTCCGAGATCGTGCGGTCGGTGTGGGATGTCAACTACGACGGGGACGAGAACATCGTCGAGGTCTATATCGGCTATCTCCGCAAGAAGGTCGATCAACCGTTCGGGCTCAAGAGCATCGAGACCATCCGCGGGGTCGGATACCGCCTCACCGTCGCGGCGGCCGACTGAGCATCCTCGTTCTGCGGCACCGACACCCTCGCCGTTCGTGTACTCCGCACCTGTTGGCCGGTGGCTTCTTTCGGTCGACAGGAGCCGTGTCGGCCGCTGGGGTGCGCCCTAGATGCCCGCGGCGTCGACCACGCTCGGCGGCGTCGACGCGGTGTCCGCTGCGGCCCACTGCTGATTCGGCGTCGGCGTCGTGAGAGTGAGATAGAAGAAGTCGCGTTGATCCGGGGCCAGGTAGCGGTCGGGTCTGTTCTGGACTCCCGGCAAGATCGTCGTCGGTGTCAACGTCCCGGTGTGATCGACTGTCCAGGAGTTGAACTCGGTCAGCCCTGTGTGAATGTCGAGCTCCATCCCGGTCACCGCCCCGGCATCGACGAGTGCCTGCGCCAGGGTGGAGAGGTCGACTCTCGACGCCGCTACATAGACGAGGTCGCCGTTCGCGGTGGTCCCCAATGCCGATCGTTCGGTGTACTGCAGTTGATTCTTCGCGCTGCCCCAGCGGCTGTCGGCGTTCGAGTGCACGCCCGCGGCGATCGAGCCGTGGTCGACGATCAGCGGTAAATTCTGCCGCACCGCCACGATGTGCGGGTCCACTGCCGCGCCGCTGCTCCAGTCGATGACACTCAGGTGCCCGGAGTCGTCGACCACCGCCGAGGCCTGGCCGTTCTGCAGGTCCTGCCGCGCCACACCGTTCGAGAAATATCCGCCGGCAAGATCTTTCATCTTCCACCCGGAATTGAACGCAGCCACCAGATTCGGTACCTCGGAACCAGGTACCGATGCAGCGGCATTGCCGTCGGTGCGGGGTTGGCTCGTGCCGTCGACGAGGTGGGCGACCGTCGCGGAACCGGAGACGATCGCTACTCCGGCCACTGCGCTGCGATGGGCCGGGTCCGGCTGGTAGTGCGAAATGTAGGCGACCGGAGTTCCATCGGCTCCCGTGCGGCCGGGTGTCCATGTCGGAGCCGGCGATCCGGTGACAGTGGGGAGAACGGGGAGAGTAGCGAACGATGTCGGGGTGCCGCCGGCAATGGCTGTGGCCGAGGTGAATCCGGACAGATCGGGTGGGGTGTCCGACGGTGGGCTCGCGTAGCGCCAGTTCTCGTAGGCGTTGAGGACGGGGCCACCCCCATGGTCGCGGATCCATGATGATGTCTTGTCGTTCCAGGTCGCATATCCCGGGGTCAGCAGCGCTCGCGCGTATGACACCGAGGCAAGGGTGAGCACGACGAGTGCTGCCGCCGCGAGAAGCTTCCAGATCTTCACCTCGCGGCGCGAAATCTGTCGGTCGTCGCTGTGGTCCGGCGGTGTCGGGCGAGTCGGTGCGAGCATGAGTGGTATCTCCTGCCAGAAGTGATCCGGTACATCTCGATCATGCGCGGACGAGACTGAAGGAACACTGAAAAGCGTTCGGAAGCAACAGGGTTGGGATGAAATAGGGGCAGCGCCCGGAGGCCAACGGGCCTGCGGGCGCTGCGGGGTGAAGCGAGGAACTTACTGTCCGGGGGCGTCGACGATATCACCGGCCTCGGGTAGGTCCACCGAGCCCGGTGCATCGGGTGTGTCGCCCGTTTCCTGCTTGTCGACGGAACCGGGTGCATCGGGTGTGTCGCCGGCCTCGGGTACGTCTGCGGCGCCCGGTGCGTCGGGTGTGTCGCCGGCCTCGGGCACATCTGCTGCGCCCGGTGCGTCCGGTGTGTCGCCCGCTTCGGGAGTGTCGACGACGCTGCTGTTCGAGGCTGTGGGCTGTTCGAGGGTCTGTGCGGCTGCGATGCCACCGCCGATGGATGCTCCGGCCAGCACGACGGCGGCGACCGCAACGATCCTGTTCTTGATGTTCACGAGGGTTCCTTCGGTTGTCGGATGCACATCTGATTGCGTGCGGTACAACCCCGAATATGCTCGACTGCTCCTGAAGGATCCCTGTGGACACCTGAGAGTGAGGTCGACATCGCGCGGCGCAGCGCAGTGCCGCTGCACATCGTCGGACACAGCTGGAGCTGCTGTCGACCAGCGAGCTACAGGGGCTCCGATGAGTTGGGGTAGTTCGTCGAATCGGTCGACGGTCCTGCACTTCTCGGTTGCGGCCCTGATCACGGTGTTCGTTCACGGTGAGTGGGCGCAGGCCTCGACGAGGTCAGGGGTGAGGTGCCTCCGGCACTCTCCGGCGTCGACGGTGACCTCGGTGCCTCCGGCACTCGTACACCCGGGAAGCGAGTGTGCAGGGAATCGAGTTGACGATGTAGCTCGTAGAGAATCGTGCGTTGGATACGTGCATCGTCGGCATACCAACGGCGAGAGGATGTTCGGCCGACCTCCCAGGCCGTCCGGGCGATCTTCTCGGCTCCTTCGATTCGCGCCGAGATCACGGCGATCTCGGCGTGCAACATGGTGATGAACACGCGTGCTTGTTCGGTGTCTGCCGTGTCGGTCATCGATCCTCGTCTCGAGATCGGCCCGGTGGGTCGGGAGCGACCGCTGCCTGTGTCTGGTATCGGTCGATTAGGCCCACGGTCGTACACAGCGGGCCGTCGGTGCGGTGGGGCGCGCCAGGACTATCGGTGAATGGACAGGCACGCACCGCGCGGTACTCGCGGGGTACGTGAGCACGGCGTGGTGCGCCGCGCCCGGCCGGTGTTCGGGTGATGTTCGACGGGCGGTGTCATGCGCTGTGCGCTGCGTCGGAGGTCCCGGAGCTGACGGTGGTGGTGTCGAGGACATCGGCGCGGGAGATGCTCAGATACGCCACCGATCCGACGATGGCGACGCCGAACACCGCGGTGACGACGGTCGGTCCCAGTCCGAGGCCGCCCAGGTTCTTGTCTTGCGTGAGATAGTCGCCGATCGACGCGCCGAGGGGGCGAGTGACAATGTAGGCGATCCAGAACGCGAGGACGGCATTGAGTCGTAGCCCGTAGTGCGCGGCGGTGACCACCGCGATGATCGCCGCGAACACAGATGCCGATGTCAGGTATCCCAGTGCGAGCTGCTCGGCGACCAGATCGCCCGCGGCGGTGCCCAACGCGAAGGTGAACAGGATCGCCAGCCAGTAGAACCCTTCACGGCGCCGGGTTCTGATGCTGTGGATCGACAGTGTTCCCTCGCTGATGTACCACGCTGCAAACGTCAGGATCAGGCCGGCAGCGAAGAACCCGGTGCTGATGGCCAGGGGCACACCGAAGTTGTCGGTGAGATTGTCGGTGATCAACGTGCCGGCGATGCTGATCAGGATGACCACCAGCCAGTAGACCCACGGCACGTACCGGCGCAGCGTGAACTGGTAGATCAGGGCCGCGGCCAGCACTACACCGACGACGACGGTGGTTCCGGTCAAGCCGAACCCGAGATCGACGTTGAGTGCATCGGCGGCCGTCTCTCCGACGGTGGTACCGAGGATCTTGATGACCCAGAACAAGAGCGTCACTTCGGGGACTTTGCTCGCCAACATGCGCGCGGTGGTCGTGGTCATGGTCGTGGACTCTGGCAGATCGTTCCTGAAGAGACGCTGAAGAGCAGATGCTTCTCACGAGGGGACACGGGACACTGACCTGATGCACTCGACCCTCGATCTGTTGCGACCACGTTCGTGGACCGTCCGCGTGCGCTCGGCGGTGGCATCGACAGTGGTTGTCGCCGTCTGCCTCGTCATCGCCGGCGGTGCGCTCCTCGGGGTCCTGTACAACTCGCTCGAGAACTCCGCTCGATCTGCTGCCGCTGCCCGCGGCCTGCAGGTCGCCGAACAGCTCGAATCCGACACCGCAGCGCAGATCGACGACTCGTTACTGGCCACGGACGGGCAGATCGGCATCATTCAGGTCATCGACGGATCGGGGACGGTACGAGCGCAGTCCCGAGGGGATGGCGCTGCGCCTGTTACGACCGAGCAGGTTGCCCCGGCCGCGACCCGTGATCTGGGCCGAGTGTCCTACGGTGAGGACGGCGACTTCTGGGTTACCGCACAGGGAGCCACATCGCCCTCCGGGCCGGTGACGGTGGTGGTCGGGGCCGACCGTGAACCGGTGGAAAACGTCGTGTCCACAGTGGCGATCCTGCTCACCGTCGTCGGTCCCATCGTGATCGCCCTGGTCGCGTTCGCGACGTACCGCCTCGTCGGTGCGGCATTGAGCCCGGTCGAACGGATCAGGTCCAGGGTGGCGTCGATTTCCAGTCGCCAACTCGACGAACGTATTCCCGTACCCGAAACCCGCGACGAGATCGCCCGCCTGGCACAGACGATGAACGCGATGCTCGAACGCTTGCAGGTCGGACAACGAGCGCAGCAACGCTTCGTCAGCGACGCATCCCACGAACTACGAAGTCCGTTGTCCACGATCACCGCAGCTCTCGAACTCGCATCGTCGCGGCCCGACCTTCTCGATGAGGCGATGATCGACGAGTCCTTGCTTCCGGAAGCGCGCCGAATGCGTCGACTGATCGAGGATCTGCTGCTTCTGGCACGGTCGGACGAGACCGGTCTGCCCGTCGCGGCGGTCGATGTCGATCTCGACGACCTGTTGTACGAGGAGGGCAAACGTATCGAGGCCGTGTCCGAGGTACTGGTGGAGTCGTCGATCGTGCCCGTTCGGGTGACCGGTGACCCCAGCGCGCTGGGCAGGGTGGTGCGCAACCTCGCCGACAACGCCGTCCGCCACGCCCGGACCCGCATCATTGTGTCCTGCGCCGAATCGGCAGGACACGCCATCATCCGGATCGACGACGACGGGCCGGGGATACCGCAGTCCGAGCGCGCGAAAGTGTTCGACCGTTTCGTGCGCCTGGACTCCTCACGAACACGTGATGAAGGCGGCACAGGGCTGGGACTGTCCATCGTCGCAGGCACTGTCGCCGCGCACGGAGGGACGGTGGCGGTGTCGCAGTCGCCGGCCGGCGGTGCCCGGTTCGAGATCCGCCTTCCGCTGAACCGCTGAGCGCGCGTTCTCAGCGGTTCTTCAACAAGCAGATGTCAGTCTCTGATCTGCCGCGCCAGCGGTGGCCCGCACGGGTGGGCATTTTCTGCGACTGGACAAGGACTCTCGATGACCGCTTCGGACGACCCGCCCACGACAGGCCGATCCGCGCTGCGGGTCGCGCGCAAACTTCCCCACATCACGGCATCGTTCTGGGTGGTGAAAATACTCGCCACCACTCTCGGCGAGACCGGCGGGGATCTGCTCGCTCAGACCCTGCACGTGGGTTACCTCGTCGCTACCGTCGTCTTCGCGGCACTGTTCCTGATCGCGGTGATCTTCCAGCTACGAGCCCGGCGCTACCACCCGGCCCTGTTCTGGACGGTCATCGCGTTGACCAGCACCGCGGGCACGACGTTGTCGGATCTTCTCAACCGCACAGGCGGACTGGGCTACACCGGCGGAGCGGTCCTGCTCATCACAGGTCTGGCGGTGGTGTTCCTGCTCTGGTGGCGCAGCGGACAGACCCTCGACGTGGAGAACATCGCCACCGCCCGCGGCGAAACTCTGTACTGGATCGCGATCCTGTTCTCCAACAGTCTGGGTACCTCGAGTGGCGACTTCCTCGCTGACAGTCTCGGATTGGGATTCCGCACCAGTGCACTGATCCTGCTCGCGGTCATGATCGCGCTACTCGTAGCCCATTACCTGACCTCCGTCAACGGCATCGCCCTGTTCTGGATCGCGTTCGTTCTCACCCGCCCCCTCGGCGCTACCGGTGGCGACTTCCTGAGCAAGCCCACCGACCACGGCGGCTTGGGATGGGGAACTCAATGGACCTCCGCTGCACTGCTGAGCGTGCTCGTCGGCTTCGTCGTCGCCGAGGCGATCCGTGTCCGCAACGGCCCCGTCGATACTCTCCCTGCCCCGACCCACCGACGGACCGGGGAACCGCAGAAAGCCAACGGCGAGCTCCTGCCCGACCCTGCGTGAGGGCCGCACGTTCCTCGCGCCTGTCCCCGTATCGATCGTCTTACCCACCTCCCCATACGGGCGTTCTCCGTGCGAGCAGGCCGGTGCTGGGACAGCATGGGATCGGACAAGGCGGCCTCGGAGTCACCTGCGAAAGGACGTCATGTCGATGATCGACATACCTGTCCTCTACGGCCCGGTGCGCGCCGCCCTGCTCGGACTCGGCGTGGTGGCATTGCTGGTGCTCGCTGTCGGCCGGGGGCGCCGCTGGTGGTGTCGACGGTTACCGGTGGCGCTGATGGTCGGCGTCGCCGCTGCGGCGGTGACGACAGTCTCGGTCGACGTTCTCTGGCGGCCGTTCCCCGATCCTCTGCCGGTGGTTGCGGTGCTCTGGACCGGGCTCGGTGCAGCGGCGTTGGCGATGGCGTTGCTGGGTCCAGCGCGGGTGCGGATGAAGCTGCTGTCACTGGTTGCTGTGGCCTGTGTGGTGATCAGCGGCGCTGCACAGGTGAACAACCACTTCGGTGCATACCCGACCGTGCGGACCGCCCTCGGGCTGAACCTGGCGTCGCAAGTGGATTTCTCCCGGGTACCGGGAACGACACCGGCGCTGACGAGCGCGGAACCCGGAGTGCCACTGAGCCGAAGTTGGTCACCGCCGCAGTCGATGTCCAGCACAGGGATCGTGTCCACGGTGAGCATCCCGGGGCTGATGTCGGGATTCCGAGCTCGGGAGGCGTGGATCTACCTGCCACCGGCGTATCTGAGTGTTCCGCGCGCGCAGCTTCCGGTGTTGGTTCTGGTCCCCGGGCAACCGGGGACACCGCGAGACTGGTTCGACGGCGGCAGATTGGATGCCGTACTGGACTCCTACGCCGCCGCGCACGCTGGCCTTGCCCCCGTCGTCGTGGTGGCCGATCCACTCGGCAGCAGGCTCGCTCAGACCCTCTGCGTGGACTCGCCTGCCGGTAACGCGTTCACCTATCTGTCCGTGGACGTACCCGCCTGGATCCGCTCCACACTTCAGGTCGATCCCGACCCTCGCCACTGGGCTGTGGGCGGCATGTCGGCCGGAGGAACGTGCGCACTGCAGCTCGCCGTCAACGCCGCGGCCGTGTATCCGACGTTCCTCGATATTTCCGGGCAGGACGAACCGACAGTGGGAACCCGTCGACAGACGATGGACCAGTTCTTCGGCGGTGACCCCGTCGCATTCGCCGCGGTGAACCCCCTCGACGTGCTCGCGCGCACACGATTGCCCGACACCGCCGGAACCATCGTCGCCGGTAGTACGGACCGGACGTACGGCCCGCAGGCTCAGCGGGTACTGGCCGCGACCACCGCTGCCGGGGTGGACGTACGCTACCTCGAACTCCCGGGAGGACACAGCTGGAGTGTGTGGGGACCGGGGCTCTCGCAGTCGTTGCCGTGGCTGGGAACCCGGTTGGGATTGACACCATGACCCGGCGCTGCAGCCCTGGACCGGATGGACTCGACCGGCGGCGAGTACCACAGGGCGTCGGAAAGATTCGAAGATCTTGTAGAACCCGGGCGAGCTGTCGGCTCGCGATGCGATCGGAACCGCGCGAGGACCACTCGTGCGCGGTCCGCAACGAGGAGGACCCGAGATCGTGAAACACTCGTTACCGCACAACACCCGGGTAAAGGAGCGCGCGGTGAATTCCACCGCCGCCGCCAGATCCGCCGTGCGGTCGTTGCCCCGGTACACAGCCTCGGCAGGAACGTTCCTGCGCGAGAACATAGTTCGTGCGCCGGCGAGCTCACTGTTCGTCCTCGTTATGTGGGCGGCGGCGATCGCGACGTCGAGTGTCGGGCGCGGCCCGAGCCCATCGGTGTTGGCTCAGGTCGGTGTCGGGACCGAGTCACTGCGGCAGGGCCGAGTGTGGACACTGCTCTCGGCCGGTCTGTGGTCGCCGAGCCTGACCGGGTATCTGCTTGCGACGCTTCTGGTGCTGCTCGTCGCTGCACCGCTCGAGAAGCGACTCGGGACGCCGCGATGGGTGGCGGCCGCGGTGCTGACACAACTGGGTGGCACCGCAGGAGGGGTGCTGTTCACCTCGATCACCGAGCGTATCGGCCTACGGTGGGCCTCGACGTTGCACAGTGGTGTCGCGGTCGGTCCGACCACGTGGATCGTCGGGGTCGTCATGGCGTCGACGGTGTCGATGAGCACGTTGTGGCGGTGGCGGGTGCGGGTGGTGACCGTGACCTTGTTGATCACCCTGGTGCTCTTCGGTGGGCACCTGCAAGACGTCATCCGGCTCGTGGCGGCAGCGATCGGGTTGATCGTCGGCCCGCTGCTGCTCGGTCGGCCGGCGCGGCGTCAACCGATGGTGGGCACACAACGTGAGGGTCGTCTGCTGATTGCACTCGTGGTCGCTGCCAGCGCAGTCGGTCCCATCCTCGCCGTTCTCTCCCCGAATGCGATCGGCCCGTTCGCCGGGCTGAAAGACGTCTTCGGAGGATCCGAAGCGACGGTGGGCGATATCCGCGCACTGTGCGCGGCAGGAGGGGATCCCCAAGAATGCAGGGAAGGGCTTGCTGCACTGAGGCTTTCCGGGATCGGCCCCACACTGTTGGCCATCATGCCGACCGTATTCGTGCTGGCGGTATCGGACGGGCTGCGGCGCGGCCGACGTGGTGCCTGGTGGACCGCCGTGATCGCTCAGGCGGTACTGATCGGGTTGGCCGTGCTCAATGTTGCTCTGCGCTACATCGACAGTGTCACACCGGGTTCGGTGTTCTACGGTCTGGACGAGACATCGCAGATCGCGAGATCCGCGATACCGGTACTGACTCCGATCGTCATCCTGGCCTTGTTGCTGTGGTCGCGTGGATTGTTCGATGCTGCCGCGCCGTCGGGGACGTACCGCCGGTTCGGGTACGCGGGGGCGGTGACAGTGGCAACGCTGTTCGTGGTCTTCGTCGGCGCCGGCTGGCTTGCACGGGCAGGGTTCGACCCGGTGGCCACACCGACCGCGCTCATCGCCGAATTCCCCAACCGTCTCATCCCACCGGTGGACCTGCAGTGGCTCGACCCACGTCTACTACCCACGAACACGCCAGCGACGCTGCTGTTCGAGTGGACAGGAGTGGTGTTCTGGCTCGTGCTGACCGTCGCGATGTTCCGAACGTTCACCAAACCCGCCTACACAGTCGACTCCGGTGATGTCGTCCGCGCCCGCGACATCCTGCGGTCCTTCGGCGGGGGATCACTGTCGTGGATGACCACATGGCCGGGTAACCAGTACTGGTTCGACGACTCGGGCACGGGCTTCGTCGCATATCGGGTGATCGGCCGTGTCGCTGTCACCACCGGAAGCCCGGTGTGCCCCGCAGTCGATCTGCGCGCAGCGCTGCTCGGATTCGCGGACTTCTGCGTCGGGAACGGTTGGACACCGTGCCTGTATTCGGTGTCGGCCGAGGTTCGTTCGGTCACGGACACGCTCGGGTGGTCGAGTGTGCAGGTCGCCCAGGAGGCGGTCCTGAACGTGTCGACCCTGGCGTTCACCGGGAAGAAGTTTCAAGACGTGCGCACAGCACTCAACCGCGCCGGGAAAGCTGCTGTGCACGCCGAGTGGCTCTCCTACCCGGACGCACCCTTTGCGATCACCGACCAGATCGCGGCCATCTCCGAAGAATGGATGACCGACAAGGGCATGCCCGAGATGGGGTTCACCCTCGGTGGACTGAACGAACTCGACGACCGCGATGTCCGCTGCCTCATTGCCGTGGACGAGCACCGCACGGTGCACGCTGTTACCTCCTGGATGCCCGTCTATCGCGACGGACTCGTGGCGGGGTGGACGATGGACTTCATGCGGCGTCGGGCCGACGGTTTCCGGCCGGCCATCGAGTTCTTGATCGCTTCGGCTGCGATGATGGTCAAAGACGAAGGCGCACAGTTCCTCAGTCTTTCCGGTGCTCCGCTGGCACACGCGGTGACTGCCGCATCATCGGATTCACCGGCCACCGGAGTGATGGATCGATCCCTGGACCTGCTCGGGCGAACTCTCGAACCGGTGTACGGCTTTCGATCACTGCTCGCGTTCAAATCCAAGTTCCAACCCGACTACAGCCCGATGTACATGGCGTTCCCGGACCCAGCAGCGTTGGCGAGCATCGGCAGTGCCATCACCAAGGCGTATCTACCTCAGCTTTCCCCGGTACAAAGTGTGCGCTTGCTGACTGCATTGCTTCGCCGATCCTGACGTGTGTCGACCATCGTCAGGTCGTCACGACCTGCATCCACCACGACAAACGGCCACGAAATACGGCACACCGCATCCGCAGGATGCTCGGCGACGGCACACCGAACACAGAAATCACGTCGGTTCAGGAGCCATCCTGTAGCCCCGGTTCCTCGGACAGTCTCGTCTCGAGACCGCTCTACGGTGCCGTTCGGCCCGGTGAGTGCAACGACAACGCCATCCGCGGGCACAGGTCGACGGCCTTACGTGCATCACCGAGTGATCTCGATCGCACAACAGGCGCAGGGCTCGCAGACAGCGGATAGCCCCACTCGTCGCGGGAGAGGATCTCGGGGAGCAGTTCGGTGCACAGGCCCCGGCCGTCGCAGCGCGTCCAGTCGATGCGAAGCTGCATGTCGGATGTTCGGTCGGTTCTCATCGTTTTCTCCGCAATCGCGCTGTTGCCTCGCAGTGGCCGGTGCTGTGCAGGCGCACGTCGTCGGCGAATGCGGTCAAGGCCGACCGGACGAGCCGTACGGTTCCGTCGGGATGATGGCATGCACCGCGCCCGTCGACGAGCCCGGCATAGCGGCGGATCTCGTTCAGCGTCTGTTCACCGGGACGGTGGTAGGCGAGGTCGCCGAACACCGACGCCAGCCGGGGGAGCCCGTTCAGGCAAGGCCCGCATTGCCCAGCGCTTTCCCGTGCAAGGTAGTCGACTATGTCGGCCGTGGCACGAAGACCGCAGGTGTCGACTGCAAGCGCGTGTACCACTCCCGCTCCCGGACGTGCGCCTATCGCGGCGAGAGATTCTCTCGAGAGGCGTCGCCCTGCGAGGTCCGCTCGGTTGATCCAGGTTCCGTGATAACCGCCGACCAGGACAGCGCGAGTGTGGTCTATGTCTGCTCGTCCGATATCGCCGACGACCCACTCGAGTCGGCTTCCGATCGGTACCTCGACGACGCCGGGGTTGTGCACCGCACCGGACAACGTCACGAGCATCGTTCCAGGTTCGCTCGTAGTTCCGGACGCTCGGAACCAGTCGACGCCGAATCGCGCAATGGTGGCGACGTGCGCGAGAGTCTCGACATTGTGCACGAGAGTCGGACGTCCCTTCACTCCCGATTTCGATGACGATGTCAGCGAGGATCGCGGAATCGGCGGCTTCCCCTCGACCGCCGCGATCAGAGCCGTTTTCTCCCCGGATACGAAGCGTCCGGCGGACGCGACGACATGGACATCGGTGCGATCCCAACGACTGTGTCGCCGTTCGGCGATGGCGTTGCGCAACCGTTCGGCATGCGAGGCGGGTACGACCAGGAATGCATCCGTGGCGCGCACTGCGGCCGCGGCAATCGAGAGGCCGTCGAGAACGAGATGCGGTGAATCGGACAGTAGGACAGCGTCTTTGCTGCTCAGCGGTTCGCCCTCGGATCCGTTCGCGATCATTACCGGGCGGCGACCGGTGATGGCGGCCATCTTCGCCCCGGCCGAAAAACCTGCGCCACCGCGCCCGGCCAGGCCGGAACGTGAGACAGCCGCGATGACCGAATCATCGCCCGCAGGCACCGGCCCGAACATGTGCGCATGTCGGTCGAGGTCGAACGCGGCACCGGACAAAATGTGAGTGAGGCTCGAGGTCGTCATCGCTGTGCTCCTGCTCGGGTGTGGTGAAATTCGAGGAAATCGTGGCGGAGCCGGAATATCGTCGCGGCTGTCACCAGTGCCGCGCACACTGCAGCAATGGAGAGGAACCATGCGTGTCCGACGTCGGTTCCGTTGCCCAGGGCATGGGCGAGGGCAATCGGCCACAGGGCGTACGTCGACCAGTGGACGACTCGAAATGTTTTGTGCCCCAGTCGGTGCTTCAGTAGAGCGGTGGCGACGACGACGATGATCAGATCCACGGCGAGGGTGCCGAGGCCGAGCCAGAACGGCCGGTACTGCCCGAGAAACGGGACCACCGAGTCGATGACGTTCAGCTGTGCGTAGGGATCGAAGAACAGTGAACCGACGTGGATCGCGATGAGCAGCGACCCCAACAGGGACGTGTTCTTGTGGAGTTCCACGACGCCGAATCGTGGGAGCGTCAGGATCGGTCTCCCCGATCGCGTCACCATTCCCGATGCCATGGAGAGGGTGAGTAGCACCAACGCCGCGATGCCTGTTCCCCGTCCGAGTGCCCACAATGCCTGATCCATCAGTGCTCCTCGGTGATCGGATGTCCGATGTGGGCACTGTTATGGGGCCATCCGGGTGTCAGTGTCGTGTCGCCGTCGGCGTCGATCATTCGGGCGGGAAGGCCGTTGTCTGTCAGCCATCGAACGGCCGACGGGCCTTTCACGATGGCGGCGGTACTGGCCGTGTTTGCCAGAAAGCAGCTCTGTGCGACGACGGTGACTGTGCACCAGTATGGGTCGGCAGGAACTAAGAGTTGCGGGTCGAGGATGTGGTGAGCAGTCTTTCCGCCTTTCGACCATCGCCTCCGCAGGGTGCTCGACGTGGCAACTCCGACGCCCGATCCGATGGTGATCGTCGTCGATGGTTGGTTGTCGCCGTCGGACACTCGAATATGCCATCCCGTGCTCGGTTGCGGACCGCTCGTCGAGATGTCACCTCCGAGAGAGACGAGAACTCCGCAGCCGAGTTCGGACGCGACGAGTGCCGCGCAGCGGTCGGCTGCCAGCGCTTTCGCGGTCGCTCCCAGGTCCAGTACAACGCCCTCCGGAACCGTGAGCACGCCGTCGTGCAGGGTCACCATCGTCCAGTCGGCGCGGCGTACGAACGACACGGGTGTGGAGGAACCCTCGGTGGGTGGTTCGAGCAGTGAGAAGTCCCGGTCGTAGCCCAGCTCGATCATCGCCGAGCCGAGCGTCGGGTCCACTGCACCGTCGGTGAATTCGGCTGCCTGTAGCGACGCGTGCACGAAGTCGGCGAGTACGGCACCGACGGGGGCGGGCCGGATATGTGAGCCGGCCAGGTTCATGACATCGGAATCGGGCCGGAACCTGCTGCATGCGCGATCGACCGTATCGAGTTCGCTGCGCACCATCGATTCCGCAGCCTCGAGCGACATCGGGTCGGTCACGACGAGATGAGCGTCGGTGCTCCATATCTGCCAACGGGACTCGGCTACCGAATCATTCTCGGCGACGCTAGTCATGAGCCGTGGGTGGTGCTGTGTGCTGTTCCGGATCCCGATGAGACAGGCGGCGAGGCACCGAATGGGTTCGTAGTGGTGCTGGTTCCGTTGGCAGATTGCGTGGTCGAGGTCGTATCCGAGACGGTCGCTGCGTTGGCTGTACCGGTGTTCTGGGTATCGAGGAATGCCAGGGTCGAGGTTCCGATCGCGACGGCGACCCCGATTCCTGCCACTGCCGCAGTAGCGATACGGGTTCTACGAAAGCCGGATTCCGGTGTAGTCATGCGAGGCCTTTCCGATATCGGCCCGCGTGGTCGAGGGCCTCGAGATCCAGAGTGTGCGAGTTTGCTGGGAAGACGCTGTGCGTGCGCTGCAACTCGGGTACGAACTTTCCTGGACGATCGATCGCGAACCTTGTGTGTTCTGCGGAGGTCGACCAGTCGATGGACTTGGCTTCATAGTGCCCACAGGGTGCTGAAAGAGCGCTGAGAGTGGTCCGACCCAGCGCCGTTCTAGCCCATCCCGTTCATCCTCAAGGGACCTTCAGCAACACGCGAGTAAGGCTTCTTATAGGGGGTTTGGTGGTATCTCGGTCGGCCGCTCTTCGCTGCGTCGATGCGCGGCCTCGGTGACGACGCTAATCTGGATACTACCGATCATGTAGTAGTTGATGAACTGTTCTGAGAGGGTTCACATGGGCGACGACGTGTTGGCGTTGACGACACCACAGCTCGATATCTGGCATGCCCAGCAGCTGTCGCCGGACATCCCCTTCGTGATCGCCTACTATGTCGAATTGACCGGCAGCGTCGATGTCGATGCGCTGCTGAGCAGTGGCCTGCGGGCCCACACCGAGTATTCGTCGGCTCCGATGCGCATTGTCGATGCCGCCGGTCGTCCCAGTCAGACCTTCGCTGGCAGCGTCCGTGATGCGGCTCAGACGGTCGACCTTCGCGGCGTCGAGCATCCACGGGAGGCTGCCCTGCAGTGGATGGAGCGGGACTGCCGAAGCCCGTTCCCACTCGACGGCTGCTTGGTCCGGCTCCGGCTCTTCCGCCTGTCCGACGATCATGTCCTGTGGTACACCTGCGCCCACCACATCTCGCTGGATGGATACGCCTCGGTCCGAGTACTCGAGCGCGGCGCAGCGATCTACACCGCCGTGATGGCCGGCGAAGAACCAGCGCCCCACGATGCGACGTCACCGGCGGCGTTCGTGGAGGAAGACCGACAGTATCAAGGGTCGGCGCGGGCACGACGAGACCGTGACTTCTGGCGCGCATCGGCACTCGAACACTCCCGTACCGGGGTGTTGTCGCTCGCGGGCAGTGCTGCACCGCAACCGATGTCGATGACCGCAGGCGGTGTCGCCGCATCGAGCCAGCACGCTGTCCTCACGCCGCTCGCTGGCCGCACGACGTCGAGCGTTGTCATCGCAGCATTCGCAGTGTTTGTTGCCCGCATGACCGACTCGACCGACGTGCGACTGTCCCTCCCGGTGTCCGCTCGCTCCACTGCGCTGCTACGGCGCGGCGGATCGACTACCTCGAACGTTGTGCCCCTGGACCTGCCAGGCATTGGACGCACGACCGTCGGCGGTGCCATCAAACTGACCGAGACAGCCCTCGGCACGGTACTGCGCCACCAACGATCCAGGCCCGGCACATCGTCCACCTCACCCGGTGAATCACCCCTCTCGGCAGCATCTTTCGGACCCACGGTCAACGTGATGATGTTCGCAAACAGTGTCCGCCTGGGCGGTGTCGACGGGCAGATCCACATCTTGACCACTGGACCGGTGGCCGACCTTGCCGTCGACATCTACCCCGGCCGCACCGGCCAGGGCCCCCGCATCGACTTCGAGGCCAACCCAGCCGTCTATCCCGCCGGCGATCTCGCCCTCCACCACAAACGGTTTCTTCATCTCCTCGACGGATTCGCAGACCCGAACGTCACCGATACCGCCGTCTGCGACCTCGAGTTGTTCCTGCCGGACGAACCACCCACCGCATCGACCGGGGCCGCAGCGACTTCGAGCATGACTCTGATCGACGCATTCGACGCTGCGGTGCGGAACGCGGGAGAGCGGACTGCGGTCGACGACGGAGACACAGTATTGACATATCTCGAACTGAACGAGCGTGTCGACGACCTGGCGGGGAGGTTGACAGAGCGGGGGGCCGGACCGGAAGCTGCAATCGCAGTGTGTATATCACGATCCATCGCGTCAGTCATCGCGTTCTGGGCGGTCGCTCGCGTGGGTGCGGTCTACGTGCCGATCGACCCGAAACTGCCCGATAGCCGGGCCGACTACATCCTGCGGGACAGCCGCGCTGTCCTCGGGCTCAGGTCGAGTGCAGAACCCGCCTGGACGGGCGGCGGAATCGACTGGCTCGACATCGGCGTCGCCGGCAGCGACGAAACCCGGCGTCGACCGGCGACGCGCAAGGCTTCGCTATCGAATGCGGCGTACGTGATCTACACCTCGGGTTCGACCGGTGAGCCGAAAGGCGTCGTCGTCACCCACGAGGGCATCGGAGCATTGGTGCAGCAGATCGAGGTGAGCTATGGTCTCGATGCCTCGTCGAGAGTCTGCCATCTCACCTCGCCAGGATTCGACACCGCCATCGTCGAACACCTTGCATCAGCGGCAGCAGGGGCGACCCTGGTCATCGCCCCGCCGCAGGCATACGCGGGCCCCGAGCTGACGCAACTGCTCGCGCGCCGCCACCTCACGCATCTGCTGATCACGCCATCTGCGTTGGTGACACTGGGTTACTCCGACCTCACCGACATCGAGACGATCATCATCGGAGGCGAATCGGCACCGCGAGACGTCGTCGCCGCATGGTCCCCAGGGCGTCGGTTACTCAACGCGTATGGCCCCACCGAAACCACATGTAGCGTCACCATGACCGATGCCCTGGTCGCCGGAGAGGCAATCGGTATCGGAACCGCCATGGTGGGAACTGAAATCCACCTCCTCGACCGGACCCTGCGACCGGTTCCGACCGGGGCGGTCGGTGAGGTCTACATAGCGACCACCGGAATCGCACGGGGATACGGCAACCGGGCCGCCGCCACCGCATCGAGATTCGTGGCAGACCCGCTCGGCGGAGCCGGTCGACGACTGTTTCGCAGCGGCGACATGGCACGAGCGAGATCCGACGGCTCCCTGGCGTTCGTCGGAAGGACCGACGACCAAGTCAAGATCCGTGGCAATCGCATCGAACTCGGTGAAATCGATGCCGCACTCCGGACGCACCCCCGAGTCACGGCGGCTGCATCCACCACCCGCCGTACCCACAGTGGTGACCTACGCATCGACGGATACATCGTCTGCGACGGAGCGCAGCCGCTCGATCCGCAGGAGGTTCGAGGTTTTCTCGCGAACATACTTCCGGGATCTGCAGTTCCCGCGACCATCACGGTGCTCGAGTCGATACCGCTGACCGTCAACCGCAAACTCGACCGAACTGCGCTACCGGAGCCGAAGCGCGACGTCGCAATCGGTGTGGACACAGAACCCGGGAGCTGTACAGAAGATGCTGTTGCGCGGGCATTCAAGGATGTTCTCGGCCTTACGGTCATCGACATGCATGCATCGTTCTTCGCCCTGGGCGGCGACTCCCTCACTGCAACCGGAGTGATCGCACGCCTGAACACCGAACTCGGTGTCGACATCGGGATACGAGACCTGGTGGATGCAGGATCGGTACGGGCACTCTCGACATTTATCGAGGCGCATCCAGCCGATCGGCCCCGCCCAGGGCGTCCGGTGCCGGGCGCAGCGGAGAGCATTGCGGTGATCCCACTGGCACCGCAGCAAATGCACATCGACCGCGCAGCACAGCTGCCGCTGTACAACCTTCCGTTCGCCGCGGAGATCACCGGACCGTTCGACACCTCCGCGGCCGAAGCAGCCTTCGTCGATGTGCTCGTCAGACATCGGAGCTTGCGCACCATCTACCCGGATTCACCGTGGGGTCCGCGGCAAGTCGTTGTCGACGATCCAGCGCGGATGCAGTCCGTTCTCGGTATCACTGCGTTCGATCCGCGCGCGGTCGACGAGGTCCTCGCCGCACCGTTCGATGTTCGCGGTGAGCTTCCGATTCGGGCGACACTGTTCGAGAAGGCACCGGGCATCCACGTTCTTGCGTGCTCGGTGCACCACATCGCAGCAGACGGTTGGTCCCTCCGGCTGCTGGCGCAGGATTTTTTTGTCGCCTATCGAGCTCGTCTATCGGGACGCGCACCGGGCTGGGCGGAGATGCCGCTGCAGTACACCGACTTCAGCGTGTGGGCAGCGCAGCGCCCGGGGGTGCCGGATCTCGACTTCTGGAGCCGAGAATTCGAAGGCTTTGCTTTCGGTACTGCTGTCGAGACCGACCGACCCAGATCCTCGTCGTGGGACTTCACCGGCGACAGAATCGACCTGCAGCTGGCCGTCGACATCACCGACGGGCTCGACCGGGTCGCCCGCGCCAATGGAACCGGCCGGTTCACCGTTCTGCGGGCCGGTCTCCTGGTGCTTCTCGCCCGTGCGAGCGGCACGAGCGATCTCGTCATTGGGACGCCGATTGCCGGTCGCACAGATCCGGGGCTGGAAACGATCGTCGGTACGTTCGTCAATACTCTTGCGATCCGATCCGATATCGCCGCAGCGACGACGTTCGAGGACGTCATCGCCGTTGCGCATGCGAGCGAAGTACGCGCACTGGATCATGCGAGCGTCTCGTTCGAGACGGTCGCAGCACATATCGACCCAGGACCGCACCTCGGGCGGCATCCGCTCTTCCAGGTTGCGCTCTCGTTGGATGTGTTCACCGACTCGCACTTCGATCTCGGCGCCACGCATGTCGACATCACGCCCCGACCGTTGGACATCGCGAAATGTGATCTGCACTTTCACCTCGTCGAGCGACGCGACGTCGTCGGCCGGATGATCGGGATGGACGTCGGAATCGTCTACCCGACAGCATTGTTCGACCGAGACACGGTGCAATCGTTGGGGGAACTCTACGAGCGAACTCTTCGACAGATGATCACCGGCCCGGGAGCGCCGTGGTCGACAGCAGCTTCAATACTACAACTCGTGTAGTATTTAGTGGTGGCCGTGTGGTGTGCACGCCCGGACAGTAGGAGATCCGTGTGTCGACGATCAATGGCCTGCCCGCTCATATTCTGCTGGTGCACTTCATCGTGGTGCTCGCCCCGCTCACCGCACTGCTCGCCATCGTGGCGAGTATCTGGGCTCCGGTGCGCCGCAGGCTCGTCTGGCTCATCGCGGTGCTCGCGGTCCTCACGCTCGTCCTGACGCCGCTGACCACCGACGCGGGGGAATGGCTCGAGAAGCGAGTTCCGGAGGGGGCCTCGGTGCAGACGCACACCGAACTCGGCGACTCGATGCTCTACTTCGCGCTGGGCATGGTGCTTATTGCTGCGATGCTCGTGGCGCAGCACGTTCGGGAGCGCCGTGGGACGCGGCCGGTCCGGTGGCAATCGATCGCTGTCGCCGTACTCGCTGTCGTGGTCGGAGTGGCCACGATGGTGCAGGTGTATCGGATCGGAGAATCCGGGGCACGCGCGGCGTGGGAGGACGCAGTGTCCTCTGCACCCGCACCAGTCGATCCTGGTAAGTGACGACGAGTGCCTGACCGGTGACCATCGGAGAACGGTGATCGGTACGGACCCGAACAAGAGGCGAATATGACAGACCCAGTGCCCGGCGGACACGAGGCCGAACCCCACGGCGATGTCGGGGGACGATTGAACTGGCTCCGCGCGGGAGTTCTGGGGGCCAACGACGGTATCGTCTCCGTTGCCGGATTGGTGGTGGGAGTCGCGGCCGCAACCGCAGAACGCGCACCTGTGCTCACTGCCGGTACCGCAGGCCTTGTTGCCGGCGCGGTGTCGATGGCACTGGGGGAATACGTCTCGGTGAGCACTCAGCGCGACACCGAACGATCCTTACTCGACAAAGAACGCCGAGAACTGGACGAAGAACCCGAGCAGGAACTCGCAGAGCTCATGGCGATGTACGAGGACAAAGGCTTGTCACCGAAGACTGCCCGGATCGTTGCAGAGGAACTGACCGCCCAGGACCCGTTCTCAGCTCACGTCGATATCGAACTGGGAATAGATCCGGACGCGTTGACGAGCCCGTGGCAGGCCGCTCTCTCATCGGCGATCGCGTTCGTCACTGGTGCACTACTACCGCTTCTTGCGATCGTGCTGCTTCCGGCGCCGATTCGAATCGCTGTGACGTTCGCGGTGGTCGTTGTAGCTCTGGCCGCGACCGGAACGATCAGCGCATGGCTCGGGGGAGCCCCGCGCCGGCCCGCGGTGACGCGAATAGTGACCGGCGGGGCAATCGCCATGATCATCACCTACGGCATCGGGCAGCTGGCCGGCGTCGCGGGAATCTGACGTACGCCTTCCGGTGGGGGGGAGTTCCTCAACGAAAGACAGAGGTCGGGTTCTCGCCGACTTCCGGAACGATCACGTCCTGCGCTACGTCGAACAATCCCAGTGAGATCGCCGCAAAAGCCGTGATCGACACCAGTGCGGCGATCACGACCGAACGGCGTGGAGGCGGAGGCGGAGGCGGAGGCGCGGTCAGAGCGCGGACACGGCGTACGACGTCGCCGCCGGTGCTTGACAACGAAGTCGAGTGCCGCGCTAGGTGGGCGCGGAGCAATACCGTCTTGGCCAGGGCCGACATGGTTGCATGTCGGTCGTATCGCGCAGCCCACTCGTCTGCGTGGCGTTCGGCCGCGTGGCGGACGTGGCCGACGACGGGGCGAAGCAGCGGGTCGAACTGTGCTGCGAGCTCGACCGTCTGCGTGAAGAAGGTGTGCCGGAAGCGAAGGTGCGCGCGTTCGTGCTCGATCACCGCAGTGAGTTCGGCATCCGACAGGGCCGCGACGAGCGCTGTCGTGATCACCACTGCGCCGCCACCGGAGGCGACGGCGAAGGCGTCGGGCTCGGTCGATTCGACGAGGACGGTTCCGCCGCGTACGTCGGCCTCGGCTGCGAACTTCGCAGCATCTCGTGAGCTGGCGACGACGCGAGCGATGTGTCCGGCGGCTAGTGCGAGCCTGTAGACGACCCACCCGATCATCCCGAAGCCGGCGGCAATTGCAATGGCAGGTTGTGAGGCGATCAGTACCGATGCCAGCGCCGTCGTGGACGCTGCGACAGAGAAGGCCGTGACTGCCACCAGGACAGGGATGACCGTCACCGTTGCCAGCGGTGCTGCATCGTCGTCGACCGGGCCGCAGTATGTTCTCAACGCGACCGACATGATCCACGGCAACGCGGCAACGACGAGCAACAGAATCATGTTCGGTGGTCCGAGTTCCGTGCGGAACCTTCCGAGAGCAGCTTTCGGAGGACGGATTCGTCTTCCGGATCGAGGGAGGCAACGAAGTTGGCGAGAACGTCGGCTCGTTCAGCTCGCGTATCGAGTTCGGTCCGCATCCGCATCGCTGCTCGTAAGGCCGGTAGCTCGTCGACGGGAGCGCGGAGGGTGTAGACGTACGATCGTCCGCGTCGTTCCCGGTCGACGAGCCTCTTGCCGTGTAATCGCCCCAGCGCCGTCATCACTGTCGTATGCGCGAGATCGGATCCAAGTAACTCCCGAGCCTCTGACACCGCCAACTGATGATGCTCACCGAGCAATCGAAGGATCGACTCCTCCAACTGTCCGGATCCTCTACGCACGGCGTCGACCTCACTCTTGGATGCCGTTCCAGGATATGCCACCGAGAACGACCCTTGGGGACAGGCTGTACGTACCTACAGAGTCGACGCACGTCCCGACCGCCGTCGTGCTGAGCCCGCATCCGGTCCTGGGGTTCGACTGTCTGGGGATGACGCAGCTGCGTGCTTGTCGGACGGCTGCGTCTCCGGCTCCGTAGTCGTACACATCTCTCGGCATCTCGACGGGATCCGCACGTCATTCACCGCCTGGTCGGTGGCGCGGCGAGAAGGACGCGGATCTGTCCGTCGAGATCTACAGCCGAGCACGAGGGAACGCGCCGACGGTGGCAGCAGCGAACTTCGGTACGCACAAAGAAAGTCCCTGCATGAGTGGTCGATACAGGGATTCGGATGTCTTTCGATCCGCCGACAGGCGTGCGTCGACCGGGCTCCTTGTCGCGCTCGCCAGGTCACCAAATCTGTGTATTCCTACAAAAGTCCGCGACGATGCGCGTTCGAGTGTGAAGTCGGGGCGTGCAGCGATTCGGGCCACCGATGTCGATGCCAGGTCGATGGATACACGTTAATCGCCGGGAACGTCGACACGACTTCGACTGCACCGCTCCGGTGACCTGTATTCGCCCCTGACAGCAGCCGCTCGCCCTGTCGAAATATACGGGGAGGGGGTATGGTGCAAGCCATCCCGTCATATACCCCCTGGGGGTATGTTACCAAGAATGCAAACGAAGGGGCATCGTGATAACCACGAACTACCGAGTCACCGGCATGACGTGCGGGCACTGCGAAGCATCGGTACGCGAAGAAGTCAGCGCCGTCGTCGGGGTCGACACGGTCGAAGTATCTGCAGCTGCGGGAACGCTGACGGTGACCAGTACCGACGAGCCCGACCACGTTCGGGTCATCGCCGCCGTCCACGAGGCCGGATACACAGCCGAACCGCAACCCGCGGATTCACGCACCGCGTAGCCGTTCGACCTTGTTTCGAGAGAAGGATCTACCGCGATGAACAACCACACACAGTCCGACGCTGGCGGAGCCGAGACGGCGGACACTCAACCGGGCCACGATGCATCCGGACACAGCGCAGCCCACTCCGCACACGGCGAGAAGGAACACGAGGGCCATACCGGGCACGGTGGCCATGCCGGTCACGGCGACCACGTCGGAATGTTCCGTCGCCTGTTCTGGAGCATGCTGGTCCTCGCCGTCCCGGTGATCGTCGCCTCCGAGATGTTCGCGATGCTCCTCGGATACTCATTGCCCGACGCAGCGTGGATCGCCTGGATCTCACCGGTACTCGGCACCGTGATGTACGCCTGGGGCGGTTCCCCGTTCCTCACCGGCGCAATCGGCGAAATCCGTTCACGTGCACCGGGAATGATGCTGCTCATCGCCCTCGCGATCACCGTCGCATTCGCCTCGTCGATGGGAGCGAGCCTCGGCCTGCTCGATCACCAGCTCGACTTCTGGTGGGAACTGGCCCTGCTGATCGTGATCATGCTGCTCGGGCACTGGATCGAAATGCGATCCCTCGCGCAGACCACCTCCGCCTTGGACTCACTGGCCGCACTGCTCCCGGACACCGCCGAACGCGTCGACGGCGACGACGTGGTGCCGGTGTCCCCATCCGAGCTGCAGCTCGGTGATGTCGTTGTCGTCCGCCCCGGCGGCCGAGTACCCGCGGACGGCACCATCGTCTCCGGATCGGCGAGCATCGACGAATCGATGATCACCGGCGAATCACGCACGATCCGCCGCAGCGACGGCGACCAGGTCGTCGCCGGCACGGTCGCCACCGACTCAGGTCTCCGCATCCAGGTCACCGCGGTCGGCGACGATACTGCCCTCGCCGGCATCGGCCGCCTGGTCGCCGACGCCCAGAACTCGACCTCGCGTGCTCAGCGCATCGCCGACACCGCCGCCGGCTGGCTGTTCTGGTTCGCAGCCGGATCCGCGATCATCACCGCCGCCGTGTGGACTCTGGTCGGGATGCCGGACGACGCCGTCATCCGCACCATCACCGTGCTGGTCATCGCCTGCCCGCACGCACTCGGACTCGCTATCCCGTTGGTGGTCTCCATCGCCACCGAACGCGCCGCCCGCGGCGGTGTACTCGTCAAGGACCGGCTCGCACTCGAAACCATGCGCACGGTGGATACCGTGTTATTCGACAAGACCGGCACCCTCACCAAAGGCGAACCCACCGTCACCGCGATCGAGGTGACCGACGGGCGCACCGCCGCCGACGTTCTCTCACTCGCTGCTGCCGCGGAAGCGGACTCCGAACATCCCCTGGCTCGCGCCATTGTCGAGGCCGCACGAGCACGGAACCTGACGGTCCCGGTGGCCGCCGACTTCCAGTCGTCCCCCGCTGTCGGGGTCGCAGCCGACGTCGACGGCCTCCGGATCCAGGTCGGCGGGCCAGCGCTGCTCGAGCAAGAGCGCGGATCCGAACTCGCTGTCGCCGATCGGTGGCGCGGGGACGGGGCGATCATCCTGCACGTCCTCGCCGGCGGTGCCGTGATCGGAGCACTCGCGCTCGCCGACGAGATCCGGCCCGAATCCCGCACCGCGATCGACGCGCTCCACGCGCGCGGAATCGCGGTCGTGATGATCACCGGCGACGCCGATGCCGTCGCGAAGTCCGTCGCCACCGAGCTCGGTGTGGACCGCTACTTCGCCGGGGTGAAACCGGAAGACAAGTCCCACACCGTCGCCGAACTCCAGAGCGAAGGACGCACCGTGGCGATGGTCGGCGACGGAGTCAACGACGCACCGGCTCTTGCGCAGGCCGATGTCGGCATCGCGATCGGGGCGGGTACCGACGTCGCGATCGCATCGGCCGGAGTGATCCTCGCCAGCGACGACCCGCGGTCGGTGTTGTCGGTGATCGAACTCTCGCGGGCCTCGTACCGGAAGATGAAGCAGAACCTCTGGTGGGCTGCGGGATACAACCTGATCTCCGTCCCGCTCGCGGCGGGGGTTCTGGCACCGGTCGGGTTCGTACTCCCCATGTCGATCGGCGCGATCCTGATGTCGCTGTCGACGATCATCGTCGCCGCGAACGCACAATTACTGCGTCGCCTCGACCTCGCACCCGACGCCATCGCCGGGGCGGTGAACGAGGGGAGTTCCAATCCTCCGTCGCAGCGCGAACCGGCACTGTGAGAGCTGATTTCGTACCGGGAACGCAGCCCTGACAACTGTGGAACGCTGATAGCCGCATCCTCTCCGCCGGAGAGGATGCGGCCATCGTGTCGTGTAGCGGGCCAGGTCAGCCGAGCAGTCGCTGCATGGTGTCGATTTCTTGTTGTTGGGTGGCGACGATGGTGCGGGCCATCTCCTGGGCGTCAGGATCGGTCCCGTCCGCGATTTCGGTGTTCGCCATCTCGATGGCGCCGGTGTGGTGGGCGATCATCATCGTGAGCCATTGGCGGTCGAATTCGGGTCCCGACGCTGCCCTCAACGCGTCCATGTCCTGAGTGGTCATCATGCCGCTGCCCGAGCTGTGGTCCATCCCGCCCATCTGGCCCATGTCGGCCGAGGGTGCGGGCTGACCCCATTCGGTGAGCCATGCCGTCATCTGGTCCATCTCGGGTTGTTGCGCGGCGGCGATCGCTGATGCCAGTGACAGCACGTCCGGGTTGTCGGTGCGGCCGTTCGCCATGTCGGCCATCTGGACTGCTTGGGCGTGGTGCGGGTACATCATCTGCGCGAACATCACATCGGCATCGTTGAACTGTGCCGACGAGCTCGCCGAAGCGGACGATGCCGGCGACGCCGAGGACATCGAGCCCATCGAATGGCCGTCCATCGACGAATCGGTCGTGTTGTCGCTGCAGCCGACGACGAGGAACGCGCTCGCGGCAGCAGCAGCGAGTGAGGCAATGATTTTGGTACGCATGAGGAAACTCCTTGCAAGAGTGAGTAGTACAGAGAATTGAATGTGTATCGATCCCCCGACAGACGTGCGTCTGTCGGGCTCCCCGTCACACTCGCAAGGTCACCGATCTGTCCAACTCCCACAACGTCCACGGCGGTGCACGTTCGAGCGTGGAATCGGCGCGTCCAATGATCCGGTTCACCGATGTCGGCACCAGGTCGATGGCTGCGCTCGCAGCCGGGACCGTCAGCGCAGGCCACGACGCGGTAGTGCCGACACAGGGATGCATCATCTGGTGTGCCGACGGGCAGCCGTGCTCCCCGGTCATTACCGAAACCACGGCGTCGGTGTGGGACGGTGCTGCCGCCGAAGCATGGCCGTCGCTCATCGACGTGGACATAGAGCCGGTCACGGACCTCGACATCGGTGTTACCGAATGCATCAACAGAACACCGAACACCGTCAGTGCAATCAGCAAACAGACCGTCGGAGCTGTGCCCCGTCGACCGCGCCGGCTCACTGAGTGCATGCCCCCAACGATACCAAGAGATACCCCCTGGGGGTAACCACTGGTTGAGGAGGCAGGCCCAGCGGCCACGTCCGTCGGTTCGATGTGACTGCGAGTGTGCTGGGTACCAGAAGGGGGGCTCTGGCTAGGCGGAATCGACAGTGCCGGCCGTATCCGGTGCGGCCATTCCGAGGTGTTCGATGTGATAGACCGCCTCGTCGAGAAGCATCGCCACGTGATTGTCGTACAAGCGGTAGACGATGCTGCGGCCGGATCGCGCCCCGGTGACCAGTCCCATCGCGCGGAGCAAGCGGAGTTGATGAGAGACGGCGGACTGTTCCATCTCGACGGCGTCGGCCAGGTCGTTCACCCCACTGGGGCCTTGCCGTAGCTGGGTGAGAATCCGCAGCCTGCTCGGTGTCGCCAGAGCCTGCAATGTCGCCGCAACTGTTGCCGCGGATTCGGCGTCGAGCTGTGCTGGAGGACGTGGCCGCCCGTCGACTTCGTGTCCCATGCGGCAACTGTAGTCCATGTACATATGTAAAGATCTTCATATGTTCCTGTACAGTCACCCGTACATCCACATTCGTCGGCAGAAGGCAGTCATGGCATCGATCGGCACTACCACTGCGGCCGTGCCCACGGCCCGGCGCAACCCCGGCTCCTCGCGAACGCGCCTGCTCGACGTCGCCGAGGTGAGGTGGGCGCTGGCTGCCACCGCACTGTTCCTTCTCGGACTCCTAACGCAGCTCGTCGATGCCCCGTTCTGGTTGTTCTGGGCGCTCTACCTGGCCTGCTATGTCACCGGCGGCTGGGAACCGGCACGCGAGGGACTACGCGCACTGCGAGAGAAGACCCTCGACGTCGACCTGTTGATGATCGTCGCGGCCCTCGGCGCAGCAGCGATCGGGCAGATCTTCGACGGCGCACTGCTCATCGTCATCTTCGCCACCTCCGGCGCACTCGAGGCGGTCCTGACTCGCCGTACGGCCGACTCGATTCGCAGTCTCCTCGATCTCGCGCCCGAGACCGCCGTGAAGCTCGATACCGCGGGCGTCGAGCATCGAATCGACGCCGCGGATCTTCGATGCGGCGATATCGTGATTGTCCGACCCGGAGAGCGCATTTCCGGCGAGGGCACCATCGTCGACGGCAGTTCCGACGTCGATCAGTCCTCGATCACCGGTGAGGCGATCCCAGTGTTCAGGTCGGTCGGCGACGGCGTCTTCGCCGGCACCATCAACGGCACCGGCGCGTTGCGGATCCGCATCGACGTCGACCCCTCGGAGACCGTCATCACCCGCATCGTGGCCATGGTGGAACACGCGTCGGCCACGAAAGCGAAGAAGCAGCTGTTCATCGAGAAGGTCGAGCAGTACTACTCGAAGACCGTAGTCGTATCTACCGCAGCAATTTTCGCGATCCCGATGCTGCTCGGAAACGAACTCCAACCGGCCCTGCTGCGAGCGATGACATTCATGATCGTCGCCTCCCCGTGCGCGGTGGTCCTCGCGACGATGCCGCCTCTGCTCGCGGCGATGGCCACCGCCGGTCGCCACGGTGTTCTGGTCAAATCTGCTGTCGTCATGGAACAACTCCGCACGATCGAGGTGGTGGCATTCGACAAGACCGGAACCCTCACCGAAGGAACACCGCAGTTCGAACGCGTCGATGCATTCACCGGCTTCAGCGAAACCGACGTGCTCACCGCGGCAGCGGCTGCCGAGATGGGCAGCGAACACCCGATCGGCGCAGCCATCGTCAGCTACACCCGCAGCCGAGGTCTGCAGATACCGGCGTCGACGGCATTCGAGTCGACACCGGGTGTGGGAGTCCGCGCGAACGTCCACGGCGAGGTAGTGACCGTGAGCAAACCTGACGTGGTACCGAAAGCTGTACCGTCCGAACGTCTGTCGATACGCGAATGGGAGTCGACGGCCGAACGTACCGCGGTCGACCGTGAATCGGGCGGTATGACCGCAGTGATCGTGCGCGTCGGAGGCGAACCAATCGGAGTGATCGCCCTTGCGGACACCGCGCGCTCGAACCTCGACGCCACCATCGGCGAGCTCGAACGGGTAACCGGTAGTCCGGCAGTGCTACTCACCGGAGACAACGTCCGCGCAGCGCATGCGGTGGCCGAGCGTATCGGGATCACCGACGTTCGGGCAGGTCTGCTTCCCGAGGACAAGGCAGCGGCAGTGCAGCAACTGCAGCGCAGCGGACTTTCGAGCGGCGGCACTCGCGAGCGCCGCGTTCTTCTGGTCGGTGACGGCGTCAACGACGGCCCGGCACTTGCAGCCGCCGACATCGGTGTCGCCATGGGACGCAAGGGTTCAGACCTCGCACTCGACACCGCCGATGCGGTCCTGGTGCGCGACGACCTCGCAACCTTGTCGTCGGTGATCGAACTGTCGCGGCGTGCGCACCGGATCGTGGTCGCCAACCTCGCGATCGCGGCGACGTTCATCGTGGCACTCGTTGGATGGGATCTGTTCTGGACCCTTCCGCTGCCGATCGGAGTAGCCGGGCACGAAAGCTCCACCGTCCTCGTCGCTCTCAACGGGATGCGCCTGCTGTCGTCGCGAACCTGGCGCGAAGGACGTAGGGAACTGTAGGGGTGGCAGTCACCTGGCCACCTTGATCGCCCTCCGCTAAGGAGCGGCGAGACGAATGCACCGGGGCAACGCCACATACTTGAACGGTGAGTACTTCCCTGGCCGAGCCTGGTCCGCCGCTCGTGGTTCTCTGTCTGGTGATGGTGGCCCTCGCTGCGATCCTCTATCGGGTCTCCTCGTTCGGGCGCATGATCACCGCTCCCGCTGCTGCCGTTCGCGGGTTCGTTCAACTGGCGGCAATCTCGCTGATTCTCGCTGCGGCGCTTGCGCATCTGTGGTCGTCGCTGCTCGTACTGCTGGTGATGTTCGGGGCTGCGGCGTTCACGTCGAGTCGGCGTTCGGAATCGGGAAGGTCCGGTATCTGGCTCGTTCTTCCCCTCGCTGTGGGTATCGGGATCGTCGTGCCCTTGTGCTTGCTCACGGGCGTCGTTCCGGCGCAGGGAATCTCGATCGTGCCGGTCGGCGGAATCATCCTGGGTGGGACTGGTTGGGCCCCCGTTAGCAGTCCAGCACCTATGCGATAGCTAGTTGGTTTTCTTGAGTCCAGTTTTCCCAGTAGCGGTTTGGCGTCATGCCATCGAGGGATCCGTGGGGCCGTTCATGATTGTAGATAGCTTTCCATTCCTCGGCCAGATAGGTCGCTTCGGCCATCGTGTCCATGATTTCTCCCGAGAGTTGTTCCCTTCTGAACTGGGCGTTGAACGATTCGACGAAACCGTTCTGCCACGGTGAACCCGGGTCGATGAAGGCGGTGCCCACGCCGACGGTGTTGCACCAGTTGATCAGTGCGGCGGCGGTGAATTCGGGACCGTTGTCGCAGCGGACGTAGGTCGGGGCGGTGCCGGTTTCGGCGATGATGTTCTCCAATGCTGCGACCACGTCGGAGGCTGTGAACGACCGGCGCGCGATGATGGCCAGCGCGGTGCGGGTGTATTCGTCGATGACATTGAAGAAGCGGATGTGCCGCCCGCAGGAAGTCACGTCGGATTGGAAGTCGAAACTGACCACGTGCATCGGGTATTCGGCCGTCAGCCGCTTCTGCTCCCCGGCGCCGGGACCGGCCCGGCGTTTCTTCCGCGCCTTGGGTTTACAGACGAGGCCTTCCTCGCGCCAGAGCCGGCGTACGCGCTTGTTGTTGAGCGCCATTCCAGCCCACTCCTGGGCGAGCAGGCACCAGCGGGCTTTCCGCCATCCCCATGTCGGGTGCTTGATCGCGATGGCGCGTAGGGCGCCGCGAAGCCGTGTTTCCTCGAAGCTCGTATCGGGTTTCTTCTTCCGGAAGGCAGACCGGTTTTGGCCGAGGATCTTGCAGGCGAAACGCTCGGAGGCCCCGAACTTCTCCACCGCCATGCGCACGGCACGGCGGCGGGGTTCGGGGCTCAGAATTTTCCCTTGGCCACCTCGTTGAGGATGTCGATGGCCAGTTCCTTCTCCGCCAGCAGCCGTTTGAGTCGCGCGTTCTCCTTCTCCAGCTCCTTGGTCCGTTTGGACGCCTCGGCGTTCTTCTCGGACCCGTACTGGTTCAGCCACCGGTACCAGGTCGCTTCGGTGACCTGGAGTTCCTTGACGACCTCGATCATCGGGTGGCCGTCGTTGAGCATTTTCTGGCCCTGCCGGACCTTCGCGATGACCTGTTCAGGGGTGTGTCTGCGTGCCATGATTCGTGAATTTCCTCCTGTGCCCATTATCGGACACGAAAGTCACACAGACACTGGACTTCTACACAGGGACCCAACCAGGACGATGACGGCAACATCGCTGTCCGCACGCCGCGCACTGGCCGCGTTGACCGACCGGCACGGCGAAGTGGAGGCGGCGCTCAGTCTGGGCATGACCGAACGTCAGGCACGGCTGGAGGTGGTGCGACCCACCGCGAACGACGCGCTGCTGCCGGGACTGGACCAGACACGAACGGTGGGACTGGTGACGTTGCCGGGTGCATTCGTGGGCGTACTGCTGGCCAGCGGTTCGGCCCTGCAGGCTGGGGCTGTGCAAATTCTGGTGCTGTGCGGGCTGCTGCTTGCACAAACCGTCGCCGTCGCACTGACCGTGGACCTTGTCGCGCGCGGATCTGTCCATCGGAGGCCGTAGGACGGGTGGTTCGAGCCAGTGTCGAGAAGGTCGGTATGCGTTCACGGGGTGACGAGTCCTGGCGGTTGGAAGACAACACTGAACGGAAGCATGCCCCGCTCGAAGTGCCTGAAGAGGCAATGCGCAGCCCACTTCTGAACAAGTGCAGTCGTCTTCTGAAACTGACACCCAAAAGTGTGCTCACAAGGGCACAGTGTCGCAGAACTCAACGACACGAAGTATTTGAGAGACAGTTGGTTTTCGGACGGGTTTCGAGACACTCAACGATTCGATAACGAAAGCTCGGCTCCACGTCCCGATGTGAGTCCGGCAGTGTCCGAGAAACGATCGAATGAGAGACGACCCGAAGTGGCGCATAACTATGCAGTGGGCGGCTCAGCGGCGGTCGGTGTCAGAACTGCGCTCAATGCAGGGGTTCGGCGAGAATCTGCGAAGGTGGGGACTTCTCGAGTCATTCGGGACGGTCGGTGATTGCTTCGATAATGCTGTCATGGAGGCATTCTGGGGGCGGTTGCAGACGGAATTACTGAACACGAAGAAGTGGTCGACCACGCTGGAGTTGACTGCAGCCATGGCCGATCACATCGACAATTTTCACAATGGCGAACGGCGTCACAGTTATCTCGGCAACATCAGCCCGATCGAGTATGAGAAGCTCTGGGCAGACATCCAACCGTACCCTCAGCTCTCATAAAGCTGGTGCACTATTGGGGGCACGGATCAGCAAGTTATGAGAATCCTTCCGCCCTGATCAAGGGCATGAAAGGCTTCATCTCATGGCTGGACGCAAACGGCACACACCCGAACAGATCATCCGCAAACTGCGCCACGGCGACGAACTCGCCGCCACAGGCGCCGACGTCGAGGAAATCGCCCGACAACTCGACGTCTCGGTGCCGACGCTCTACAACTGGCGCAAGCAGTACGGCGGTATGAAAGCCGACGACGCCAAAGAGTTCAAGGAACTCAAGAACGAGAACGCCCTGCTCAAGAAGCTCCTCGCCGAAGCCGAGCTCGAAAAGGCTGCCCTCAAGGAGATTGCTCGGGGAAAATTCTGAGCCCGACCGCCAAACGAAACGCCGTGATGATGCTCCAGGAAACAATGGGGCTCTCGCAGCGTTTCGCCTGCAGAATCGTCGGGCAACCGCGATCGACCCAACGCAAGAAAGTAGCAAGGAACACCTCGGATGATCCGGACGTCGATCTGCGGAAGTGGTTGCGGGACTGGGCCAAAGCGAACCAAAGAAAAGGGTTCCGGCGGGCATGGGCGGACTTGCGTGCCGCCGGCTGGGTGATCAACAAGAAGAAAGTGCAGCGCCTCTGGCGCGAGGAAGGATTGCGAGTAAACGTCCGAAAAATTCGTAAACGGGCCGGCGCCTCGACCACCCCGATCACCGAAGCGGACGCGCCGAAGGTGGTGTGGGCGATCGACTTCCAGTTCGATTCGACCACCGACGGCCGGAAATTCAAGATCGCGTCGATGGTCGACGAACACACCCGCCAGTCCGTGCTGAACATTGTCGAGAGATCCATCCCGGCAGAGGATCTCGTCACCGCGTTGGGGAAGGCGTTCGCACGCTGGGGCGGCCCACCGCAGGTCCTGCGGTGCGACAACGGGCCCGAGTTCATCTCCGAGGCGCTGAGGACGTTCTGCGAGGATCAGGTCGGTATCGGCTACGTTCCACCTGGTCAGCCGTGGAAAAACGGCTACATCGAGTCCTTCAACAACCGTGTCCGTGACGAATGCCTGAACATGAACGAATTCCACAGCCTCCTCGAAGCTCGGGTGGTCATCGAGGACTGGAAGGAGGACTACAACAACCGGCACCGTCATTCATCGCTGGCGTATCGAACTCCAAATGAGTACGCTGCCAGCTGTATTCACACGCATTGATTCTCTGATAGCGAGTGGCTCACCAAATGGGGTCCTGCCACGGTCATCTACTGCCGTGGCGTTAACGGCTTTAAGACAACGACGTAGAGGTCGTCTCCGATCGAGCGAGCCGAGTGTTGCCAGTTCGGCTCGTCCAGTCGGAAGTCGAGCAAGGTGATGAGCTTGTTCGAACCCCCGATTGCGTCGACGTCTGGGGCTTCGAGGGGCACGACGTAGGTGGCTTTCCGGCCAGAGAATTCCGGCTGCCAGGTAAACGACACGACGACAGCTTTTCCGACTGGGCGGACGAGGACATCGCGCATGTTCACCCACGGAGTTCGGCCATACGTGGGCGAGCCTGGTGCTGGGGCATACCAGCCTTCCGCGCCGTCTTCGATCGGCGCGGAAGGTTCACGTGGGAACGAACTCGCAGCTTGAAGATAGTCCTCGAGATTCGCTGCGATTTCTTGCACGAGTTGGTCATTGGGCATGCTTCAGTTTCCTAGCGTTTGGTTCACCCACGGTTCGCAATAGCCTTCACCTGCTTCGGATCCAGTCTTGCAGAAACCGGTGAGTAGGCCCATGTTGTAGCTGTCGAGATGGCCCTCTTCGGTTTGTTCCCTGTCAACGGTCCGCACAAAGGCCCGAATAGGGTTGGCACCGCGCATCTTGAACGACGCGAAGTACTCCGTCGCCCCAGCAATCGGTTTGGGCGCAGCAATATTGAGAATCTTGCCAGCCGCGTTGATCCCCAACCCGTGGTCCTGCCATGCGTGCTGTTCGCCGAATGCCCCATGACCGGGGTACGCGTGAGCATCTGGTCTGCCGTACCGGACAACGACTACTTGGCCGAATGCATTTGGAAATGCCTTCTCACAGTCGTACTCGGTATCTGGATGCACCGTTTGCTCTGGGCAGCGGGTTACCAGAGGTGGGCCAGGCCTGATGTAGACCTCGCCTGGGCCAGGAGCACGAGCGACGAGCCGGCGTTGCGTCGAGCACGTAGGTCACGTGCAGCCCGTTCTCGGTCCACGGGTAGTCGCGGAAGAGCCATTCGAAGTCGCGATACGTTTTCATGCGTAGACCGCCTTCCCGAACGCTTCCGTCATTTCCTGGTGATGATCGTCCGCAACCCGAAACGGAACACCACCGCGGTACCGGCCCCGACCGCGAGGCCGGCCACCACATCGGCCAGAAGAACCCCGACAGTGACACCGAGAACCGTTGCGGCCACGATCGCCAACGCAACATCCGTGGGCGCCGGCCGAGGACTGGTGATCGCACTTCCCCTTCCTCGACACTCGACGACGTACTCGCACAGATCATCACACGGCGCTTGGCGCGGAAGTCGGACCCACGCTGTTCAATGGGGCAGGAACCGATTACGAGGAGGTCAGGCCATGTGCGGACGCTACGCAAACAAAAGCTCGAGCAAGGAATTGCAGTCGTTTTCGACACCACGCACACCGTCAGCGACGAACTTCCCCCGTCCTACAACGTCGCACCCACCCAACCGGTCCGTGTGATCCTCGAACGAACCTCACACGAGGAACCCGACGCCGAGCCCCAGCGCCAGCTCAGAACTGCCAAATGGGGTTTGCTTCCTGCCTGGGCAAAAGACGCTCGCAGCGAAACCGTCACGGAGAAGCCGTCATTCAGAAGCAGCGCCGCTAAACGGCGTGCCATCATCCCAGCCGACGGATACTACGAATGGATGAAAAATGAAGACGGAAAGAAGATTCCGCAGTCCTTTCATGGAGACGGCCGATCATCCGGACAATTGTGATCCTTTAGGACATAACATATTTCGAAAGCCGTTCGACTGCTGTGTTCAATGGGTGCGTGGACGTACTTCGCCCATCTCGCTCCAACCGTCTTGACCGGGTATTTCCGTCGAGACGATTTGAGGAATGGTCGCGACGGCGTACGACATGGCCTCCGTTCCGCGTGCAAAGTGAAGAGAATTGACGTGTGCAGTCGCTGCTTCGGTGTCGCGGAATGCTTCGACGAGTACGAATTGGTGAGGGTCGTCCACGCTACGGGACCATTCGAAAAAGATGTTCCCCGGCTCGCTCCGCGTTGCTTTTGTGAAGTCGTCTACCAGCTCCAGCCAATTATCGACGTGCTCCGGGCGAGCGGTAAATTTGACGGTTATGTAGATCATGGCAATCCTTTCGTCACTGCGGTCAGTGCAGTGGGCTTCGTGATGTCAACTATGCAGTAATGCGCGAAACACACGGGCCTTGACCCCGGAAGGTGGACACGGGGTTTGTGATTACGCGGCTTTCTGCAGGCTATCGGATGTGTGAGCGTTTTCGTAGTCGGCTGGGCTGAGATAGTTGCAGTACGAGTGCCGGCGTCGGGTGTTGTAGCGGGTGATCCACCGGAACACAGCGAGCCGTGCCGCCCGGGGCGATTCCCAGCGGGCGGCGCCTTGCAGCGTCTCCCGTTTGAGCGTCGCATTGAACGACTCGGCCAGGGCATTATCCGCGCTCGTGCCTACCGCTCCCATCGATTGTGTGACACCGAGCTTCGTGCAGAGCATCGCGAAATCCTTTGATGTGTACTGATTGGGCTCAATCGGTGGACGCAACATTCGAGGTCAGGAGGGTGTTGTGGGTCGTCCATCGGATTGGGTGCGGGAAGTAACGGGCAGGGCTCCGATGAGGTCACCGGGAGCACCGGGCCATCCTCGGTCGAAGGAACGGCAGTTTTGGGACCAGATCGCCACAGGCAAGCTTCCTCGTGAGGCAGCTGACGCTGTCGGCGTGGGACAGCCTGTGGGCCAGCGGTGGTTCCGGCACGCTGGCGGGATGACGCCGTATTCGTGGCCCGCGCCGGCAGGCAGGTACCTCTCTTTGGCAGAGCGTGAGGAAATCGCGATCCTGCACGCCACAGGCCATGGGGTGCGCGCGATCGCGAGTGCCATCGGGAGGAGCCCGTCGACGATCTCGCGGGAGCTGCGGCGTAACGCTGCCACGCGTGGCGGCAAGCTCGAGTACCGCGCCAGCGTGGCGCACTGGAAAGCCGAGTTGTTTGCCCGCCGCCCGAAGACCGCCAAGCTCACGGCCAACGATCGGTTACGGCACTACGTCGAGGACCGACTCTCAGGCCAGATCACCAAGCCGGGCGGCGATGCGGTCGCCGGACCGTTCGAACGGCAATGGAAGGGCTTGAACAAGCCGCATCGTCAGGACCGCCGATGGGTGAAAGCGTGGAGCCCTGAGCAGATTTCGCACCGGCTACCGATCGATTTCCCGGATGATGAGTCCATGCGGATCAGCCACGAAGCCATCTACCAGTCCCTATTCATCGAGGGTCGCGGTGCGCTGCGCCGCGAACTCATCTTGTGCCTGCGCACCGGCCGCGCTCTTCGGATGCCACGCGCGAGAGCGAAACGCGTTGCCTGGGCCCATGTGACACCGGACGTACTCATCAGCGAGCGTCCCGAAGAAGCCGACGACCGTGCGATCCCCGGGCACCACGAAGGTGATCTCATCATCGGCACGGACAGGTCCGCGATCGGCACCATCGTCGAGCGCACAACCGGATACACCACCCTCGTGCACCTGCCTCGGGAACAAGGGTGGCGACAGCAACCGATCACCAAGAACGGGCCGGCACTGTCGGGATACGGAGCGGTGTCGATGAACAGAGCGTTGGCACAGGCACTGGCGTCGATGCCCACCGAACTCAAACGCTCGCTGACCTGGGACCGAGGAAAGGAAATGTCCGCACACGCCCAGTTCACCATCGACACCGGGCTGAAGGTGTACTTCGCCGATCCACACAGCCCATGGCAACGAGGTACCAACGAGAACGCGAATGGACTACTGCGCCAATACTTTCCGAAGGGAACTGATCTCTCGCGATGGAGCCCAGACGATCTCGCGGCAGTCGCACACGCTCTCAACACGCGACCACGGAAACGACTCCAATGGCGAACCCCCGCTGAAGCCTGGGACGAACACCTACGATCAATTCAACAGCAACGTGTTGCTTCGACCAGTTGAATACGCCTTGACTTCCGCGATCGGCGTGGAATACTGCACCGGCAAGATCACCGCGTGTGCGAGCTGCGGCATCGAGTGCGTTCTCTACGAGTTCGGTGCG
>NZ_LPNQ01000074.1:0-12258 GCF_019266085.1 Rhodococcus sp. FH8 | reverse complement strand
GCAGTCGCAGGCCCTCGATGTTGTTGGCGCGCATGATCCGTGCGATCCGTTTGTGATTGATCCGCTGGTCGGCGGGTTGTCCGTGATTGATCTCGGCGGTGATCCGGGGCCGCCCGTAGGTGTTGTCCACCGTGTGGACGGCGCGGATCTTGTCGGCGAGTTCAGCGTCGGCTGCGGCCCGGGCGGCTCGTTTCTCGGCGGCGTTGATCCATGCGTAGTACGACGAGCGGGCGATATCGATGACCTGGCACAACCGCTTCACCGGGTAGGTGTCGGAGTGGTCTGCGACGAACTGGAAGCGGTTCACCAATTCGTCTCTCCGGCGAAATATTTGGCCGCCGACCGCAGGATGTCTCGTTCGGTTTCGAGCTTGGTTTTCTCCGCGCGTAGGTGTGCGACCTCGGCGCGGAGCCTGGCGGCTTCCTGCTCGGGTGTCTCGCCGGTGCCGGGCCCCGGAGCGGTGGCGGCGGGTCTGCGGATCGGGATACCCGCATTTCTCAGCCATGCGGTCAGGGAGCCGTGGGATACGCCGAGATCGGCGGCGATCCCGGCTACGGTCGCGCCGCCGGTGTCGCGGTACAGCTCGACTGCGTCGCGGCGGAACTCTTCGGAGTAATTTTTCTTTGCCATCGGGTTAGATCTTCTCGCTTTCCCTGGTCTGAGACCAGGATCAAGCGTGTCCAACCCGCGGGGTCAAGGCCCCACCAAGAGGCAATTGATGTCGAGTTCTGCCCAAGGTTTCCGAGCCCGCGGTCCCCTGGACCGTAGGTCTGTCAGGGCTAGAGATGCCAGCGAGCCGATGTCCCGCATCCCGGTCCGCAGTGTTGTGGGGGGCTCCAACGGAGCCTGGTTGAAGTGTCGCCGGTCCTGTTTCATGGAACTCGTCCAGCAAGAAGTGCTCACTGGAGAAACGGAAGTTTGATGACCACAAAGAAGAGGGTCCTCTTCATCACATCGAACGCCGGGGTGGAACGGGACGAACTCCAAATCCCTTTGGAGTGTTTGCAAGCCGCCGGTATCGAGACAGTACACGCTGCCATCGAACAGGCGCCCGTTTGACGGCAACAACGGACGACGATGTGCGGCGTACGATCCGCGATGCGATGGACCGCCTCGTCGTCGGGGAACCCCTGTACTCCGACGGCAAGCTGACCATCAAATCGCTCGCCGAAGAAGCACAGATCAAACGCTGGCTGCTCACTCACCGCCACACCGACCTACAAGCGGAGTTCCGAGCACGGGTAGCGAACACGGATGCCCCGCCCGCTCTGGTGGCACTCCGCGATGAGCGCGACGACGCCCAGCGTCGCATCGACGAACTCACCGCAGACGTCACCGCCCTGCAGGAAACCGTCCGCCAACTCGAACGGATCATTCAGGTGCTGGCGCTGGAGAACGATCAGCTCCGCGAAGGCCAGCACTCCGGACGAGTCGTGCCGATCGGACCACGTCAGGGACGCCCACAGTGAGCACAGCCGCACCATCGTGACCATGCCAAAGTCGCTCAGGCGGCGTGACCGAAACCCAACAGGTAGGGCAGGTCAATACTGCCACCTGATCGTGCGGCAGTCCCGCCTGAAGGCGACTATCTTCGGATGGAACCTTCCTAACAGGTTTAAAGCCGGTAAGGTTCCGAGAGACCGATACAAGATCGGTCGATGATTCAGAGGGGTAACAGTGACGGAGCCGTGGCTGTCCGCCGAGGACATTGCTGCCCATCTCGGCGTCACCAAGGACACCGTGTACAGCTGGATCACAGAGAAGGCCATGCCTGCCCACAAGATCGGCCGCCTGTGGAAGTTCCAGGTCAGCGAGGTCGATTCTTGGGTGCGAAGCGGCGGGGCCGCCGCGAACTCTGATTCGGCAAAGGACTGACGTGCGGATCATCGACAACGTCAACGACCTTCTCGGCAACGACCTCAAGGCCGAGATCACGCCCGGCTCGAAGGTGCGCATCGCAGCATCGACCTTTTCGATCTTCGCGTTCGAGGCGCTGCGCAAGGAGTTGGAGCAGGTCTCCGAGCTGGAGTTCATCTTCACCTCACCGTCCTTCGTGACGGAGAGGGTGACCGACAGACTCCGCAAGGAGCGCCGCGAGTTCTTCATCCCGGGTGGACGTGCAGAGTCGAGCCTGTACGGCTCGGAGTTCGAGATCCGGTTGCGCAACAAGCTCACCCAGCGTGCCATCGCGAAGGAGTGCGCCGATTGGGTGCGTAGGAAGGTGACGTTCCGGTCGAACGCCACCAGCAGCCCGATGCAGCCGCTCGCCGCTGTCGACGATGCTTCCGTCTACTTCCCGATCCAGGGCTTCACCACCACGGACCTCGGCTACGAACGGGGACCGGCGGTCTCGAATATGGTCACCAAGTTCGAGGGCGCACCCGAGACAGGGCAGTTCCTCGGCATCTTCGACCAGATCTGGAACAATCCGGACCAGCTTGACGATGTAACCCAGGCGGTGCATGACCACATTGCGAGCGTGTATGCGGAGAACTCGCCTGCCCGGATCTACTTCCTGATCCTCTACAACTTGTTCGCCGAGTTCCTCGACGACATCAGTGAGGACGTCCTTCCGAACGATCGGACCGGCTACCAGGACACGAAGGTCTGGAACAGCCTGTACAACTTCCAGCGCGATGCGGCGACCGGGATCATCAACAAGCTCGAGACCTACAACGGGTGCATCCTCGCCGACAGTGTGGGCCTGGGTAAGACGTTCACCGCGCTGGCGGTGATCAAGTACTACGAGCTGCGCAACAGGTCGGTCCTCGTACTGTGCCCGAAGAAGCTTGCCGAGAACTGGACGAACTACAACGCGAACCTGACCACCAACATCTTCGCCGGCGACCGCTTTAATTACGACGTCCTCGCCCACACCGATCTGTCCCGCACCCGCGGAGAGTCGCTGGGGCTCAGGCTGGACCGAGTCAACTGGGGCAACTACGACCTCGTCGTGATCGACGAGTCGCACAACTTCCGCAACGCCGACTACGCGCAGGAGAAGGAGTCCCGCTACCAGCGACTCATGCGTCAGGTCATCCGTGAGGGCGTGAAGACCAAGGTCCTGATGCTCTCGGCTACCCCGGTCAACAACCGGTTCAACGATCTTAAGAACCAGCTCCAGCTTGCGTACGAGGGTGAGTCGGAGAACCTCTCCCGGCACCTGAACATCTCGACCACGGTCGAGAAGGTCTTCAAGGATGCACAGACAGTGTTCAACGAGTGGTCCAAGCTCGACCCGGAGGACCGCACGACCGACCGCATCCTGCAGATGCTCGACTTCGACTTCTTCGAGCTGCTCGACGCCGTCACGATTGCCCGGTCACGCAAACACATTCAGGCGTTCTACGACACCACCGAGATCGGCGCGTTCCCCGAGCGGCTCCCACCGACATCGATCCGCGAACCGCTCACCGACCTGCCCGACGTGCCCGGCTTCAACGACATCTTCGGGCAGCTCCAGGCCCTTACCCTCGCCGTCTACACCCCGCTGGCATACGTGTTCCCCAGCCGGATCGGCAAGTACGAGAACCTCTACAACGTCGGCACCGCCGGTGGCACGGCCAATCTGGGACAGCGCGGACGTGAGCAGGGCCTCAAGCAGCTCATGACCGTCAACCTCCTCAAACGGTTGGAAAGCTCGGTCGACGCCTTCCGCCTGACACTTGCCAAGATCGAGGCCACCGTCGACCGAACCCTCAACCGCCTCGACACGCACAGCAGATCCGCCCCCGAGTTCGACACAGATCTGTCGGACCTCGATCTCGATGTGGACGACGAAGACGACGCGAACCTCGAAGCGCTCACCTTCGGGGAAAAGATCAAGATCGACCTCGAAGATCTCGACATCGAGTCGTGGCGGCGGGATTTGTGGAACGACCGCGAAACCCTCCGCGCATTGGTGAACGAGATGCATAGGGTCACTCCGGATCGTGACCTCAAACTGCAAACGCTCATAAAGCTCGTCGAAGACAAGGCCGCCCACCCCATCAACCCGGGCAACCGCAAGGTGCTGGTGTTCTCCGCGTTCGCCGACACCGCGAACTACCTGTATCGCGAGCTCGCTCCCGCCGTCGCCTCAATCGGTCTGGACACGGCTCTGATCACTGGTGGTGGCCACGCCGCGAAGACGACGCTCGGCACCGGATTTGACTTCCAGCAGGTCATGTCGATGTTCTCGCCCCGCTCGAAGCAGCGCCACCTCACGATGCCGACCGAGACGCGTGAGGTCGACGTGCTCATCGGCACCGACGTCATCAGTGAGGGTCAGAATCTGCAGGACTGCGACTACCTGATCAACTACGACATTCACTGGAACCCGGTCAGGATCGTCCAGCGGTTCGGTCGCATCGACCGTATCGGCTCGATCAACACCCGGATTCAGTTGGTGAACTTCTGGCCCGATATCTCCCTCGACGAGTACATCAACCTCAAGGAGCGTGTTGAGAACCGGATGGTCATCGCGGACCTCGCCGGCACCGCCGACGACAACGTCCTTTCCCTCGAAGACTCCGACGCCGCGTTCCGTAAGCAGCAACTCCGCAAACTCCAGGACGAAGTCATCGAACTCGAAGACGTCCGCACCGGCGTGTCCATCACCGACCTCGGGCTCAACGACTTCCGCATGGACCTGCTCGGATACCTCGCCGAGTACGGCGACCTGGCCGCTGCACCGAAGGGCCTACACGCCGTTGTGCCGGCAGATCCTGCCAAGGGCCTCAAGCCTGGTGTGATCTTCGCGTTGCACAACATCAACGCCGACGAGTCTCAGCTCACCGAACACAGTGGCAACCGCGGCAACCGTCTTCACCCGCACTACCTGGTTTACCTCGACGACGCCGGCAACGTCATCGCCGATCACACCGAGGCCAAGCATCTGCTCGACCTCATCCGCGCAGGATGCCGCCCCTACGACCAACCCGTCACTGACGTTGTCCGCACCTTCAACGCCGCAACCGGCGAGGGGGCAGACATGAGCCGGTATTCGCAGCTGCTCACCGAGGCGATCCACTCGATGATCGATGTCACCGAGGAACGTGACATCGACAGTTTGTTCACCGGCGGTCGCACCACCGCGCTCACACAGACCATCGCCGGGCTCGACGACTTCGAGCTGATCGCCTTCATCGCCGTCATCGAGCCACTTCAGGCAGGCGACGGTAGATGAGTGAAATACTGTACCGGTGGCCGGACGCCGCGAAGTTCGGCCGGCGTGTACCCAAGGAGAAGTTCTACGCGCACGGCACCGTCTCGACTTCGGTACGCGAGAAGTTCATCGCCGAGGTACTGCGTATCACCTGGGCGTACAAGCTTGCCGAGAGCACGATCAACCTGGCCGGCAGCACCGCAGTCCCCGAGATCCAAATCTTCGAGATCGAAGCGAAGGGTGCGGATGTTTCCGAGCCGGTGTTGACCGCGATCGACAAGGCCATCCCGTTCCCGATCATCTTCGAGATCAATCGCGGCGAGGGTGAGCCCCGGAGCATTCGGATGGTGGCTGCGCACAAGCAATTGGGCCCCGGCACACCCAAGATCGGCGCCTACTACAGCACAGGCTGGCAGTCGGCCCGGACCGAACGGCAACCCCTTCCGACCTCGATCAACCTGCCCGCCCTCTACACCGCGCTACTCGACCCGCTGACACCAGTGGCGGTACGGCCGGGCGAAGACGTGTCGGAGGTCGCGGCCAGACTGGAGACGGTGCGCAAACTCGAACGCGAAATCGCCACACTGGAACGCAAACTCCGCACCGAGCCTCAGTTCAATCGCAAGGTCGAATTGCGACGTGCGTTGAAGACGAAGCAAGCAGAACTGACCATGTTGGTCGAAAGGTAGACAGAGCAAACCCGTGGAGAAACTACGCATGACGTCGCCCGACCTGACCGAGGCCAACATCGACAAGCTCGCGGAATTGTTCCCGAGCGTCGTCACTGAATGTCTCGACGCCGAAGGCAGCCCGAAGAAGGCCATCGACTTCGATCTTCTTCGCCAGGAACTGTCCGACCATATTGTCGAGGGACCGCAGGAACGCTACCAACTCGATTGGCCAGGCAAACGCGCTGCCGCATTCGCAGCCAATGCGCCCATTGCCAAGACTCTCCGACCCGTGCGTGAGGAGTCCATCGACTTCGACACCACCAAAAACCTCTTTATCGAAGGCGACAACCTCGATGCACTGAAGGTCCTCCAGGAGTCGTACCTAGGCAAGGTCAAGCTCATCTACATCGACCCCCCCTACAACACAGGCAATGACTTCGTCTATGAGGACGACTTTGCTGAGAGTACGCAGGAGTACCTCACGCGTTCCGGGCAGCTAAACGACGCGGGTGTGAAGCTTGTGGCGAATACCGAGGCCAACGGACGGTTTCACTCGGACTGGCTGAGCATGATCTACCCGAGGCTCCGCCTGGCCCGCACGCTGATGGCTGAGGATGCCGCAATCTTCGCCAGCATTGGTGATTCCGAGCATGCGAACCTGCGGCGAGTGATGGACGAGGTATTTGGTGAGGCGAACTTCCTAGCGAGTGTCACGCGCGTCACGAAGCGGTCGAGCAACAACGGTACGCACTTCTCCCCTGCGAAGGACCACGTTCTGGTGTATGCGCGTAACGCCGAGACGCTACCTGGATTCTCGACTCCGCTATCGCCGGAGCAGATCAAGGGATTCAACCGCGAGGACAGCGTTGGAAAGTACAAAGAGATCGGCTTGTACCAAGCTGCACTCAAGCACGGTGGTTCGATTTACCCGATTGAATGCCCGGATGGCAGCTGGGTTCGGCCCCCTGGAACTGTCCCTTGGCGCTGGAGTGAAGCGACGTTCAAGGCTGGCCTCGCTAACAACCTCATTACTTTCAAGCAGACTGGCACTTCTCCATTGTTGGATGTGGAGACCGGTGAACGATCCGCATGGAACATCTACACAAAGCTATACCTCAAGGATCGCCTGGACGACGGAATGATCCCTAAGGACTTCATCGAGGACGTTCAGAACAACGTTGCCGCGCGGGAGTTGAAGTCACTTGGAATCCCGTTTGACTTCCCAAAGCCCGTCGAATTGATCGTCCGGCTCCTCGGACTATCGAAGTCCTCAGACGGTATCGTTCTCGACTTCTTCGGAGGGTCGGGATCGACCGCCGAGGCGGTATACCGTCTCAACGCGAAGGACGGAGGCGACAGGCAGTTCATCGTGGTCCAGCTTCCTGAGCCGTGCGATCCCAAGTCAGATGCAGCGAAAGCCGGATACGGCACGATCGCAGATTTGTGCGCGGAGCGGATTCGTCGGGCGGCGCAGGCCACTCGTGAGGCCGCAGGACTCACGACAGGTCGACTCGACGTGGGCTTTCGGAAATTCGTAGTGGATACCAGCAACCTGGCCGATGTATTGCAGACGCCTGACGAGACCGCACAAGGGACTCTCGACAGCCTCGGAAACAGCGTCAAGCCTGGTCGAACGAGCGAGGATCTCCTGATTCAGGTCCTATTGGATTGGGGTCTTGAGGTGAACATCCCGATTTCCGTGGAAGAGATTGTGGGGCAAGAGGTCTTCGCGGTTGCAGACGATGCGCTGCTCGCGTGTTTTGACGAGGAGGTAAGTGCGGATCTCGTGCGCGCGCTCGCGAAGCGCGAGCCGTTGCGGGTCGTCTTCCGCGACTCTGCTTTCGAATCCGACGCTGCGCGCATCAACGCAGAACAGATCTTCAAGGAACTGTCGCCGGTGACCGATGTGAAGGCCGTTTGATCACATGAAACTGCAGTTCAAGATCCATCCGTATCAGACAGACGCTGTCGACTCGGTGGCCGAGGCCTTCGCCGGTCAGCCCAAGAATGATGGCGTCACGTATCGGATCGATCCCGGTCGCCGCCGCAAGACAGGTGAGGAGTCGTTGTACTCCGATTCGGGTTTGCGGAACGCCGAGATCACGCTGACCAGTGCCCAGCTGTTGGAGAACGTGCACAAGGTGCAGCGTTCCCGAAACCTTCCGCCGTCGGCCAAGGTGGAGGACAGCAAGGCGGCACCGGGGGCACCGAATTTGGATGTCGAGATGGAGACGGGCACAGGAAAGACGTACGTCTACATCAAGACGATCATGGAGCTGCACAAGAGGTACGGCTGGTCCAAGTACATCGTCGTCGTCCCCTCGATCGCGATCCGCGAGGGTGTACAAAAGTCGTTCGAAGTGACTGCCGAGCACTTCCAACAGTTGTACGGGACCAAGCCACGCTCGTTCGTCTACAACTCATCGCAGCTACACGAGGTGGAGCGGTTCAGTTCCGATGCCGGTGTGCAGGTGATGATCATCAACATCCAGGCGTTCAACTCGTCCGGCAAGGACAACCGCCGCATCTACGATGTGCTCGACGATTTTCAATCTCGCCGGCCGATCGACGTCATCAAGACGAACCGGCCGATCGTGATCATCGACGAGCCACAGAAGATCGGCGCGGACAAGTCACTCGCATCTCTGGCCGAGTTCAATGCGCTGATGGTGCTGCGCTACTCGGCCACCCATAAGGTCGAGCACACTAAGGTCCATCGCCTCGACGCCCTGGAAGCCTACAATCAGAAACTGGTAAAGAAGATCGCCGTCCGCGGCATCACCGTCAAGGGACTCGCCGGCTCAACCGCGTACCTGTATCTCGATGCGATCGAGATCGCCAAGGGCGCCAAACCCCGCGCCCGGGTCGAGATCGAGGTCCAGACCAAGACCGACATCAAACGCCAGCTCAAACGCCTCGACGTCGGCGCGAACCTGCACGACCTGTCCAACGGCATCGAGGCGTACAAAGGCCTGTTCATCACCGACATCGACGCCAACCGTGACGTGCTTGAACTGAGCAACGGTGACGTGGTCATTGCCGGCCAACTCGCCGACCGTGACGTGACTGAGGAAACCAAGCGGCGCATCCAGATCCGGGAAGTCATCCGCGCCCACCTCGACAAGGAACGCGAACTGTTCAGCCGGGGCATAAAGGTGCTCTCACTGTTCTTCATCGACGAGGTCGCCAAGTACCGTGACTACGACCGTGAGGACACACTCGGCGACTACGCACGCATCTTCGAGGAAGAGTACGAGACGATCCGCAACGACGTGCTAGGTGAACTCGCCCTTGACGATTCGTCCGCCGCGCACCAGGAGTACCTTCTCCGCGACGAAATCGGGAAGGTGCACGAGGGCTACTTCTCCATCGACAAGAAGACCAAGCGGCAGGTCGACGGCAAGGTCAGTGGGCGGGGCGACGACAAGGGCCAGTCCACAGACACTGATGCCTACGATCTGATCCTCAAGAACAAGGAACGCCTGCTGTCGTTCGAGGAACCGGTGCGGTTCATCTTCTCGCACTCCGCGCTGCGCGAGGGCTGGGACAACCCCAACGTGTTCGTGATGGGGATGCTCAAGAAGAGCGACAACACGGTCTCCCGCCGGCAGGAAATCGGGCGCGGTCTGCGGTTGGCGGTCGACCAGCATGGCGAGCGCATGGACAACCCGGTCGTCGTGCACGACATCAACGAACTGACCGTCGTCACCGACGAGTCTTACACGGACTTCGTAACCGGACTCCAGAAGGAGATCGCCGACTCGTTGGCGGCGCGGCCACGCAAGGCGAGCATCAAGTTTTTCACCGGCAAGACCATCCAGACTCCCAGTGGCGAATCCGTCGTGGAGGAGGCGCTCGCGCAGGCGCTGTATGACTATCTCTTGAAGAACGACTACGTCAACGACGACCACACGGTCTCTGAGGTGTACAAGCAGGCGAAGGAAGCCGGCACCCTCGCCGAGCCCACCTCGGAGTTGCTGCGTCCGGTCATCGACTGCGTGTGGCCGCTCGTGGATGCGCTGTATCTCGATGTGAAGGTGATCGGCGAGGACGGCCGCAAGCCGAAGAAGATCCCGCTCAACGAGGCCAACTTCGCGAAGAAGGAGTTCCAGGCGCTCTGGCGGCGGATCAACCACAAGGCTGTCTATCAGGTCGAGTTCGATTCGGACGAGTTGGTACGCAAGTGCGTCCAGGCGCTCGACACCCACCTCAACGTGGCTGCAATGCAGTATGTCCTCATCGAGGGACAGCAGAAGGACGCCCTCGACGCTGAGGATCTCACCAACACGGCCGGATTCGACCAAACGCGGACACGGACTCACACCGAGACAGTGACCGCCGGCTCACAGGTGAAGTACGACCTGCTCGGCGAGATCACCGAGAAGACCCAGCTCACTCGACGTACTGTCGCTGCCATTCTGGGTGGGGTCACGCCGGCGACATTCGCAAAGTTCCGGCTCAACCCGGAACAGTTCATCACCGAGACGGCCAGGCTTGTCAACGAGCAGAAGGCCACTGTGATCGTCGAGCACCTGACCTACGACACATTGGACGACCGGTTCGACTCAGCGATCTTCACGGAGAACCAGACCAAGCAGGACTTCGCGCAGGCCGGCGACAAACTGAAGAAGCACATCTACGACTACGTTGTCACCGACTCCAAGGTCGAACGCGACTTCGTCAACGAGATCGACACCAGCGACGAGGTCGCGGTCTACGCGAAACTCCCGCGAGGATTCTTCATCCCGACTCCGGTCGGTGACTACAACCCCGACTGGGCGATCGCGTTCACCGAAGGAAGCGTCAAACACGTGTACTTCGTCGCCGAGACGAAAGGCTCACTGTCGAGCCTGCAACTCAAGGACGTCGAAAACGCAAAGATCAAGTGCGCCCGGAACTTCTTCGAGTCGCTCAACAAGAAGAACGGGCAGGACGTCATATATAACGTCGTCACGGACTACAGCGAACTGATGCAACTCGTGACCACGTAGCCGCGATGAACGGCCGTCTCATTTCCTTAAAGTGAGACGGCCTGTCCTCGCCAACCGCCGGGGGCGATAGCCAGTCTTCCCGGTAGCGACGGATTGGACTTCTGGGCCTACAACACAATTAAACAATGCACGGAACCGCCCTACTCAGTGGGGCAGACCAGCGCGAATGATCTGAACGCGAATGTCGGGTACCCGACGTTGGACGGACGCATCGCCGACACCTACGCCAAACGCTCTACTGCGACCAACAAGAACAGCCTCTACGACTCCTACTTACGGGCTTTCCGTTGGGCCACTGACCGGATCGGCGACTCGGGCGTAGTCGCATTCGTCTCCAACGGCGGCTGGGTGGACGGCAACACCGCCGACGGAATCCGGCTGAGCATGGCCGAGGAATACGCGCATATCTATGTCTACAACCTGCGCGGAAATGCTCGGACGGCCGGAGATCTACGCCAGAAGGAGAAGGGGAACGTCTTTGGTAGCGGAGCTCGTACCACTGTCGCCATCTTCATCGGCATCAAAAACCCGGGGCATACAGGTCCGTGCGAGATCCACTACCGCGACATCGGCGACTACCTGAGTCGCGAAGATAAACTACGAATCGTCTCTGAAGGACACCTGGGGTCTGTCGACTGGCAGTCGATCATCCCGAACAATCACGGAGACTGGGCGAATCAGCGAGATGACACGTTCACGACGTGGCCGGCAATCGGGGACAAGAAATCGGGTCCAGGAAGCCCGACTGTGTTCACGAATTTCTCATCAGGGCTCAAAACAGGTCGCGATTCATGGTGCTACGACTACTCGCAGAGCCAACTAAACGTCAGCATTCACGAGCTACTCAACCAGTACGGTGTAGCTCGTGAGGACTTCCGTTCCCACTGTCAGGCTGCTGAATTGACCACCCCGAAGGAATCGGACGTCACTGCGTTCATCGGCATCAACTCTACGATGACAGGTACCGGACGAATCAGTTGGAACTCGAGTCTAAAGCAGCAATTAGCACGAAACGATGCCATCGAGTTCGCGACCACCGCTGTGAGGACATCAGCCTATCGCCCGTTCCAGAAGCAGACGAGCTATTTCTCGGGGGCACTCAATGAACGCCGATACCAACTCCCAGCGATGTTCCCGACTCAGAACCATAAGAACATCGGTTTCTACGTGGTCGGCACAGGTTCCGACAAACCTTTCTCCTGCCTGATGAGCAAATCGATACCTGACCTCTCCTTCTGGGGATCAGGGAGTGGCCAGTTCTTCACCCGCTGGACGTACGAGAAATCTGAGTCATCCGACGGTGAACTCGATTTCGCCTCCACCGGTGTCAATGGCCACGAAGTTCTCCCCGTAGGCGGCCAGTAGTTCTCCCCGCTGGTGGCCACGGGTTCTCCCCGGTGGCGGCCAGTTGTTTTTCCCCACCCGCTTTCTGATTTGGGTTAGCTGAAGG
>NZ_LPNQ01000073.1:0-269534 GCF_019266085.1 Rhodococcus sp. FH8 | reverse complement strand
GTGTGAGTGGTGGGGGCTGTGATGGCGAGGAATATGGCGTTGGGGGCTCGGGGCGAGGATGTGGCTGTCGAGTTCCTGGTCGATGCGGGTTTGGAGATTGTCGAGCGGAATTGGCGTTGTCGGTACGGCGAGTTGGATGTTGTTGCGACTTCCGGTGATCGGATTGTGTTCGTGGAGGTGAAGACTCGGTCGGGTGTCGGGTACGGGAGTCCGGCGGAGTCGGTGACGTTCGCGAAGCAGCGTCGGATTCGGGTGTTGGCGATGCAGTGGCTCACTGATTCGGGTCGGTCGTGGTCGAGGGTGCGTTTTGATGTGGTGGCGGTGTTGATCGGCCGGGACGGTGTGCCTTCGGTCGAGCATTTTGTGGATGCGTTCTGATGGCGTTGGGGCGGGCGCATTCTGTTGCGGTCAGTGGCGTGGACGGGCAGATCGTGGAGATCGAGGCGGATATCGGGCGCGGGTTGCCTGCGGTGCATTTGGTGGGGCTGCCTGATACGGCGTTGCACGAGTCGCGTGATCGGATTCGGGCCGCGGTGACCAATTCTGGTGAGGAGTGGCCGGACAGCAAGGTGATTTTGGCGTTGTCGCCGGCGACGTTGCCGAAGGTGGGCAGTGTTTACGATTTGGCTTTGTCGTTGTCGGTTCTCGATGCGGCGAAGAAGTTGCCGCGGAAGTTGTTGCGGGAGACTGTGTTTTTGGGGGAGTTGGCGCTCGACGGTCGTTTGCGGACGGTGCGTGGTGTGTTGCCTGCGGTGCTTGCGGCGAAGCGGGCGGGGTGGGGGACTGTGGTGGTTCCGGCTCGGGCGTTGGCTGAGGCGGGCTTGGTGAAGGGGATCGAAGTGCTGGGTGCTGACGATCTGTCTGCGGTGATCGGGTGGTTGCGTGGTGAGTTGGCGCTGGCTGTTCCTGATGTTTTCGAGAGTGCTGGTGTGGTGGCGGTGCGGGATTTGAGTGAGGTTGTCGGGCAGACGGATGCTCGGTGGGCGATCGAGGTTGCGGCGGCGGGTGCGCATCATTTGATGTTGACGGGTCCGCCGGGGATCGGGAAAACGATGTTGGCGCAGAGGCTTCCGGGGATTCTTCCGCCGTTGACGGAGGGGGAGTCGTTGGAGGTGACGGCGATTCATTCGGTGGCGGGGGTGTTGCCGGAGGATCGGCCGTTGATCGATATGCCGCCTTTCATTGCGCCGCATCACAGTTCGTCGGTCAGTTCGCTGGTGGGTGGTGGTAGTGGGATGGCTCGTCCTGGTGCGGTCAGCCGCGCCCATCGCGGCGTGCTGTTTCTCGACGACGCGAAAGATCGGACGCCACCCCACAATGCCTAATCTCTAATACTTTCATAGGACGACTCTTCAGCGCCAGGTGTTGGGTCGGGCCTGAGGAGAATCGCGAATGCCCGAACCTTATGATTCCCTGTGACGATAGGGGAGTTAGATGGCGTTCATTGCCAGCGCACGAGAGGCTGAGATCAATGCAGCCGCGCGTATGCGTGAATTTGGGTTTGGTGATGCTCAAGCGACGCCCATTGGAGCAGACGGCGGCGTTGATGTTCGCTCATCGCGTGCCATAGCCGAAGTGAAGTGGAAGAGCGCACAGGCTGGTCGTCCCGAGGTTCAGAAGCTCTATGGTGCTCGTGGCACTAAGCATCATCTTCAGCTCTTTTTCTTCGCTGCTGGCGGTTTCTCAAAAGGCGCGGTTCAGTACGCGGACGAAACCGACGTGAAGTTGTTCACCTACGACCCCAACGGTGTCGTGACACCAGCAAACCGCATTGCAACGGCGTTTGTTCATCGGCTTCGAAGCGAGGAAGCGGAACGCAGAAGGCTGGCTGATCAAAAGCGCGCCGACGCTGAACGTGAGCGTGTCAAGGCAGCGCAGGAAAAGCGTGAGGCGGAGCAGCAACGCAGGACCGAGGAAGAGGAACGGAAGCGCCGCTCGGCTAGTCCTCCGCACGCTCATGCGACCCCTCCACCACCAACTGACGTATTTGCGGCCCAGCGTGCTCAGATTGAATCCGAGCTAGCAGCGCAGGAAAAGCGAGAGGCGAAGCGCCGCGAGACGGAAGCCGCACAGGCGCAACGACGAATACACGAGTACAACAAAAGGATGGTGGAGCTGCACCGGCAGAACGAGATTCGGTCGCGTGGCAAGATCCCCACATCCGCTGTCACAGTCGTTTTCTTGTGGTTTCTGGTTGTGGTTCTGTCGTTTGTGCTTTTCATATTCGCAGGTGGAGCTGCCACGGGATGGTTTCAAGGAGGCCCCTATGGTGAGGCAGCGATGGTCACCGTGGTTCTTCTAGTCATGGCTTCTCCGTTTGCGTTCCTGCTGCGCGGCATTCTCCGGTCATTGAAGCGCCGCGAAATCTTGTGACAGCTACTTGGCGTGGATTAGACGGGCGATTCTCAAGAGCGTCGGCTGATGCACCACTTTCAATGGAACCCCACTAGCCTGTGTGGATTTCGCAAGATAGGTAGCGAGATCAAATCCGTCTTTCATGTACCTCTATTGTCTCACATTTCCCTATTTACTTAAAGATTCAACTATGTCTAACTAGAAGTATCGCAATGGCAAAAGTCGTTGTGTCGCATCTAGTTTGAAAGTTGGTGAGAGCAATGGGTTTCAGAAGCGTTCGCGTATCTGACCTTACGGGTATCGAGCTCGATGATGACCAGGTGGTCAACGTCGTCGTTCGACATCCCGAGCACGAAGAGGCTCGTCAGTTCGACGCCTCGCAGGAAGAGCTGAAGGCGCTCAAGACAGTGGGAAACCTCGTGAGTCTCGAACTTCGGTTTGCAAATGGGACTTCGCAGGACGTGTTCGCCACTGCTGTCGAGTTCGCAAAGTTGGTTCCTGCGGAGAAGTTGACGACATTCGATCAGCTTCGTGGTCGTCGCAAGGGTTATCGTCCGAATGCTGACTGACCCGCTCGCCGGAAACGGCTGACTCACTGTCCCGACTACAGAACTAAATCATCCCCCACGTCAGCTGCAGAACATGCGCTGAGGTGGGGGATTTTCCACAGTATCGATCCCGACCAAGGAGTGCTTTGACAAATGACGAGATCCCGCCGATCGAGTATGAACCGCCGTACTCGGAAGATTTCATAGCCCACCTGCACGCTGGATGCTACGACGATGAACCTGACTTCACGAAAATCTTGCTGGCTGCACTAAAAGACGAGGGTGCTACTGAGCTGATCTTTCGCCTAGACGAAGTGCGAAGGATTCTTCGTCGCTAGGTCTTCATAGACTGACCGACAGCGAATTGGAAGGACTACGGGTGAACGAGTACACACAGAGGCGCGCCTTCATGCGTCGTGCAGTTGAGTTGGGTAAGAAGAGCATTTCGGAGGACGTCAAGAAGCCGGTAGTTGGTGTCGTGATTGTCCGCGACGGTGAAGTTCTTGGCGAATCGTTCCGAGGTGAAACAGGCGAGGGCCGTCACGCCGAGTTCGGACTGCTTGATCGACTCAAGTCAGAGGGCATCGACGTTGTTGGTGCCACTGTTTACTCGACACTGGAGCCGTGTTCGCGCCGCAACGAGCCGAAACGCCCTTGTGCTTCGCATCTGATGGAGGCCGGGGTGTCCGAGGTATGCGTCGGAATCTATGATCCCAATCCTGAGATCTACAGAGAAGGCTGGAAGCTGCTGAATGAAGCCGGGATCAAGCTGACAGACTTTGACGAGGACTTCCGTGACGCGATCAGCACTGACAATGCGGAGTTCATTGACCAGTACCGCGTGGCGATCGGAGAGCGTGGAAGTGCTCACTATGACTTCACGCAGAATGGCGGACGTTTTCGAATTCAGCATGAAGATTTGAAGTTCTCACTGCGAACCAGCGAGTGCGGCGATGACTCGGTTTACATCATCGATCACGCCGGGAACGTCGCGGCGCTGAAGCATGCGAGGGAGTTTGCCGAGGTTGATGACCCCGGAGCCTATGACTGGAGTAATTACACTCGAGACATCTCGGTCGGGGCGATTGGCGCGATACGTGTCGATGGCGGGTATTTGATGGTCAAGATCGTTGACGTCAAGTGTCAAAATCGGGGGGCGACCCACACAGAGGTGAGATTTGACTACGAGATCCGACGTAAGCGAGCGCTTCCAGCACCTGGCGAGTGATGAAATGCCCCGGCTCGCAATGAGCCGGGGTCTTACTCCCACGATCTAAGCTGCAACGACACGAGCTTCCTTGACGAGCTGCCACCGTGAAGCCAGTTCCAGCACGCTATGTGCGGCTTCCCAGTAGTCAGGGAACTCCAGGTTGTTGCTGCTCCAGGAGTCCTCGTCGTTGAGGGTGGTGACCTCGCCCTTGTACTTCTCGGTACTGAACAGCAGATCCACCAACTCTTGCGGAACGGATGTGGAGTCGCCTTCATCGTCAGGTGGTCCGATGATGAACACGTTGCCTGCCACGACATCTTGGAATCGCCAGACACTATCCGACAGCCAGAGCAGCATCGTCGCTCTCTGGTTCATTTTGAGGCCGATGTTCTTCCCCTCCTCGTTCACGAACATCGATGCCTTCTGAGCTTCGAGTTCGAGTACTTGGAAACGTCCATCAACGATGCCTTGCATAGTCTTGATGTCGCCTTGTTCAAGTTCCATCGTCTGTACCAGTACATCGAGGTCTGCAGGAATGATGAGGCATTGGATTGAACCCATCGTGCTCACGTCCTTCTTGATCGTGGGGCCTACCTGATCTCGGCTGAGATCAGGACAAGCACCGCGAGCGGCGCTACTATTTGACCTTGGGCTTCTTGTAGGTCGAGCTGAATGCGCAGTGCTTGTCGAGACAACGGTTAGAGCCAGGCGAGACGATGTGACCGTTACGGCAAGTGGCTACACCGGATATAGCGATGCGCTTTGTCAGTTCGGACAATGCGTTTGACGGGTTCGGCTCCACCACGAGTTCTTTACTGCCGTTGTCGTTCTGGTCGCCAAGGTAGGTGAGTCGACTTGCGGGGATCGGAGATCTCAGATCATCGATCTCAGCAGTGAGGTCTCGGATCTGAACTGCGAGGTTAACCAGGTCATCGAACGGGATGCAGGCGAGTACGTCATCGTCTGCGTTGAACACGAGTGTAGGGATTCGACCAGGACTCGTGCCGGCCTTTGTCTGTCGCATCCACTCTTTAATCGCGATGGACTTGTGATTTTTTGCTTCGATTGAGAATGGGGTGTCTTGGAAGTAGTCAGTCAGATCCATCTTCTGATGCGAACCTGCACCACTTCGCTTGTCCCGCTGGACTCTTGCGCCTAGCTTCTTACGGAGGGTCTTGGCGATGTGCTCTTCGAGAGACTTGCCCTTTTCGCTGGCGAGGCTCATGACAACCCCGCTGCGAGCGTTCCGCTAGTCAAGAACGTGATCATGAGTGCAAAGAGCAGATGCTTAGCGAACCTACCCGTTCGGCTGCCGCTGGCGTTCGATACAACCACATGAAATGCAACGGCAACCATTGGTAGACATGTAAGAAGACACAGCGCTAGGAAGAAGTTGTGCCAGTTCATTTACTCGACCGCCCGTACACGCTTCTTACGTGACTTCGGCTCGATCTCGAAGGCTACGAGTACGTCTGTGATCTCGTACGCTGCATCAAGGTTGCGTTGAGCTTCAAGTAGAAGGTTCGCTCTCAACTCGATCAGGGCGTCAGGTGACTGATCCTCGTAAAAGGCTTCGCGGGGGATGCCTAGTTGTTCTGCTGCTGTTTCTGCTGTGTGTAGTTCACTCATATCACCTCTTTCATTCTGTTGAGTTTGTGTTTGACCAGGTGCCTCAGCTTCCTGTTTCGTTTCTTGAATCCGTATGCGCCGTCATCCATCTTGCAACAAGGTTCTCGACGGCCGGACGCCTTCCATTGCTTGAGATGGATGTTCTTACTCACTGCTCACCCCTGGTGTGTCTGGTTGCGTTTCAACATCTTCCGGCCGATACACCTCGACCGTTGGTCGGTAGAAGTCCCCGCTCCATCGCCATGCGAGGCCGCCAAGGCGCAGTCTGCGGTTAAGTTCAAACTCTTCGTCGTCGTAACCGAAGTCTTGGGCGTGCTCCATCTTGCGGATGAGTTGAGCGTTCGGGATACCTACGAACTTGGCAGCGATCTCGGTTTCTATGCGGGATGGTTTTGGCGGTTGTTCGTTCATAGCTGGCTTCCAATCTCTTGCAACGCTGCAATGATCGGTTTCAACTCGTGATTCCTGAACGCACTCTCCGCGTACACAACCCCTTTGGTGAAGTGGTAGCTGTTGGATTCAAGGTATTCTTGTGCGGCCTTTTCGGTAAGGAAAGCTACGCCGTCATACCCACCAACCGCCGGTAGTAGTTCGATGTCGTAGGTCCAATGCGCATCAGCAAGACCGTCGCAGTAGCAATCGTCTTCGCCAAGTGCTGGCAACTTGTCATCGTTCCAATCAAACTCTTCCCAGATCCGCTTGCACGGTTCACACCAGTGTTCATGTGCGCCTTCATAATCAAGTCGTTCAGTATGGTCGCCGCATCCGTCGCGACGCTCGACCTTCTGCTCTTCGTAGATGCGGAAGATTGGAGTATCGGTATGACGGTTGTTCTGTGTGCTCAGTTCATGGGCGATGCTCTTGATGAACAGGGCTGTTTCTTCGTTGATGTCCACAGTCAGTTTGCTCATGCAGCACCTCCCCGGTAAGCACCGTGCAAGATGTGCGGAGCCAATGCCTCCATGCGTACAAGAGCTTCTTCCCGTGTAATCAGGCGCTCGTCTACCTCGCTGAAGGTGTCCTCGAACGCGAGTATGAGTGCGAGCTTGGCGATGTCTGCCCGTAGATCCACCGTGTCGGCTAGATGGTCGATGCACGGTTGGTTTGGCAGTGATTCAGGTCCGTTGTGTGCCATGGATGATTCCTTGTTCAGTTGTTATTTAGTTGTGTGACAGTCGATCTGGTTGCGCCATCGAGTAATCAAGCGTCCTGTTGAGGGTGGGCTTCAACAGAACCTCGATGGAGCAACTCGATACCCGTCATGAGTCCACGTACTAGCCGTCATGCAAGCGGATTACGTTCCACGGGCAGGAAACTTCAGAGAAGCTGGAGGGCAAACTTTGAAGCCAAATGAATTGTGGGAACTCGTGACAGGTACGAAGTGCTGATCCAGGTGCAGAGATCAGCGACTTGGGGTCAGGGGGTGAGCTGGGCCTCGCGGAAGGAGGTCTCACGACGTGGACTCACTTGCGCCTTATTAATCGGCGCGACCGTCTCACCTAAACCCTAACCAGTAGAGCGCACGAGCTGTGGGTTCATGCGCCCACTTCCCAGCACACGATGAATATGCCGGGAAGTGGAAGTGGTTCATGCGGTTAAAAGGCTGCTAGTAGTAGTGGCCCTAGTCCGGATCAGCTCGAAAGCCTCACTCCGCCGCAGATCACTCTTTTGGCTGCCCTACTACTAACAGTGGTCTATGTAAGCAACTGAGGGCGCTACCCTAGATACTCGGTCAAATGCCTTCAACCGCTCGTTCCTGTCGAAATAAGTCCGAGTTTTATATCTATTCGTTTCGACAGCGCCCTCAGTTACTTACATAGTCCATGTTGTGCATACAAGGCGGTACTCGAAACCGCACCTTTCCTCCCGGATAAACGCGACTGCTGCTACCAACTTGAGCTACTTGTATGCCCATTGAAGCGCACCAGGTAGTTGTAAAAAATCGCAATCTAATGCTCTAATTATTTTCTGATGCGCCCATCTAACTGCATGAACTGTATTGAGCGCATGGTGCTAGTAGCAATTACCCTCCGCCGTGCACGGTTATGGCTTCGCTAACTAGTATGTGTGCGATTTTGAACACTCCATATAGCGGTTTGTAGGCCGCCAGCTTTGCCTCTCCTGTTGTATCGTCTCCTAGAGTCAGTTGTTTCACTACCGGCACTACTACGCTCAATGCTCTAATTCTGTAAAGGTGCATCTCGGCCGCCCTCGCTGTGCGGCTAAGTGTGGTGCTTGGTTGCCGTCCTAATCAGACGCGGCCTTACCGTTCGAGACGGGGTTTTGCGGGCAACCTTGCTACCTTCTGGGTCTCACTATCGCAGTGAACGCTTTCGTGAGATGAAAGACTGTGAGCGCGATAATATCGTCTCCTTGTCTTTGCGAGCCTCACGTGCTCGGCGCTTTGTCTTGTACTGGCCGATCAACCGTAGAAACGGTGTGTCATCGGCGTGCTCGTACTCGAGATTGATGTTCACGATTTCGCGTTCTGTATTCATTGCTTTGGTGTTCCCCTCTGCGAATAACTATGAGCCAAACCGTCTTCTTTTGCAATAGCGAAATGTCACGAAATGCGTTGTGGTTGTGGATAACTCGCTACTTGGTGAACAGGTACAGATGGCCGTCGTCGTCTTCAACAGAGTGGATGGTGTTCAGGGCGAAGTCGTGCGCGATACTTGCCTCATCCCACTTGGCGTGTTGTCTCATGTCTTCGGGTAGGTACTGCCTCAACTGATCCAGCTGAGCTTCGAGTCCGCTCTCGTTCAGGTAGTCGGCTGCGTATGCCTCGATGCTCTCGAAGTGACCCAGGTAGTGGTCCTCGAACATGTTGATCGCCGCTTCTAGCTCTTCGCCGTTCCGGAAGCCGACGTACTCAAGCCAGTGTGCGACTGCGATTCCCTTAGTTGTGACAGCCTGTTCAACCCGTTCAAGTAGCTCGGGATCTTCTTCACCGAGTGGGCAACCTACGGAGTGAGGGGCGGATATGTGGGCGCGACAGGCGGGGCAAAAGTCATCTTGTTCAGCTGATTCATCTGGGGGAGTGAGCCACTGCTTCGACCATCCTTCGACGGGATCATGTGACTCACGAGCCATGACGTACGCGCCGAGGGCTTCGAGGTGTTCGCGGTTGTAGTCGGTGTCTGCGTTGGCCCAAGACTCGTTGATCTCAGCGACTACCTGGGGTAGATCGATAGCTCCAGTACTGGTGAGGCTGTAGAGGGCGCTCGCCTGACCGCCATGCCATTGCGAGGCGATCACGCGTGCGCCAGCGTCTCCAATTGAGCGTTCTTCTGATGTGGCGCTTGCTATTTCGTGGTCGATGAGTTGTTCATCTGACCAGTGTTCAGGGTTGGGCTGGTTTAGTTTTTCATTCATATCACCTCCTTAGGTTTTCGTTGGTTGAGCTATTTGCTATGAGTGGCGTCGTCTGACTGTGTAGGCAAGAAGTGATAGGAGATATTCAGCCCCTCCTTCCTGAGTCGGGCAACAAGGTCGTCCAGGATTCTTCTGTGCTTCCTGTTGTAGGTGTCGCTCATGCCCACTTCGTATGTGTCGATTCCATCGACCATCCCTAGCCACATCATCTGGGTGGGCTTGATCCCCGACTCATTGAGGACGCCGAGGATGTAAGAGTCCGCGTCCCCCTTGGTGCGCGGCCCAATAGCCCAGTCAGCCTTCGCGAATCGTGGACCGTTGACGGGTTTCGGCGGAATGTCTCGCTGAATCTCACGGACGATGGTCAGTACCTCGTCAAGCATCTCTTCGGATGTACGGGTTGACGGCTTGGCTGGATTCAGGGCATTGACGATGCAGTCGTTGAATCGCTGTTCGTACTCGGGCGACCACGCTCGATTGAAGGTTCTTTCTTTAGTTGACCAGTCAGCATCGACTCCCTTCGCGATTGTCTTCAGGATCTTCATGACGCCCTCTTGGTTCAGCAGATTGCCTTGAAACTGCTTCAAGGGGCTAGTCACCTGTGACGGAGACGTGAAGTTGACCAGACTGGGCATCACGCGAGTGGTCGCGTCAGACAGGGCCTTTGAGAGCGCGCCTGCCTCGAAGTTGAGCCACGGAGCGTTCTGGTTTTCGGGAGTCACGACGATAATCCCGAAGGACGTTCCGTCTAGCTCCCGCTTGATGTCGTCAAGTGGACGTGCACCGGCCTCGATGTCGAGATCAGAGACCCACGGTGTGGCGCGGTCGAACATCTCAAGTAGCAGGTCATGCCATACGCGTGCGATGGACTTTGCTAGGTCGCCGGACCAGCTAATAAAGATCTTGAGATCGTCGTCTGCCATGCCGGAACAGTACCAATCCGACCAGTCCCTACGTGTGCCAGATCAGCACTGGAACGATGAACAGCGACAGGTAGAGGGTTCCAACGATGATCACGGCGGTTACCAGGAACATCGCGATCCATCGGCCGGCTAGCTTGAGTGCGGGGATCAAGTAGGGGAGAAGATTCATGCTGCTGCCCCGTGAAGCTCGTTGTACATCACGGCGTGGTTCTCTGCATTCGTGATGTCCCCGTTCATTTGCCTGGTACCAGCTGCCGCCATCCAGGCTGAGTTCGCCGCACTTGCAGGTAACCCAGTCGTGTCGGTTCTTGCTACGGATGATCCACCCGCACTTGGTGTGCCGTACCTGGTTGATGAAGATGTCGCCAACGTCCAGCTTCCGACGCTCGATTGAAGGGGTGATTATGGTGGTGAACTCGAGGTAGTCGGTCATACCACCACTCCGTCGTCCTGTTCGCCGTCGTAGATGTAGAACCACAGCGGTCCCTTGTCGTGGACACTGCGGATCAGGTGACCTTCGTGCTTCAGATCGAGGACGCGAGCGGGGTAGCGCCACGCGACCTTGCGGAGTTCAAGGTTGCTGACCTTGCCCTTGGTCTTGAGCAGTTTGAGGATCTTGGCTGTGTGAGTTTCCTTGGTAGCCATTACGAGTTGACCCGTCCGTCTGGTGACACCCCGACGTACAGCCGTGACTCACCATCTACGTAACCGCCAACCCAACCCTCGGCATAGCCTGGACACATTGCTGCATCTGGTGGGTAGACGTAGTAGTCGTCAGCTCGGTACTCCACGCCGTAGCGGTGGCAGAGGTTGCGTAGTGCTTCCTCTTGAGCGGTGTTGATCTTGTAGCGCTCGGGTTCTTCGGGGGAGGGGAAGCGTTCCATCAGTTGCTCCCTCGCTGGGGTTTTCGTTCAACCCAGGGGAGGCGATCGCCTTCATCGCCGTTTGCTTTGGCGACAGCCAGTGCATCTGACAGACCCCTCTTGATGCCACGCAGACGTCCACGTACTTCGTGGAGTGCCGCAACGTCTGGTGTGTGGGCGAGTGCGTTGGTTGCTTCGCCCAGTAGTAGTTCAATGTCAACGCGGCCCAACGCAATCCAGTACTGGCGCTTGCCGGATGGTGCGATTTGATCGTGTCTGAATCTCATAATGGTTCTCCTTATTAAGTTGTGTATTCGCTGACACAGCTGGACGACGAGCGGGTGTATAGCAACTAACATCGCGATTTCGCTTGGATAGTTAGTTACGCTCGACGGCCAGCAATGCCAGCGGTTTGTCAAGAGAAAAGTTGTTCACTTGACGATTTTCGATTTCAATGTGCTGCTACCTGTGGATAAGTTTCCCATTGACTTTCGCTGCGATTTGATGTCGCAACCACGTCCAGCAGATCTTGCATATATCTACTAATTGGTGGTTTTGTTGTGGCGTCTCCACAGCAATTCCCGGTCCAAATTTTGACGTTTGATGTAGCGATTCAATGTTTCGCGGTTACGTCAAACATGCGGGCGATTGCCGACTTGGAGACTCGTTTCAGCTGAAGTTCGAGGATCTGCTCGTCTTTGCCATACAGCTTGAGGTTTTCGACCTTGCCCGAACCAATTGGCCGGCCCAGGATCATGCCTTCAGCTTTTTTGCGTGCCAACGCTTCCCGTGTTCGTGCCGAGATGAGATTGCGCTCGATCTCAGCAGACAGTCCGAACGCGAACGCGAGCACCTTGGAGTTGATGTCGTCCTTGAAGACGATGTTCTCTTTGACCGCGACGACACCGATGCCACGATCGAGTAGGTCATGGATCGTGTTCTGTACGTCCAAAAGCCGACGCGAGATACGACTGGTCTCGCTCACGACGAGCATGTCGCCGCGTTCAAGCCCTTCGAGTACTTCGCTTAACTTTCGTTCGGTGAGGGTGCTCTTGTAACCACTGATCGTCTCGCCGACAGTCTCAGTGATCTCGATTCGTTCTCGCTCGGCAAAGATGCGTATGCCGCTGAGTTGGTTCTCCACGTCTTGCTTGTTGGTGCTGACTCGCACATAGGCGATAACTCTTGGCATAGGCCTCCTCTATTTGGCTTTGTAGTGATTCGTGTGNATCGATATGCCGCCTTTCATTGCGCCGCATCACAGTTCGTCGGTCAGTTCGCTGGTGGGTGGTGGTAGTGGGATGGCTCGTCCTGGTGCGGTCAGCCGCGCCCATCGCGGCGTGCTGTTTCTCGACGAATGTGCCGAGATCGGGGTGAAGGTGCTCGAAGCGCTACGCACACCACTCGAAGACGGGGAAGTGCGAATCGCCCGGCGGGACGGAGTTGCTCGGTACCCGGCGCGGTTCCAGCTGATACTGGCCGCGAATCCGTGCCCATGCGCGCCGCCGCGAGATGCGGACTGCGTCTGCGCACCCGCGGCGCGTCGCCGTTACCTGGGGAAATTGTCTGGCCCGCTCTTGGACCGAGTCGACATCAGGGTCCGGATGCAGGCGGTTGCGACCGGAGCGCTGATCGACGAAGTGGGGGAAAGCACCAGCGATGTTCGTGCGCGCGTGGCGGCAGCTCGAGACACTGCAGCCCAGCGGTGGAGTGAGTACGGGTGGCGGACCAACGCGGAGGTACCAGGGCCGGCGTTGAGACAGAAGTTCAGACTCTCGCGTGCAGCGCTGGCGCCGGTGGAACGGGCGCTGCGTAAAGGTGTCATCACTGCTCGTGGGGCGGACCGAGCGTTGCGGGTTGCCTGGAGTGTCGCCGATCTGGCAGGTGAGCCGATGCCCGGACCAGACCAAGTTGTCACCGCACTCGACTTTCGAGACAGGGGATTCCAATGACTGCACACGATCCACGACTACTCGCTTGGGCATATCTGTCCCGCGTCGTGCAGGGCCCTAGCGCATATATGTCCATGTTGATCGGCGAGCTCGGGGTCGAAGAAACTGCGAGGGCGGTTCGCAACGGCGATCTGCCACCCGCAATCGAGGAGAAGACGCGAGCCCGCGCTCACATCGACACAGCCCAACGAGACCTCGACCTGATGGAGGCGATGGGTGGCAGACTCGTAACACCGAACTGCGCCGATTGGCCGGCGTGGCGAATGCTTTCCTTTGACGGACTCGATCCCTCCGGGGGTGAGACGGCACCATTTGTGTTGTGGGTGTTGGGGTCCGGGGATTTGGTTGATCTGACCGAGAGATCGGTTGGAATTGTGGGCACGCGGGCATCTACTGCGTACGGCGAACACGTGACGGCAGAGATTGCCGGTGACCTCGCTGTCGACGGATGGACCGTGATTTCCGGGGCGGCCTTCGGTATCGACGGGGCCGCGCACCGCGCTGCATTGGGCGTAGGTGGAAACACACTGGCTGTCTTGGCCTGTGGGGTGGACCGGGCGTATCCGTCAGGGCATGCGCGACTACTCAAACAGATAGCGAGTTCGGGTGCAGTGATAAGTGAATATCCGCCGGGCACAACACCTGCAAAGTTCCGGTTTCTGGCAAGGAATCGACTGGTAGCTGCGTTGTCGGACGGAGTAGTGGTGGTCGAGGCGGGTTGGCGCAGTGGTGCACGCAATACCGCCAATTGGGCTCGAAAACTAGGCCGTCCCGTGATGGCGGTGCCCGGACCGGTTACCTCGGCATCGTCGACCGGATGTCACCGGATGATCCGCGAAGGTGAAGCGCAACTCGTTTCCAATGCCGTGGATGTAGTCGAAGCGTCAGGCCCATTTGGAGTCGGGGATTCCGCGGAGGATGCAGCCGCGACGCGTGACATCGACGCATTGCGAGGCAATTCTCGATTGGTATACGAAGCATTGCCGGGAACGGGGTCTCGCAGTACGCGTGAGTTGTCCGAGGAATCGGGATTGCTCATAGCTCAGGTTCGTGCCACTCTTCCTCTGCTCGAACTGGAGGGATTTGCAAGTTCTGATTCCAGTGGTTGGTTTCGGACGCGGTAGTACGTGAACTACTTCTGCGCCCGTCAGACCATGCGTGGCGATGCTCACTAATCGTTTGCGAAGACCGTGAATCGTCAATACCCGCAGCGCATCGGAAATGGCACGTCAGGGCTATTTTTCACGAATTTGCTCGACTGTGTGCAATGTAATTCTCGATGCGTTTCGCCGACCCGACCCGCAAGTTCGACGGGTCTCAGGAAAGCCTCAGGTCAATGTGCATGGAAGTCCGATTAGTCTGGATCACGATGACGGCGGGTATTGATTGACACCCGGCATCCGAGGGATGAATGTGCAGAATTTTCAGGGTCGTGTTCGGTCGAGGCAATGCCGCTAACCCGCTGCTAATTCGGACCATTGAGTCTGTTCGGAAACGGTGAAGGCTTTCGAACTTCTTTTGTTCATCAACGCTCTATCTGTGTATTGTGAAGGAGAATTGAATCGATCATTGAAAGAGGAGTGCAATGGCTGAGAAGCTGATTCGGCAACTCATCGACGACCTTGATGGTAAGCCGATTGACGATGGATTCGGTGATCGAATTGAGTTCTCTTACCAGGGAACGGATTACGTGATCGATCTGCGCGCCACCAATGCAGAGAAGTTCGACGCTGCGGTGAAGCCGTTCGTCGAGGCTGCTGCGAAGGTGAGCGGGAAGCGCGGCAAGAAGGCTCAGGCTGCATCTCCACAGGCCACATCAGGTTCCGGACGCTCCAAGGAGACGCTCCAGGCCATCCGTGACTGGGCAGGTAAGAACGGTTACGAAGTTGCTCCGCGTGGGCGTATCAAAGCGGAAATCATCGACGCTTTCGACGCTGCACACTAGATTGAATTAAATACACCTCTGGCTCTCGGCGAACTCGCCGGGAGCCAGAGGTGTATTTTACTGTTGCTTTGCCGAGTTCTCGGACAGCTTTGTCCGACAGGTCGTCCGTGTGAAGCAGATCAGATAATTCGTCTAAACAGCGCCGAATTTACCCAGCAGATTGGTCGGTTTCTTTCGCTGTGCACAAAGGTCGACAGAGCGCTATGTGGAGTCGCCGGCGAGGTATTTCGCCCTCGTGCTGCAATAGTCGTGTACATTAGTTAGGTAACACTAACTTTCGGAAGGATCTTTCTGTGGCCAAGCCGACAACTGCATTGACGGTTCTGCGGACCGAACAATTGACCCCCCATATGGTACGAGTGTTTCTCGGGGGACCAGGCTTCGAGTCGTTCACTCCCAGCGAATACAGCGATTCCTATGTAAAGATCGAATTCGGCACTCCTGATCAGCCGACACTGCGCACCTACACGATTCGTTCGTACGATCTTGATGCCAAAGAGATTGCAATCGATTTTGTCGTCCACGGCGACATGGGTGTCGCAGGTCCGTGGGCCGCGTCAGTTCAGCCGGGCGCTGAGATTACTCTGCGGGGACCCGGTGGCGCGTTTTTGCCGTCACCAACCGCTGATTGGTATCTCTTCGTCGGAGACGAGACCGCAATACCCGCTATTTCCGCGTCGATAGCGCGATTGGCGCCGAATGCGGTCGGCTACGCCGTCGTCGAAGTCGGGGGACCGGAAGACGAAATCGCGCTCGATGCCCCAGAAGGTATTGCCGTGACCTGGCTGCATCGCGGGGCATCGTCCGACGCGGTCGGCGAAGAATTGGCGGGCGACAACGCTCCGGTTGTCGCCGCGGTCAAGGCGCTCGAGTGGTTGCCGGGCGAACCGCACGTGTTCATTCACGGTGAAGCGCAAGCCGTCATGCACAACCTCCGGCCGTACATTCGCAAGGAACGAAATGTCCCGGCGTCGGCCGCTTCTATTTCCGGCTATTGGCGTCGTGGTCGCACCGAAGAGGGCTTCCGGGTCTGGAAGTCCGAACTCGCTGCGGCCGAAAACTAACTCGCGGCGGCCGTGCCGCGAGTCAGCAACACGAGCGCAACGGCCGCGAGAACTCCGAAGGTGGGAATTGCGATTGCCATCGGAACTGCCGTGTCTTCTCCCGCAATTCCCACCAACGGCGAAACCAGCGCCGCCAAGCCGAACTGGCCCGCTCCCATCAGCGCTGAACCGGTCCCGGCCGCGTTGGTGACCTCTCCTTGGGCGAGAGCGGTCGCATTGCCCATGATGAACCCGATGCTCGAAATTGCCACCAACAGTGGGACCAAGATCAACCAGGTATTCGTGGAACTGAAAACCACGCTGGTGCAGAACAATACGGCGCCGCCCATGAGGAGTAGGCACACGCCGAAACGCAGCAGCGTGCGTGCTCCGACGCGACCGAGCAGGCGAGTGGTGATCATCGCTGCCGTGACCATTCCGGTGGCGTTCACTGCGAACACGATCGAGAATTGTGACGGACTCAGCCCGAGAACGTTCTGAACGACGAACGGTGACGCGGAGATGTAGGCGAACAGGGCGCCGAATCCGAAGACGAATGCGAGCGCATATCCGAGGTAGTGCCGATTGCGGACCACGTATCGCAGATTCGAGATCAGGGCCTTCAATCCGCCGCCGTGGCGTCGCTCGGGCGGAAGTGTCTCGGGAACGAGCAAAACGACACCAGCCACCATCACGGCGCCCGCGACAGCCAGGACCCAGAAGATTCCGCGCCATCCGACGGGGCCGAGAAGTGCGCCGCCGATCAGTGGCGCGACGACGGGAGCGATACCGCCGATGATCATCATGATGCTGAAGAGCTTCGCTGCGTCGTCGCCGCGCGCTCGGTCGGCAATACAAGCGCGGGCAAGAACGATGGCAGCGCCTCCACTCAAGCCCTGGACGAGTCGTGCACCGATGAGAAACTCGATGTTCGGCGCCACCGCGCATGCCGCGCCGCTCAGTGCCGTGATGATTGTCGCGGCCAGCAGTATTCGTCGCCTGCCAAGTCCGTCGGAGATCGGACCGATGATCAGCTGGCCGATTCCGAGGCCTGCCATGAAGGTGGTCAGCGTGAGTTGAACGCTGGCGGCAGTAGTGTCGAGTGCATCCGCCATCAACGGTAGGCCGGGCAGGTACATGTCGATAGACAGTGGAGCGATTGCGGAAATCAGTGCCAGTACGCACAACATCTTCAGAGGAATTGCTCGATTCACCGATCAACCCTATCGGCGAGGGAGCTTGCAGTTTCAATCGCGGCGAGCGAGCGTGTGTTCATGACTGACGCATTGCCGGCGAGCTTGAGCGTTCACCTCGATGCGTATGCCGAGCACCTCCGACTGAGCCGAGGCCGGTCGGAACACACGATCCGCGCCTACGTCGGTGACGCGCGGGCATTGCTGACCCATTTCTCCGCGGGTTCGGAGAATGCAGATCTCGACCGCCTCGACCTTGGAGTCATGCGTTCGTGGTTGGCCGCCCAGAATGCCGTAGGAACAGCCCGTACGACGGTAGCTCGACGGGCTTCTTCGGCGCGTGGGTTCACTGCGTGGCTCGCGCAGACTGGACGCATTTCCGTCGACCCGGGCACACGTCTGGCGGCTCCACCCGCTCGCCGGACGCTGCCGACGGTGCTGCGTCAGAGCCAGGCCCTCGACGCAATGGATGCGGCGGAAAGCGGTGCGCAGCAACAAGAGCCGCTCGCCCTGCGAGACCGACTCATCGTGGAATTGTTGTACTCCACCGGAATTCGAGTCGGCGAGTTGTGTGGGCTGGACGTCGAGTCGGTCGATGCGGATCGACGTTTGCTTCGTGTTCTCGGCAAGGGGAACAAGGAGCGGTCGGTGCCATACGGCCTGCCCGCGGAATCGGCACTGAACGGCTGGCTGGAGCACGGACGACCCGCGCTGTGTTCGGATCGGTCCGGGCGAGCGTTGCTCCTCGGAGTTCGAGGCGGCCGGCTCGATCAGCGTCAGGCGCGTTCGGTGGTCCACGAAACCATGGCTGCAATTCCAGGGGCTCCCGACATGGGTCCGCACGGGCTTCGGCACTCGGCTGCGACACATTTGCTGGAGGGTGGTGCGGACCTTCGTGTGGTCCAAGAACTCCTCGGTCATGCGAGTTTGGCGACCACTCAGCTGTACACGCACGTGTCGGTCGAACGGCTTCGATCCGTCCACGATCAGGCCCATCCGCGCGCCTGATTTGTGGAGCGACGCGAGTTCTCGGCTGGTATTTGGTAGCGTCGCAGCTCAGAAGAGTGAACAATCGGCAAAGTTCGATCGTCGTATCGAGACACTCGATTACATGCGATATCCGGGGGATTCGTGAACCGCCAAGATGTGAAGCACCTGCCGAACAGCGGCCAACCAGCCTGGCTGTCCGAATCGCCGCAACCGGCTCCCGAGCCGGCGCCGACGCCGGAGCCTGTGGCGCGACTGCAAGAGGTCTGGTCCGCGCCACCGCCACCGTCGAGTCAACAGCAGGTGACAAACCAGGATCTGGTTGCCGAAGCTTTACTGAAACGCCCGAAACGGACGCCGCGTGGCGGCTGGCGTAGGGGATTGCATCGTGCGACCGGAGGTGTGGTCAATCTGGGGGATTCGACCAACGAACAGCGCAACCGTGCACTGGCCGCCCGAATCGAGCAGCCGATCCGCAACGACTACCGAGTCGCTCTGCTCTCGCTCAAAGGGGGAGTGGGCAAGACGACGGTCACGGTCGGACTCGGTGCGACGTTTGCTTCGCTGCGTGGTGACTGCGTCGTGGCGGTTGACGCCAATCCCGATTTCGGGACTTTGGCACAACGTGTTCCGCTGCAGACCAATTCGACAGTGCGCGATCTGATTGCTGCTAGACCGGACATAAAGAGCTATTCGGACGTTCGAGTGCACACATCCCAGTCGTCGAGTCGTCTCGAGGTGCTGGCGAGTGAGCAGGATCCGGCGATTTCGGAGGCATTCAGCGAGGCCGACTATCGCCAGGTCATCGACATCTTGCAGGTCTACTACAACATCATCCTCACTGATTGCGGTACCGGGATCATGCACTCGGCGATGAACGGCGTTCTGGATCTTGCCAATTCGTTGGTTCTGGTCAGTTCGCCGGCAATCGACGGAGCGCGCAGTGCGGCGGCAACGCTCGATTGGCTTCAGTTGCACGGATACGGCCATCTGGTCGAGCGGACCGTCGTCGTCATCAGCGCCGCCCGACCAGGGTCGAGCGTCATCGACATGGACGCGTTGGTGGACTATTTCATGCGTCGATGCCGCGCCGTCGAGGTCATTCCTTTCGACGAGCATCTCGCGGAGGGGTCGGTGATGGACCTCGAATTGATGCGACCGGCCACCAGACGAGCGTTCATGGAACTGGCAGCGATGGTGGCCGACGACTTCGCGGACGCTGTGGGTCGGCACGCCGTTTCCGAGTGGCACTGATTCTGCGACCGATTTCTGCGACCGATCAGCCTCCTTTCAATGGCTTGAGCCTGAGCGGTTGCGACCGAACCAGTCCGAGTGGATCGAGATACTCGCGTCCTCTGCGCAAGCCCCAGTGCAAACATGCTTCGACAGCGCACCCTTCGTGCCCGGTTTCGAGGGTTCCGATCACTGACCTGGCTGCGACGCGTTCACCTGTGCGAACGACTGCGGTGACGGGTTCGTAGGTCGTGCGTAGGCCGCCGGAATGATCGATCGACACCGTCGGCTTTCCGGCGACCACTCCCGCGAACACCACGATGCCGTCGCCGGCCGCGAGGACGGATTGGCCGGCGCTGCCGCCGAGATCGACCCCGCGATGACCCGGCAGCCAGTTCTCGGCCGGTTTGTCGAAAGCGCGTTCCACGTGCGGCCGAGGAGCGAGCGGCCAGTCGAATCGCGTGTCTGCTGACGCCGTGCCTACGGCGACACAGCAGGAGATCACGGCAAAGACCACGCCTCGTCGAGCTCCGCGCAACATCGTCATTCCTTGATCTTGCGTGGAGTAGCGCACGCTTCAATGCAGATCAGACGGGTAATCCACAAGGTAGCCGCCGATCCACAACCGCCGGTTCGGTCTGTTGCTTCCGGGGTGGTTATGGCATCGGGGGACGAGGACGTACACTTGTCGAGCGGTCTGTGCTCGCACAGTCCGACTTCGCGCGCCCGCGCACGTTTTCCGGCCTCGGCTGGTCCTGGTTCTCACGAAACAGGTCCGACGGCCGTGCGGGTGCCAGGGCAGGGATCACCCGATCGCCTGCATCAACCGGATTGAAAGTTTGAGGTACACAGCCATGGCTGTCGTAACCATGAAGCAGATGCTCGATAGTGGAACCCACTTCGGACATCAGACCCGTCGCTGGAACCCGAAGATGAAGCGATTCATCTTGACCGACCGCAACGGCATCTACATCATCGACCTCCAGCAGACGCTGACGTACATCGACAAGGCGTACGAGTTCGTCAAGGAGACCGTTGCCCACGGCGGCACCGTTCTCTTCGTCGGTACCAAGAAGCAGGCGCAGGAGTCCATCGCTTCCGAAGCGACTCGCGTCGGAATGCCCTACGTCAACCAGCGTTGGCTCGGCGGCATGCTCACCAACTTCACCACCGTTCACAAGCGTCTGCTTCGCCTCAAGGAGCTCGAGGCAATGGAGCAGACCGGTGGATTCGAAGGTCGCACCAAGAAGGAAATCCTCATGCTCACGCGTGAGATGACCAAGCTGGATCGCACCCTCGGTGGTATCCGCGACATGGCCAAGGTTCCTTCCGCGGTGTGGATCGTCGACACCAACAAGGAGCACCTGGCAGTTGCCGAGGCTCGCAAGCTGAACATCCCGGTCATCGCGATCCTGGACACCAACTGCGACCCCGACCTCGTCGACTACCCGATCCCGGGCAACGACGACGCCATCCGTTCCGCAGCACTGCTGACCAAGGTTGTCGCTTCCGCGGTTGCCGAAGGTGTGCAGGCACGTGCAGGACTGAGCGCCGACAAGGACGCGAAGCCCGAAGCCGGCGCAGGCGAGCCCCTCGCCGAGTGGGAGCAGGAACTGCTCTCGCAGGCAGCTCCGGCCGCAGAGGCTGAGGCAGCTCCGGCTGCAGAGGCTGAGGCAGCCCCCGCCGCAGAGGCACCGGCCACCGAGGCCTGATTCGTTGAAACCGGCCCTGACCAAGAGTTCTTTTGGTCAGGGCCGTTTCACCGTTAGGCCCGAGCACCACCGTCAGGCCGTGCTTCACCGTTAGGCCGTGCTTCACCGTTAGTCCTAGGTCCGAAACAGACACATGAGGAGGCTCGCTAATCATGGCGAACTACACCGCCGCTGACGTCAAGCGGCTCCGTGAGCTCACCGGCTCCGGAATGATGGCATGTAAGAACGCACTCGCAGATGCAGACGGCGATTTCGACAAGGCCGTCGAGCAGCTGCGCATCAAGGGCGCGAAGGATGTCGGAAAGCGCGCAGAGCGCACCACTGCTGAGGGTCTCGTCGTCGCCAAGGACGGCGTCATGATCGAGATCAACTGCGAGACCGACTTCGTCGCCAAGAACGACGAGTTCATCAAGCTGGCCGACGAGATCGTGACCGTCGCTGCTGCTGGTAAGCCTGCTGACCTCGACGCTCTCAAGGCGCTCGAGCTCGACGGCAAGACCATCGACACCGTCATTGCGGAGCAGTCCGCGAAGATCGGTGAGAAGCTCGAACTGAGCCGCGTCGCTTCCTTCGACGGCCCCGTCGCCGTTTACCTGCACAAGCGCAGCTCCGACTTGCCGCCCGCTGTCGGCGTTCTCGTCGAGTACACCGGTGAAGGCGATGTTGCTGCTGAGGCCGCTCGCGGCGCTGCAATGCAGGTCGCAGCACTCAAGGCGAAGTACGTCACGCGTGACGAGGTTCCCGAGGAGATCGTCGCTTCCGAGCGTCACATCGCCGAAGAGACCGCCCGCGCAGAAGGCAAGCCCGAGCAGGCACTGCCGAAGATCATCGAAGGCCGCGTCAACGGTTACTTCAAGGACGTCGTTCTGACCGAGCAGTCTTCGGTCACGGACTCCAAGAAGACCGTCAAGGCGATCCTCGACGAGGCAGGCGTGACCATCAAGCGCTTCGTGCGTTTCGAGGTCGGCGCCTCCGCTTAATTCGGAGCCCGCACACATGGACCCCGCCTGAAGAGCATTTGCTCTACCGGCGGGGTCTACGTGTACCTGGGGCCTCCGATGAGGCAGGATGAGAGTGCCTCGGGACGAGTCCCGGGGGCTTTCCTATGCCGCGGTGTCCGATTCGGCGGCAGAAGAAGAATGAAGGACCTACAAGGTCTTGTATCGAACTGAGGAGAACAATGTCCGAACCAGCCAACGAACGTCCAGGATTCAAGCGGGTCCTGCTCAAACTCGGCGGCGAAATGTTCGGAGGCGGCAAAGTCGGTCTCGATCCCGACGTGGTCACCAAGGTGGCTGAGCAGATCGCAGAGGTCGTTCGATCGGGCGTACAGGTTGCAGTGGTCATCGGCGGCGGAAACTTCTTCCGCGGAGCGGAATTGCAGCAGCGTGGCCTCGATCGCGCGCGCTCCGACTACATGGGCATGCTAGGCACCGTCATGAACTGCCTCGCTCTGCAGGATTTCCTGGAGAAGGCGGGCGTCGATTCTCGCGTGCAGACGGCCATCACCATGGGCCAGGTCGCCGAGCCGTACCTCCCCCTTCGCGCACGTAGGCACCTCGAGAAGGGGCGCGTAGTCATCTTCGGTGCCGGGATGGGTATGCCCTACTTCTCGACTGACACCACTGCTGCGCAGCGCGCGCTGGAGATCGGTGCCGAGGTAGTGCTGATGGCCAAGGCTGTCGACGGCGTCTACTCGGCCGACCCGCGTCTCGACCCGGACGCGACGATGTACGAACAGATCACGCACCGTGAGGTCATCGAACGTGAGCTCAAGGTCGCGGACGCGACGGCATTCAGCCTGTGCATGGACAACTCGATGCCGATGATGGTGTTCAACCTCCTCACCGAAGGAAACATCGCTCGCGCGGTGTCCGGTGAGAAGATCGGCACCCTGATCAAGTCGTGAGTGACACCCAAAAAATGATGCAGAACAACATGGAGGAACAGCCGTGATCGATGAAGCGCTCTTCGAGGCAGAAGAGAAGATGGAAAAGGCTGTCACGGTAGCCAAGGACGATCTCGGCTCGGTTCGCACCGGACGCGCGAACCCCGGTATGTTCTCGCGCATCGTGATCGACTACTACGGTTCGATCACGCCGATCACGCAGCTCGCGAGCATCAACGTCCCCGAGGCCCGCATGGTCATCGTCAAGCCGTACGAGGCTTCGCAGCTCAACGCGATCGAGACGGCGATCCGCAACTCGGATCTCGGTGTGAACCCGTCCAACGACGGCAGCATCATCCGTATTTCGGTTCCGCAGCTCACGGAAGAGCGTCGTCGTGAACTGGTGAAGCAGGCCAAGTCCAAGGGCGAGGATTCGAAGGTCACGCTGCGCAACATCCGCCGCAAGGCGATGGACGAACTCGGCCGGATCCAGAAGGACGGTGAAGCCGGCGAGGACGAGGTCGGTCGCGCAGAGAAAGAACTCGACAAGACCACGGCGAAGTACGTGCACACGGTCGAGGAACTCGTCAAGCACAAGGAAGCAGAGTTGATGGAGGTATAGCCTCCTCATTTGCAGTGTTTGTCGTCGGGAGTAGATCAGGGAGTTTGGGTGCACGCACAAGAGGGAACCGCCGGTGGTCCCGTCACGGACGGGCCTACGGGCGGCGCTGAGGGCGCGCAACCGCCGAAGTCGAAGGCGGGCAGGAACCTACCTGCCGCCATCGGCGTCGGAGCTGGCCTCGGCGCCTTGGTCATCGGCACTTTGATCTTCCTGCCCCCGGGATGGATCGCTGTCGTCGCGATCGCGATGTTCATCGCGACGTGGGAGGTCACCACGCGGCTTCGTGAAGCCGACATCGAGGTGCCGCGAATTCCGCTTCTCGTCGGCGGGCAAGCCACGATCTGGCTCGGCTGGCCGTGGGGACCGGTCGGGGTGCTCAGCGGATTCACCGCGACCGTTCTGGTGTGCATGGTGTGGCGGTTGTTCGACCACGGGCTCAAAGCGACCCCGAAGAACTTCCTGCGAGACACCTCCATCACGGTGTTCGTTCTGGCGTGGATCCCGCTGTTGGCGTCATTCGGTGCGTTGATGGTGCTCGAAGACGACGGCCCCGGTCGCGTCTTCGTCCTGATGATCGGTGTCGTGTGCTCCGACATCGGCGGCTACGCGGCTGGAGTGCTGTTCGGGAAGCACCCGATGGTGCCGGCTGTGAGCCCGAAGAAGTCCTGGGAAGGATTCGTCGGCTCCCTCATTTTCTGCGTCATCGGCAGTCTGCTTTCGGTGACGTTGATCCTCGACGCGAATTCGATGATCGGCGTCCTGCTCGGTGTCGTCCTGGTGGTAGTCGCGACGGTCGGCGACCTGATCGAATCGCAGATCAAGCGTGAACTCGGCATCAAGGACATGGGAACCTTGCTTCCCGGCCACGGCGGAATCATGGACCGCCTGGATTCACTCCTGCCGTCGGCATTTGTCACCTGGCTGATTCTGTACGCACTCGTCTGATTTCTCGTGCGTGATTTCTTCTCCGGCCGATCCAAGCCCATTCCCAGTCCGAACATCTGGCATTGGCCGGACGTCTACGAGGTCGAGAACCGCGCGCAGGACGTCGACGGTTCCATCTGGGCCGCGATGGGAGCCCAGGTCGACTGGTCTGGACGCGATGTCGTCGATGTCGGCTGTGGGGCAGGGTTCCATCTACCGGAGTTCGCTCGTACTGCCCGTCGTGTTGTCGGAGTGGAGCCGCACGCACCGCTGGTGAAGGCCGCGCGGGAACGAACCCGCGATTCGGCGTCGATCGACGTAGTCCAGGGTTCAGCAGAGTCCACGGGTCTGGTGGATGCTTCAGTCGATCTCGTTCATGCCCGTACGGCGTACTTCTTCGGAAAAGGCTGCGGCCCGGGAATTCGTGAGGCCATGCGCATCCTGAGGCCCGGGGGAGTCTTGCTGATCGTGGACCTCGATGTGAGCGCCGGACCGTACGGGGAGTGGATGAGGGCGGATCTGCCCAAATACGATCCCGCGGCGGTCGAAGCGTTCTTCGAGGCTCAAGGATTCTCGCTCACGCGCGTCGACACCCGGTGGGAGTTCGAGAATCGAGACGATATGCGGCGGGTACTCGGAATCGAGTTCACCGAGAAGACTGCCGAGCGTGCGTTCTCGCAAGTAACGGGATCGGGCTTCACGGTGCGATACCGGATCCATGTTCGGTCCAAACCACGATCACTCGAACTTGCGTGAAGGCGGGCTCAAAAGACGAACGTCAGGCGCTCCGACTTGAGCGCCTGACGTTTTCTGCACCGATTCAGTAGTAAAAAAATCAGTGATCGGTGGGGATGTGGAACAGGGTGGCGAGCTTGTGAATCTTCTTCGCCTTGGCGAGCTTGGGCAAGTCGCTGCCGTCGCGCACGCGTGAGCCGTCTTCGCCGAGATCGTCGATGACATTCTGAGCCCAGATCGCGTCGGCTACAGAGGGACTCAGTCCTGCGTTGACGGGGGCAGTCTGCGCGGTGGTCATGCAGAGTTTGCCGGCCATGCCGAGTGACAAGGTGATCGCACAGTCTCGGGCGAGCAGATCCAGATCGGGGCCGAGCGTGGGACCGTCGATCGGCGGAGCGATGCGTGCCGCGCGGCTGGCGATGGTGAGCCGCGAACGCGGGTACGACATCGACGTGGGGGAGTCGTCCATCCCAGTGTCGCGCCGGAAGTCGCCGCTGCCGAATGCGAGACGGAAGATGCCGTCAGTGCGTGCGATCTCGGGGGCAGCCTCGAGTCCCACCGCAGATTCGACGAGAGCAAGAATCTTGGTGCCGTCGGGAAGTCGCTCGGCCGTGGCGTCGGCCTGCTGACCGCTTTCGGTCTTTGCGAGCATGACACCCTCGAGTCCGGGGAGGCCCGCGAGTACGGCCAGATCCTCTTCCCAGAACGGTGTCGTGGCGTCGTTGATCCGAACCCAGGCGTGATTGTGTTCGCTCAGGAATGCGGCGACATCGCGGCGGGCAGCTGGTTTGTTGGGTGCGGTGACGGCATCCTCGAGGTCGAGAATGACGGCGTCGGCCGCACTCGCGAGTGCGGCGTCGAAGGTGTCCGGTTTGGACGCGGGGACGAGGAGCCAGGATCTTGCCTGCTGCGGGGCAATTCGCGAGGTCACAGGTCTCTCCATGTGAGTAGTCACATCAGGGCCTTTCCGGTGATTTCCACGACATCAATGATGCCTGCTGGCCCATCGATCGACCCAATTGCGTAACTAGATTTCAGTCACATCTGCCGCTTCGCTGCGCGCCGGATCTGAATGATGCGAACGCCACCTGCCAACGCCATGATCAACGCGCCCGCGATGGCGGAAAGCAGGATCGTGATTCCGAGCGGAAAGTCGATCTGCCAGGCGAGGATCTTGACGGAGACGCTCTCGAGGTTCTGCAGGATGAACACAAGCAGTAAGATCAGCACAATTGCGCCTATGACCAGGCCAACCCAGGTCGTCGCAGCCCTGGTTCGGTCGGTGACCGACGTTCCGGTCGGCACCGGTTCAGGCGTCGGTGTCGGTTCCGGATCGTGTTTTTCCACTGCCTTGTCCTCGCCCACCTTCGGAAGTTCCGGATCGGGACCGAAACCGTCGGCTGGGCCGTACACGGGGGAGTTCGACGGATCCTCTGGTGTGGTTGACATGACATGATCATCACGCAACCTGCGCAAAGTTGCACGGGTAATCCGGCCACAATCGGGTGGCAGTGGGGTAGCACCCCAAAACAATGGGACAATGGTGTAACTATGGCTGCCTCTCTTCCCCTCGTTTTCACTGCACCCAAGCGCGGAATGCCTCCACGGCACCTCGCCGATCTCGATTCCGCCGAGCGCAAAGAAGCGGTGAAAGAGCTCGGCCTTCCGGCTTTCCGGGCTGATCAGCTGGCGCGTCAGTACTACGCGCGGCTCGAAGCCGATCCGGAGAAGATGACCGATCTTCCCGCATCGGTGCGCGAGAAGGTGGGGGAGTCGCTGTTCCCGACCTTGTTGACCCCGATCAAGCACCTCGCGTGCGATTCGGGCGACACTCGCAAGACCCTGTGGAAGGCACATGACGGAACGCTGCTCGAAAGCGTCCTGATGCGTTATCCCGATCGGGCGACACTCTGTATCTCGAGTCAGGCGGGCTGCGGAATGGCCTGCCCGTTCTGTGCGACGGGTCAGGGCGGCCTCGACCGCAACCTCTCGACCGCCGAGATCGTCGATCAGGTTCGCGAGGCAGCGGCCGCCATGCGCGACGGCGAAGTCGCCGGCGGCCCCGGACGCCTCTCGAACGTCGTGTTCATGGGTATGGGCGAGCCTTTGGCGAACTACAAGCGCGTGGTGGCAGCGGTACGACGCATCACCTCGCCCGCACCCGACGGGCTCGGCCTGTCTCAGCGGTCCGTCACGGTCTCGACCGTCGGCCTCGCTCCCGCTATCCGCAAGCTCGCTGACGAAGGCCTGAGCGTCACGCTGGCGGTATCGCTGCACACACCGGACGACGAACTGCGCGACACACTTGTGCCGGTCAACAATCGCTGGTCAGTGTCGGAGGTACTTCAGGCTGCCCGGTACTACGCAGACAAGACCGGTCGCCGTGTGTCCATCGAGTACGCGATGATCAAGAACGTCAACGATCAGCCGTGGCGCGCGGACATGCTGGGCAAGAAGCTGAAGAAAGCACTCGGCGGGTTGGTGCACGTCAACCTGATTCCGCTCAACCCGACTCCGGGTAGCGAGTGGGACGCGAGCCCCAAGGACGTCGAGCGTGAGTTCGTGCGTCGGGTCATCGCCCAGGGCGTCTCGTGCACGGTGCGCGATACGCGCGGTCAGGAAATCGCCGCAGCCTGTGGCCAGCTGGCAGCCGAGAACTGAAACGTTCCAGGCCTGAACACGTAAAGAGAAGGCCTCCACGAACTTTCGTTCGTGGAGGCCTTCTCTTTGTCAGGTCTCTAGCGCGGGCGGCGACGGATCACGATGTCGCGGACCAGAATGAAGACCATCAATCCGGCGGTGCCGATGAGCCACAGATCCTCGACCTTGCCGTGATGGTTTCCGATCATCATCAGAAGCAGGAATATTGCGAAGAACCATCCGAGGAAACGGAAAAACTTGAGTCCTTCACCACTCCACCCCCATGCGGCAGAGGGAACCTCGGCCTCATCGACGTGCGAGACCACGACGGGGGCGCTGGACTTGACGTCCAACTGGGTATCGGCCACGGTCGATCCTCCTGCTCATTCGGTTGCACTACTGCCCAATATGGTGACATACGACTGCCTGTCGTACGTAGTTGGGCGTCGATAAGGTTGTTCTCAGGTGTTATCAGGAACAATGGGCGAGTGCAGGAAACCACACGTACCCGCGTCCTCCTCCTCGGCAGTACCGGTTCGATCGGTACCCAAGCGCTGGAGGTCATCGCTGCCAACCCCGACCGTTTCGAAGTAGTCGGTCTTGCAGCGGGCGGCAACAACGTCGAGTTGTTGGCCGAACAGATTCGTGCAACCGGCGTTACGGACGTCGCCGTCGCCGATCCTGCAGCGGCATCGGCGCTGGAATCGGTAACCGCCCGTTCGGGACCGAGCGCCGTGACAGAACTGGTTCGGGACAGCGGTGCCGATGTTGTCCTCAATGCGCTCGTCGGTTCTTTGGGACTCGAACCGACACTGGCGGCTTTGAACTCGGGAGCGCGCCTGGCGCTGGCGAACAAGGAATCGCTTGTCGCCGGCGGAGCGCTGGTGACGAAAGCCGCCGCCCCCGGTCAGATCGTGCCGGTCGACTCGGAGCATTCGGCGCTTGCCCAGTGCCTACGTGGTGGAACAGGCGACGAGGTGGCCCGGTTGGTTCTCACCGCTTCGGGTGGGCCGTTCCGTGGCTGGAGCGCCGAGGATCTCGAAAGTGTGAATCCGGCTCAGGCAGGTGCGCACCCCACCTGGTCGATGGGCCCCATGAACACCCTCAACTCGGCAACTCTGGTCAACAAGGGCCTCGAGTTGATCGAGACGAACCTGCTGTTCGGGATCGACTACGACCGCATCGACGTCACCGTGCATCCGCAATCGATCGTGCACTCCATGGTGACCTTCTTCGACGGATCGACGCTGGCACAGGCGAGTCCACCGGACATGAAGCTCCCGATCGCTCTCGCTCTCGGCTGGCCGGACCGCATCGAAGGTGCGGCGTCGGCATGCGACTTCACCACCGCCACCACCTGGGAATTCGAGCCGCTCGATTCGTCGGTGTTCCCAGCCGTCGATCTGGCGCGAAGCGCAGGAAAATCCGGAGGTTGCTTCACCGCGATCTACAACGCGGCCAACGAAGTGGCGGCTCAGGCATTCCTCGACGGTGTCATTTCCTTCCCGGCGATCGTCCGCACGGTGGCTGCTGTTCTCGACGATGCAGGTCAATGGTCCGCAGAACCGGTTACCGTGGACGACGTTCTGGCCGCAGACGGCTGGGCACGCACACGAGCGCGTCAGCTCGTGAAGCAGGAGGGCTAGAGCTTTCATGGTTTTTGCACTGGGCGTAGTGCTGTTTGCCCTCGGCATCGGCGTGTCCATCGCCCTGCACGAAGCCGGTCACATGTGGACGGCCAAGGCTTTGGGAATGAAGGTTCGCCGCTACTACATCGGCTTCGGACCGAAAATCTTCTCGTTCCGTCGAGGTGAGACCGAGTACGGCCTCAAGGCGCTGCCGCTGGGCGGATTCTGCGACATCGCGGGCATGACGGCCCTGGACGAGATGACGCCTGAAGAAGAGCCGCACGCGATGTACAAGAAGGCGGCGTGGAAGCGCGTCGTCGTCATGTCCGGCGGTATCGCGATGAACTTCATTCTCGGGTTTGCGCTGCTGTACGGGCTGGCTCTCGGCTGGGGCCTGCCGGATCGCAGCGGGGATACGTTGGCGAAGGTGGGCAGTCTGTCGTGCGTCGCACCGACGCAGTCCAAAGACGGAACTCTGGCGACCTGCTCCGGTGACGGTCCGGCGCAACGGGCTGGGTTGGAGCCGTCGGATGTGATCACAGCCGTTGATGGGCAACCGGTGTCGACATCGGCCGATGTGGTGGCCAAATTGCAGCCGGTCACCGGTACTGCAGTGCTCAGCGTCGAACGCGACGGGCAGGATCTAACGATTCCAGTCGTCGTAGAACAAGCGCAGCGGTGGGTGACGGATCCGGCAACAGGTGATTTGCGTTCGGCGACTGTGGGCGCGGTCGGAATGAGCCTGGGTACCGTGTCGCCACCCCTGCTCCAGTTCAACGCTTTCAGCGCAGTTCCGGGCACCCTGAGTTTCACCGGCTTCACTCTGGTCGAATCGGTCAAGGCCATGGCTGATCTGCCGGCAAAGGTCGGTGCGTTGTGGGAATCGGTGACAGGCGGCGAACGCGCCCAGGACACACCTATCAGCGTGGTCGGTGCAAGCGTTATCGGCGGTGAAGCGGCGGACCGTGCACAGTGGGCGACGTTCGTCGGACTGCTCGCATCGATCAACTTCTTCCTCGGTGTTTTCAACATCCTGCCGCTGTTGCCGCTCGACGGCGGTCACATCGCGGTGGTCTTCTACGAGAAGATCCGTGATTGGTTCCGCGCCCGCCGAGGCTTGATTCCCGGCGGCCCGGTCGACTACACGCGACTCCTTCCGATTACTTACGTATTCATCGTGATCGGTGGCGCGTTCATGTTGCTGACACTCACGGCTGACATCGTCAATCCGATCAAGATCTTCTGACCGTGTGAGAAGGGTGACGGTTGCCGCGCGGTAGTGCGGCGATCGCCCGGCTAAACTTGCAGTGAAGCTATGAAAGAAGGCACAGACGTGACCATCCCTATCGGACTGGGAATGCCCTCGGCACCCGCAGCGATCCTTGCTCCTCGACGCAAGACACGGCAGCTGCAGGTCGGCACGGTAGGTGTGGGCAGCGATTTCCCCATCTCGGTGCAGTCCATGTGCACCACGAAGACGCACGACGTCAATGCAACGCTCCAGCAGATCGCGGAACTGACCGCGTCCGGTTGCGACATCGTCCGTGTCGCCTGCCCGCGTCAGGAAGACGCGGACGCGTTGTCGATCATTGCGAAGAAGAGCCAGATCCCGGTTATCGCCGACATCCACTTCCAGCCGCGCTACATCTTCGCGGCAATCGATGCGGGATGCGCTGCGGTGCGCGTCAATCCGGGCAACATCAAGGAATTCGACGGCCGTGTCAAAGAGGTAGCCAAGGCTGCCGGTGATGCAGGCATTCCGATTCGTATCGGTGTCAACGCGGGATCGCTCGATCCTCGGTTGATGGAGAAGTACGGCAAGGCGACGCCCGAAGCGTTGGTCGAGTCCGCGCTGTGGGAGGCCGGGTTGTTCGAAGAGCACGGCTTCGGTGACATCAAGATCTCCGTCAAGCACAACGATCCGGTGATCATGGTCGAGGCTTACCGCCAACTCGCCGCCAAATGCGATTACCCGTTGCACCTCGGCGTCACGGAGGCAGGGCCGGCGTTTCAGGGCACGATCAAGTCCGCGGTCGCCTTCGGTGCGCTGCTCGCGGAGGGTATCGGCGACACGATCCGGGTTTCGCTCTCGGCCCCGCCGGCCGAGGAAATCAAGGTCGGTAACCAGATTCTGCAGTCTCTGAACCTGCGTCCCCGCAAGCTCGAGATCGTCTCTTGCCCCTCGTGTGGCCGTGCACAGGTCGATGTCTACACGCTTGCCGACGAGGTCTCCGCTGGCCTCGAAGGCATGGAGATTCCGCTGCGCGTGGCAGTCATGGGTTGCGTCGTGAACGGACCGGGCGAAGCGCGTGAGGCCGACCTCGGTGTGGCGTCCGGCAACGGCAAGGGCCAGATCTTCGTCAAGGGCAAGGTCATCAAGACGGTGCCCGAGGCACAGATCGTCGAGACGTTGATCGAAGAGGCGATGAAAATTGCCGAAAGCATGGAGGGTGACGCTTCGGAGGGTGCGCCGGTCGTCACCGTGAGTTGAGTGATTGCCGGATGAATCTTCCCCGTCGGTGTCAGGTTCGTGGCAATCTGAGTGCATCATGATCGGGTAGTGATATTCGTGGACGCGCAGTCGAGTCGAGGGGGTTGACGGATGCTCAAACTCCTCGGAGCCAAGCAGGTCGGAAGTCGAGATCTCGAAGACGTCCGACGGGTACTCGACGCCGATCCGGTGGCGGCCTGCATGATTGCCGCGCGCGTCGAAGAATGCGGCGTCGACCCACGCATGATTCACGGCGAGCTGTGGAGTCGAGGCGGGCCGTTGTCCTCACTGTGCTTTGCCGGGGCGAACCTGGTTCCACTTCGAGGCGATCCGGATGACATTCGGGCATTCGCCGACCGTGCCTGTCGGATTCCGCGCATGTGCTCGTCGGTGGTCGGCCGCGCCGAATTGGCGCTGCCGCTGTGGGAGATGCTCGAGCTCGACTGGGGAACTGCGCGGGAGGTGCGCCCCGAACAGCCGTTGCTCGCGGTTTCCGAGCCGCTGGCGTGCCCGTCGGATCCACTGGTCCGGCAGGTTCGCTCGGACGAACTCGAGATCTATCTGCCTGCCGCGATCGCGATGTTCATCGAAGAGGTCGGAGTCGACCCGCGTGCCAACGACGGTGGGCGCGGATACCGGCACCGTGTCGCTAGCCTGATCGCCGCTGGTCGAGCGTGGGCGCACATCGAGGACGGCCAGGTCGTTTTCAAGGCGGAGGTTGGTTCGATGTCTGCTCGCTGTGGCCAGATTCAGGGTGTGTGGGTCAACCCGGAATTTCGTGGGCAGGGCTTCGGCGTGACCGGTACAGCGGCTGTAGCGGAGTCGATCATGGCGACCGGTCGCATTGCGAGCCTGTACGTCAACAGCTTCAATACGATTGCGCGGTCGACCTATTCGCGGGTGGGGTTCCGACAGGTCGCGACCTTCTCGACGGTGCTGCTCGACTGACCGTACAAGCTGCGTGCAATGGTCGCGCCTACGCTGGGTGGAGCATTTGTCGCCCTACTATGGGGCTCGATGAACACTCGGCATTTCTCTCGTAGTCGCTCGGCCCAACTGTTGGCCTCCTGCACCGTGATTCTCTTGGCGGTGGGGATCAGTTCGTGTACTCCTAAACCCGCCGGCCCCGAGCCCGTCGCGCAGCAGTTCCTGAGTGCGTTCGGTGACAGGGATATCGACGAGGCAGCAAAACTGACGGACCGGCCTGACTCCGCGGGTCCTGTATTGAGTGACACCTGGGATGCGCTCCAGGCCGAGTCGATGACTGCCGAGACCACGTCGGTGAAGATGAACGGTGACACTGCGACGGTCGGCTACACCTACGAGTGGCACCTTCCGAAAGACCGCGTGTGGACGTACGACGGCGAGCTGCAGATGGGACGCAAGGACGGCGACTGGTCCGTCCGGTGGAGTTCGACGGACGTTCATCCGCGCCTCGGTGACAAGCAGACGATGTCGTTGCGGGCAACCGCGGCGCCGCGAGCGCGGGTCAACGAGCATTCAGGCACGGATGTCCTGGTGCCGGGAATCGTCTACCGAGTGAAGTTCGATCGCTCCAAGAGCAACGACATCATCGGTTCCGCGAACAGTCTCGCAAGTGTTCTCGGTCGGTTCGATTCTTCGCTGACGGGTCAATCGATCGCCGAATCCTCGACGGCCGTCAAGGGTGACTATCTGGTGACCCGCCTGCGCAGTGACGACTACGACCAGGTATCGGCGCAACTGGGAGCCATCTCGGGAGTATCTGTCTCGGACGAATCGGATCTCGTCTCGACGGACCCGGAGTTCGCGCCCGACCTTCTCGGGCAGATCAAGAAGACGATCATCGACGAGGTCGACGGCAAAGCCGGCTGGAGTGTCGTCACGGTCAACCAGAACGGCGTCGACACCGATGTGCTGACCGAGACTGCGCCGCAACCTGTTCCGTCGTTCAGTATCAGTTTGGACCGCAACATTCAGATCGCTGCTCAGCGTGCCGTGAACGTGAACAAGGATCAGGCGATGATGGTAGTCATCGAACCGTCGAGTGGGGCGATCCTGGCTGTCGCACAGAACAAGGCAGCAGACCGCGACGGACCGGTCGCGACGATGGGTCAGTACCCGCCCGGTTCGACGTTCAAGATCATCACGGCAGGCGCCGCAATTTCGACCGGTCAGGCGACCCCCGACACGATGGTGCCCTGCCCGGGCCGGATCGAGATCGGTGAGCGAAGCGTCCCCAACTACAACGAGTTCTCACTCGGCACGGTGCCGATGGCAACGGCCTTCGCGCGTTCGTGCAACACGTCCTTCGCCAAGCTGGCCAGCGAGATGCAACCAGACACGTTGACCACTGCCGCAGCGCAGTTCGGCATCGGCCAGGACTACAACGTGGTGGGATTGCCCATCGATTCCGGTTCGGTGCCGCCGGCGTCGGACCTGGTGCAGCGGACCGAAGACGGGTTCGGTCAGGGAAAGGTCGTGGTCAGTCCGTTCGGAATGGCGATGGCAGCGGCGACGGTCGCGAACGGTTCGACTCCGGTGCCGCAACTGATTTCAGGGCGCGAAACCACCATCGACGGTGAGCGCCCGGCGATCTCGCCCGCCATGGTCGACGGCCTGCGCGGCATGATGCGACTCGTGGTCACCAGCGGTACTGCAGAACGAGTCGAAGATCAGGGTGAGGTGTACGGCAAGACCGGTGAAGCCGAGGTCGAAGGGGGATCGCACGCGTGGTTCGTCGGCTATCGCGGGAACCTGGCATTCGCGACTCTGGTTGTGCGGGGCGGAAGTTCGGACAACGCCGTCGCAGTCACCCGCGACATGCTCACCGCCCTGCCTGAAGGCTACTGACCCGTCAGGGGAGCAGTCCCAACCTCCGGGCGGTCACCACGGCTTCGTGGCGTGAGCTCGCGTCCAGCTTTCCCATCGCGCTTCGCAGATAGCTCTTGACTGTTTCCGGGCGAAGGGAAAGCCGTTGGCCGGCTTCGATGTTGGTGCAGCCGAGTGCGACCTGAGAGAGAACATCCACTTCACGCGGGGTGAGCGTGACGTCGGATTCGGCGTCGGCGGTGGGACGGAGCAGGTTGGCCAAACGCTGGGAGAGTCCGCGGAGTTTGGTCTGCAAGTCGGTGTCGGTGACGGTCTGGGCGACACTGCGTAGTTCGGCGTGGACTCCGCGGATCTCTTCCGAAGACATACCGTCGGCGGTAGTCGCGGCGGCGGCTTGCAGTAGTTGCAGGCGACGATCGACTTCGTCGCGGATGGCGAACTCCATCCCGAGACGCCGGGATGCGCCGACCATGACGTCTGCTGTTCGGTCACCCAACGGAGCGGAATCGCGGATCGCGGCGTAGAGCACAGCGCGCGATTTTCCCGAAACCATGACCGGAACGGCGATGATCGAATGCAGGCCCTCGCTGAGAACAGGACGGTCGAAGTGATGAGTGATGGACTGCGAATTGCCGTAATCGTTGACGGTGATCGGTGAACCCTGGGCTACGACGCGCCCGCCCATGCCCGAGCGCGGCGGGATGGCCAAGCCCTTGAGGTTGTTGGTGCGGGTGCCGACGAATTCGCTCAGGTGCAGGGTTCCGTCCTGGACCTCGCCTCCGAACAGCACGGGAACAACGCCCTGAGCTGCGATTGTTCGGAGTTCACCTCGCATTGCGTCCCCGTCGCGGGGACGCAGAAGTGACGAAGCATGTCGGTTCACGCAGGTACCCCTTTCTGGGGGTAGTGAAGTTCTCTTGTGAGCTAGATCATAGGGGGTGAACAGTACGTATGACGAGCCGCCAACGTAACCGGTCGGGCCAACCATACGACGATCGATAAGGAGCAAGTTGATGAGCACCGATCCCACCGCACGGGTGCGCGAGCTGCTGGACCAGTACGACACCCCGCATGCCAGCGCCGCAGAATTGCTCTGCGATCGGCATCCCGCGGATGGCGTTGCATTCACCGTCGTCGAGGCAGACCTTAGCTCGGTGGACCTCACTTACGGTCATCTACGTGAGCAGTCCGCGCGTTTCGCGGCAGCTCTGGCCGACCTCGGAGTCGAGCCGGGTGACAACGTCGCGACCTTGATGGGTAAGTCTGCGGACCTGGTGGTCGCGCTCCTCGGAATCTGGCGCCGCGGAGCGGTCCACGTGCCCTTGTTCACGGCGTTCGCTTCGCCGGCCATCGCTTTCCGCTTGACGGCCAGCGGCGCGAAGGTGGTCATTTCCGACGCCAATCAGCTCGAGAAGCTCGCGCCGGGAGAGGACATCCCCGCCGACGCAGCGTGGCAGGTCATCGTCGCGGGCGGCGCGGCCGGTGACGAGTTGGACTTCGACGCACTTGTCGCAGCTCAGGATGCCGAAGACCCGAAGGGCGCTGCTCAGGCAGTCGGCGGTAACGCACCGATGGTGCAGTTGTTCACCAGTGGCACCACGGGAACACCCAAGGGCGTGCCGGTTCCGGTGCGCGCGCTCGCCTCGTTCCACGCATACCAGGAGTTCGGCCTCGACGTCCGAGAGGACGACGTGTTCTGGAACGCCGCAGACCCGGGCTGGGCGTACGGGCTGTACTACGCGTTGCTCGGCCCGCTTGCCGCCGGCACGCGAAGCCTTCTGCTGCACGCCGGATTCTCCGCGCCGCTGACGTGGCAGATCATCGAGAAGTTCGGTGTCACCAATTTTGCCGCCGCTCCGACCGTCTACCGCAGTCTGCGTGCCGACAAGGCTCCCGTTCCGGAAGGCATCTCGCTGCGCCGCGCTTCCTCGGCCGGTGAGCCCTTGACTCCGGATGTTGTTGCGTGGTCGAAGAACTCGTTGGGCGTCGAGGTCCGTGATCACTACGGCCAGACCGAGCACGGCATGTTCATCGTCAACGCCTGGGCCGACGGACTTCGCGACGATGTCCGTCCCGGATCCATGGGCCGTCCGTTGCCGGGTTGGTCTGCCGCTGTGCTGGAAGACAATTCGGATGACATTGCACCGGCCCGCACTCAGGGCCGCGTGGCGATCGATACTCACAACAGCCCGTTGATGTGGTTCACCGGGTACGTCGATGCGCCGGAGAAGACGAAGCAGCGATTCAGCGAAGACGGCCGCTGGTACATCACCGGTGATGCGGGAATGACGGACGAGGACGGATTCTTCTTCTTCTCCTCGCGCGACGACGACGTCATCATCATGGCGGGCTACCGCATCGGTCCCTTCGACGTCGAGAGCGTGCTGGTCATGCACGAGCACGTCATCGAGGCCGCCGTGGTGGGCATGCCCGACGAGTTGCGTGGTGAGGTTCTCGAGGCGTTCGTCGTTCTTCGCGAAGGTGTCGACGGTGACGACGAACTCGAGAAGGAACTGCAAACCCTGGTGAAGAAGAAGTTTGCAGCGCACGCATACCCACGCACGGTGCACTTTGTTCCGAACCTGCCCAAGACCCCGAGTGGCAAGGTTCAGCGGTACATCTTGAGGAAGGGATAAACCCCTGCTGTGCGCCTTTATTAACCCCCGGCGGTTAATAAAGGCGCACAGCAAGGTCAGCGCCGACGAATTCTGCCGACCACCATGAGGGCGACCAGGGTGACTGCGAGCAGCAGTGTCGTATTTGCTGCGGCAAGAAATACCTGGCCACGGTCGGTGAGTCCGAAGATGCTGACCGGCAAGGTCTTCCATGTCGCCGGGTAGACCATGACCGTTGCGCCCAGCTCACCCATCGACAGTGCGATGGAAAGCCCGGCGGCCGCACCCAACGCTGGGAGCAGCAGCGGTAGCGTTACCCGTGTCAGCACCCGCACCGGGCCGGCGCCGAGTGATTCGGCAGCTTGACGGTAGGCGGGATCGAGCCGTTCGAGCGCGGCCGATACGGAACTGAAGGCAAAGGCAAGCACCAAAACCGTGTGAGCGAGAATCACGATCCACTTCGTGCCGCCGAGCAGTAGCGGGCGCTCGTTGAAAGTGATGAGCAGACCCAAGCCGATCGCGACCGACGGAACCGCAATCGGTAAATGGAATACGGCATCGGTGATGCGCCGCAGCCACATCGGTGCCTCACGCGAGGCCAGCGCGGCCCACGTTCCGACGATCAATGCCAATGCCCCCGCGATGAATGCAGTCTGCAAACTGACGATCAGGCTGGCGAAGTTCTCGTCGGACAGCGCCGTGGAGAAGTTCTTGCCGCCGAGATTCGACGGAAGTGGACCGGTCCACGATCCGGCCAAGGCAGCCGCGACGACGGTGGCGATGGGCGCGACGAAAACCACCGCGACGACCAGGGTGAAGAATCCGAGTACGAGGGCCCTAGAGCTTCGTGTCCACAGCAGCACGGCTGCCTCCCATCAATCTGTTGAAGGTGAATCGGTAGAGGCAGTACAGGCCGAGTGAGAGTGCGACCTGGACCGTCGCGATCACTGCCGCGCCGGGCAAGTCGAAGGTGACAATGCCGCGGGTGTAGATGAGGACCGGAAGAGTTACGACGTCTTTAGCCCCGGTGAAGAGCACGATGCCGAATTCATTCAGTGTCATCAGAAGTACGAGCGATCCACCGGCCAGGAGGGCCGGCCACGCTTCCGGCATCACCACCTGCCGCAGAACTCGGACGGGTGACGCGCCGAGACTGGCTGCCACGTCGAGTTGTTCGCGCGGAATCTGGGTGAACGCTGCCAATAGCGGACGCACGACAAAGGGTGTGAAGAAAGTGATTTCGGCCGCGATCACACCGAACGGAGTGTTGAGGAAATTCAGTGGGCCGCTCGCATCGCCGGTGATGCGGACGATCAAGGCGTTGACGGCGCCGGCTGTCCCGTACAGGAACGTGAACGCCAGCGTGATCAGGAAAGACGGCAGGGCGAGCACCGTGTCGATCAATCGCCCCACCACCTTGGATCCGGCGAACGGAACGAAGGCCAGCACCAAGGCGAGGAAGGTTCCCAGGATCAGGCAACCCAGGGTCGACGCCACGGCGATTTGGATGGTCTGCCAGAGCGCGGTTCTGAACAGTTCCGAACCGAGCACGGACGACCACGTGGACAATCCGGTGCCATCTGCGGTGCTCAGAGATTCCGTGAGGACACGCGCAGTGGGATAGACAGCAAACACGAGGACAAGAAGCAGTGGTGGCAGCGTCCAGCCGATCCGGCGCCACGGGATCGGGTCTTTGTGCTGGGGCGCAGCGGTTTCGGGGCGTTCCAGGGTTGTCGTCATGGGTGGCGATCCGCCGGAACCAGGACACTGCCGTCCGTGGGCAGGACGACGCCCACTTCGGTGCCGACCGGGCGCTCGTCGTGCCCTGGAACATCCGCGTCGACGCGGACATCGTCGAGACCACGGACAGCCAGCGTCAGACGCGTCGTGGAACCGCGCCAGACGCTCGAGACGATGCGCGCCGGGAATGATTCTCGTGCGCCGACGCCGCTTACGCCTACCGCATGTGGACGAACACACAGGTAGGCGTCCATGTCGGACTCCCATTCGATGTGCCCGATCTCGGGCTGCGGGGCGTGAGCAGTGAACGGCGTGCCACCGATCGAGACCAGCGCGGAGGTGCCGATGACGCGTGTGACGGTGCAGGGCAGCAGGTTGGCACCCCCGAGGAACGCCGCGGTGAAGCTGGACGGCGGACGTTTCCACAAGGCCTCAGCGGTGTCGATGTCCGCGAGTCTGGCGTTGCGCATCACTGCGATTCGGTCTGCGAGCGCCAGGGCTTCACTCTGATCGTGCGTCACATAGAGCATGGCTGTGTCAGGTAGTGCTGCGCGCAGTCTCGCCAGTTCGCCGAGCATGCTCTCGCGAAGTTGAGCATCCAGGGCGGCCAACGGTTCGTCGAGGAGGAGTACTCCAGGGCGAATTGCCAACGCTCGGGCAATGGCGATTCGCTGCTGTTGACCGCCGGAAAGTTCACGGGGAAGCCGCTTTCCGTACGCCGACATCCCGACCATGTCCAGGGCTTCGGCCACGCGAGTGCCGATCTCCGACCGCGGCACGCGATGGGCTCGGAGTCCGAAGGCTACGTTTTCGGATACTCGCATGTGCGGGAAGAGAGCGTACGACTGAACGACGACGCCGATACCGCGTTGTGCGGGAGGCAGATTGGTGATGTCTCGGGTGCCGAGCTTGACGGAACCGGACGTGGGGCGGACAAATCCCGCGAGGGCCTTCAGAGCGGTCGACTTGCCGGATCCACTGGGCCCCAGCAGTGCCACAGTTTCACCCGGCGCCACTCGTAGATTGAAATCGACGAGTGCATGGGTTGCGGTCTTCCCGCGGCCGTAGGCGACGTTGACGCGATCGAAGGTGATGGCCGGAGCAGAATGTTCGATCGCTCCGTGAACACCGACGGTCTCGGGGAGCGTCCGCCCCAGTCTGGTTCTTGCCATGATCAGCTCCCGGTGGCTTTCTGGTAAGCGGCGATGTCGGCGTCGAGCGAGCTGAGGACGTCGTTCCAGTTCGGGGTCCACACGTTGACGCCCTGCAGAACTCCGGAAGGCGTGTTCTTGTCGGTGGATTCACCGGCAGCGCTTCGGACGTCCTCGCGGACCGATACGCCGAGTGCATCGGTGGCGACGGTCTTCTGGGATTCTTCGGAGAGCAGGAACTCCATCAACTTCTTGGCTTGTTCGCTGCTCGGTGCGCTCTTGGCGAGGCCCATCACGTAGGGCAGTGCAATGGTGGTGCGAGTGCCGTCGGCTCCAGCGGGGAAGAAGATGTCGAACTTCGATCCGTCGTCGGCGATGGAGGCGAGGTTCATCTGGACGTCACCGTTGGCGACCAGCAGCTCTCCGTTACTGACCTTGGGCTGGAGCTTTCCGGTGGAAGACGAGGGTCCGACGTTGTTGGCCTGGAGCTTTCCGAGGTAGTCGAGTGCTCCTTCCTTACCCATCAGGTGCTGGAGCAGCAAGAGCACCGCGGTGCCGTCGCCGGCCTGGCCGGGCGTGGAGTACTGCAACTTGCCCTTGAACTGGTCAGTGAGCAGATCGTCCCAAGATTGTGGGGCGGGTGATGCAGTCGGATTGGCGATGAACGAGAGGTAATTCTCGACGACGGGTACGTACTTGCCGGCGTCGTCCTTCTCGTCGGCAGGAACGGCGGAGGTGTCGATTCCGCTGGGCTCGAGCAGACCTTGGGCATCGGCCTTCTGGATGAACGGGGGCAGCGTGATGATCACGTCTGCCTGTGGGTTGGACTGCTCCTTTTCGACGCGGGAGACGACCTCGCCGGATCCGGCTTCCACGAGGTTGACGGCGATACCGGTCTGCGCGGTGAAGGCGTCGAATCTTCCCTTGTACCAACCGGACAGACCGTCGGCGCTGTAGACGGTGACGGTCTCGGTATCTGATCCGGCAGCAGTGCCGGTGCCACCGCAGGCAGTGGTGAACGAAAGGACGGACACGGCGAGAGCGGCCGCAGCGATGCTCGGGCGTAGACGCATGACGATTCCTTTTTCGGAGGTGAGATCAGGAGTGGGTGAGGAGTTCGGCGAACTCCGTCACGGACGGGACGATGTGGGTGGCTCCGGCGTCGCGAAGCTGTTGCTCGTCGTGTGCGCCGGTCAGAGTTCCGGCGACGATGGATGCGCCGGAACGAATGCCGCTGAGCACGTCATTGGACGTGTCGCCGAGTACGGCGATCTGGTGGACGTCGTCGATCGAAAGTTTGAGCAGGGCAGTCAGAATCAGGTCGGGGTACGGTCGACCGCGACCGGCCTCGGCGGGGGAGAGGGTGAGATCGGCGAGGGTTTTCCAGCCGAGCGCGACGAGGAGTTTGTCCTGGGTCGATCGGCTGAACCCGGTGGTCAAGGCAACTTTGATGCCCGCCTCGCGCAAAGTGGTGATGGCTTTCTCGGCGCCGGGGATCGGCTCGGCCAGGCCCTGGTCGATGAGGGAGTCGTACGTGGTTTCGAAGGCGGCGTTCGCGGCCTGGGCGCGGTCTTCGTCACCGAAGATCGCCCGGAACACGACGATCTTCGACTGGCCCATCGTGTCGAGGACGTACTGGCGAGCGGCGTCGGCTTCCGGGCCTTCGGCGGGCAGTCCGCCGGCTTCAGCGGCGGCAGCGAAGGCGCGAAGAACCAGTCCGTCGTCGGCGACGGTGGTGCCGGCCATGTCGAGAACGGCAAGGGTGATCGGAGACATGAGAAGTCTTTCTTGTCGGAGAGATTCAGAGACCGAGCTGGTCGGCGGTTTGTTCCGCCAGTGCCGGGCCGAGCGTCATACCGCGGCCACCGGGGCCGGCAACCACCCAGACGTTGTCGGCGGCTTGTGCGCGGTGAACAAGTTGTGAGGAGTCGATGCACTGGCTGTAGACGCCCGCCCAACGCTTGACGATTGGCGGAAGATCGCGTCCCAGAAGTGTTTCCACGACTCCGGACAGATGGCGATAGGGCGCCTCGTCGACATCGAAGTCGAAGGGTTCCTCGTATTCGTGGGTATCGCCGATGGTCAGCCCGCCGTGCAAGCGCTGCACGCACAGGAGTTGCATGCGGTGCTCCTCGGCAGTCGGTTCCTGCGGCTGTACTGTACGGAGGTGATCGAGGGCAGATCCGGCGAAACCCGGGTAGTAGCGGAAGCTGTCACCGTCAGCGATTGCGGTGGTGAGCTTTTCGCCGAGTGGGGCTGTCTGCATCATCTGCAGGCGCACACGGCGCAACGGGAGATCGCCGGCGAGATCGCGAGCCAATCCGCCGAGTGTTGCTCCGGGGCAGACGATCACGAGATCGGCGTCGAAGCTGCGACCGTGGTCGTCGCGGATGTGTGCGCCGGAGGTGGTCGTCGTGATCTCGCGGGCTTCCGTTCCGGCGTGGAAGGTGTAACGGCCAGTGGATTCGAGGTAAGAACGGATGGCGGGGAGCGCTTGCCGTGACTCGACAGCGGCGTCCAGCGTGCAGTGCAGTCCGCCGAGAAACTTGCCCCGGAGCGCGGGGTTGACGACGCGAACGGCGTCGGGATCCAGAAGCGCGAACCCTCGGTTGTCGGCGTCCGGCCGAGAGAACGCTTCCTGTGCGACCGCGACCTCCTCCTCGGTGCGCATGAGGGTGATGGAGCCGGCTGGGCGGTATCCGACGCCGGGGACACGGGCGGCAAGGTCTGCCCACAGTTCGCGCGAGCGCAGCGCAGCTTCGAGTTCGTGCGGGGCTCGCCCGGATACCCAGACGAGGCCGAAGTTCCGTACCGTGGCACCGCGGGCTTCGGGCTCACGTTCGAGATGGATGACGTCGTGTCCCCGACGGATTGCCTCGTCGGCGTGCGCCGTTCCGAGGATCCCTCCGCCCACAATCAAAATTCGCATGTAGAGATAGTGACGTTTGGTCTAGACCAATAGGGGGAATTGAGACGAACTCCAGGTTAACAATTGGTATAGACCGAATTCTTGTACGCTTGCGCCATGAATCAGCAGACGTCCACCGGGCCGGGGACCTCGAGCGTCGTGATCGAACCGGAGTTGAAGTACTACCGGGTGCGCACCGAGATCGAGACCATTCTCAGTGGGCTCGAGGAGGGCGACGCAGTCCCGTCCGAGCGGGAATTGGCGGCGCGGTTCACAGTCGCTCGCGAGACGGTCCGTCAAGCGCTTCGAGATCTTCTTGTCGAAGGGCGAATCGAGCGGCGGGGGCGGGGCACTGTCGTCGCGAGTCCGAAGTTGGTTCAGCCGCTATCGATTCGTTCCTATACCGAAGGTGCTCTGAGCGCTGGGCGAGTACCCAGTCGTAAGGTTGTGACCTTCGAACGAATGTCGGCCGACGACGGTCTCGCCACGGAATTGGGTATCGAACCAGGTGACAGCGTCGTTCATCTCGAGCGTGTTCTCTTCGCCGACGGAGAGAAGATCGGACTCGAATCAACGTTCCTGCCGGACAGCAGGTTCGGTGAGATGCTCGACGCTTTCGATGCGACGACGTCGCTGTACGCGGCTATCCGTTCCATCGGCGTGGTCTTCGCCTCCGCAACCGAACGGATCGAGACGGTGCTCGCGTCACCGCGGGAGGCAACGCTCGTCGAGTCCACGACCTCGATGCCGATGCTTCTGCTGCACCGGACCTCCGTCGATCCGGAGGGTGTGCCGATCGAGCGGGTTCGCTCGCTCTACCGCGGCGACCGCATTGCCTTCTTGACGACGTTGCGGGAGTGATGGCCGTGGACGACGCAGGCGACATCACACTCGCGAGTTATGAGGCCGGTGCGAATCTTTATGCAGCTAGACCGTATGTCATGGGGGAGGCGATGGTCCGGTACCTTGCCCGGATCGCCAAGCTGGTGGACGGAGGGACGATTCTGGAACTCGGCAGTGGTCCCGGCCGTGATGCCGAGTACCTCGAATCTCTCGGAGTATCGGTGGCGCGCACTGACGGCGCACTCGCCTTCGTGGAAATGATGAGGGCAGAGGGTTTTACAGCTGAGGTTCTCGACATGCGAACTGGGCAGTTCAACGGAACGTACGATGCCGTGGTGGCAAATGCAGTCCTGCTTCATTTGCGACGCGACGAGTTCGAATTCGTCGCGAGAAAGTCGCGAGGTGTAGTCGGGGCAGAGGGAATTTTCGCGTTCACGGTCAAGAGGGGCGACGGAACCAGTTGGAGCAAAGCGAAATTGGGGTTGCCGCGCCACTTCACATTTTGGCAGGAGGACCAACTTCGTCAGGTGCTCGGCAGAAGCGGGTGGGAAACTTTGTCAATCGACGCCGTGGTCGGTCCCACTGCCGATTGGTTGCATGTCATTGCACGGGCGAACTGACAATCAGGCAACGGCTCCGGTCACGGGAGTGAGGTGAACATGTCCACGAGCCCCTGGGGTGCGTTCTCGCCGAAGCACATGTCCAGTCCATCAGCGGACTGTTGTGCCGCCGCGGCGCTGCGTGGGAAGAGTCGCTCTTCGTAGACAGCTAGCCCTTCCTCCGTGCTGCTGTGCGAAGCGATCGCCTGGCCGAGTTCCGCGCCGTCGAGCATTGCCAGGTTCGCACCCTCTCCGGCAAACGGCGACATAACGTGTGCCGCGTCCCCGAGCAGAGTGACCCCGGGAGTACGGCTCCAACTGTGGCCGATGGGAAGGGCATGGATGGGGCGAGGGGTCAGCGAGCTGTCGGCTTCGACGATCAGTGAACGCAGTGACTCGTCCCAGTCCGAGAAGTGTTCCAGCAGAACCTTCTTCGCGATGTGATCGTCGGAGAAGTCGACACTCGCTGCCCAGCTCTCGGGAACTCGCAGGGCGGCATAGATGTGCAGACTGTTGTCGGTCTCACGGTGGGCAAGGAAGCCCTTGTCGGCACTGAGTGCGAACATCATTCCGCCGCCGACGGTTTCAGCGGCATCCACGTGCTGGTTGTCGGCGTCGTGAAGGTCGAACTCCACGAAAGATATTCCGGTGTACGCAGGAGTGTCGTTTGAAACCAATGGACGGATTTTCGACCACGCACCGTCGGCGCCGACCAGGAGATCGGTGGTGAAGTGGGTTCCATCCGCGAGGTGAACTTCGTGTCGACCATCCGGCAACGGATGAGCACTGCGGACCTTGGCTCCCCAGTGGATTGTTTCCTTCGGAATTGAGCTGAGCAGTAGGTCACGCAGCTGGCCGCGGTCGATTTCCGGGCGGTCGCCGTCTCCGGTGTCCTGCTCGCTCAGGTGCACGACGGCATTTCGATCGAGGACGCGTGTCTCTTCCCCGCCTTGATGAACGAGGGCGCGGAACTCCTCATAGAGGCCGGCGGCACGAAGCGCGATCTGACCCGAGTCTTCGTGGATGTCGAGCATCCCGCCTTGAGTTCTGGCTGTCGGTCCGGATTCGAGATCGAATACCGCCGAATCGATTCCGCGGAGATGGAGGACTCGGGCGAGGGTGAGGCCACCGAGGCCGGCGCCGATGATTGCGATGGGGTAGTGGTTCATGGTGGGTTCCTAAGAAGTGAGTGGGGTGTTCTCGATGCCCGTGATGAGCGTGCGGAATCCCCAGGAGAGGCGCGCCGAGGGTTCACCGGCAAGTAGAGCTGTTGCATGGCCTGCGACGAGTGGGTGCGTCTGCGGGTTTGCGTTCTGGATTGCGTCGGTCAACGCGCTCCATCGGGCATCCGCGTCGGCGGAATTGTTCGGCGCAGAGTGTTCGGCGGCAGTGGACGTCGCGTACTGCAGTAGCAAGTCCACGCCCCACGCGGCCTGACCTGGAGGGACTTCGCCTTCGTCGAGCAATGCCAGCAGGCGCTCGAGCAGACGCACGTAGTGAACTCCGCTGGGCCGGGAAACGAGAGCCGACTGGGCGAGACCGGGATGATCGAACAGCACGGCCGTGTACGAGGTCAACACCCGTTCAAGGCGAGCTTGCCAAGTGCCGGAGGAATTTTCGGCGAGGTCCACGACTCCGAGGAGTTCGTCGAGAACCGCGGCATGCAGTTCGACTGTGTTGCGCACGTACACATACATCGATGCCGGCCCGGTGTCGAGTTCGAGGGCGAGTCGACGCATCGTCAATTTCTGCAAGCCCTCCGACCGCAAGATTTCCACCGCGGTACTGACGATGCCCTCGCGTGTCAGAGCGGGTTTGGCCGGACGATTGCGACGGCTCGACGTACCTGTTGGCTGAGTGGGCATGATTTCACCGTACACGAACATGTTCGTAACGAACATGTTCGTTAGATCACGCACTGAACGTCCACCCTGTGCGGAGCCATATCGGGAGCGGTGGGTTACATGCCTGAACCGCCGGAGAGCATTGCGATCGTCAGTAGGATGCCACCCACAATCCCCGCGAGCGGGCTGTCGCTGTCGAGAAGCCAGTCGTTCAACGATCCCATGAGTGCCTCTTTCGGGTTTCGATCTGTCGACGGTCGAGCCTATCGACAGATCGAAACCCGAGATGTCACTTTCGTCCGAATTGTCGATCGGACCCGAGGTGATCAGCCGTAGACGTTGCCCGGGCTGATCAACTTGGTGATCGGCACCATCAAAGCGCTGGTCAGGTCGGTCTCTCCGTCGATGTCGGTGTTGATGAAGACGACCAGGGTGGTGTCCTTCTCGGGCAGGTAGACCGAGACTGTTTTGTAGCCGGGCAGGCTTCCGTTGTGACCGATCCAGCCGCCGCTGTTGAACAATCCGAGTCCGTACCCGGAGTTGTCGTCCCCTTCGCCCAGGGGCTCGGTGTGCAGGCGCTGCTTCTGAGTGTCGTCGGCGAGGAGATCGCCCTTGGCCAAGGCCGGAACCCAGATGCGCATGTCGTCCAACGACGAGATCATTGCGCCCGCGGCGCCTCCCCACGACGGGTTCCAGTCCGTTGCTGCGGTCACGGATTCGTCGAGTGTTTGGTTGGTGTATCCCTGTGCGTGGGGGTTCGGGAACGCGTTGGTGGTGGGAAAGCTGGTGTGCTCCATTCCGAGTGGTGTGGTGATCTTGGTGTCGATGACGTCCGACAGTGTTGAGCCGGTGACCTTCTCGATGACCATGCCGAGCAGAAGGGTGTTGGTATTCGAGTAGTCGACAGTGGTTCCTGGTCGAATTTGGAGTGGGAGGTCCTTGACGTATCCGAAGAGCTCTTCGGATGTGAATGATCGGCGAGGGTCGGAAAGAACATCCATGACAAACTGTTCGGACGTCGTGTAGGCCACGAGGCCGCTGCGCATCCCCGCCAGCTGGCGCAGGCTGATCGCATCGCCTTCCATGACGCCGTCGACGTACTTGGAGATCGGATCATCGAGACCGATCTTTCCCTCGTCGACCAATTGCAGCAGGGCGGTCACGGTAAATGTTTTGGTGACGCTACCGATCCGGTGGTAGAAGTCGGTTTCCATCGGCGCTTTGGTTGCCGTATCCGAGACTCCTGCAACCTTGACGTAGTTGCCGTCGGGCCCCCAAATGCCCACCATCGCACCGGGAATCCCGGTCGAATTCACCGCTGCGTCGACGATCGAATCGAGCTGGTCGGTGATGGTCGAGTCCATCATCTTGTCGGATGTGTCTGTGGATTTGTCCGTGCTGCAGCTGATTACAGCTCCAACCATGGCGCTGCACAGGCCGACAAGCAGGATGCGTCTTGCTCCGGTTTTCATGAGTCGAACTCTGCCTGCCCGAGGGCACTCACACATCGACCCCGGGTACGGCAGACGCAGTCCCCAGGTACCTCCTCAACCGGTACCGGGGGACTACGGAACCCTGGCCTGAACCCTTGACTTGGGTCAGAGTCCGCCGTTGAAGAACGCCGCCAGCGCGGGTGCCGGGTCTGCCGCGGTGCCCATATTTGCTACGCCGACAACGATCAATCCCAGCGTGAACAGTGCAGCGAGAAGACCGATCGACCCCGACACGAATCTCGTCCGTCGCTCGGATCGCGCCGTTCTCGCGAAGCGTGCCCACACGACCACAGTCACGATCAGTGATATTGCTGCCGCGATCAGCGCGATCACCGCCATGGCCAAGTGATACCGCGCGAAGTCGCTGATCATCAGTTCGAGGACAGGGCTTTGCTGGTTTCCGGTGCCCGTCGACTGAGCGAGCTGTTGGCGGACCTGCCCGACAGTGTCGCCAGGTGCCCCATCCGCCTGGGCCACGGGCAACATCGAGATCAGCGAAGAGAAGGGTGCAACGACACCTTGGATATTTGCCATCACGAGTACCGAGGAAAACATCGCGAGGAGCGTGACCAGCCCTCCCGCCGAGACGAATGCGAGTTTCTTTCCAGCCGTCAGAGGGCCGGCGTTCACGAACGACGCCTTGAGCATCCGGCCGAGTGCGAGCAGAACCGTCAGCAGGATTACCGCGATCACGGCCTTGGCCACGTGGTACCGCAGCCAGTAGTCGACAGCGGACTCCAAGCTCGGCGAGAAGGCTTGGACACCGGAACTCCAGTATTCGACGAACGCGGCGCGGACCGTCTCGACGAGTTCTCCCTGGTCTGCGTACCCATCACCCGGCCTACTCGTCAGCATGCCCGGGGCGAGAACGAAGGCAGCGGAGAAACCGGCGACCAGCGCGATCAACGCGGCGATCTTGCGACCTGAGGACTGCGTCGAGCGCGACGGCCCCGCAGTGTTGTGCCGTGAAGAATTGTGCAGTGGGATTCCTCCAGCGTGATGAGCGATCATCTGGTCACCGTCCACAAAGTCATGTCACCGAGTGTAGAAATCGGTACACCGGACTTCATCGTTCGAGAGGATGATATTTCCGGCGACGGCGTCCGCCCGCCCTCGCCGCTGCCGTCGACATCCTCCTCAGCACTCGACGACATTGACGGCGAGCCCGCCTTCACTGGTTTCCTTGTAACGCACGGACATGTCGTTTCCGGTTTGGCGCATGGTTTCGATGACGGTATCGAGGCTCACCACATGCGTCCCGTCGCCGAGGTATGCGAGCTGAGCTGCGGTGACTGCAGTCGAGGCGGCTACGGCATTTCGTTCGATGCATGGGATTTGGACCAGGCCACCAACCGGATCGCAGGTCAGCCCCAGATGGTGTTCCATGGCAATCTCAGCTGCATTCTCGATTTGTCGTGGCGATCCGCCCATGACAGCGCACAAGCCGGCTGCCGCCATCGCGCAGGCAGCTCCGACCTCGCCTTGGCACCCCGCCTCCGCGCCCGAGATCGAGGCAATCGCCTTGATGATCGATCCGATTGCGGCAGCGGTGAGGAGAAAGGTTCGAACGTCGTGAACACCGGCGCCCGCCGCACGTATGTGGTGGTATAGCACTGCCGGCACGATGCCTGCGGCACCGTTCGTCGGAGCCGTTACCACGCGGCCACCTGCTGCATTTTCTTCGTTGACCGCCATGGCGTAGACGGTCAGCCACTCGCGTGAGGAGGGTGCGCAGTTACGTTGTTCCAGTTGAATGTTCGCAGACCGTGCTCTTCGGCGAACTCCGAGACGCCCGGGCAATACACCTTCGGTCTGGGTGCCGCGTTCGATGCATGCGCGCATCGCGGACCAGATCGCGTCGATGCCGGTGAATGCCCGATCCTGGCCGTGTATCGCGATTTCGTCCGACAGTGCCAGTTCGGCGATAGTTCCGGAGCCGCATTCCGCCAGTAGCTCTTTCGCGGTTCGATAGCGTGAGTTGATCGAATGCGCGCTTGCTTGCGTCTCCGTTCCGGCACGCAGTACGAATCCGCCACCGATCGACAGATATGTACTCGTACAGACGATTTCGCGACCGCTGAAGGCGGTCAGTGTCATCGAGTTGGGGTGCCCGTGACGGCGAACGAGCGGCTCGAACACCATGTCCTCGTGAGTGAACACAACGTGCCCGAGTGAGCCGCCGACGAGCTTCACCGATCCGCCGTCCGAGAGCTCGGCCCAACGCCCGTGAACGTCGTTCGGCTCGCACGTTTCAGGATCCAACCCACGAAGTCCCGCGATCACCGCGTCGGGAGTGCAGTGCCCTATTCCGGTGGCGGCGAGAGAGCCGTGCAGATTGCAGCGAATTCGGTCGACCGACGCGGTCAAGCCGGCGTCGGAGAGCTCGCCGACAAAAGTGCGGGCGGCTCGCATCGGACCGACCGTGTGTGAACTGGAGGGCCCGATGCCGATGGAGAAGAATTCGAGCGCGGAAACATAGACGCCGGTGGTGCTCATTCGGCGCTCGTGACGGTAGTCGCTCCTGACTCGCGCTGGGCCGCAATCGTCAGGAGGTTGGAGCGCGAGTCTCCGGTGGCGGCTCGGATCACAGTGCGCGCCATTGCAATTGCTCCGTGCAGAACAGCTTCGTCGCCCGCTGCGGAGCGGGCATCAGCGGCAAACTCGATCGTGTGAGGAACTCCGGTAACGCCGCGTAACGCGATCATCGGGTGGATCGAGGGAACCACCTTCGACACGTTGCCCATGTCTGTCGAGCCGCCGGTCAGGGGAGTTCGGGCGGCCGCGGTGCGGCCCAGGCTCGCGATCTCCTCGTCCCAGATCGTCGCCAGCACGCGATGTTGAACAAGCTCCTCGTAGCGCGGTTCGGCGCGTTCAGTCGACCAGGAGCAGTCGCTGGCCACAGCTGCGCCCTCGAAGCAGGCGAGCATACGACGCTTGGCGTCCAACAGCACGTCGAGTTCTGCGGCCCGAACTTCCGCTCGCACCAATGTCGAGGCCGGAATGATGTTTGTTGCTTCGCCGCCGTGCTCGACATAGGCGTTGAGCCTGACGTCGGAAGGAAGTTGTTGACGGAGAAGTCCGATGGCGACCAAGGCGATCGTGGCGGCGTCACCTGCGTTGATGCCCTTGTGTGGCGCAGCGGCCGCGTGTGCGGCTCTTCCGGTGTAGGTCACGTCGAACCGGTCGACTGCCTGCGTTCCGGTGACGGTGCAGCTGACGTCTTCACCTGCAGCGCCGTGGACCATGATCGACATCGCCGCGCCCTCCCATGCGCCACGTTCGAGCAGCAAGACTTTCCCGCCGCCATGTTCTTCGGCCGGCGTACCGAGAAGGACGACGGTCAGACCGTGTTCCTCCGCGACCTCTCCGAGCGCGATCGCTGCTCCCAGTCCGGCAGCGGCGATGACATTGTGTCCACACGCATGACCGATGTCGGGAAGGGCGTCGTACTCGGCGCAGACGACGACGCGGAAGGGGCCGGAGCCCCGCACCGCTTCGAATGCCGTCTCGAGGCCGTAGGCGGCGCGAGTAACCGTGAAGCCGGCTTCCTGTGCGGCGTCCGCCAAGAGGGCGGATGCCCGATGCTCTTCGAATGCCAGCTCTGGGTGAGCATGGATCGTGTGGCTGACATCGATGAGGCGTGATGCCCACTTCTCGATCGTGCTCGAAACCGAGTCTGTGCGGGTGCGGGTGTCAGCGATGGACATGGGTATTGGTTCCTTTCAACATCTTTGGTTCTCAGCGTTTTCGGGTGCAGTTCTAGTGCCAGAGGCCCAGCGCGAACTCCGCGACGACCACGGAAAGTAGGTAAGAGGCGAGGATCGCGACGATTCCGACGGGCACGATCTTCCAGCCGATCGTCTTGAGCAAGGGAAGGTCCTTGCCGAGGCTGAGACCTGCGACAGTCAAGGTGAGGGTGCAGATCGAGAGAAAGTCGACAGTCCCGACGGTGCTCGAGACGAAATCACCGATGGGGGACCACGGTGTTGTCGCCAAGGCGCCGATGGTGATGATTGCGATCATCGCCGCGATCTTGCCGCGGGTCAGGCGGGCCACGCCGACGCCCAGGAGCAACAATCCGGTGAGGATCAAGTAACCGACGATGATCGATCGAGATACGCCACCCGCTGCGATCGAGGAGACGATGACCCCACCGACGAACAGAATCGGAACGATCGTGGTCAGCGGCACGGTGACGCTCGGCGCAACCGCTCGTGGGGCAGTGTCGGCTTTCCGTTCGCTGGTCGTCTTCGAGCGCTTGGTGAGTGCGCCATAGATTCGATCAGCAAGGGGGAGTGCGACATACATGCCGACATACACGCCGAGGAGGCCGGTGATGATGTTGGATGTGGCCGCCACGGCGAGTACCTGGTCGGCCATCTCGGGGTGCGCCGAAACGACGCTGGCGGCAGCGGCAGCCATCATCGAGCCGGATCCGACGCCGGCACCCATCGCCAATGCGAGGGGGTCGAAGATGTTGAAGGATGTAGCCAGTGACGCAATCAGGCTGATCAGCACGGCACCGAACAGAGTGCCGAAGACGTACATCGACAGGACTCCACGGTACTGGTCGGAATCGGGGCCGTAGCGTTCGCTGACCATCGCGAAGGAACCCTCGCGGTCGATGGAGAAGGTTGCTCCGACGGTGGCCGGCCCCATCCGAAGGAGTACCGCCAGCGGGAGTGCGAGAGCGATAGTGCCGAACAAGTGCCCCAATTCCTGCAGTAGCAGTGCGGGGCCCGCCTCGAACAACAATTGGATGTTCGGGCCGATGGTGAAAGACAACCTTGCACAAAGCAAGAGAACAGCCAGGCCCATGATTGCCGAGGCCGCAGCCTGAAGGTCGAGGCCGAGTGGTTTCCACTTCTGGCTCGAGACGACACCGCCGGCAATCAGTCCCCACACCATGGGCAGGATCGTGATGGCGGCAGCGCCGACGGGAATCACTGCGGGGCCGATCAGTTGCGCGCCTGCCGCAAGCCCGAGGAGCAAAGTCACCACGATCCACAGGCGTGGCGTCTGCATGGCGAAAACGACTTTTTGCGTCGCGTTTTGATCGCTGACTGGGGAATCGTCATGCGAGACAGGGAATGCTTCGGTCATGTCGGTGTCTTTCTCGAGGGGGCGAACGAACGCAAGAAGTAAGGGTTCTCGAGGCTCAGGATTTGGTGGACTATTGATGTGATGAAGTTAGGATCGACGCGTTTCGATCCTGTTTCAGTGCAGCATTCTTTTGAAAGTGAGGTCCTCGGTGCAGGATCAGATGCTCAAGGACGACGATCTTCGGCTGTTGAACGCACTGCAGATCAGGCCGCGAGCGTCGTGGTCCGAGCTTTCACGCGCGATCGGTTCCGACCCGGTCACCCTGACCAGGCGTTGGGAGCGTCTGCACTCGCAAGGAATAGCGTGGATCGCTGCGTACCGTGGTGGACCCATCGTGTCGGCGACCGCACTTCTCGAGATCGAATGCGCACCGGCACAGACCATGAGCGTTGCCGAACAGATCGCGCACGATCCCGAAGTTCTCACAGTCGATCTCACAACCGGCAATCGGGATCTGCTCGTCACGCTCACCTGCACTGACCTCGATCAATAGTCCAGGTACGTGTTGGAGCGAACACAATCCCTGCCGATGATCACCGCGATGCGAACTCAGATCGTGTCCTCGGCGAACTCCGACGCGAGGAACTGGCGTCTACGTGCTCTCGATGCGGAAGAAATTGCCGCGCTCGAGTCGGCCCCGGCGGGAAAGATTCGTGGTGTACGCGCCGGCGAAGAGGAACAGTCGCAGCTGTTCGACATTCTTTCTCGCGAACCACGTGTCACCGTCTCGGCACTCGCTGCGGCCCTCGGAGTCACGCCGGCTCGCGCTGGGGCGCTCCTTTCTCACGAGCTGTCGACGGGGCGACTGGTCGTCCGCACGGAGATTGCTCGGCCCTACTCCGGCTGGCCGGTCTACGCCTGGTACTTCTTACGTCTCGACGGGCGAAAGGAGGCAATTGCTCAGCGTCTTTCGCACCTGCGTGAGGCGAGGCTTGTTGCTTCTACGATCGGCAGCTACGACATCGCATTGGCGGTGTGGCTGCGCTCGATCGACGACGTGCAGCGTCTGGAAGGTTATCTCGCCGAGCAGTTTCCGGGCGTATCCGTGGTGGACCGGTCGATCGTCCTGCGTACGCCGCATCACCTGCATCGGACGATCGATGTGTCGGGTCGAAGCATGCCGAAGCACGGGTGATCCGCAACTCGTTCGCTCGGGTCGGGTGCTCTCCGACTAGTTGGGGATCGCCACGTCGACGATCAAGCCGAAGTGATCGGAACCTTCGATCTCGATCCGCTCGAGTGACTTCGCCTGTCCGCCCCGCAGAAGTACATGGTCGATGCCGACGATCGCGGGAAATTTCTTGTCCGCCGGATAGGTGCGCACGATGCCTACTCCCAATTGGTCTGCGGCATCGGAGTAGCCGACATCGAGGAGGTCACGGAATTGCTTGTGCGTGAATGTGGTGTTGAAGTCGCCACTGACGATGACGGTTTCCTCGGCGGCAGCAGCGTCGAGCGCGTTTCGCAAAGTGCTCAGCTCGGCAGTCCACACGTCGGGCGGGGTCACGTACGCCGGTCCGGGGTGAACCGCCAGAAGGGTGAACGGAGTCGAGAAGCCGACTTCGGCAACAAGATTGGTCGGTCCGAATCCGTTCAATTCCCGAGTGTCCGTCAGCGGATAACGGCTGTAAATACCGGCGCCACCCCCGCCGGCCTCGTCCGGTACCAAGTAGTGATGCGGCAGCAGTTGCTCGAGTCCTTGATCTCTGAGAGAGCCTTCGAGTGATGTGGTCAGTTCCTGAACCGTCAGGACGTCGACTGCCTTCTCGCGCACCGTCGCAGTCAAACTGGCGGGATCTGCCTGCCCGAAGAGAAGGTTTGCTTGCATTACGCGCAGAGTCGGCCCGTCGATTTCGGAACTGTTTGCCACATACAGTGGACTGATCACCGACGCGCCCACCGCAATCAGTACCACCGAGATCGCCAGCAGGATCCAGCGGCGAAAGATCAGGCATATCAGGGACGCTGCGAGTGTGACCGCAAGCAGTATCGGGACGAAGGAGGCCACGGCGATCAACGGGTTGATCGGCTTGGTGGAGTACAACGCGATCAGCGAGACAACGCCGACGGCGATACCGCCCACGCCGGCGACCTGAGCGATACGGCGTGCCGGAACATTGTCCGTCGTGAATCCCATACCAAACGGTACCCAATGCAGCCACGGCTCCCGACTGCCTGGCGTTTGTCAGTCGCCGGTTCGGGTGCGGAATGCGTTCACGGCGGCTTCGACGGTCGGGTAGAAGTGCGTCGAATCGAATCGATCCCCGACTCCGAATCGGATGAGTCGATCCTTGATCGGACCTTTCATCTCTGCGAATGCCAACCGAATTCCTTTGCCTTCGAGGAATGTATCCAGATCGACGAGTTCGTCGACTGCCGTTGTGTCGAGTCCGGTGATCGGTTCGGCGGCTATAACCACCCAGTCGACCGGATCTGGCGCCTTGGCGACGACGGAGCGAACGTACTCGTCGAAGATCTCGCCGTTCGCGAAAAACAGTGGCGCGTCAAACCTCACCAACACCAGGCCGGGGATGCGATGCCCATCTGGATGGCGTTCGATGTCGTGGAATCCGGCGGGTTCGCCCGTCTCGACGAGTTCGGTTCGATGTGGCTGCCATACCTGCGCGATGACCGCTGCGAAGGACAGTCCGATCGCAACAAGGATGCCTTGTAGCACACCGACCAGGGCGACGCCCAGAAACGCCGCGACGGCGAGGCCGAATTCCACGGTGCTCATGCGCCACATGCGGACCATGCCGCCCACGTCGATCAGTGCACACGCGGCGACGATGACGACGGCGGCCAGTGTTGCATCGGGCAGATATGCCGTGAGTCCGGGAGCGACGAGGACGAACACCAGGACCGCGAGCGCCCCGACGACGCCGGCCAATTGTGTGTGCGCCCCACTCTGTTCGGCTACCGGAGTTCGTGACCCGCTCGCCGAGATCGGGAACCCGCCGAACAGCCCGCCGGCCACGTTCGCGACACCGATCGCCTTCATTTCGGTACTGCCGTTCACGTCCTCGCCGTGGCGGGCGGCGAAGGTGCGCGAGAGAACGCCGGTGTCGGCGAAGGCAATCAATGCGATACCGGCGGCGGGCCCGATCAGATGGCCGACGTCCTGCCACGTGACTCCACCGACGGAAGGGAGGGGGAGTCCTTCCGGCAGTGCGCCGACCATGCCGATGTCATCGGTGAGACCGGCGGCAGCGGACAAGACTATGGCCGCGACAACGGCCACCAGAACGCCGGGAACAACAGGTACCCAGAGCCGGAAGGCGACTATGACGACTAGCGAACCGACACCGATGGCGGCAGCGAGGGGGTCGACGTCGCCACCCACCAGGGCCTTTGAGATCCCGCCGATTTCACCGAGTAGACCGGACGCGTCGACGGAGAATCCGAGCAGCTTGGGAATCTGACCAACTACGACGACGAGTGCAATGGCGTTGAGGTAGCCGAGGCGGATCGGTTTCGAGAGGAGTTCGGTCACGAAGCCGAGACGAAGGAATCCGCCGATCACGAGGATGAGTCCGACAAGAATGGCGAGAACACCGGCTAGTGCAAGCGCATTCTCCGAATCGCCGACCACTGCCAGCGGTATGACCGCGGCGGCAATCAGCGGCGCCAGTGACGAATCAGGTCCGAGTACAAGGATTTTCGAGGGCCCGACTACCGCGTACGCGAGCAAAGGCACGATGGTGGCGTACAGCCCGGCGTACGCAGGCAACCCGGCGGCCTCGGCGTAGCCCATGCCTGCCGGGATGAGCAGGGCAGTCAAGACGAGTCCGGCAGTGACGTCTGTTCGCAACCACTCGCGGCGATACCCACGGGCAGTCGCGACGCCCGGTAGCCGACCTAGACTCTCCGCCCACATCATCGTTTGATTGTCCTCCCTCAGTGGAGCGAACGGGCGCGCTCGGGGGCAACCGCGGTGGTCGCAGGGAGGGGCGCAGGTGCCTGTGCGAGGCGGCGGCGTCGAATTGCCTTGTCCAACTCGACGACAACCGGGATGATCAGCGACCAACCCAGGCAGGCGAGCCACTGGGCGCCGGTCAGTGAGGTTGTCATGAGGAGGTCCTGGAGGACGCCCGCCTCGACGGCGAATACGGTCACGAACGTGGGGATCGTCAAGATCTTGATGGCACCGAGCACCGGTGGAACCACGCCGGACTCGGGATCACGCCGCATAGTCAGCCCCGCGAGAATCGAACCGAGAGAGAGCACTACGAATGCTGTGGTCATGGGAACATTCGCCTCGGAAGTACTCATTTCACCGGGTGCGAGAAGCATCGCCGCGAGTGTCACGGCAAATTGCAGGACACCGTACGCGAGCCACTGAGCGACTGCGCTTCGATGTGCGATCGGCATCTTGGGATCGCGCGGAGGCTTGTTCATCAGATCCGGTGGCGGCGGGTCGAGCATGATCACGGCGACGGGGAACAGTGTGATGAAGAAGTGCTGGAACAGCACCATCAGTGGCGTCAGTGCCACACCCTCGTTGATGTTGAAGATGCTCGCAGCGAGGAAGAGGAGAACCAAGGAGAAGAGTTTCGACATCTGGTACCGGATGTATGAGACGATTTTTCCGTAGATGTTGCGGCCCAAAGTGATCGCGGTGATGAGGGTACCGAAGTTGTCGTCGGTGAGCACCATCTTGCCCGCCTGTTTGGTCACCTCACTGCCCGAGCCCATGGCGACGCCGATGTCTGCCTTCTTCAACGCGGCGGCGTCGTTGACCGCGTCTCCGGTCATCGCGACGACGGCGCCACCGCTCTGCATGACATCGACCAAGCGAAGTTTGTCCTGCGGAGTGACGCGGCCGAACACGTGCAGGTTCGGCAACGCGGTCGACAGTTCTTCATCGGTCATCGCTTGCAACTCGCCGCCGCCCACCGAGCCCGGGCCGAGTCCGAGTTCGGCACCGATCGCTGCGGCGGTGATGGCATGGTCCCCGGTGATCATGCGGACCTCGATGCCGGCCCGGTGTGCGGTTCGCACCGAATCGACCGCCTCCGGACGCAGCGGGTCGATGATGCCTGCCATACCGACAAACGTCAGGTCCTCGACAAAGGACATGGGGTCGGCCACGACAGCGTCTTCCCGTCCGTCGAGGCGTCTGACCGCGAATGCCAGCACCCGAAGACCCTTTTCGGACATGGACTGATTTGCTGCCGTGAGTTCGTCTCGGACTTCCTCGATCGGGACCTGCCGACGGCCGGGGAGAAAGGCCGAAGAACACCGAGCGAGGACGACATCGGGTCCGCCTTTGACCAATCCGACGAACTGACTTACGCCGTCGACTTCGAGGTGGTGGTACGTGGCCATGAACTTGTACGCGGAATCGAACGGAACCGTCGCCACCCGCGGGTAGGTCCGTCTGGTCAGTGGGGCGTCGGCACCGATCTTTGCCGCGAGCACCACGAGCGCGGCCTCGGTCGGGTCGCCGACAACTTCCCCGGAATCGGAAACCGTTGCATCGCTGTCGAGACACAGTCCGTATGCGAGAAGGGTGAAGTCGGGCGGCGCCTCGCCGGCAACCTGCGTGATCCTTCCCGCTTTGGCATAGCCTTCGCCCTCGACCGTGTACCAACGGCCGTGGACGTACAGCGATCGGACGGTCATCTGGTTCATGGTCAGCGTGCCGGTCTTGTCCGAGTTGATTGCACTGGTCGCGCCGAGTGTTTCGACGTCGGTCAGGTTCTTCACGACGGCCTTGGCGTCGGCCAGTTGACGGGCACCGTAGGCCAGCATCGCCTGGACGAATGTTGGCAGGCCGGTCGGAATCGCGGACACTCCCATTGCGATACCAAGGAGCAGAAGCGTAGTCAGGTCCTGCCCACGAAGGAGCCCGATGACGACGATGACGATCACTGCCGTCCACGCGATGATTCCGAGAAGTTTGGTGAGAGAGTCCAATTCACGTTGAAGTGGCGACTTGCCAGGGGCGACCGCCGACAACATCGACGCGATCTGGCCTATCTGCGTCTGCATCCCGGTCTCGGTGACCACCATGGTCGCCGTGCCGCGGGTGACCGAGGTGTTCTGGAAGACCAGATTGCTGCGGTCTCCGAGCGGAATATCCTCGTTGTTCAGCGTATTCGGGTCCTTCGGTATCGGCGCGCTTTCCCCGGTCAATGCGGCTTCCTGCGTCTCCAGGGTGGTGGTGGCGAGCAACCGTCCGTCGGCAGCGATGATGTCTCCTGCCTCGACTTGGACGATGTCACCCGGCACCAGTTCGGTAGCGTCGAGTTGAATCAGGTTCCCGTCACGAATGACCCGTGCTTGGGGCGTCTGCATCTTGGCGAGGGCGTCGACGCTCGCCCGTGCCTTCAACTCCTGTCGAGTTCCGAGGACGATGTTGAGCACGACGAGCACCGCCACCACGATTGCTGTCGGCACTTCACCGATGGCGATGCTGACCGCGGCCACGGCGACGAGCATCAAGTTCATCGGATCTTTCAGCTGCAACAGCGCGATCGACCACGTCGACTGCGGTGGCGTCGAGGTGATTTCGTTCGACCCGTAGCGTCGTCGCCGTTGGTCGGCCTCATCCGACTGCAGTCCGCGCTCCGGGTCCGACTGCAGTACGGACACGACTGATTCGCCACTCTGCGCATGCCACGGCGTGGGGCTCATGACCGCACATCCTTTCCTTGGCGATCGTCAATACCGGGTCGGAATCCAGTGCAGCGGTTGTTTGGGCGTCTGGTAGCCGTGAGCCTTCTGCCGTTTCGGCAGGGTGATGTCCGTGGATTGCACGGGCTCGTAGGGGATCTGACTCAGAATGTGGCTGATGATGTTGAGTCGTCCGCGTTTCTTGTCATTGTTGTTTGCGACATACCATGGCGCCCAGCCGGTGTCGGTGAAGCGAAACATCTCGTCGCGGGCACGCGAGTAGTCGTACCAATGACTGAACGACTTCAGATCGAGATTCGACAGCTTCCAGATCTTTCGAGGGTCGTCGATCCGGCTCTGCAGACGTAAGAGCTGCTGTTCTTCGCTGACCTCGAGCCAGTACTTGAGCAGAATGACTCCCGATTCGACGATCGCGCGTTCGACGGTCGGAATGAGCTGGAGAAATTGATGTGCTTGTTCTTCGGTGCAAAAGCCCATTACTCGTTCTACACCGGCACGGTTGTACCAACTTCGGTCGAAGATGACGATCTCACCGGCAGCCGGAAGATGCGGGACGTAGCGCTGGACATACATCTGCGAATGCTCTCGCTCGGTCGGGGCGGGTAACGCAACGACCCGGAACACTCGCGGACTCACTCGCTCGGTGATGGCTTTGATGACACCGCCCTTCCCCGCGGTATCTCGACCTTCGAATACGATGCAGACCTTGGCTCCAGACGATTTGACCCACTCCTGCAAAGCCACGAGTTCGCCGTGCAACGGCTTGAGTTTGCGGCGGTACACCTTGTTCTTCATCGGCTTTTCTGCCACGGGCGGCGCGTCGTCGGTAAGGGTCGACGGGGTGTCGTCGTGAAGAATCCGAGCGTTCTTTCCCACTTCCACTCCCTGGCATCATGAGCGCAACGCGAGCGCGCGGGGAACCGTCCGCCCTTATGTGTATGCCCCATATTCGGTGAACCTATTCTCTTCGCAATCGAGACCCGAATCGTGTTGTTTTCGAACCCTTTCCGAGTCTTGACGTGCTCGGCTGGACGGACGACCATTAATGGATGACTGGCGACGAAGAGTTGCTCCACGTCGAGCGGGTGATCACTCGCCTGATTTCCCGCTATCCCGCCGTTCCTCCACCGGAGATCGAAAACAGAGTGCGAACAATTCACCAGCGTTTTGCGGGATGTCGGATCCGCGACTTCGTGCCTCTTCTGGTCGAAAAAGCGGCCAGACAAGAGATCTCGGATCGGAGAATCGTGATTCCGATAATGGATGAGCGGTCGGCGAGTCTGAACTCTCTCGAGCTGTAGCCGGAACGGGGATCGTCGGCGCATACTGAAATGACCTTGGACCAGGGAGTTCTGGCCGAATGCAGGAGCTCAGGCGCGGAACGTCAGCCTCCCGACCTCCTGATGTGTAAAACCGAGTACAGGGAGCGTTGACATGGAAGGCTTCTGGGAATTCTTCTGGTTCATCTTCGTCTGCTTTGCCTTTGTGGCGTACTTGAGCGTGTTGTTCTCGATCATCACCGACTTGTTCCGTGATCACGAGACTTCGGGCTGGGCCAAGGCGTTGTGGATGATATTCCTCTTCGTCATTCCATTCCTGTCCGCGATGATCTACGTGGTCGTCAAGAATGACGGAATGACGAGGCGGTCGATGGAAGCCGCTCAACAGCACATACACGCGCAGAGTGATTACATTCGAAAGGTCGCCGGGAAATCGCCGACTCAGCAGATCGCCGACGCCAGAGAGCTTCTCGACTCAGGCGCGATCAACGAAGAGGAATTCCAGGCCATCAAGGCAAAGGCGCTGGCGTAGTTTTCGTATCTTCTGCCCCGGGCCTGGCGTCGTCGGTTCCGCCGTCGTCAGGCCCGGCGTCCTGCGCGGCGGCGCGTGCGGGACGAACCAATACTTCCAGTGCGACGAGAGCAACGAGCGCAATGACAACGATCCAACCAACGACCAATCCGGTGGGGTAGCGCCAGAAGAGCAGCAACAGGGCGGCGATGCCGATGATGGCACAGCGCAGTGGGACACGAAGCTGATTGGCCCACCGCTCCACCTGATTCGGCGTTCGGCCGCTTGCAGAATGCCGGACGAAGTCCAACGCCTGCCCGTAGCCTCGACGAACGGCGATCGCCGACGACGACCCACCGATCAGGTAGGCGCCGAGCCCCACCACCACACCGAGGACCGCAACCGCGCGAAGGCTCGTCCGAAGCGGAACCAGAACTGTGTCGATGACAGCGGTGGCGGCGTCTGGCGAGAGGATATCGGTAGGGACACTGTCGAGGTAGATTGCGCGCCCGATCAGAATTCCGATCGCAAGAACAAGCATTCCCAACGCAATCGACAGACCGACCAGGGACAGCGTACGAAGCCTGCGACCGGTTGGCGCAACGGCGACAGCGGCTGCTGCGCAAGCAATTCCCAACCACGGCAGCACCGCCGAGACCTTGTCGAGTGCCGAGACGGCTCGCTGCGCCTTCACCAGCTCGGGGGACTGGAAGAGAACAAACTCCTTGTCCACGGACGGGATTTTGTCTGCGAAAGCGAAGCCGCGTTCGGTCAGCGCCGTTTTCACCCGGTCGATGATCGTGCTCAGTGAAATGCTGACCGTTCCGCTCTGGTCGACCTCGACCGAGTCGGGTCCGTAGTTTCCGGTCATGACGGCGACGAGGGAGTTGTGCGCCGCTCGGTTCGCCTGAATCCAAAGGTCTTCGAACTGCTGCGTCCGAACGAGCGAGGCCACTGTGTCGTGGACGAAACTCTTCGCCTGGCCGGCGATCACCGGTGCCAAACCCACCAACGCCTGGTCCACGCGAGGCGCGTTGGCTTCGAGATTCGACACATCCGTCAATGCCGTGAGTGCCTCGGTGGTGAGCCCTTCGACGTCGACGCGATCGAAGATCTCGTCCGTGACTTGATTCGTGATCTCCGCTTGCACGGCTGGATTCTCACCCAGTGGCGCTACCGTGCTGACGTAGCGGTCCGTGTCGAGGATCTGACTACGTACGAAGCGGGTGGTTACCGACAAGACTGCGAGCAGTGCGACCAGCACCAGCAGGATTGTCACCGCGGTCCACCGCAGCCCATGTCGAGGTGGTCGGGAGACTTTCTCGACGGTCGTTTCGCGGGCGCTGGGAGTCTGCTCGCGAAGTGTTGCTACCTCTTCGCGCAACCGGGCTAGTTCGGCACGTTCGTCCTCCTGGAGTGGTCCGTCGCTCGTGCCGTTTGCCATGATGGTCCTCCCGGGACGGAAACTACTGGCGCACAGTTGAAATGCTGAACTGCGAAGATGATTCGGCGGGTGACCTCAGATGACCTCGGGATTCCAGGTCGCGACGGCCCAGATGACGAATACGTCGAGCGCGATGATGATGATCGACCACCACGGCGAGTGGGGTAGCCACAGGAAATTCGCGAGGATCGACAGAGAACAGATGACTATCGCGCCTACCCGTGCCCACGTCGCGCCGGTGAAGAGCATGATTCCGACAGCGGTGACGAGCACACCGAGTACGAGGTGGATCCATCCCCACGAAGTGAGGTCGAATTGGTACGTGTATTCCGGGCCGACGACTGTCACGTCGTCCTCCGATATCGCCGAGATGCCTTGGAGGATTTCGAGCACGCCGACTGTGATGAGGAGAACGGCTCCGCCCAGCGCGCTTCCTTTTGCCACACCCTGCTTTACCAGTGAATCCTCGGACATGACCGCCCCTAGATTTCAAGCGCGAAATAGCCTGGCATATTTCCCTGTCCCGACCTTTTACGGTGGTGAAGTAGCCCGTCGGAGGGCAAATCAAACATTGAGCGCTGCACAGCATTGCGATATTCATTCGCCTACGAATCCGAAAGAACCTACCGTGACGGCATGGATATGGGGACGTAGGTGTGGCGATGAGGCCTGCACCGGGTGTGATCCGGACGGACCGGCTGGTGCTCCGTACCTACCGCCCAGGCGATCACCGGGATCTTCTCACCTTCTACGGGCGCAGCGACGTATGCCGATATTTGCTCAACGAACCCTGGAGTCTCGCGGAGGCTCGGGAGGCCGTGCAGACCAGAATGTCTCGCCGCGACCTGGCATCGGGCGCGGTGGCACTTGTTGTCGAGTACGGGGCCGGGTTGTCGGAAGCGTGAGTGCTTGGCGAGTCGAAGAATCTGATTGCACAGCCGAAGTCGAGCACACCGCCGAACTCGGGTGGGCATTTTCGCCCGAGTTCGGCGGCCGAGGATTCGCGACGGAAGCAGTGACCGCTCTGATCGACCTCGCGTTCGCGACACCCCGATTGCGCCGCGTGGTCGCGCGAATGGATTCGAGAAACGAATCCTCGGCGCGACTCGCGCAGCGGATCGGTATGAGGCGAGAGGGACATTTTCGGCAGAACGCGTGGATCAAGAACGAGTGGACCGACACCGTGGTTTTCGCGACACTTCGCGGTGAGTGGCCTTCAGTTGCTTGATCAGACCGAGCGGGCTGCTATTTTGCGACCAGTTCGGTCAACTGTGGCACGAGTTCGTCGGTCGCCCACGGAACACTCAGAAGGCTGACGTACATTGTCGCTGCAGTCAGGCGATTGTCGGTGATCCACAGGTCCTTGCCGTTGGCGATGACCGGCCACCGCGAGAACAGAGTGTTGGCCAATGTGCTGTCGACTTCCGACTGATCGCTTGCCCAACCGAGATACACGTCGGTGTCGATCGTGTCGAGCTTTTCCATACTGATGCCGAAAAGGAACGAGTCGCCGGCAAAGTTCTTGGCGCCGTTCACCACGTCGGGAGCGACTGTGAGCCCGAGGTTTTCGACAAACTTGACGCGCGGATCGTCCGGACCGTAGATGGCGGTTTCGGTTTCTCCTTCACGGATGTAGGAACCGAAGGCGAAAGTGACTCCGTTGAATTCGGGATGACTCGCCTTCGATTCCTGGACCGATTCCTCAACCGACTTGATCAGCGCCGCGGTTTGAGCGGGACGCCCGAGTGCCTTGCCGACATCGGTGGCGAGGTTTTGCCACGAGCTGGGCTGATACGGCTTGGTGTCGTACGGGAGGGTCGGGGCGATCGAGCTCAGGCGATGGTAATCCTGCTCGGAGAAGCCCGAGTACGGGGCAAGAATCAGATCAGGCGCGGCATTGAGAATCTGCTCGAACAGTAGCTCGCCGCTGTCGGAGTAGTACGGCGCAGGCGTGGGCAGCGTCTGGCCCGACTTTTCGAGTTCGGCGCGGGTCCACGGCAGGAACCCGTCGGCGTCGCCGGCCCAAGAGTCCTTCTGCATCGCGATCGGAGTGACACCCAGGGCGATGACCGTGTCTGCCGCTGCGGAATCGAGGGTGAGGATCCGTGTCGGCTCCTTGTCGATGGTGGTCCCGCCGAAAGCGTGCTTGATCGTCACGGGATAGGCGCCGTCCTCGACGGCGGATGCCGATGAATTGTTTTCCTGGGCGTCCGATGACGACTGTGTGCAGGCGGTCAGAGGCAGTGCCGCCGCCAGCATGAGCGCAACAACGATTCGTCGCTTCCGCTGGGGACGAATTCTCTGACGGGCAGATCTGAACACGCGAAACTCCTCGGGATTGATCAGGGAAGTGCTTGCACGACTCAGCGCAGTACGCGCATGAGAGCAGGCTTACCTAAGTGAATGTAGGGCGCGTGCGTGTAGCGAAGGGGCCAGCCGATGTCGACAACAGGTCAGGCTCGAGTCAGTTGACAGCGGCGAGCGCATTACCGGGGGTGTAGCCGACCGTCTTGCGAAAAGCGGCGATGAAGGAACTCGACGTCCCGTAACCGACACGGCGGCTGACGGCGTTCACACTCATTCCGGTCCCGAGCATGCCGAGGGCCGTGCTCATACGAACCAGAGTGCGCCACTGCGCAAAGCTCAAGGCGAGTTCCGCGGCAAAAATCCGGGTGACCGTACGTCGGCTGAGATTGAGAACGTGAGCCCACTGATCGAGTGATCGATCGTCGGCGGGATCCGACAGCACTTTGTCGACGAGCATCCGTAGCCGCGGATCTCGGGGGATCGGTACGTCGAAGTGAGGTGCTGATGCCGGCGTGAGGAGATCGACACAAACCTGCTGTGCCCGAAGGCGTTGTTCTGCAGGCATTCCGGTGTGGGCGAGGTGTATCAGCAGTGCCCGGGCTGCCTCACTCAGTGTCACGATGCACGGTTCGTTCCAGGCGGGGGTCCACAGCTCGGGGGTGAAGAGCGTGGCGCGGAATGCGACGTGGGGATTTGCCTGACCTTCGTGGAGGACCCCGCGGGGGATCCACAGGCCGACGCCGGGCGTGACGGTCCAGAGTTGATTGTCGATGATCATGTTGACGACACCGCGGTCGGACCAGATCAGTTCGTGCTCGATGTGAGCGTGCTCTGGCCACCGGGTGATGTGGTCGGTCTCGACGATGTACGTCGTGAGTTGGAACGGCGCCGGGACGGCGCGCGCCATCGGAGTGTGGCGGTCGGATTCCCGTAAGTGGGAATCGTCGTCCAGCTGTGGACCGTCGTCGATTTCACGAAGGGCAGGGATCAGCACCGTGGACTACCTCCAGAGCAAAGTTAGGTAAACCTTACACTGATGTGGGCAGCGATCAGTGACTCGCACCGAGTTCGATGAGAAGCACGCCTGCCGCGATGAGGCCGATCCCGACCATCATGAGCCTGGTCAGCGGTTCGCGAAAGAGAATACGGGATGCGATTGCCGTCAACGCCACTCCGCATGCGGTCCAGATTCCGTAGGCGACGCCGATGGTGAGGCCCGCGTCGAGCGCAAGGGTCAGGAAGGCGAAAGCGGCGAGATACCCCACGGTGACAATCGCGAGCCATCGTTTGTCGCTGCCGTCCTGCGACGCCATCCGTAGTGACAACGTCGCGGTGACCTCGGAAATAATTGCAGCGATCAGAAATACGAAGGTCATGCCGGGTCCACCGGCCCGCTGTCGGCACCAACCTGGGAACCGAGTTCGACGCACAGCACTCCGCCGATGACCAGTGCAATCCCGACGCCCATGGTGGCCGTCAGAGGATCTCCGAAAAGGAAAGTTGCGAATACTGCGGTCAGGACAACTCCGGTTGCGCCCCAGATTCCGTATGCAACACCGAGTCCCATGCCCTCCCGCAGGACGAACGACAAGGCGGTGAATGCTGCGAGATATCCGCCGACGACCACGATGTACCAAGCCGGGTGATCGAGGGCGGCGCGCAACGACAGCGTCGCAGACACCTCGGTGAGGATCGCGGTGATCAACAACAGCCATTTCTTCACGGTTGGGATTCTGTCAGGCTCCACCGATTCCGGTCGCGTACTACGGTTGAGACATGACGTGCGTACTGCTCGGTGGAATCCGCAAAGGTGACATCCGCCACGACGCGTCGGGTGGCGATGTGGCCGCAACTCCGATCCTCGACTGGGGCCACGACGACGTGGCCCGCCTCTACGAGGACATTGCAGAAGGTGCGATCCAGTCGGTGCAGGAGTTCCTGGTGTCGGCGCATCGCAGCGTCGCTGCAAATATTCGGCCGGTGTACGGCCTCGACGACCGGCAACCCGTCTCGGTGACATTGAGTCGAGAGCGCGGATCCTGCAGTCAGAGACTGGCTATCGTCGAAGCGTTGGCTCGCCGCCGAGGTATCGCCACCCGAGTACGCGGTCTCGTACTACGCGGGGAATTCTGGTACCCGAGATTTCGGCGTCTACATGCGGTGATTCCGAAGTCAGTGCTGCTGGCGTGGCCGGAATTTCTGGTCGACGGACGCTGGCAGGACATCTCCGAGATCGTTTCACCTGCGGTGGTCTCAGCGCTCGAACCGTTCACGAATACCGGCAAGGAGACACTGTTCGACGCGATCGGACGCGCTCCGATCAGTTGGGGCAAGTCTGTTTCGTGTGATTGCTTGGACTTCTCCGAATTCGTCGACCGCGATCTGGGCACCTTCGAATCTCGCGACGTGCTCTTCGAGGAATTCGGACAGACGATGTCGACCCCCGTCAGAATTCTCGTCGACCCGGTTTTCCGGAACTGGAGTGCATCCGGCTGACGCGCGACGCGAGGTCTAGGCTGTTCTGCATGTCTGTGCGTACCCCATTGGTCCCTGGAACCGTCTCTCCCGTCCTCGCGGTGCCCTCGAAGATCGAGCGGCCCGAGTACGCGTGGAAGCCGACCGCCAAAGAGGGCAACGAGCCCTGGGTTCAGACGCCGGAAACGATCGAGGCGATGCGCATCGCCAGCAAGATCGCTGCAGGCGCGCTGCAGGAAGCCGGCAAGGCTGTCGCTCCCGGTGTCACGACCGACGAACTCGACCGCATCGCACACGAGTTCATGCTCGACCACGGTGCATACCCGTCGACGTTGGGCTACAAGAGCTTTCCCAAGTCGTGCTGCACGTCTCTCAACGAGGTGATCTGCCACGGAATCCCCGACTCGACCGTGATCCAGGACGGCGACATCGTCAATATCGACGTCACCGCGTACATCAACGGGGTACACGGCGACACCAATGCGACATTCCTCGCCGGTGACGTGTCCGAAGAGAACCGCTTGCTCGTCGAGCGCACACACGAGGCAACGATGCGGGCCATCAAAGCCGTCAAGCCCGGCCGCGCGCTCAACGTGATCGGACGTGTCATCGAGTCCTACGCCCATCGGTTCGGGTACGGCGTCGTCCGGGACTTCACCGGACACGGAATCGGCGAGACCTTCCACAACGGCCTCGTGATCCTGCACTACGACGAGCCCGCGGTCGAGACGATCATCGAACCGGGCATGGTCTTCACGATCGAACCGATGATCAACCTCGGTGGTATCGACTACGAGATCTGGGAGGACGGTTGGACCGTCGTCACCAAGGACCGTAAGTGGACGGCGCAGTTCGAGCACACCTTGGTGGTCACCGAGACCGGTGCAGAGATTCTCACCCTGCCTTGAGTTCGGAGATGCGCGGCGCTCTGCTGGTAGCCGGCACTACTTCCGACGCAGGCAAGAGCGTTCTGGTGGCCGGATTGTGTCGCATGTTGGCGCGTCGAGGCGTCCGAGTGGCGCCGTTCAAGGCGCAGAACATGTCGAACAACTCCGTGGTCACGCTGGACGGCGGAGAGATCGGCCGTGCGCAGGCACTTCAGGCGCGTGCATGCGGTCTGGAGCCGAGTGTTCGATTCAATCCGGTGCTGCTCAAGCCTGGAAGTGACCGCACTTCGCAATTGGTCGTTCGGGGCAAGGCGATGACCACAGTGGGTGCTCGCGACTACATGCAGCATCGGCAGTGGCTTCGCGCCGTCGTGGCCGAAGATCTCGAATCGCTTCGATCCGAGTTCGACGTAGTGATCTGTGAAGGCGCCGGTTCACCGGCCGAAATCAACTTGCGCGCAACGGATCTTGCCAACATGGGATTGGCTGAGGCTGCGCGGATTCCGGTCGTCGTCGTCGGTGACATCGATCGCGGCGGCGTCCTGGCCCATCTGTTCGGGACCGTTGCTGTGCTCTCGCCGAGCGACCAGGCATTGATCGCGGGATTTGTGATCAACAAATTCCGCGGTGACGTTGCACTGTTGGAACCCGGACTGGAACAACTGCGCAGCCTCACCGGTCGACCCACTCTCGGAGTGATCCCGTTTGCCGACGATCTTTGGCTCGACGCCGAGGATTCGCTTGGCGTCACCGGCAATGCCCCGGTAGGGCGCCCGGGCCCACCCGTCGGTTCGGCCTGGCTCACCGTTGCTGCGGTTCGGCTCCCGCGCATCTCCAACTCCACGGACGTCGAGGCACTGGCATGTGAACCGGGCGTGGCAGTTTCGTGGGTGACCGATCCGTCGCGGATTCGCGACGCGGACCTCGTGGTGATCCCCGGTAGTAAGTCCACCGTGAGTGACCTCGAGTGGTTGCGAAGTACCGGCCTGGCCGACGAGATCGTCGCGCGAGCAGGTCGCGGGCAAGCAGTCCTGGGAATCTGCGGCGGTTACCAGATGCTGGGTAATTCCATCGTCGACGACGTCGAATCAGGATCAGGGGCCACCGCGGGACTGGGTCTGCTGGACCTCGATGTCGAGTTCGCTCCGGACAAGGTGCTGGCGCAGATGACCGGTACGGCAGACGGTATCTCGGTGTCCGGGTACGAGATTCATCACGGACGCGTCGTGCGCAACGGGGACCACCCATTGCTGGCGGACTCGAGCGGTATGCCGGAAGGCAGTGTGCGAGGGCCTGTTCGAGGGACACACTGGCACGGTCTCCTGGAAAGTGACGACTTTCGGCGCAGCCTGCTGCGTGAGCTCGCGGTTCCCGGTTTTGTTGCTGCACCCGACACCGCGGTTGCCGCGGTGCGAGAACAACAACTCGACCTTCTCGCTGATCTCGTCGAGCAGCACCTCGATCAGGATCTACTCGAGAAACTGATCAACGGTGGGGCGCCTATCGGGCTCCCCGTCATTGCTTCCGCACTCGAAGCCTGAGAGCGCTCCTGCGGGTGTCGACGTGGACGCGGTAGAATAGCCAGGCCTCACTCCCGCGACGGCTCCCTAGTAGGAGTGTGCGCGGTGACAGATCAATTCGACGGCTTGCTGACCGACTTCAGTGACGAGGTGCTGGTCGACTCGGCAATGCTCGGCGATCACGCGGCCTTCGACGTCATCGTCCGCCGATACGGCCCGCACTTGTATCGATTTGCCCGTCGACTGCTCGCGAGCGAGAGTGACGTCGACGACATCGTCCAGGAAACCTGCGTCGCTGCGTGGCGCCAACTTCCGGGGTTTCAGCGGCGCTCGAGCACCAAGACCTGGTTGTTCGCGATCTGTTCTCGCAAGATCTCGGATTTCTATCGAAAAGTCGGCTCCTGCGCCGCCGATATGGACGAACTCCGGGAAGAAGCTGATCCCCGTTTGCGTGATCCGAGCGAAGAAGTCTGCGGCACAGCATTTCTCGACGCCCTGGAATCCGAACTCGATCGCCTGCCACTGCGTCAGCGTGCTGCCTGGGTCTTGCGAGAAGTGGAGGGCATGATGTATCCACAGATCGCTGTTGTCCTGGAACTGAGTCCGGACGCGGTTCGTGGCCAGCACACTCGGGCGAGGCGGAATCTCGGTGTCGCACTCGATCGATGGCGATGACGACTCGGCGGTTTGCCGGGTTCTGTCACCGAACTCACTCTCCTTGGTGCTCGTGAAGCTGGAAGAATGCTTCGTCGTGGATACCGCTTTCGACCCCAGAGGCTTCGACCCGAGAACCGAGGATTCGGTGCCGTCGGTACTGCCGGACGATGCGACGGCAACGGGTGCTGACGTCGCCGTCGAGGCTGCGGAAACTCGGCTGACGGCACGTGCAGTCAGAGAGTTGCTGGCAGCGCTCGGGGGAAGTATCGGCGACGAGGACGAACTCGTGGTTCTGCTCCAGCGCGCCGTCGAAATCGCGAACGACGCCATCGACGGCGCCGACAGCATCGGCGTCACCATCGATCTTGCCGGGCAGACCTACACCGCCGTTCATACCGATTCGCGGACCCTGCGCGTCGACATCGAGCAATACGACGCCGGCGACGGACCATGTCTGCACGCGGCTCGAACCGGTGAAACCGTAGTCGTCGATGCCGAGACCAGCGCAGAACGCTGGCCGCGGTTCGCGGCTGCCGCGAAGGACGAAGGGATCAAGTCCTTTCTCGCGGCGCCGCTCTTCACGCCGGATCAGCGACTCGGTTCGTTCAACCTGTACGGACGTGCCCCAGCGGCCTTCGACAGCGTCGATGCGGAAGTCATGGAGATTCTCACGACAACAGTCTCACGCGCGATCGGAGACTTCTCCCGTTTCAAATCTGCCAAGGCGGTAGCTGACGCCTTGCAACGCGCGCTCGAGACTCGGGCGCCGATCGAACAGGCCAAAGGCATGCTGATGGCCATCCATCGGATCGATGCCGACACCGCATTTCACATGCTGCGCAGGCAGTCTCAGACCACGAACACCAAGTTGCGTGACGTGGCAGCCGAGATCGTCGAGACGTATTCCGCGCCGCCCACCGCGGTCTAGTTCGACGGAGACCGACGTACGGCCTCGAGCGCGACGACCACGCTCGCGGCGACAACCACGTGCATCAGCGCGAGCGTGACCGTGCTGGCGGCGTCGAAGTCCGCGGCAATGGTCAAAGCGATGGTGCCGAGCGCCACGACTGCACCCACGATCTGGGCGATGCGGATGATCGGCTCCCACTTCAGTGAGATCAACATTGCGAGCGACAAACCGACCAGCAGTGGCACCACCGTCAATGTGATGACCCCACCAGGCGCGACGCTCGCCGGCTTTCCCTGATCTGTCATCTCGAAGGATCCGCCCAATGCGAGGCCGATCAACCACAGGATCAGATTGACGACGAGAGCAATTACCGTGGCGCCGAGTACGGCACGTGGCTTGGTGAGGTGGAGGTTGTGTGCGGTTGACGTGATTGCAGACATGGTGTTCTCCCGGCTCGATGCGATGGTCTTGTGACGTCGCTCTGGTGAATAGACCCGCCGGCGGGGAGAAACTCATCGCTGAGGTTGACTATTGCCCGTCGACGACGGGCACTGCGGTGCCGGTGACCGAGATACCGCCGTCGACTGGGATGTCGACTTCGAGCACACTGGGACGCCCGACGTGTCGGCCCTGGTGGATGGTGATCCGCCGCGGAGTGGCCGCGGGTTCGAGTTTGCGCAGGTAACCGCCGGTCGATGCCGCTGCGGACCCGGTTGCGGGATCCTCGACGATGTTTCCCACCGGAAACAGATTTCGGGCTTCGAAGGTGTTGTCGTCGAGGGGATGCAGGATCGTCACCGTGCCGGCCCACCCCTGCGCGTCCATCAGAATTCGCATTGCGGATGGATCGAAGGTGAACTCGTCGAATGTCGACTGATCACGAAGTACGACGATCGGGTGAGTGTTGCCGGCGTACGAAAGCATTGCGGGATACCGCGCGTCGAGCGCAGACGAATCGACGCCGATGAGCCCGAGCAGCGCTGTCAGCACGGCGTGATCGATCGGCGAGACCGACGGTTCGACGCTGGTGAAGGTCGCGGTGGACCTTCCGTCCTCGTCGGTCGCCGTGTCGATGGATACCGGTCCGATCGGTGTTTCGAATGTGAAGGTTCCCTCACCGTCTCGCTCGGTGAGAGCGATGGCCGTCGCAATAGTGGCATGACCGCAGAACGGTACTTCGGCGATAGGGGAGAAGTACCGGATCCGGCTGTGGCGCGGGTTGCCTCCGAGCACCGGTTCGATGAGGAACGCCGTCTCGGCATACCCGATTTCGGCTGCAACAGATTGTAATTCGGAGTCGTCGAGTCCGCGCGCGTCGAGCACTACGCCGGCCGGATTACCGCCGGCCGGATCCGAACTGAACGCAGTCAGCCGGAGGATGTCGCGAGAAGTTGCCATGTCGACCATCTTTGTCCGCTGTCGTCCATCGGGGGAAGAGACATTGCGCGATTGCGGTCCGCGATCTTCGAACTGGACTGCCTCCGGAACAAACCGGCCGCACGGCGTCGTTGGTGCAGACATGAGCAATGACACAGACACCGACGACGCGTTGTTCGCACTCGTGGCCGAGGGAAAACAAGGTGTGTTGGCAACCGTCAAGCGTGACGGCCGCCCACAGTTGTCCAACATCATTTACCGCTGGGATGACGAGTCGAAGACGGCTTCCGTGTCCATCACAGCCGATCGCGCCAAGAGTAAAAATGCGATCCGTGATCCGCGGGTTTCCCTCCACGTCAGCGCGCCCGACTTCTGGAGCTACGCCGTGATCGAAGGACTTGCTGTGGTGACACCCGCAGCGGCCGATCCTCACGACGAAGTGTCGGACGCCCTGGTCGAGCTGTACCGGGACATCAGCGGCCAGGAGCATCCCGATTGGGAGGAGTACCGCGAAGCGATGGTGGCAGAGCGTCGACAGATCCTCACGGTGCGCGCTGATCACGTCTACGGAATGACGAGGCTCCCCAAACCGTCCGGTACCTAGAGCCGCGCCCCACTGGAGTTCGGCCCACCCCCACTTTCGAGCGAACGGTACGTCCGTCGCCTCAGATGCGCCGAAAGCCACTTTCGCTCCGAGTGGAGGCGGTACAGAGCGAACAATTCGGGCTCGTAGCGGCGCGTGAATGTATGAGTGGTCATACTTCTGTCGACTCCAGGGTCCTCCACTGTGTGGATCGCGTACCGTTTCCAGACATGGAATTGACTCGAGTAGCGGTGGGCAGTGGTTCGTGCACCGTTCGGATCGACGGGCCGGTCAGCAAGCATGCGGTACTCCTGCTTCCCGGCAAGGGCGACCCCGTCGACTTGTACGACGATGTGTGTGAGCGACTGCATCATTCGGACCTGCGGACCGTCGCGGTGGAATCGATCGAGAATCTCGACGAGACCTCGGCAGTGGTACTTCTGGACGAGTTGAACATCGCCTGGGTGAATCTGGTCGGTCACCGGGAGGGCGCCGATCTCGCGTGGCTGTTGGCTGCACGTCAGTTCGGCCGCTTCGCGAGTTTGATCGTCGTGGACCGTGGACATCCGTCGGCCAGCGATATTGCCGGCGTACCGCCGGTCGAGGTTCCGACCACCGTAGTCGTGGGCAGTGGAGGTCGGGCCATCGCCGACGCCAGCGGTCGTTTCGTGTACTCCGACTTCCGCGTGACGGAACTTCCGGGTGTCGACGACGTCGTCAAGTCGGCACCGGCCGAACTCGCAACCGAGATCGTGCTGCGTACCAGCCCCTGGTGAAACTCTGACCGACGAAAAGGCGGGCACTCCCATTGCGAGGAGTGCCCGCTTTTTCGGCGTCATAAGGGCTGCGGGGCTCAGATGTCGAGGCCGAGCAGCGCGTTCTCGACCACTTCGGCCAGGGCCGGGTGGATCCAGTACTGGCCGCGCGCCATGTCCTGAGCTGACAAACCGAAGCTCATCGCCTGAATGAGCGGCTGGATGACGGTCGGAGCCTGCGTACCCATGACGTGGGCGCCGAGGATGCGTCCGGTGCCGCGCTCGGCGATCACCTTGCAGATGCCCTCCTGATCCTCCATCGCCCAGCCGTACGCGACGTCGCCGTAAGCCTGCACCTTGACGGTGATGTCGAGCCCGGCGTCGCGAGCCTGCTTCTCCGTCATTCCGACGTCGGCGATCTGCGGGTCGGTGAACACGGCTGCCGGTACGAAGCGGTGATCGGTGCTGCGAAGCCCGGACGTGTCCTTCCACGCGTCCTGGAGCAGGTTGTGCTGAACAACGCGCGCTTCATGGTTGGCGACGTGCTTGAGCTGGTACGGCGAAGAGACGTCACCGAGTGCGAATACGCCCTCGGCGGTGGTGCGTTGGTATTCGTCGACCACGATCGAGCCCTTGTCGTCGAGTTCGACGCCGGCCTTGTCGAGACCGAGTAGGTCACCGTTCGGCTGACGACCCACCGCGACGAGGAGAACGTCACCGGAAACGACTGTGCCATTTGCCAGTTCGACGGCGATGTTGTCGCCATCGCCGCGTACCGACGTGAGGGGGGAGCCTAGATGGACGTCCCACTTCTGTTCGGCCAACTCGGTGAAGCGCTCGGAGATCTCGTCGTCGAGGTGCCGCAGCAGTCGCTGGCTGCGACCGATGATCGACACGCGAGAACCCAACGCGGAGAACACGTGTGCGAACTCGGTTGCGATGAATCCGGAGCCGACGATCACGAGGTGCTCGGGAAGTTCGGGCAGTCGCATGATGTCTTCGTTGGTGTAGTACTTCACACCACTCGACGCGATCTCGTCCGGGATGATCGGACGCGAACCGGCTGCGATGACCACCTGGTCAGCGGTGATCGTCTCGCCGGTTCCGGTGTCGATCGTCTTGTCGCCGGTGAACGTGGCGTGGCCGCGGTAGACGGTGGTGTTGGGACTGTCTTCGCTGCGGTACCGCTCACCACCTGCAGAAATGGGATCGATGCGGCCGAAGACGCGCTTGACGATGTCGGACCAACGAACGCCGTCGAGAGTGGCGTCGACGCCGTACTTCTCGGCAGTGGTGACGGTGCGTGCCACCTCGGCGGCGTAGACGAACATCTTGGTCGGGATACACCCGACATTGAGGCACGTTCCGCCGAAGGTGCCCTCTTCGAGGATTGCGATCTTCTTGCCGTCGAACCGCTCGTCGGGCAGCGAGTTTCCGGATCCGCTGCCGATGATTGCAAGGTCGTAGTGCGTCACTGCGCGATCTCCTGTGTGTTGCTTGCTGTGCTTGCCGAACTTTCTGCGGCCGGGGTGAGGTGGCCGTCGAGCCACTCCAACCACAGGTCGAGTTCGGAAAAGGCTGTGGCCAAGGGCTTCTCGGTCGAAAGGAACACGTCGTGACGGGCGCCGTCGATCGGGACGATGGTGGTGCGATCGCCGAGGCAACCGGCCCAACGTGCGATCTGCTTGACGTCGAGCACGGAATCGGCGAGGTCGACGCTCGGGTTGTACGCCTTTGCGAACTGTGACTTCTTCGAGCGCAGAATCAGCGCGGGCACTCCGATGTCGAGGCCGCGGTGAAGTTTTGCGTGACCCGCTCGGACGGCCCGCATCCAGCCGAAGGTAACGGGGCAGCCGGCCAGTGGCTTCCAGTCGAGGTTGTAATCCCAGACGCCGTTGGCCGAAACATGAAGACTGGAACCGTAAGTCGGTAATCCAGTTCCCGGGATCACCGTCTTCGCCGATACCCGTCCGAGCGCATCGATCGCCGTAGTACCGACGTTGCGCACCACTGAGGGACCCTGAAGGTCGAACCAGGGGCTGTTGAGTACCAGCCCGCAGATTCCGGCGCCGTCGCTGCCACCGGGCTTGCGCTGCAAACGGTTCAGCCAGAGCGGAACGATCAGACCGCCGGTGGAGTGCGCCATGAGCAGCACCTCGCTGCCCTCGGTCTCGCTGCGGACGATGCGCAGCGCTTCGTTCAGTTCGGCGTCGTAGAGCGCAAGGTCGGAGACGTAATGAGCTGTGTGCCCCGGTTTGAGGGAGCGGCCGCACTTACGCAGGTCGAGTGCGAAGAAGGCGTAACCCTGCTCGGCAAAGTGCTCGGCGAGGTGCTTCTGGAAGAAGTAATCGGTGAAGCCGTGCACGTACAAAACGGCACGGTGTGTCTTCACCGCCTCCTTCTGCGGTTGGTAGCGGACCAGTGTTGCGTCCACCTCGCCTTCGCCGTCCGGATCCGTTCCGAGCGGGATCGTCAGCTGCTGATATCCGTCACCGAGGACGTCTGGAACCCAAGTAGTCACAAATCACAATCTAATCGTCGTTTCGAGTGCGCGTTGTAGAGCACAATTGGGGGTGGTGAACCGCGCGTGTACGCACGGGTAACCTATTCGGCGTAACACAGCAGGCGGATGCGCGCACGGCTAATGACAAGGAAGTCGATTCTCCAGTGTCGAATCAGAACGCGGTAGAGACGAAGACGGATGTAGTGCTCGTGGGCGCAGGCATCATGAGCGCCACGCTGGGTGCATTGCTGCGCCAGCTGCAGCCCGATTGGTCGATCTCGACCTTCGAGCGGCTCGATGCCGTCGCAGCCGAGAGCAGCGACCCCTGGAACAACGCGGGAACCGGTCACTCAGCCCTGTGTGAGCTCAATTACACACCTGAGAACTCGGACGGCACGGTCGACATCAAGAAGGCCGTCAACGTCAACGAGCAGTTCCAGGTGTCACGCCAGTTCTGGGCACACGCGGTAGAGCAGGGCGTCCTGACACAGCCCAAGGAATTCATCAACCCCATCGCGCACGTGAGCTTCGTTCACGGTGAGGCCAACGCCAAGTACCTCCGTGCTCGTTACGACGCACTTGCCGGCCACACGCTCTTCCGCGGTATGGAGTACATCGACGATCCGGCCGAGTTCAGCAAGCGTTTGCCGCTCATGGCCAAGGGACGCGACTTCTCCGATCCCATCGCCCTGAACTGGAGCCAGGACGGCACCGACGTCGATTTCGGAGCGCTCACCAAGCAGCTCATCGGCTACATCGGCAAGACCGGCGGCAAGATGTACTTCGGCCACGAGGTCACCAACCTGACGCAGAACTCGGACAAGTCCTGGACCGTCAAGGTCACCAACCGTCGCACCGGTGAAAAGCGCACCGTTCGCTCGCGCTTCGTGTTCGTCGGTGCCGGTGGCGGCGCCCTGCACCTGCTGCAGAAGTCGGGCATCAAGGAAGCCAAGGGCTTCGGTGGCTTCCCGGTCAGCGGTGCCTTCCTGCGATGCACCAACCCCGAACTCATCGACCAGCACAGCGCCAAGGTCTACGGCAAGGCTGCCGTCGGCGCCCCGCCCATGTCGGTGCCTCACCTGGACACCCGTGTCATCGGCAACAAGCCGGGTCTGCTGTTCGGTCCCTACGCTGGTTGGTCGCCGAAGTTCCTCAAGCAGGGTCGCGTCACGGACCTGCCCGGCTCGGTCAAGCCGAACAACATCCTCTCGATGCTCGGTGTCGGTGTCAGCGAGCTCGGCCTGGTCAAGTACCTGGTCAGCGAGCTTGCCAAGAACGAAGCCGGTCGCATCTGGGATCTGCGTGAGTTCGCGCCCAAGGCGCAGGCCCAGGACTGGGAACTCATCACCGCGGGCCAGCGCGTCCAGGTGATCCGCCGTGCCAAGGGCAAGGGTGGTGTCCTCGAATTCGGTACCGCTGTGGTCGCCGCTGAGGACGGTTCCATCGCCGGCCTGCTCGGTGCTTCGCCCGGTGCGTCCACGGCCGTCCCGGCGATGCTGGACGTACTCGAGCGCTGCTTCCCGACCGAGTTCCAGGGTTGGAAGGGCAAGCTCCGCGAGATGGTTCCGTCCATCGGCGTCAAGCTCACCGACAACGAAGGCCTGTTCAACCAGGTCTGGGATTGGTCCTCGAAGGTTCTCGAGCTCGATTCCGCCGGTGCTTCCGAATCGGCTCCGGTCGCGGATACCGCCGCGACTGTGTGATAGTCCAACCCATGACGGCAACAGCAGCTTTGAAGCGTTCATGGGCACTCGATCTCGACAACAAGACGTTCTACGAGTTGTTGAAGCTTCGAGTGGAGGTCTTTGTCGTCGAGCAGGCTTGCCCGTATCCCGAGTTGGACGGGCGGGACCTGCTGACGGAAACACGCCACTTCTGGCTCGAGCAGGACGGCCAGGTGGTGTGTACGCTCCGGCTGCTCGAAGAGCACGACGACGGAAACAAGAGCTTCCGAATCGGACGCCTCTGCACGTCGCGTCAGGCTCGCGGCCAGGGCCACACGACCCGCCTCCTGCAGGCCGCACTGGCCGAGGTCGGCGAAGCGCCGTGCCGGATTAATGCACAGACCTACTTGGTCGAGATGTACGCCAAGCACGGATTCAAGGCTGACGGCGAAGAGTTCATCGAAGACGGCATCCCGCACACCCCGATGCGTCGTGGTGGGGGAGAGCCTTTCGTGGCCGTCAGCTAGTTTGTCGGAGAATTGACCCTGGTCGGCTCGTGGGAAAGCGAGCCGACTAGGGTTTTTTCGATACCGAATGTTCGCGGGGAAGTCCTGTTCGATCCAGGCGCGGTCCCGCCACTGTGAAAGATCTCTCCTCTACCGATAAACCGGGAGATCTCAGCCAGGTTGCCGCGACATTCGAGTGCAGCCAAATTCTCGGCGAGGAAACCGAGAGGTGGAGGGATATCGACGTGCGAAGTGAAGAAGATCGACCAGTGGCGGGCTTCCCGTTCAGTGCTGTGGTCGGCCAGGATCAATTGCGATTGGCGCTGATCCTGTGTGCGGTGCATCCAGGGATCGGCGGGGTCCTGGTTCGCGGTGAGAAGGGAACTGCCAAGTCGACGGTCGTGCGCGCGCTGACTGCGCTGCTGCCCGCGGTCGACGACGCCGGAACGACACGACCGGCCCGCTTGGTCGAACTGCCCGTGGGCGCCACCGAAGACCGGGTGATCGGTTCGATCGACTTGGAGAAGGTTCTGCGTGACGGTGAGCGCGCATTCCAACCTGGACTGCTCGCCGCCGCTCACCAGGGTGTTCTGTACGTCGACGAGGTGAATCTGCTTCACGACCACCTGGTCGACGTGCTTCTCGACGCCGCGGCGATGGGCCGGGTTCACATCGAGCGTGACGGCATCTCCCATTCGCATCCGGCCAAGTTCGTACTCGTCGGCACGATGAATCCCGAAGAGGGAGAACTGCGTCCGCAACTTCTGGACCGTTTCGGTCTGGCTGTCGACGTCGCCGCTTCCCGCGACGTCGACATTCGCATGGAAGTGGTGCGTCGCCGACTCGACTACGAGCGTGACCCCGAGGCATTTGTCGCTCGGTACGTATCCGCCGATGAGGAGTTGGCCTCCGAAATCCTCACGGCGCGTGAGAAATTGGACTCGGTCGAGCTGAGCAACCGCGAACTGCGTCGTATCGCCTCGCTGTGTGCGTCGTTCGACGTCGACGGTATGCGCGCGGACTTGGTGCTGGCGCGCACCGCGACGGCCCACGCTGCCTGGCGCGGCGACAGTGAAGTCACTGCGGAGGACGTACGAGTAGCGGCGGAACTGACGCTGCCGCATCGCCGCCGCCGCGATCCTTTCGACGAGCCCGGCTTGGATCAGCAGCAGTTGGACGATGCGCTCGAGCAGGCCGACCAGGATGCTCAGTCGCAGGTAGAGGACGACGCGCGCGACGGAGAGCCCGAACCTCCCGAAAATCACGAAGACCGTGGCCCGGAAGATGGCGGCTCCGATGACGGCGGTCCCGGACACGAAGGGCCGGACGACGACGGCCCGGACGACGACGGCCCGGACGACCCTGACGGACCTGGTGGGGGAGTGCGCGCCACCGATCGTCCCTCGGCTCCACCGGCCGGCGAATTCAAGGCCAAGCTCCTCGAAGTTCCGGGAGTCGGTGAAGGTGCACCGGGACGACGCTCGCGGTCCATGTCGTCCCGTGGACGAGTTGTGCGGTCCACGCGGGAGCGTGGGCACGGATTGCATCTGACGAGCACGGTCTTTGCCGCAGCCGAGTCTCAAGTTGCCCGTGGTCGCACTGCTGGACGGTTGCGGCTGGCACCGGCTGACCTCCGCGGCGCGATACGTGAAGGGCGAGAAGGCAATCTGATCGTCTTCGTTGTCGACGCGTCGGGGTCGATGGCAGCACGCGACCGCCTCTCCGCGGTCACCGGTGCGGTTGTCTCGTTGCTCCGCGACGCCTATCAGCGCCGCGACAAGGTCGCCGTCATCACCGTCCGTGGTCGTGAAGCGGAGCTCGTACTGCCGCCGACATCTTCGGTGGACATCGCTGTCCGTCGCTTGCAGTCGATGCGTACCGGCGGCAAATCCCCACTCGCAGAGGGATTCCTGCGTGCTCGCGAAGTGGTTCTGCGTGAACGACTTCGTGACCCGCAGCGTCGCGCCCTCGTCGTCACACTCACCGACGGCCGGGCTACCGGCGGCAAGGACGCGCTGCACCGCGCCCGCGTCGCCGCGCATCTTCTCGCTGACGCGTCCGTCGCGTCCATCGTCGTCGACTGCGAGACCGGCCTCGTGCGTCTGGGGCTGGCGGCCGAGTTGGCGCGAGAACTACGTGGCGGATACGTCCGCCTCGCCGAATTGTCAGCGCAGCAGGTCGCGGGTGTCGTCCGCGCCGCAGCCTAGATCCCAGTTCAGGAGTTCACGATGCCCAAGGGTGTTCCCGAGACAGTTCCCGACGACGGTCTGACCACGCGTCAGCGTCGTAACGCGCCGGTACTTGCCGTGCACACCGGCCCGGGAAAGGGTAAGTCCACCGCCGCTTTCGGCATGGCGCTGCGTGCCTGGAATCAGGGGTTCGACATCGGCGTGTTCCAGTTCGTGAAGAGTGCCAAGTGGAAGGTCGGAGAGGAAGCCGCGTTCCGCGCGCTCGGAAACCTGCACGACGAAACCGGCGTCGGTGGGCCGGTGCAGTGGCACAAGATGGGCGAAGGTTGGTCATGGACACGCAAGGCCGGTAGCGAGGAAGATCATGCTGCTGCCGCTGCGGAGGGTTGGCAGGAGATCGCGAGAAGGCTTGCGAGCGAGGAACATCGATTCTATGTCCTCGACGAGTTCACCTATCCGCTCAAGTGGGGCTGGGTCGACGTCGACGAGGTCGTGCAGACACTGCGCGATCGTCCGGGCAACCAGCACGTTGTCATCACGGGACGCGACGCCCCGCAGGCGTTGATCGATGCCGCCGACCTCGTGACCGAGATGACCAAGATCAAGCACCCGATGGATGCCGGCCGAAAGGGCCAACGGGGCATCGAATGGTAAGTCCTTCCACTCCGGCCGTGGTGATCGCCGCTCCTGCCTCGGGTAGCGGAAAGACCACGGTGGCAACGGGATTGATCGGCGCGCTGCGACGGTCCGGTCGCAGCGTTGCACCCTTCAAGGTGGGGCCGGACTACATCGACCCGGGTTATCACGGACTCGCGGCAGGGCGGCCCGGACGCAACCTCGACACTGTTCTGGTGGGCCCGGATCGCATCGGACCGCTCTACCGGCATGGAACCGCCGGTTGCGACATCGCCGTGGTCGAAGGCGTCATGGGTCTGTTCGACGGGAAGATCGACGAGGCAAACTCGCAGCCGTCGGCGGAGGGATCGACGGCGCAGGTCGCGTCGATCCTCGGTTCGCCGGTAGTCCTCGTGATCGACGCCCGTGGGCACAGTCAGAGTCTGGCCGCCGTACTCCACGGCTTCGCGACCTACGACGCAGGTGTGCGCATCGGCGGCGTCATTCTCAATCGCGTCGGGAGCGCTCGTCACGAGCAGGTGTTGCGTCATGCGTGCGACAAGGTCGGCGTCGCAGTGCTCGGAGTTGTGCCACGGTTGACCGAACTCGAAGTTCCCTCCCGGCACCTCGGCCTGATTCCGGCGGCCGAGCACGGCGCCGCCGCTGTGGCCGCAGTGGACGCGATGTCCGATTTGATTGCCTCGCACGTCGATCTGGGTGCTGTTCGCGCACTGGCCGCCTCGAACGTGAGTGCAGCTGCATGGGATCCGGTTGCCGAGGTCGGCGCACACGCAGAGTCTCGGCCTGTGGTTGCCATGGCGGGTGGCCCGGCCTTCACCTTCGGCTATGCCGAGCACCGGGAGCTGTTGACTGCCGCCGGCGCGGACGTGCAGGTGTTCGACCCGTTGCGGGACGAGCTTCCTGCGGGAACTGCCGCTTTGGTCCTTCCCGGTGGCTTCCCGGAAGAACACGCGGTAGACCTTGCGGCCAATACCGTACTGCTGCAGCAGGTTCGCGATCTGGCGGACGGCGGTGCACCGATCCACGCCGAGTGTGCCGGTCTGCTCTACCTCGCTCGCAGCTTGGACGGTCACAGCATGGCCGGTGTGGTCGGAGTGGATGCGACGTTCGGGAAACGCCTGACCCTCGGGTATCGCGAAGCAGTCGCGATCAGCGACTCCAGCCTCTTCGGCGCAGGCTCCCGCGTCACCGGTCACGAGTTCCACCGAACGTCTCTCGTCTCGGCAGACGCGGACGGTTGCGGAAGTGCGTGGGGGTGGCGGCCCTGGGACGGCGGCAGTGTCCGCGAAGGGTTTGTTCGCGGTGGCGTCCACGCGTCGTATCTCCACACTCATCCGGTGGGGCAGCCCGAATCGATCGCGAAGTTCGTCGATGCCGCACGGCGATGACCTCTGTATAGGCGTGGGATTCACGACGAGTGTCACCGCGAAGGACATCGTCGCTGCGGTGAAGGCTGTGCCCGCGGCGCAAGGGAAGATCGTGGTACTCGCCACTGTGGCGGCAAAAGCTGAGTCTTCGGCTCTTCTGACAGCGGCCCATGAACTGAACGTCCCGATTGTGAGTTTCGCCCCGGACGTACTTGCGCGAGTTCAAGTTCCGTCACCATCGCCTCGCGTCGAGAACGCCGTCGGAACGGCAAGCGTCGCGGAAGCGGCTGCGATCCTCGCGTCCGGGGGCGGCCGACTTGTGCTGGCCAAGACTGCCAGGGATGGAGTGACCGTGGCCGCGGCCCGTAAAGTTCCCTCCAGCTTGACCAATTCTGACAACGAAACGGAGTGCGAGTGAGCGAGTCCACCGCAGACGAGACCAACTACCTGGTCGGCCTCAACCTGACCGATCGACGCGTGGTCGTGTTCGGTGGCGGCACTGTGGCTCAGCGCCGACTCGGACTGCTGGTCGCCTCTGGTGCCCGCGTTCACGTCATCAGTCGCGCGTTCACTCCAGCCGTCGAAGGTATGGCCACTGCCGGTCAGATCACGGTCGAAGAGCGCCCGTACGCCGACGGCGACCTCGAAGGTGCGTGGTACGCCATCGCCTCGACCGACGAGCCGGAAACCAATGCGGCGATCGTCGCCGAAGCGGAGCGTCGCCACATCTTCTGCGTGCGCGCCGACAACGCGAAGCACGGCACCGCCGTCACTCCCGCGAGCGCCGAGTACGACGGTATGAGCATCGGAATTCTGGCGGGCGGCGATCACCGTCGTTCGGCAGCGGTCCGCACCGCCGTCGTCGAGGGTCTTCAGTCGGGCGTGCTAGCCGATACGGCCGAGCCTGCCGCTGCGGGTGTTGCTCTCGTCGGTGGTGGCCCCGGTGATCCCGATCTGATCACCGTGCGCGGACGCCGTTTGCTCGCCCGCGCCGACGTCGTCGTGGCCGACCGATTGGCTCCGCCGGAGTTGCTCGCCGAACTGGGTCCGGACGTAGAGGTGATCGACGCCGCGAAGATCCCGTACGGCCGTGCCATGGCTCAAGAGGCCATCAACGCCGCGCTGATCGACAACGCGAAGGCAGGCAAGTTCGTGGTCCGCCTCAAGGGCGGGGACCCGTACGTCTTCGGACGGGGATACGAAGAACTCGAAGCGTGTGCCGCTGCCGGCGTTCCGGTGACCGTAGTGCCCGGAATCACGAGCGCGATCTCGGTCCCGTCGGCCGCAGGCATCCCGGTCACCCACCGCGGCGTCACCCACGAGTTCGTCGTCGTCAGTGGGCACGTGGCTCCGGATCATCCGGATTCGCTGGTCGACTGGTCGGCACTGGCCAAGTTGCGCGGCACGATCGTGCTGCTCATGGCGGTCGAGCGCATCGATCAGTTCGCGAAGGCACTCGTCGACGGTGGACGCCCGTCAACCACGCCGGTCACCGTGATCCAAGAGGGCACTCTGCGCACCCAGCGTGAACTTCGGGCCGATCTGGCGACCGTTGCTCAGCGCGTCAAGGACGAGGAGATCAAGCCTCCGGCGATCATCGTGATCGGGCCGGTCGCGGGCTTTTCCGTCGACGCTGGGTAACGTGAAGTCTTGTGTCTGACTCCCTGAGATCCGAAAACGCTGCTGGGTCCGAAAACACCATGACGAAGTACCCTGTGGCGACACGGGCATTCGGACTGGCGATCATCGTCTTGAGCGGTATGCAATTGATGATGGTGCTCGACGGCACGGTGGCGTCGTTGGCCTTGGCCCGGATCCAGGAGGATCTCGATCTCAGCGACTCCGGTCGGAACTGGGTCATCACTTCGTATGCATTGACCTTCGGCGGACTGATGCTCTTGGGTGGCCGGTTGGGTGACACCTTCGGGCGAAAAAAGGTGTTCCTCAGCGGAGTCATCTTGTTCACGCTTGCTTCCCTCGCATGCGGCTTGGCCACCAACGAAGCGATGTTGGTGGCGGCCAGATCAGTTCAAGGCGTCGGTGCAGCAATCGCCTCGCCTACGGCGTTGGCTCTCGTGGCGACGACGTTTGCGCCCGGCCCCGTCAGGAATCAGGCTATCGCGATCTTTGCCGCCATGACCGGAATCGGTTCGGTGACGGGATTGATCATCGGCGGTGCACTTACCGAGGTGTCATGGCGGTGGATCTTCCTGATCAACGTCCCCATTGGACTGATGATCATCGGTTTTGCATTCAAGGCCCTGGTCGAAACTGGAGCCGAGCGACTGAAGTTGGATGTGCCAGGGGCAATTCTTGCCACTGTGGGCTGTACCGGAATCGTCTTCGGATTCACCGAAGGTCCCGAGATGGGTTGGACCAGCCCTGCAGTGTTGGGTGCTCTCGTCGGCGGAGTCGCGCTGTTCGTCGTCTTCCTACTGGTCGAACGGCGCGCCGAGAATCCACTGCTGCCGTTCAGCCTCTTCAAGAACAAAAACCGCGTCTTCACGTTCATTTCACTCGCGTTGATAGGTGCCGTGATGTTTTCGTTGGCGCCGTTCGTGGCGCTCTTCGTCCAGGACATCCTCGGATACAGCCCGCTCCACGCAGGTCTCGCGTTCGTGCCCTTTGCATTCGGGCTGGGAGCGGCAGCATTCGTCGCGTCCAAACTTGCAGTTCGCGTACAGGCGCGATGGCTGATCGTGACGGGTTCGCTGCTGACGTTCGTGGGACTCCTGTACGGGTCGACCTTGGACGAGACGACCACCTATATGGGCAACCTGTTTGTCCTCGTCGTGGGAATCGGCTTCGGTGTGGGTTTGGCCGTCGTTCCCCTCCCGCTGTGTGCTATTGCTGGCGTGGGCCCACAGGACATCGGGCCATTGACCGCGATTGCACAGGTTGCTCAGGTACTTTTCGGTCCGGTCGGACTGGCGATCGTGGGGGCGATGGCGACGTCCCGGACCCTCTCGCTCGGCGGCGTGAGCGGAGTCGCTGCAGATATGACGCCCGCGCAGCTGTCAGCGCTGAGCGAAGGCTATGTCTTCGCGCTCTTCGGTTGCGCGATTTTCGCGGCGCTGGCCGCGATCTCTGCGCTGTTCATCAAATTCACTCCCGCTCAGGTGGCCCAGGCACAGGCTGCGGAGAAGGCAGCTCAGGGAATCGCCTGATCAGTCCTGTTTTTCCGCTTCGCTAGCCGTTACGATCGTTGCAGGACGTGCCGAGAGTCTCGACGGATCGGGGTGCCGTGATGCGGATCGCGGACATATTGCGAAACAAGGGCAACAGCATCGTCACGATCGACGCCCACACGACGGTCAACGGGCTGCTGTGCGATCTTGCCCGCCACAACATCGGAGCCATGGTGGTGGTCGACGACGACGCGGTGGTCGGCATCATCTCCGAACGCGATGTCGTTCGACGCCTGCACGAGCGTGGCCCGGACCTTCTCGGGATCCAGGTTTCCGAGGTCATGACCGCTCTGATGTACACGTGTGTTCCGGCAGACGCAGTGGACAGCATTGCCGCGATCATGACCGAGCGTCGAATCCGGCATCTGCCGGTGATCGAGGACGGCAACCTCCTCGGCATCGTCAGTATCGGTGACGTGGTGAAGAGCCGCATCGACGAGCTCAAGAGCGAACGCGATCAGCTCGAGTCGTACATCGATCAGGGCTGATCGATAGGTTGTCGCACGGTGACTACTCTCGTGTGATGGCCGCATTCCAGGAATCCACAGCAGACACGGTCACCATCGTGGCCGGCCTCGAGAGCACGTTCGCCGACGAACTCGGCGCTCTGACGGTGCCGTGGCAAGGTGCTGCCGCCCCTGACCCGCAGTTGCTCGTGGTGAACGAGCAGCTGGCTGCGTCGTTGAGATTGGACGTAGCAGCGCTGCGAAGTGTGGACGGGATCGGCGTCCTGTCCGGGTCGACGGTGCCGGTCGGGGCCACACCGGTGGCGATGGCGTATGCGGGTCATCAGTTCGGTGGGTATGCACCAATTCTCGGAGACGGTCGGGCGTTGTTACTCGGCGAACTCGTCAGCAGTGCCGGGCAGCGAGTGGACTTGCATCTGAAAGGCTCCGGGCGCACACCGTTCTCTCGGGGCGGCGACGGGTATGCGGTCGTAGGGCCGATGCTGCGCGAATATCTCGTCAGCGAGGCGATGAATGCCCTCGGTGTCCCCACTACGCGCGCGCTGTCGGTGGTGGCGACGGGCCGAGACGTTCGCCGCAACGGCGCAGAACCCGGTGCCGTGCTTGCACGGATCGCGTCGAGTCACCTACGCGTTGGGACCTTCGAGTTCGCGGCCCGGCAGGGCGAGGTCTTGCAGCCGCTCACCGATTACGCGATTGCCCGGCACTATCCGGAGCTGACCGAACTTCCGGCAACGGGTACACACAATCGCTACCTGAAATTCCTCGAGGCAGTGGTCGAGGCGCAGGCATCACTGGTGGCGAGGTGGATGCTCATCGGTTTCGTGCACGGGGTCATGAACACCGACAACACGACAATTTCGGGGGAGACCATCGATTACGGTCCGTGCGCCTTCCTCGACGCGTTCGATCCGGCGGCAGTGTTCAGCTCGATCGACCACGGGGGCCGCTATGCATTCGGCAATCAGCCCGCTGTACTGAAGTGGAACCTGGCGCGCTTGGCAGAAACACTGTTGCCACTGATCGATTCCACACCCGACGAAGCAATTTCCGCGGCGTCAGCAGTTCTCGAGACCTTCGACGAGCGCTACGAGGGTCACTACGCGGCCGGTCTCGCGGCAAAGCTGGGTCTGGCCCAGCCGTTTGTCGATCGGGCGCTCGTCGACGATCTGCTGACGTTGTTGGCGGAACACGGTGCTGATTGGACGGGCAGTTTCCGCGCTCTCGCCGACGAATTGCGCGGAAATTCGGTGCCTCTCGACAACCTCGTGCCACGGGAGCACATCGCGCCCTGGTTGCAGCGGTGGCAGGGAGCCCTGACCGAAAACGGACACGGGGCCGCGGAGACCGCGAGCGCGATGGATCGCGTCAACCCGCTGTACATTCCGCGTAATCATCGGCTCGACGCTGCCCTGCGCGCCGCGACCGACGGCGACCTCGCTCCATTCGAGAAGCTGCTGGAGGTTGTCACGCATCCTTTCGACCGACGCGACGAGTGGGCTGACTACACCGAGGCGGCTCCGCAGTCTTTCAGCGAAACATTCCAAACCTTCTGTGGCACTTGACAGACGAAGCCATCAATCCGTCAGGATGATCAATTCACGCTCCGACGCGATTTCGACGCGCAAGCCCGCCTTCGACGCCACCCGCGCAACACCCTTGATGTCGGTCGGTTCGGCACGCGAGACCACCAGCGCACGGGCGAGCAGACCTTTGTGGTGCTTGTTGAAGTGACTGACCACCGTCCGGGTACCGTCCGGCTTCTCGGTGAGGACCGTTGCGATCAGTGCGTCCGGAACAGGTCCGAGGTCTTGGTAGGTGCCGGACCGTAGATCGATGACAAGGCCGTCGGCTTCGGCCGCCAAGGCCTTCGGCAACTCCGGCTTCCACAGTGAGCGGAGCGTGCCCATCCCGGGCAGCTTGGACCCGCCGGAAAGGCGGTAGGCGGGGATCAGATCTCCCGCACGGACTGCACCGAACAGAGCGGAGCCGATCGCGATCCGATCGAGAGCCTTGGCCTTCTGGGCACGGGTGAACGACTTGGCGTCGAGGGCGTCGAAGAGCACCCCGGTGTAGCGCTGCAGCGCGGGCCGCGTCGCGGACACCCACAGCTTGGCGTTGCGTTCCACTTCGTCTGCTTGCGTCGGACCGAGCCCGAGCGCTTCGCACGACGCCTCGACGTCAGCGGCCAGATCGACCAGCGTCTGAACCAGCAATTCGCGCGTTTCGGTCAACTGTGGCATCGACAGTTCGGCCAGATCGAGGGGCGCATCCTTGCCGCCGTCGGACTTGGTTTCTGAGGGAGGCAGCAGTACAAGCACGCTGTAACCGTACCGAGGCCCGCTCGGCCGACTGCGGCGACTATCCTTACACCTCGTGATTACCCGTCTGTCCCACCTGTTCCTGCGTACCCTGCGTGACGATCCCTCGGACGCCGAAGTTGCCAGCCACAAACTGCTGGTTCGTGCCGGCTACGTTCGTCGTATCGCTCCAGGCGTCTACTCGTGGTTGCCGCTGGGATTGCGGGTGCTGCGCGAGGTTGAGCGTGTTGTCCGCGAAGAAATGAATGCCATTGGCGGCCAGGAAATCCTGCTGCCTGCGCTGCTCCCGCGCGATCCCTACGAAGCGTCGAACCGCTGGACCGAGTACGGCCCCAACCTGTTCCGCCTCAAGGACCGCAAGGGCAACGACTACATGCTCGGCCCGACCCACGAGGAGCTCTTTGCTCTGACGGTCAAGGGTGAGTACAACTCCTACAAGGACTTCCCGGTCACCCTGTACCAGGTGCAGACCAAGTACCGCGACGAAGAGCGTCCGCGTGCCGGCATTCTGCGTGGCCGCGAGTTCCTCATGAAGGATTCCTACTCCTTCGACCTGACCGACGAAGGCCTGACGGAGTCGTACCAGGCGCATCGCGGTGCCTACGAGAAGATCTTCACGCGTCTGGGCGTCAAGTACGTCATCGTCTCGGCGACCTCCGGTGCGATGGGCGGCAGCGCGTCCGAGGAGTTCCTTGCCGAGAGCGAGATCGGCGAAGACACCTACGTGCGCTGCCTCGAATCCGGCTACGCCGCCAACGTCGAGGCCGTCAAGACTGTTGTTCCCGACTCGATTCCGTTTGACGGGCTGCCCGAAGCCAAGGTGTACGACACCGCGAACACACCCACCATCGACACCCTGGTGGACTGGGCGAACGGCGCTGATCTCGGCCGTACCGTGACCGCCGCCGACACTCTCAAGAACATCATGGTCAAGACCCGCCTGCCCGGCGGCGAATGGGAACTTCTCGGCATCGGCATCCCCGGCGACCGTGAGGTCGACGAAAAGCGCCTCGAGGCTTCGCTGGAGCCGGCCGAGTTCGTGATGATCACCGAGACCGACTTCAAGAACAACCCGTTCCTGGCCAAGGGTTATATCGGCCCGAAGGCGCTGCAGGCCAACGGAGTTCGCTACCTTGTCGACCCGCGCGTCGTCGACGGCACCAGCTGGATCACCGGCGCCGACGAAGACGGCAAGCACGTGGTCGGCCTCGTTGCCGGTCGCGACTTCACCCCTGACGGAACCATCGAAGCCGCCGAGGTTCGTGACGGCGACGCCTCTCCCGATGGAGCCGGCACGCTGGTCTCGGCTCGCGGTATCGAGATCGGGCACGTCTTCCAACTCGGCCGCAAGTACACCGACGTCTTCACCGTCGACGTCCTCGCCGAGAACGGCAAGCCCGTCCGCCCGACCATGGGTTCGTACGGCGTCGGCGTCTCGCGTCTGGTGGCCGTCATTGCCGAGCAGCACCATGACGAGAAGGGTCTGCGTTGGCCCGCTGAGGTCTCACCGGCCGACGTTTACCTCGTCATTGCGAACAAGGACGAGACCGCTCGCGAAGGCGCCGAAGGCCTCGCCGCGCAGCTCGACCGCGCGGGACTCGAAGTGATCCTCGACGACCGCAAGGCATCGCCGGGCGTGAAGTTCAAGGACTCCGAGCTGATCGGTGTTCCGCTGATCGTTGTCGTCGGCCGTGGTTGGGCCGACGGCAAGGTCGAGATTCGCGACCGCTTCACCGGCGAGAGCCGTGAGATCGACGCCAATTCAGCGATCGAGGAGATCATCGCCGCAGTTCGCGGCTGATTCGAATAGCTGTCCGGGCCGCCGCAGTCACCTTCCGAGGTGTCTGCGGCGGCCCTTCTTTTCTGCCACAATCGTGGCTATGGAACGCGAACCGGATTGGGCAGAAGTCGACGGCTATCTCGTTTCCACGTTGGTAGGTGAAGATCCGGTTCTCGACGCGGCACTCGCCGCCAATTCCGAGGCAGGTCTCCCGCCCATCGACGTGGCGCCGAACCAGGGCAAGCTCCTCAACCTTCTGGCGCGAATGTGCTTGGCGCGCAATGTTCTCGAGATCGGAACGCTCGGCGGATACAGCACGATCTGGCTCGCTCGCGCGGTCGGTCCCTCGGGCCAGGTCATCACGCTGGAATTCGATCCCACCCATGCGGATGTCGCTCGGGCGAATATCGAGCGTGCCGAACTGGCTGACCGTGTCGACATCCGCGTCGGCGCTGCGCTCGACAGTCTCCCGTTGATCGCGAAAGAAGAGTTGGGACCTTTCGACTTGGTCTTCATCGACGCCGACAAGGAGAACAACACCGAGTACGTGCGGTGGGCGTTGGCCCTTTCGCATCCCGGAACCGTCATCATCGTGGACAACGTGGTGCGTGGGGGACATGTGTCCAACCCGGATATCGACGACGAGCGCGTCAAAGCGAGTCGAGCGGTGTTGGAGATGATCGCGGCCGAGCCGAAACTCGACGGCACCGCCATTCAAACCGTGGGTTCGAAGGGATGGGACGGGTTTGCCGTTGCAGTAGTGAACGAGTGAGCGCAGACTCGAAGCGGTGAGGATGCTGGGGGCAGCAAAGGCGGCATGGCGATGGGTGCGCAGTGCTCCCGGTACCTACGTCTGGTTGCTGGCCCTGCTGTTCACCACACTGTTCCTGCGGCATCTGCCTGACAATGTCGAGGAGCGTTTTCTCGGCAAGCGCTCGACCAATCTGCATCACCTGGCCGAAGACCCGCTACGAGTCCTGTTCTCGAGTGCCTTCTGGCTCGAAGGTGGCGGTTGGTTGGGATACCTGGTTCTCTTCACCATCTTTCATGCAACGGCTGAGCGTTGGCTCGGGACGTGGCGGTGGTTGTGTGTTGTCGTCATTGCCCACGTCGGAGCCACGTACATCAGCGAAGGTGTTCTGTACGAAGGTATTCGGCACGGATACGTGGCGGAGTCGGCGGTCAACACTCTCGACGTGGGAGTGAGCTACGGTCTGGCCGGCATCATGGGGATTCTGGTGTACCGCATCGTCGATCCGTGGCGATACATCTATCTCGCGGGGTTGCTGCTCTTCTATGGTGTACCCCTGATTTTCGCCACCAATTTCACCGCCATCGGCCACATGTCTGCGTTGTTGCTCGGGTTGGCGTGCTACCCGATCACGCGCGCTCGGGCCGGCACGTGGAATCCGATGGACCTGTGGCATTCGCGAAGAATCGCAGGTCTTCCATGAATCGCACCGCGGAAAGTTACCCGCTGGTAGTTTAGCGTCATCGACGAAAGGTAATGACGTGTCTGGCACCGATGGATTGCTCTTCAACCCCCATACTTACGACCCAGCTCAGTTCGATCCGGAGACCCGCCGTTTGCTGCGAGCCACCATCGAATGGTTCGAGAGCCGCGGCAAGAAGCAACTTCTTCAGGACGACCTCGACGCCGTGTGGGTCTCCGACTTTCTCGAATTCGTCGGCAAGGAGAAGTTGTTCGCGACGTTCCAGACTCCGGCGGCATTCGCCGACGGTGACGAGAACCGTCGTTGGGACGGTGCCCGCAACGCAGCTCTGAGCGAGATCTTCGGTTTCTACGGGCTGGCGTACTGGTACGCGTGGCAGGTCACGATCCTCGGACTCGGACCGATCTGGATGAGTGACAACGACGCTGCGAAGAAGCGTGCAGCGCAGGAACTTGCCGACGGTGGTGTCATGGCGTTCGGGCTGTCCGAGCGCGACCACGGCGCCGACGTGTACTCCACCGACATGCTCCTCACTCCCACCGACGGCGACGTCGCCTTCCGCGCGAGCGGCGAGAAGTACTACATCGGAAACGGCAACGTAGCCGGAATGGTGTCTGTGTTCGGGCGTCGTACCGACGTCGAGGGCCCCGAAGGCTACGTGTTCTTTGTCGCCGACAGTGCACATCCGAACTATCAGCTCGTGGACAACGTCCTGCGCGGGCAGATGTATGTCAGCAATTTCCGCCTCGACGATTACCCGGTGCGCGAGGAAGACATTCTGCACACCGGCGTCGCCGCATTCGAGGCCGCGCTCAACACGGTCAACGTCGGAAAGTTCAACCTCTGCACCGGCTCCATCGGCATCACCGAGCATGCGTTCTTCGAGGCAATCACTCACGCGCAGAATCGAATTCTGTACGGCAATCCCGTCACGGATTTCGCCCACGTTCGCGCCGCCTTCGTCGACGCGTACTCACGTCTGATCGCGATGAAGCAGTTCAGTGCGCGGGCGGTCGACTACTTCCGCAGCGCCAGCCTCGAGGACCGTCGCTACCTGCTGTTCAATCCCATGACCAAGGCCAAGGTCACCTCCGAAGGTGAGAAGGTGGTCGGGTTGCTGCACGATGTGATCGCAGCCAAGGGATACGAGAAGTCCACGTACTTCCGCGAGGCAGCGCAGATGATCGGCACGCTGCCCAAGCTCGAGGGCACCGTCCACGTCAACGTCGGCCTGATTCTCAAGTTCTTGCCGAACTATCTGTTCAACTCGGCGCAGTTCCCGGAGATCGTCACGCGCGACGACGCCGCCGACGACGAGTTCTTCTGGAACCAGGGGCCTACCCGCGGCGCTGCGAAGATTCAGTTCCACGAGTGGAAGCCCGTCTACGAGAAGCACTCTTCGATTCCGAACGTCGCCCGTTTTTACGAGCAGGCGATCGCGCTCACCGAATTGCTCACTGCTGCAGCGCCGGACGCGCAGCAGCAGAAGGATCTCGATTTCATGCTCAACGTCGGGCACCTGTTCTCTCTCGTCGTCTACGGTCATCTGATTCTCGAACAGGCCGAGATCAGCGGGCTCGACGCCGACGTTGTCGATCAGATCTTCGACTTCCAGATTCGTGACTTCTCGGGATACGCGATCGCGCTGCACGGAAAGCCGTCGTCGACACCCGAGCAGCAGAAATGGGCCCTGGCCGCGGTGCGGAAGCCTGTTGTCGACAGTGAACGCTTCGACCGGGTGTGGCAGCAGGTCAAGGCGTACGACGGTGCATACGAGATGCGCGCGTGACCGCGCCGGTGACGCGCGAGCAGTTGATGGCCGTCGTGGAGGGATCCCCGAAAGCCGTCGGCGCGCATGACCGCTCGACCTGGGTGGCCCTGTTTGCCGGCGACGGACAGGTCAACGACCCTGTAGGTTCACGTCCGCACAACGGTCAGGCGGCGATCGAGAGTTTCTACGACACGTTCATCGCCCCCAATTCGATCACCTTCCATGTCGAGCGCGACATCGTGTGCGGCCGGACGGTGTGGCGCGATCTGAGCCTCGCTACCGAGATGTCGACCGGAGTCGTTCTCGACGTTCCGATGCACTTGCGCTACGACTTGGTGGGGGAGCCCGATTCCTTGCGGATCGGAACCCTCTATGCGCATTGGGAATTGGCGACGATGTTGAGCCAGCTCGCGACTGCTGGTGTGGCGGGGGTGAAGGCGGCCGCGAAGTTGACGCCGCAGTTGCTCTCGAACCAGGGGATCGGCGGGGCGCTCGGGTTCTCGCGCGGCATCTTCGGCGTCGGAGACAAAGGCAAGAAGGCAGCGTCGCGGTTCCTCGATGCGGCCGCTGTCGGCCGAACGCCGCCGGTACCCGTCGAGCTTCCGGCGGGGACGCAGTTGTCCAACGCTGATGTCAACGCTCTGCTCACCGGCGTGACGAAGAGCAAGATGCTGGTTGCCGGTCGCACCGTGACGGCGAGCGTCATCGTGTGCGGGGAACCGGCCATCGCATTATTCGGCTTCGAGGCGAGCGGTCATCGACTCAATCGGGTGCGTTTCTTCACCGAGAGCTGACATAGAGCCCTCCACATGCAGGTCAGGCTAGGCGCGCCACTCCGGCGCGCCGAGCCTTCGCTTTTCTGAGAATTGTCAGATCGCCCCAAGATCCGCAGACAGCCAGTGCTGCGGATTCATGTAGATCGCTACCTGTTCGCCCAACTGCGATCGCGCGAATTCGAGATACCCGTCGACCTTGTCCGGAGCCAGGTAACGCCGCGAGACTTCGACCAGCATCTCGTCGGTGCCCGGAACGATCTTGTCGACGGATCCGCTGACGCTGACGTAACGGATTGTCGGATCGAGCCTTTCGGCCATCAACGAGAAATGCCCGGCCGACTCGATGAGTCGTGCCTTTCGCGAATCCTTGCCCGTGAGGATCCATGGTTTGCCACCGGGTGAGTACAGGTACCAGATCGGGACGGTCAACGGACCGCGCTCGGTGCCGTCCGCCACGGACAGCGCCCCGATGTGGGGTTCGGCCAGGAACTGTTCACGCTCATTTTCGGAGAGTGCCATTCCTCGAGATTACCGCGACGTTTGACATGGCGTTGTGACTCCGTACACAATCGATGTGCTCATTATGAACAGGCGTTCGCAATGCGAACACGTTTCGATCCGAACTACTGGATCCCAACCGGTCGCGAACGCCCACAAGCAGTGAATGTCGAGGATCCGATGACCGCACCGCATACGCAGTCGAGTTCAACCACCGGTTCGCCTGGGGCGCGTGCCGCAATGTGGGTAGCACCGTTGTGTTGGATCGCAGTGCTTCTGGACGGATTCGACCTGGTCGTACTCGGCGCGGTCATTCCTTCGCTTCTCGACTACGACGCGTGGGGTTTGAGTACCGGCACGATCACGATGATCTCGACCTTCGGGCTCATCGGCATGACCATCGGCGCCCTCGTCATCGGCACTCTCACCGACGTCATCGGTCGACGCCGCGCGCTGCTGTACGCCGTTGCCGCATTCTCGATTCTGACTCTGTTGTGCGCAATTGCGCCCAATCCGTTCATCTTCGGGCTGCTGCGCTTCCTTGCCGGTGTGGGGCTGGGTGGCGCCCTACCGACGGCATTGGCTCTGGTCAACGAATTCTCGAAGAAACAAGGCGGTGGATCTGCGTCGACCATGCTGATGACCGGCTACCACGTCGGCGCCGTTGCCACCGCAGCGCTGGCGCTCGTCGTGATCGAACCTTTCGGTTGGCGAGCGATGTTCGTTGTCGGCGCACTTCCTGCCGTCGCCCTGATTCCACTCATGTTGCGGTATCTGCCGGAATCCCCGTCGTACCTTCTCGCTCACGGAAAGCGTGCCGAAGCCGAGGAAATCGCTGCCCGTTACGGAGTCGAACTCGAGATTGCGCCCACGTCCGAAGTTGAGCGCGCCGAAGCCGCCAATCCCGTTCGCGCACTGTTCTCTTCGAAGTTCCTGCGCAACAGCATCGCCATCTGGATCACCAGTTTCATGGGCTTGCTGCTCGTCTACGGATTGAACACATGGCTTCCGACGATCATGCGTGAGGCCGGTTACAACCTCGGGGCGTCGTTGACGTTCCTTCTGATCCTCAATGCCGGCGCCGTCGTCGGGCTGTTGATCGCCGGGGGCGTCGCGAACAAGATCGGCCCGCGGACTGCAGCCATCGTGTGGTTCGCCGGAGCTGCACTGTTCCTGGCGCTTCTGAGTGTGAAGGTGTCGTTCGGAATCTACGTGATGGTCTTCCTCGCCGGATGCTTCGTGTTCAGTGCGCAGGTACTGGTCTACGCCTTCACGAGCGCCAATCACCCACCTCAGATTCGCGCGACCGCGCTCGGATGGTCGGCAGGTGTCGGCCGGGTCGGTGCGATCTGTGGCCCGATCCTGGGCGGAGTCCTCCTGGGTGCGGGTTACGCCGTGCCGTGGGGCTTCTACGCTTTCGCGCTCGTCGGACTGCTCGGAGCAATTTCGATCTCCTGCACACGGGTGCGCATCTGAAATACCAGTTTCGCTGGTTGGCGTGCTACTGCTATCGTAAAACATGAGTATGAAGAGTAGCGCTATCGTCGCGCCGCAGGAACCGCTACCGATGCCATCGTCTCGATCCGGTTTGTGGTGGGGCTTGCTCGGTGTGCTGGCGTTCTCGTTCACCGTTCCGCTCACGCGGGTCGCCGTCGCGGATCTCGACCCCCTGTTCGTCGGTGCGGGCCGCGCCGTCGTTGCCGGGGCCCTTGCGATTGTGATGCTGTCGGTTACTCGCGCGACGCTTCCGACGCTTCGGCAGTGGTTGCGCATCGCACTCGTGACTGTTGGTGCGGTACTGGGGTTTTCACTGTTCACCACGTTTGCGTTGCAGACATCGCCGGCGAGTCACGCGGCAGTCGTGATCGGGCTACTTCCCGCTGCGACCGCGGTATTTGCGGTCGTCCGAGGAAAAGAGCGTCCCAGTAAGGGATTCTGGTGGGCAAGCGCCGCCGGCGCGGTATCGGTCGTAGGGTTCGTGGCGATTGCAAACGGCGGACTCGGCTCGTTTCATCTCGCTGATCTTCTTCTGTTCGCCGCGGTGGTGTGTGCAGCGCTGGCATATTCGGAAGGTGCGTTGCTGGCCCGCGAGATCGGGTCGTGGCAGACGATTGCCTGGGCGTTGATTCTCGGACTGCCGGTCACGATTGCGTTGACGGTGGCGTCCATGGCCCAGGCTCCGGTCTCTGCCGATGTGAATTCGTGGCTTTCGTTTGCCTACCTGGGATGCGTGAGTATGTTTCTCGGGTTCTTTCCTTGGTACCGGGGTCTGGCGATCGGTCCCATTTCCACTGTGAGCCAAACACAGTTGGTTCAACCGGTGCTCAGCATTGCCTGGTCGGCGCTGATACTCGGTGAGACGTTGTCACCCTCGATTTTGGCCGGCGGTGTCGTCGTCATCGGGTGTGCCTGGCTTGCCCTGAAGGCGCGAGTGGCAGCGCCGCGTGCTGTGCCGGCACGCGACGCGACCACTGCTACTGATGAATCAGAAAAGCGGGCCGCCACCGAAGGCACTGCGGTGTGACGCCGGTTGTTTCCCGTTGGCGTCGGTGATTCCGTACTCGACGGCCGTCTCGGCGGTGATCAGTGTGTGACCGCTGCGCGCGTTCACTTCTGGATCGTTGGCCAATGCAGTGATGACTTGGCCGACGAATTCCGGGGTTTCGGCCTCGGCCAGTGAGAAGCCTTCGAAGCTCTCGATCCCACTCGCCTCCATCCGCTCGTTGCGGATCAACCCGAGCCAGAAGGAAAGTGCGGTGACGCCGGTCCCCTTCAATTCGACAGCCATGTCCGCGGCCATCTTGTCCAAACCTGCCTTCGACATCCCGTACAGCACAGAGTGCAGGTACCCGCGGGTGCCGAACGACGAGATGTTGCCGATCACTCCACTGCCCCGGGGAACCATCAACTTCGCCGCTTCCACCGAAGCAACGTAGTGGGCGCGCAGTCCGATTCCGATCAGCGAATCCCAATCGTCGATCGGCCTCTTCCAGAACGGATCGGCGAAGCCTGCATAACCCGCCGGGTTTGCCCAGACGTTGTTGACCAGAAGATCGAGGCGGCCTGACTGTTCCTCGGCGATGCGTGCAAACAGGTCGACGATCTGTTGATCGTCGGCGTGATCGCACTGCACGGCAATGCCGTGACCACCGCGCTCGGTGATCTCGGCTGCGGTGCGATCGAGTGGGCCGTCGTCGCCGACGGTTCCTCGGGCCGTCACGTACACCGTCCATCCGTCGCTTCCCAGCGCGAGGGCAATGCCCTTGCCGACGCTCCGGCTGGCACCGGTTACGAGCGCAACTTTTCCGTTCGTCGTCATCGCGGCCCACCCAACGAACCCTCGGCGATGTCAGCGTCCGGGGAAAGGGGAGTGGTGATCGACCACGTCTCCGTGAAATGGCATTGACTCATTTTCCACATACCGTCCTCGATCACGTACTTGTCGTCGTATTCGCCGGTCATCAACTTCTCGGTGCGCCCGACGGTGTCGATCTGGCGGAACTGCAGAGCCCATCGCCCCACCGCCGACGTCTCCGAGGTCAGTGTGATGTCGGGATGCAATCCGTGATGCATGTCGAGGACCGCGTACCGGCCGTCGACCTTGCGAAGAGCGATCTTCTCGAAGATGTCCGCCATCGGCCCCGCGTCGTCGAAGGCGCCGAGGCGGCCGTAGTCGATCGACGCTCCGGAACGGATGAAGCTGTTGCGGAACCCAACTGGATCCTTGGCATCACATGCTCGCCAGTAGCCGTGCTTGAGCTTCTTGATTTCCTCGATCTGTTCGAGCGCGTCGAGGCGTTGTGCGAGATCCAACGTCGGTCCTTTTCGTCTGGGTTTCCCGGAGACATGTCGGATCGACTGTAGGGTGTCCTCAGTCACATGTGTGTAGTTTTTCCCAGTGACCGGTCAGGAATCGGTGTCGGTTTCGCTCGAGGATTCGTCGCCGGTGAGCGTGATCGCAGTCGAGTCGCTGAAGACGCTGCCCCAGAGCTCGCCGAGGGCTGGATCTTCTTCGGCGTGTTCGGGCGCCATCATTGCGAGCAGACTGTTGATCAGCATCCCGTTCGCGATGAACAAACGCGCTTGCTCGGGTGTGCAACCGGTGCGCTCGCGCAGCAAGGTGTAGATGCCGGACATGGCGTTCCGGGAGACGGCGGCGACATCATCGGTGCTGGTGGCGAAGCCGTGCAACATGACAAGCAGTAGATCTCGGTCGAGAACCAGCTCGCCGTAGGCGGATCCGAGTTCGGCCCAGAACTGCGGATTGCTCGGATCGATCGTGACCGTATCCAATTTGTCGTTGAAGGTGCGGACGATTTCGTCGAGCGCGCGCGTGAACACTGCGTGGAACAAATCTGCCTTGGTTCCGAACATGCGCACGACGTAGGGCTGCGAGACACCGGCTTCCTTGGCGACGGCGTCCGTACTGGTCCCCGAGTATCCACCCTTTGCGAATGCTCGCGTTGCCGCGGCAAGGACCAACGCGCGACGTTCCGGTGCGCTCATCCTGCGGGTACGTGGTTCAGCTGCACCGATCGACATGTTGACACGTTATCACCGGATAGCTTAGTTTCGACCTAAGTAATCATTCGATGCCTTAAGGCACCTTCACTCGAGGAATCACGATGACCGTTTTGACGAAGTCCGGATCGGACGCCGCATCCGGGTCGGAAAGCAGTGGAGGACGTAAGGTTCCGATCGCGATAGCGATGGTTGCTGCCTCTCTGCCCATGTTCATGGCCACCCTCGACAACCTCGTGATGACGAGCGCGCTGCCGGTGATCGAGAAGGAGCTGAATGCGTCCGTCGGGCAACTTCAGTGGTTCATGAATGCGTACACGCTCTGCTTTGCGACGCTGATGCTTTCGGCGACGACGCTCGGCGATCGGTGGGGGCGCCGCAAGATGTTCGTATTCGGGATCGGGCTGTTCACGGCGGCGTCGATTGCTTCGGCGTTGTCGACGACACCAAGCCTGCTGATCGCGGCCCGAGCTTTTCAGGGCGCCGGCGCTGCCGCGATCATGCCGCTCTCACTCACTCTCCTCGTGGCAGCGGTACCGGAAGCCAAGCGTGCCATGGCAATCGGCGTGTGGGGTGGCGTCTCCGGCCTGGGGATCGCGATGGGTCCCGTGGTCGGTGGAGCGGTAGTCGACGGGTTCTCGTGGCAGGGGATCTTCTGGATCAACGTGCCGGTTGCGATCGTCGCTGTTCCTCTCGCGTTGTATGCGTTGCGTGAATCGACCGGTCGCACACAGCCTCTCGACCTTCCCGGTGTCGCACTCGCCGGACTCGGTGTGTTCCTGGCGGTGTGGGGGATCGTTCACGGCAACGACGAGGGCTGGGGGTCGCTTGGAGTAGTTGCGTCGTTGGTCGGTTCCGCAGTCGCGTTGGCACTGTTCGTTTTTCGCGAGATGAAGACCTCGCATCCGGTCATGCCCCTACGTCTGTTCCGCTCACGCAGCTTCTCGATGGCGAACGTCATCGGCTTGACCTTCTCGATCGGAATTTTCGGGGCGGTGTTCCTGCTCTCGCAGTACCTCCAGATCGTGATGGGCTACAGCCCGTTCCAAGCAGGCTTGCGGACGCTTCCGTGGACGGCAGCGCCGATGATCTTCGCGCCTCTCGCCGGTTTTCTGGCGCCGAAGGTCGGGCTCCGTTCGCTTCTGCTGACCGGTCTGTTGCTCCAGGCCGGAGCATTGTTCTGGTTGGCAGCGTTGATCGGTCCCGACGTGACGTACGGGTCGCTGGTTCCGGCTCTACTGATGGCGGGAATCGGCATGGGCTTGACCTTCGCGCCGAGCTCGACGGCGGTACTCGTCGACATGGACGAGCCTGATCACGGAACGGCCAGTTCGACCAACTCGACGCTTCGTGAGATCGGTGTTGCACTGGGAATCGCGGTTCTCACTGCGGTCTTCCTTGCCGCCGGCGGTGCCCTCACGCCACTCGGGTACGGAGATGCGCTGACACCTGCACTGCGCGTCGGCGGTTGCTTCGTGTTGGTGGCCGTGGTCGCGGCGTGGTTCGTGCCCTCGCATCGCAAGGCCTGAGCCGCTGTGCGCCTTTATTAACCGCCGGGGGTTAATAAAGGCGCACAGCAGTTACGAAGCCGGGTCCCCCGGGAACGCTGAGGTGGCCGGAGCGGTTCCCAGCGCGGACCGCCATCCGGCGCCGCGGATAGCCGCATCGGTCAGGCCGTCGATTCCGAACGTGCGGAGTTGGTCGGTATCGACCTGTTCGACGAATGCCCGGTAGGTCACGGCGGTGTCGGATTCGATCTGTGCTGCCAGCTGTGCCGCGGTAACGGCGTCCGTCACCGGAAACGGGATCTCGTAAGCTGCCGCGGCTGTCGGCGGGGTCACGCCCGCGTCGGTCGACAGGGCAACCAGCGCATCACGTCGTGCGCGGTGCGCTGCTGTGTGCGTGGCAACCTCGTTGACACGGGCAGGATTCGAAAACGCGGCAACCACTCCGTAAGCGAAGATCGCGGCATTCTCTGATTCGATTGCGGTCAGCAAGGCAGAACTCTCGGATCGACGGGTGTGCGAAATGATCACGGAAGCAACACCGCAACCTGAGTCGAGCACGACGCGCTGATCGAACCGAGCAGGCCCGCGCGATAGCCGGACATCGTCCGAGCGAGATCCGCGGCACTGCGCGCCGAATCGGCCAGCGAGGTACTCAAGGTTTCGACGCCCGTAGGAGCGTTTGCGACCGAGGTCGACGGGGGCGCTGTGGTCGTAGCGGCGCCGCTGCCCGCTGCTCGCGCAATCTCGGCGTCGAGTTCGAGTGCATGCGCTGTGCGTTCGGCGCTGATCGTGGTCAGTGATGCCGACTTGTCCGGCGCAAGAGCGATGGCGGCGGTTGCGGCTGCCGCGTCGGAGCGGGCTCGATCGGCCTGGGCCGTCAGCTGGTCGACTTCTGCAGCCGCCTCCGCTGTGCCGTTGTCGGTGCAGGCGGACAACGAGAAGGCAGCAGCGCCCAACGCTGCTGTTCCCGTCATCTTGAGCGCACTCCGCCGGGAGAGTGGGGTAGTAGTCATGGGCGTCAGCACCAGTCCATCGTGCCAGGTGGTCGGCCGATCGTTCGAATCCGCGGCACGTGTTCAAGTGTGACGTGCGTCGGGCACTCTGGTCACGGAGACGCGCAATGAGCGGTACTCTTGGATGCTTGCAGCATGTGGCACCTGGTGTCTTTTCATGCTCGCAGCCGCCCACGTCGACAGTCGACACAAGTCGGACAATCGACGACAACTGAAATGAGGAGTTCGCGAGATGCCGGTGCCATCCAGGGAGAGGGTGATCGAGCTGATCTCCGAACTCGTGCACGCCCAGGGTTACGACGTCGACGACGTTGTCGTGACCAGTGCGGGCAAGCACAGCGCGGTGCGCATCATGGTCGACAGCGATGCCGGGATCGAGCTCGATGCCGCCGCGGAGATCAGCAGACTCGTTTCGGAACTTTTCGACACCCTCGAGGAAATCGGTGAAACGCCGTACACCCTCGAGGTGACCTCCCCGGGAATTGACCGCCCACTGACGCTCGATCGTCACTGGCGTCGGGCTCGCGGACGTAAAGCGCGAATCGATCTGGCCGGCGAGACCGTGGTGGGCCGTATCGGAACGATGAACGACGATTCCGTGGCAGTTGTCATCGGTGGCCGTGGCGGACTGACCGTGCGCGAGATTGCACTGGGCGACGTTCAAAAGGCTGTAGTTCAGGTGGAGTTCTCGAAGCCCAGTGAGGCGGAGTTGGAACTCGCGGGCGGCATCCCGGAGGGGCGCGCAGTTCCTTCGGATGCGGTTGACCTCACCGAGGACTCGGGCGTGGACAGTGTCGAAGACGACGAAGCAGAATTAGAAGACGTAGAAAACGAAGAAGGGTTCGACAAGTGAATATCGACATTGCAGCGTTGCGAGCGATCGAAGCCGAAAAAGGTGTCTCGATCGAAACTGTGATCGCCACGATCCAGACCGCGCTGCTGACGGCGTACCGCCACACCGAGGGGCACAAGCAGAACGCTCGGATCGATGTCAACATCAAGACCGGTTCGGTGCGAGTGATGGCGCACGACACCGATGCCGACGGCAACATGATCGGTGAGGAGTGGGACGACACTCCCGAGGGATTCGGACGCATCGCGGCGACCACCGCACGCCAGGTCATCCTGCAGCGTCTGCGCGACGCCGAGCACGAGCGCAGTTTCGGTGAGTTCTCGACCCATGAGGGTGAAATCGTCGGTGGTGTCATTCAGCGTGACACGCGTGCGAATTCCCGCGGAATGGTCGTCGTCCGAATCGGCAGCGAATCCAATGGCGCCGAGGGATTGTTGCCGCCTGCAGAACAGGTTCCCGGCGAGAACTACGAGCACGGTGAGCGCATCAAGTGCTACGTCGTCGGAGTTGCTCGCGGAGCCCGCGGCCCACAGATCACCCTCTCGCGGACCCACCCGAACCTGGTTCGCAAGTTGTTCGCACTCGAGGTTCCAGAGATCGCGGACGGCAGCGTCGAGATCATCAACGTCGCGCGCGAAGCGGGACATCGTTCCAAGATCGCCGTTGCCTCACGTGTGCAGGGGCTCAACGCAAAGGGTGCATGCATCGGCCCGATGGGTCAGCGCGTCCGCAACGTCATGAGCGAACTCGCGGGGGAGAAGATCGACATCATCGACTTCGACGAAGATCCCGCGACGTTTGTGGGCAACGCACTTTCCCCGTCGAAAGTGGTCTCCGTCACTGTCGTCGATCCCGAGGCTCGTGCGGCCCGTGTCATCGTGCCCGATTTCCAGCTTTCGTTGGCCATCGGAAAAGAGGGTCAAAATGCCCGCCTGGCTGCGCGGTTGACGGGTTGGCGTATCGACATTCGGAGCGATGCGGCACCCGTTGGCGACGCGTCCGACCGGCCCGCCACGTCCAACGGATAACAGTGGAATGCAGTGATCGAGACGGTTCGGCGGTAGAGTGGACAATGGTTCGACGTGAGTCCTCGGATTCTGCGCGCGTGAAACCCGGTTCGCCGGTCAGAACGTGTGTGGGATGCAGGGAACAAGGGTCGGCTGTCGATCTGTTGAGGGTCGTGGTTGGTGAGCAGGGGCCGGAGGGTTCCCCGCTCGTCCCCGACGTATCGCGAAGACTCCCCGGTCGAGGTGCATGGCTGCACCTGGATCCGAGTTGTCTGAGCCTGGCAGAGCGGCGCCGAGCATTCAGCAGAGCACTGCGAGTGTCCGGAAATCTGGACACGTCCGCTGTCGACCAGCTGGTCGACGCAGTTCACACAAAAGCAGTACCTCTCGAGAAGAACAGGCACAAGCACTCATGAGCACACCGTGAAGCACCAACGATGAACGTCCATCGGCGATAACCCGAGGTCGTGCGGGACCCACATCTGTGGGATGCCTCCTGCTCGACCTCATCAGTGAGGAGAGCAGTGGCAGGCAAGGCCCGCGTGCACGAGTTGGCTAAAGAACTCGGTGTCACCAGCAAGGAACTACTCGCAACGCTCAAGGAGCAAGGCGAGTTCGTGAAGTCTGCGTCATCCACAGTGGAGGCGCCCGTCGCCCGTCGTCTGCGGGAGTCATTCCCGTCGGCAGGCGGAGCAGAAACCAAGTCCGAGACCGGCGCAGCCGCTCCGGCGGCTCGCCCCGCGGCAAAGCCCGGCGCACCGTCGCCGTCGGCTGCAAAGCCTGGCGCACCGCGTCCCGGCCCCAAGCCGGCCGCACCCGCACCGGCTGCTCCCGCAGCTCCGGCCCCGGCAGCCCCCGCGGCTCCCGCAGCCGCTGCTCCGGCAGCACCGTCAGCGCCGGTCCCCACCCCGACGTTCAACGCTCCGAAACCAGCACAGCCGGCACGTCCGGCTCCGGCTGCTCCCGCAGCGTCGGCACCGGCAGCCCCCGCGGCTCCGGCCGCACCGTCCACCGGCGCAAAGCCCGGCGGACCGCGTCCGGGACCGAAGGCACCTCGCGTCGGTAACAACCCGTACTCCTCGGCACCCGCCGAGCGTCCGGCACCTCGTCCGGCTCCCGGCGCACCGCGTCCGGGCGCAGGTCAGGGCGGTTCTCGTCCGGCTCCGGGTCAGGGCGGTCCCCGTCCGGCTCCGGGTCAGGGTGGACCTCGTCCGGCTCCGGGTCAGGGCGGTCCCCGTCCGGCTCCCGGTCAGGGTGGACCCCGTCCGCCTGCAGGTCAGGGCGGACCCCGTCCCAGCCCCGGCTCCATGCCTCCTCGCCCGAACCCGGGTGCAATGCCTGCTCGTTCCGCTCGTCCCGCGCCCGGTGGCGGCGGACGTCCGGGTCGTCCCGGTGGCGCTCCCGGTGGTCGTCCGGGTGGCGGCGGCGGTGGATACCGCGGTGGCGGCGCTCCCGGCGCCGGTGCTGGTGCAGGTGCTCCCGGTGGAGCAGCTCCGGCCGGTGGATTCCGCGGTCGTCCCGGCGGCGGTGGCCGTCCCGGTCAGCGCGGCGCAGCGGCAGGTGCATTCGGTCGTCCCGGCGGAGCAGTTCGCCGTGGACGTAAGTCGAAGCGGGCGAAGCGCGCCGAGTACGAAAGCATGCAGGCTCCCGCAGTCGGCGGCGTCAGGCTGCCACGCGGCAACGGCGAGACCATCCGTCTCGCTCGCGGCGCATCTCTGTCGGACTTCGCGGACAAGATCGACGCGAACCCCGCAGCACTCGTGCAGGCGTTGTTCAACCTCGGTGAGATGGTCACGGCAACTCAGTCGGTCAACGACGAGACGCTGGAGCTGCTCGGCGGCGAAATGAACTACGTCGTGCAGGTCGTCAGCCCGGAGGACGAGGATCGCGAGCTGCTCGACAGCTTCGACCTCACCTACGGCGAGGACGCCGGCGGAGAAGAGGACCTCGAGTCCCGTCCGCCTGTGGTCACCGTCATGGGCCACGTCGACCACGGTAAGACCCGTCTGCTCGACGTGATCCGTAAGGCGAATGTCCGTGAGGGCGAAGCCGGCGGCATCACGCAGCACATCGGTGCCTACCAGGTGCTGACCGAGCTCGAGGGCAACGAGCGTCTCGTGACGTTCATCGACACCCCCGGTCACGAGGCCTTCACGGCCATGCGTGCTCGTGGTGCCAAGGCCACCGACCTCGCGATCCTTGTTGTCGCAGCCGACGACGGCGTCATGCCGCAGACGGTGGAAGCGATCAACCACGCCCAGGCGGCCGACGTGCCGATCGTGGTCGCGGTGAACAAGATCGACAAGGAAGGCGCGAACCCGGACAAGATCCGGCAGCAGCTCACCGAGTACGGACTGGTGGCCGAGGAATACGGCGGAGACACCATGTTCGTCGACATCTCGGCGAAGCAGGGTCTCAACATCGACGCACTGCTCGAAGCAGTGCTGTTGACGGCCGACGCTTCCCTGGATCTGCGCGCCAACCCGGACATGGACGCGCAGGGTGTTGCCATCGAGGCGCACCTCGACCGTGGCCGCGGCCCCGTCGCTACCGTGCTCATTCAGCGCGGAACGCTGCGGGTCGGCGACTCGATCGTTGCCGGCGATGCTTACGGCCGCGTCCGCCGCATGGTGGACGAGCACGGTCAGGACGTCCACGAGGCACTGCCTTCACGTCCGGTCCAGGTCATCGGCTTCACGTCGGTCCCCGGTGCAGGCGACAACCTGCTCGTGGTCGACGAGGACCGTATCGCTCGTCAGATCGCGGACCGTCGCAACGCACGTAAGCGCAACGCGCTTGCAGCGAAGAGTCGTAAGCGCATCAGCCTCGACGATCTCGATGCAGCTCTGAAGGAACATTCACAGCTGAACTTGATCCTCAAGGGTGACAACTCGGGAACCGTGGAGGCCCTCGAAGAGGCTCTCCTCGGAATTCCGATCGACGACGAGGTGCAGTTGCGCGTCATCGACCGCGGTGTCGGTGGCATCACGGAGACCAACGTCAACCTGGCTGCTGCGTCCAACGCGATCATCATCGGCTTCAACGTCCGCGCCGAAGGCAAGGCAACGGAGCTGGCGAACCGCGAGGGCGTCGACATTCGCTACTACTCGGTGATCTACCAGGCCATCGACGAGGTCGAGAAGGCACTCAAGGGTCTGCTCAAGCCGGTGTACGAAGAGGTCGAGCTGGGCAAGGCAGAGATCCGCGCCATGTTCCGTTCGTCCAAGATCGGCAACATTGCCGGTTGCTTGGTCACGTCGGGCAGCATCCGTCGCAACGCCAAGGCACGTCTCATCCGCGACAGCAAGGTCATCGCCGAGACGGTCACCATCTCCTCGCTCAAGCGGGAGAAGGAAGACGCTACCGAGGTTCGCGAAGGCTACGAATGTGGTTTGACCGTCACCTATTCCGATATCAAGATCGGTGACGTTCTCGAGTGCTACGAGCTTCGCGAGAAGCCGCGCGACTGATTATGTCGACACGGGCGTTGGGGCGGACGCACGTGAGTACTAGCTGACATGGACTCTTCCGGACTTGAACATACAAGTCCGGAAGAGTCCATTCGGCTCTGTCTAGGGGGAAAATGTTTGTAGGGGCACTGGAGTTCGACATTCTTTTCGGCGATGTCCACTCACTCAAGGAAAAGCGTTCGATGCTGTCGCCGATCCTGACGGAACTCCGTCGATTCGGTGTGAGTGCAGCGGAGGCGGGGGAGCAGGGACGCCTGCGTCGTGCGCTCGTGGGAGTCGGTGTGGTCAGTTCGTCCGTCGATCACCTGCACGACGTTCTCGATCATTGTGAGCGGGCGGTCGCCGAGCGTCCGGAGATTCAGTTGCTGGCTGTGCGAAGGCGAATTTTCGGCCCGGAAGACTGAGCGTCATCGAGCGGTGTCGCTTAGCCACTCTTCCAGACGCCGTAACGAATCGAGTTCGTCGGCAAGGGATTCGGTGGCTTCGGGTCCAACTGTGGCGGTGTTTGTGCTCACGCTCGACACATGCGACAACTGTGGAGATCGACGACGGCCCTGGCGGCGGTGGCTCGTGGTCGAAGACCTCTACCGATGGTGATTTGGTTGCCGGGTAGCCGATGGACGAGACTGTTGTCGGTAATAATTCTTGTTAACCAGAACTTTGATCGATCGAGTCACCTCGATTCGAGTGGCCAGGTAGAGGAGACTGACAGTCATGGTAGATCCAGCCCGGGCACGCAAGTTGGCAAAGCGTATCGGAACCATCGTCGCGACCGCGATCGATCACGAGATCAAGGATCCGCGACTCGCATTCGTGACCATCACGGACACCAAGGTCACCAACGATCTGCACGACGCGACGGTGTACTACACAGTCATGGGCGAGAAGGTTGATTCCGCACCCGATGTGGAAGCCGCCGCCGCAGGTCTCGAGAAGGCCAAGGGTGTTCTCCGCTCGAAGGTCGGTGCCGGAACCGGAGTTCGCTTCACACCGACTCTGACGTTTGTCGCCGATACCGTTCCAGACACCGCGCGTCATATGGAAGAACTGCTGGCCCGTGCCAAGGCCGCCGACGACGAGGTCGCCAAGGCGCGTGAGAATGCACAACCGGCCGGAGATGCAGATCCGTACAAGGAGCCGCGAGTGGCTTCGGACGAAGACGAGGCGTCGCCAGATGTTCGTGAAGCCGACTGACGCGCACCGAGAATGACGATCACCGCACTTTCGGACGTCGACCCCTGCGAGGCGAAGTTCGCTCAGGTGGCCGAGGTTCTCGAATCGGCACACACGGTGACAATTCTCTGCCATGTGCAGCCGGATGCGGACACGATCGGCAGCGGACTTGCGCTCGGTCTCGTTCTCGAGCGTCGGGGCATTTCGGTGCAGGTCGCGTTCAGTCGGCCGTCGGCGCTGCCCGAGTCGATGCGCGATTTCCCCGGTCTCCACTTGCTCGTGGCGCCCACTGATGTTCGGGAAAGTGTCGATGTACTGGTGACGGTGGATGTCGGCAGCGAGGGCCGTCTCGGTGAGTTGTCGAGTCGACTCGCCGGCGCGAATCGCACGATCGTCCTTGATCACCATCGCTCCAATTCCGAATTCGGAAGTATCAACGTCGTCGACGAAACCGCTGCTTCGACGACGGCGCTCATCGCACGATTCTTCGATGCGTGGGGAGTCGCGATCGATCGCGATATCGCGCACTGTCTCTATGCCGGACTGGTCACCGACACCGGCTCCTTCCGGTGGGGAGGTCCGCTTCCGCACGTGCTCGCGGCGCGTTTGCTGGCGACCGGCATCGACGGCGACGCGATTGCGCGAAAGCTGCTCGACACCCATCCGTTCGGGTGGTTGCCGATGCTGGCTTCGGTACTCGGGTCCGCGGTGCTGGTCCCGGAAGCCGCGGACGGCCGTGGGCTGGTGTACGCGGTGATCCGACGCAGTGACATCGGCGATCTTCGCTCCGAGGAGATCGAGAGCGTCGTCGATATCGTGCGGACTACTTCGGAAGCCGAAGTTGCCGCCGTACTCAAAGAGTCGGTTTCCGGAAGCTGGTCGATCTCGTTGCGTGCAAAGTCGGCGATCGACGTGTCGGCGGTCGCTGAAAGTCTTGGTGGCGGCGGGCACCGGCTGTCGGCCGGATATACGTCGACCACTTCCAGCGACGAGATTGTTGCCGCGCTCGTCGCGGCACTCGGCTGAATCCGCGGCATTGAGCGAATCTGACGCCACCTCGGCGGGATCTTCGGCAGCTGATTTCGACGTCACTGGGCGACGAATCTTTTCCCTGGCGTTTCCGGCACTCGGGGTGCTGGCAGCCGAACCCCTCTATCTGTTGTTCGACATCGCCGTGGTCGGCCGACTCGGGGCACTCCCGCTGGCCGGATTGGCAGTCGGTGGTCTGATCCTGTCGTTGGTGAGTACGCAGCTGACCTTCTTGTCGTACGGCACGACGGCGCGCGCCGCACGGCTGCACGGGGCGGGCCGCGAGCGCGACGCGGTGGGTGAGGGTGTTCAGGCGACCTGGCTGGCGGCCGCGATCGGCCTGGCCTTGGTCGTGATCGTGCAGGTGATCGCCGGCCCGCTGACTTCGGCGGTGGCCGGGACTCCCGACATCGCCGCGGCTGCGGAAAGTTGGCTCCGGATAGCGGTGTTGGGTGTTCCACTCATCCTGGTGGCCCTGGCCGGCAACGGCTGGATGCGCGGGGTTCAGAACACGGTGCGACCGCTGCGGTTCGTCCTTGTCGGCCTGGGTATTTCGGCGGTGTTGTGTCCGATTCTGGTGCACGGCTTGCTCGGTGCTCCGCGTCTGGAACTCGAAGGATCAGCTGTTGCGAATCTGGTGGGCCAGAGTGTTTCGGGTGTGCTGTTCGCCTGGGCGCTCTTTCGTGAACCGGTTTCGGCTCGACCACATTTTGCGATCATGCGGGCGCAGATGCTGATGGGCCGTGACCTGATTCTGCGCAGCCTCGCATTCCAAGCGTGTTTCGTTTCCGCGGCTGCAGTGGCGTCGAGGTTCGGTGCGGCTGTAGTCGGTGCGCACCAAGTCGTCCTCCAACTGTGGAACCTGGTTTCGCTCCTTCTCGATTCCTTGGCGATCGCAGCTCAGACGCTGATCGGAGCGGCGCTCGGCGGTGGATTCGCAGCCGCGGCGAAAAGGATGACCTGGCGGATCACCGCTTGGTCGACGGTATTTGCCGTGGTGCTCGCGATCTTCTTCGCCGCCGGCCACTCCGTGATCCCCGGACTCTTCACGTCCGACGCCGAGGTGCTCGGTCAGATGTCGATCGCATGGTGGTTCTTCGTCGCGATCATGCCGGTGGCGGGAATCGTCTTCGCACTCGACGGTGTTCTACTCGGCGCCGGGGACGTGGTGTTTCTGCGCAACGCGACCATGCTCTGCGCAGTTCTCGGGTTTCTGCCCGCGATCTGGCTCTCCCTCGCCTACGACTGGGGTCTGGCCGGAATTTGGGCAGGGCTTACCGTGTTCGTAGTACTTCGGATGGTCGCGGTGTCGTGGCGAGCGTTTTCCGGCAAGTGGGCAGTGACAGGTCCGGCGACGGCGAGGCGCGGAAGTTCAACTGAGGAAGCAGAGGGATCGTGGCAGCAAAGTTGATGGCGGTGAGCGACATTCATGTCGGTCACAACGGCAACAAGCCGATGACGGAGGAACTGTTCCCGGATTCGCCTGACGACTGGCTCATTCTCGCCGGAGATGTCTCCGAGAAAACTGACGACATTCGGTGGGCGTTGAAGCTCCTTCGCAGCCGATTCGCAAAGGTCATCTGGATTCCTGGCAACCACGAACTGTGGACGACCGCCAAGGATCCGGTTCAGATTCACGGAGCGCCGCGGTACGAGTACCTGGTCAACATGTGCCGCGAACTCGACGTCATCACGCCCGAGGACCCGTTCCCGGTGTGGGAGGGAGACGAGGGACCGGTCACGGTCGTCCCGATGTTTCTTCTCTACGACTACTCCTTCCTGCCGGAAGGTGCGCGAGACAAGGAACACGGGCTCGAGATCGCGCGTGACAAGAACGTCGTCGCCACCGACGAGTTCCTACTCTCACCGCAGCCGTATGCGACGCGCGACGCATGGTGCCGGGCGAGGATCGAGTACACCCAGGCGCGGTTGGATGCGCTTCCCGAAGGCACAAGAACCGTTCTCGTGAACCATTTCCCGATGGTCCGGCAGCCGACGGACGTACTCATGTATCCGGAGTTCGCACTGTGGTGCGGAACCACCGCGACCGCCGACTGGCACGTGAAGTACAACGCGGTGTGCTCGGTGTACGGGCACCTGCACATCCCTCGAACCACGTACTACGACGGCGTCCGCTTCGAGGAAGTCTCACTCGGATACCCGCGCGAGTGGCGTCGGCGTGGACTGCCGGAGAAGTTGTTGCGTCAGATTCTTCCCGTTCCGGAGTACCCGCCGGGAACGCTCAACAAGTGGGGTGGCCACTTCAAGGTCACGCCGGAGCAGGAAGCCGAAGTCGAGCGCATGCGCGCCGGACGCTGAGAGGTATCGCTACGTGATCGAACAGATTCTTCCCGGTGGAGTTGCGACGGCCGAGGCCTTCGTGGATCCGCCCGGTCTGGTTCCGCACCCCAGTGAGGAGGCGTTGATCGGCCGCGCGGTCGAGAAGCGTCGTCGCGAGTTCGTGACTACCCGGCACCTTGCGCGTCAGGCGATGGGCAAGCTCGGTGTTCCGTCTGCCGCTGTCATGCGCGGCGAGCGTGGTGCCCCACTCTGGCCGCAGGGAGTGGTCGGGAGCCTCGCCCATTGCGACGGCTACCGCGGCGCTGTCCTGGCGTACTCCATGCAGGTCCGCTCACTCGGTATCGACGCCGAACCGCACGGCCCGCTGCCGGACGGGGTATTGCCCGCGGTCAGCATCGAGGCGGAACGAACGTGGTTGGACACTCAGGAAACCGGCGGTCCGGTGCACTGGGATCGAGTGCTCTTCTGCGCGAAGGAAGCCACGTACAAGGCGTGGTTTCCGCTCACCGGGCGCTGGTTGGGTTTCGAGGACGCCCACATCACGTTCGAGGCGGAGTCGGAAACGTCCGGCACTTTCAACTCGCGTCTGCTGGTCCCCGGCGAGGCGACGTCCGGTCCGCCGCTCACCTCTTTCGACGGCAGGTGGTTGGTGTCGGACGGGCTCATCCTGACGGCAATTTCGGTGCAGTGAGCGCGACTGGCAGAATCGGCACACGTGTCAGCTCGTGAAAAGCCTTCCTCCGGTCTTGTCGGCGCCGGAATTCTGATTGTCGACAAAGAGGCGGGTATCACCAGCCACGACGTGGTCGCTCGGTGCCGCAAGTTGTTGAACACCCGGAAGGTGGGACACGCCGGGACGCTGGATCCCATGGCGACCGGCGTCCTTGTTCTCGGTGTGGAGCGTGCGACCAAGTTGCTCGGACTCCTGGCGCTGACCACCAAGGCGTATTCGGCGACCATTCGCCTCGGTGCAGCGACGGACACGGACGACGCCGAGGGTGAGGTCCTGACTTCCGCAGACGCATCGCAAGTGACGGACGCGGAGATCGCGGCGATCGTGGCCACGCTGACCGGAGACATCAAGCAGATCCCGGCGAGCGTGAGCGCTATCAAGGTCGACGGTCAGCGCGCACATGCTCTGGTGCGTGCGGGAGAAACCGTCGAGCTGGCGCCGCGTCCGGTAACGGTGTCGACTTTCGAGGTTCTGGCTCGGCGAGATGTCCCGGGTGGCTTCGTCGATCTGGACGTCGACGTGGAGTGCTCGTCCGGTACGTACATCCGCTCGCTTGCCCGCGACCTCGGTCGTGAATTGGGCGTCGGCGGTCATTTGACGGCATTGCGCCGCACCCGCGTCGGGCCGTTCACTCTCGAACATGCGCGCACGCTCGAAGATCTCGCGGATCAGCCGGGTGTGAGCCTCGACATCGATCAGGCCGCGCAGACGGCTTTTCCGCATCGGCAGATCACGGCGGAGGAAGCCGAGGCGATCAGCCAGGGGCGCTGGCTCGAGCCGATCGGGATGAAGGGGATCTGTGCGGCGATCGATCCCACCGGTCACACGATTGCGCTCCTGCAGGAGAAGGGTCGACGCGCCAGTTCGGTGATGGTCGTGCGACCGGCGACGCTTCGCGGGTGATCGTCCGCGAGCGTGTCGACGGCGACCTCGACGGTTGCGTCGATGCGCTGGTACAGGTCCACGAGTGCGACGGATATCCGAACACGTGGCCGCAACACCCGCGCCGCTGGCTCAGTTCGCCCACGGTGGTGAAGGCGTGGGTCGGTGAGAGTGACGATCGTGTTGTCGGTCATGTGGCCGTCGACAGCGAGGTCGCAGGTGCGCCCACAACCGCGGGATCGATAGCCGTGTCGCGATTGTTCGTTCATCCTGGCTCACGTGGAAACGGCCTCAGCGATGCGCTACTCGACGCCGTGACGGATTTCGCAGCCGAGAGTCGGTTGGAACTGGTGCTCGACGTCGTCGACGACGCTCTGCCGGCGATCGCACTGTACGAGCGTCGAGGGTGGGTGTACGTCGACGAGAGGCTCGCCGACTGGACCCGGACCGACGGCGTCCGGCCCGTGGAACGCCGATACCGACTGCCGCTTTGACTACCTCGGCTAGACGAGCCAAATTGCTTGAGCGACTGGACTTCCCAAGTCGATGGTGTTGGGGCTGTCGCCGAGTCGAACGGACACTGTCCCGGCGAAATCGCGGCGCTCCTCGACGGTGATCTCGACATCGAGACTGACGCCGACGGAATCGAAGTACCGGAGCATTTCGGGATCGGAATCGGAGATCCGGGCAACGCGGCCCCGCTCACCGTTGGCGAAGTCGCTGAGCTGGCGGGCCGGGGGAGTCGGCACCGAACCGTCGGTGGCGGGAATGGGATCACCGTGCGGGTCACGTTCGGGGAAGCCCAGTTTGGCGTCCATCCGAGAGATCATCAGATCGGAAACGGCGTGTTCGAGGACTTCGGCCTCGTCGTGGACTTCGTCCCAGCCGTATCCGAGTTCCTGAACCAGATAGGTCTCGATCAACCGGTGGCGCCGGACCATGGAGACGGCGGCGGCGCGGCCGCTGTCGGTCAGGGCGATGGATCCGTAGCGGGCGTGATCGACCAGGCCTTGGTCCGAGAGTTTGCGGATCGCCTCGGAGACCGTCGAGGCCGAGACGCTCATTTTCTCGGACAGGAGCTTGGTGGAAACCCGCTCGTGGGACCACTCCTGGATAGTCCAGATGACCTTGAGGTAGTCCTGGGCCACCGACGAGAGTGCGAGCGTGTCGATTGCCGCGTCGTGCGCCGAAGTGCTGTCGCCGTCCGACGTCGATGATGCTTCCGAGGTTCCGGTCTTGTGAGCTGCCACAACGCTTAGCTTAGGCTACGAAATCCGGAACTTCCGTACGTGATCGGCAGCACAGCGGTGATTCGCTGGGCGGGTCCGAACGTGACCCGCCGCCGGTGGACCCGTAGGCTGCCAATCGTGCTGAGATGGCGTGGTCTCGACGAAGTTCCGGCCGATTGGGGTCGTTGTGTGCTCACTATCGGTGTGTTCGACGGTGTGCATCGTGGGCATGCCCAATTGATAGCGAGAGCGGTTACCGCTGCCCGCAAACGTGGTGTTCCGAGCGTGTTGATGACGTTCGACCCGCATCCCATGGAGGTTGTGCGGCCGGGTAGTCATCCTGCCCAGTTGACGACGCTGCAACGGCGTGCGGAATTGGCTCAGGATCTGGGCATCGACGTGTTCTGCGTGATGCCGTTCACCGCTGATTTCATGAAGCTGACGCCGGAGCGCTACGTCCACGAGATTCTCGTCGAACGTCTACATGTCGCCGAGGTCGTGGTGGGGGACAACTTCACCTTCGGCAAGAAGGCGCTCGGCAATGTCGATCTTCTTCGTGAAATGGGCGCTCGCTTCGGCTTTGCCGTCGACGGCGTCCAGCTGCTCGCCGAGCATGCGGTGACGTTCTCGTCGACCTACATCCGCTCGTGCGTCGACGCAGGCGACATGGAAGCGGCTACCGAAGCTCTGGGCCGTCCACATCGTGTCGAAGGTGTGGTCGTCCACGGTGACAAGCGTGGACGCGAGTTGGGGTTCCCGACGGCCAACGTTGCACCGCCGATGTTTTCGGCGATTCCGGCCGACGGCGTGTACGCGGCGTGGTTCACGGTGCTCGGTGCCGGCGAGGAACTCGGAACCGTCGTTCCCGGTCGCCGATACCAAGCCGCGGTGTCTGTGGGTACCAATCCGACCTTCTCCGGCCGGACCCGAACCGTCGAGGCATACGTTCTCGACACCGAAGCTGACCTGTACGGACAACACGTCGCGGTCGACCTGGTTTCGCGGATTCGCGGTATGGAGAAGTTCGACTCGATCGAGTCGCTCATCACGGCAATGAACCGAGATGTCGAACGCGCACGCCGGATTCTGAGTGAGGATGCAGAACGCAGCGTCGGTTGAGTTCCTCCTGTGTCAGTGGCGGCCGCCACATTCGCTCCAGGTGGGCGAGAGCGCCTCACTGTTGCTGGTAGGATCTTCTCTCGGTGCGTGCTGCGGTTTGCGGTGGCCGCGCCCGATCTAGTTCCTTTCACGCAAACGTCATCACAGGAGTGAATCAAGTGGCATTGACCACGGAAGAAAAGAAGGCCGTTCTCGGCGAGTACGGCTTGCACGAGACCGACACGGGATCGCCTGAAGCTCAGGTGGCAATGCTCACCAAGCGCATCACCGATCTCACCGAGCACCTCAAGACCCACAAGCATGACCACCACTCGCGTCGTGGACTGCTCTTGATGGTCGGTCGCCGTCGTCGTCTGCTGAAGTACGTGGCAAAGACCGACGTCGCTCGCTACCGCACGCTCATCGAGCGTCTCGGCCTGCGTCGCTAGATTTTTCTCACGACGCTGATCGAAAGCAACACGGCATGCTTCGGTTTGCCGAACACTCCGTCAGCCGGCGAAGCCACGCATATACTGGGCTTCGCTGGCTTTCGGCGTTAGCTGCCGCAAGGCAGTTTCCGCTGTCGGCGCTATGCACAGTTGTCCAGGCGCAGTTGTTTATGCGCAGTTGTGCAGTGCGCAGCCAGCACACCGTATGCACCAGAGAACGTGGTGTCGGTTGTCGGTAGTGGTTCTCCGGACCGGGCAAGTGCCCGAAAGCTCCGGCGGACTTCGATCGACGGCCGCCCGAACGTCGTGACGTCCCGAAGCAGAAATCGCTCGCATCGCAAGGAGCGTCTGCAATTCAAGAGGGGGACGTCCCTCGGTGCGCAGTTTCCACCAGGAGGGTGGAAACGCCCGCGCGGGTACGGCGAAGACGAGAGGGAAGTGAAGAGAAAAGAATGACAGAGAATTCCGTAGTAGAGGTCGACGAAGGCGTGTTCGAATCCACCGCCGTGATCGACAACGGGTCCTTCGGTACCCGCACCATCCGTTTCGAGACCGGACGCCTTGCTCAGCAGGCCGCCGGCGCCGTCGTTGCTTACCTGGACGACGAGACCATGCTGCTGTCCGCCACGAGCGCCAGCAAGCACCCCAAGGAGCACTTCGACTTCTTCCCCCTGACGGTGGACGTCGAAGAGCGTATGTACGCAGCGGGCCGCATCCCCGGTTCGTTCTTCCGTCGTGAGGGACGCCCCTCCACCGACGCGATCCTGACCTGCCGCCTCATCGACCGGCCGCTGCGCCCGTCCTTCGTCGACGGTCTCCGTAACGAGATCCAGGTCGTCGTCACGGTCATGAGCCTCAACCCCCAGGATCTGTACGACGTCGTGGCCATCAACGCCGCTTCCGCGTCGACGCAGATCGCCGGCCTGCCGTTCTCCGGACCCGTCGGTGGCGTGCGCGTTGCACTCATCGTCTCGGACGAGAACAAGACCGGCCAGTGGGTTGCATTCCCGACGGTCGATCAGCTCGAGAACGCCGTCTTCGACATGGTCGTCGCCGGCCGCGTCGTTTCCGGTAGCGGTGACAACGCCGACGTCGCGATCATGATGGTCGAGGCCGAGGCCACCGACAACGTCATCGCGAAGATCGCCGACGGCGCTCAGGCACCGACCGAGGCCATTGTCGCCGAGGGCCTCGAGGCCGCCAAGCCGTTCATCGCACGCCTGTGCGCTGCACAGGCAGCACTTGCATCCAAGGCTGCAAAGCCCACGGGTGACTACCCGGTCTTCCCGGCGTACCAGGACGACGTTTTTACTGCCGTCGAGGCTGCTGCGTCCGAAAAGCTCAATGCCGCACTGACAATCGCCGGCAAGCAGGAACGCGACGACAAGACCGACGAGGTCAAGGTCGAGGTTCTCGAGCAGGTTGCACCCAACTTCGAAGGCCGCGAGAAGGAACTGGGAGCAGCGTTCCGCTCGCTCACCAAGAAGCTGGTTCGCCAGCGCATCCTGCGCGATCAGTTCCGCATCGACGGCCGCGGCGTCACGGACATCCGTTCGCTGTCCGCCGAGGTTGCGATCATCCCGCGCGCACACGGCTCCGCACTGTTCGAGCGTGGCGAGACCCAGATCCTGGGTGTGACCACTCTCGACATGGTGAAGATGGCTCAGCAGGTCGACTCGCTCGGTCCCGAGACCACCAAGCGCTACATGCATCATTACAACTTCCCGCCGTACTCCACCGGTGAGACGGGCCGCGTCGGTTCGCCGAAGCGTCGCGAAATCGGTCACGGTGCACTCGCCGAGCGCGCTCTCATGCCGGTTCTGCCCAGCGTCGAAGAGTTCCCTTACGCGATTCGCCAGGTCTCCGAGGCTCTGAGCTCCAACGGTTCCACCTCGATGGGCTCGGTGTGCGCGTCCACGCTCGCACTGCTCAACGCCGGTGTGCCGCTTCGCGCTCCGGTTGCCGGTATCGCCATGGGTCTGGTTTCCGACCAGGTCGACGGCGAAACCCGCTACGTCGCGCTGACCGACATCCTCGGCGCCGAAGACGCCTTCGGCGACATGGACTTCAAGGTCGCAGGTACCAAGGACTTCGTCACGGCCCTGCAGCTGGACACGAAGCTCGACGGCATCCCGTCGCAGGTCCTTGCCGGTGCACTCTCGCAGGCCAAGGACGCACGGACCACGATCCTCGAGGTCATGGCGGAAGCCATCGACACCCCGGACGAGATGAGCCCGTTCGCTCCCCGCGTGACGGCCATCAAGGTCCCCGTCGACAAGATCGGTGAGGTCATCGGCCCCAAGGGCAAGATGATCAACTCCATCACCGAGCAGACCGGTGCCAACATCTCCATCGAAGACGACGGCACCGTGTTCGTCGGCGCCACCGATGGACCGTCTGCACAGGCCGCGATCGACATGATCAACGCCATTGCCAACCCGCAGCTCCCCAAGGTCGGCGAGCGGTTCCTGGGCACGGTCGTCAAGACCACCGCCTTCGGTGCCTTCGTTTCGCTCCTGCCGGGACGCGACGGACTGGTGCACATCTCGAAGCTGGGCAGCGGTAAGCGCATTGCCAAGGTCGAAGACGTGGTCAACGTCGGATCCAAGATCCGCGTCGAGATCGCCGACATCGATGCACGTGGCAAGATCTCGCTGATCCCGGTCGAAGAGGGCAACGACGAGGCTGCCGCTCCGGCCGCCGACGAGGCTGCTTCCGAGTAGATCTCACTTCGTACTCTGATGCGGCCCCGCGCGGATTTCCGTGCGGGGCCGCATCTGTACTGTCTGTAGACACAGAGCCTGTAGATACCTGATTGACCACTTGCACCGAGGACTGCTGAACCTTTTCATGGCAAAGACCACTCCCAACACCACGCGCAGCCGCAGCGCTGTGCTGAAATCGCCGATCGATGCGACTCCCGAATCCGGAGTACAGCGCACGGTCCTTCCCGGCGGCCTGCGCGTCGTCACCGAGTTCATTCCCGGTGTGCGTTCCGCCTCCGTCGGTGTGTGGGTCGGAGTCGGCTCGCGCGACGAGCAGCCGAGTGTGGCCGGTGCCGCGCATTTTCTCGAGCACCTGCTGTTCAAGTCGACGCCGTCACGGACGGCGTTGGACATCGCGCAGGTCATGGATGGTGTGGGCGGCGAACTCAATGCATTCACGTCGAAGGAACACACCTGTTTCTACGCGCACGTGATCGACGACGACCTTCCGATGGCGGTTGACCTTGTCGCCGACGTCGTGCTGCGAGGGCGTTGCAGAACCGCGGACGTCGACGTCGAGCGGCAAGTAGTGCTCGAAGAGATCGCGATGCGTGACGACGATCCGGAAGACTTGCTCGGCGACGCGTTCCTGACCGCGTTGTTCGGCGATCATCCTGTCGGCCGTCCGATCATCGGTAGCGTCGAATCGATCGAGTCGATGTCGCGCAATCAGTTGCATTCCTTCCATGTTCGGCGTTACACACCGCAGCGGATGGTGCTGGCCGTAGCGGGAAACGTCGACCACAAGCAGGTTGTGACGCTCGCTCGCCGTGCATTTGCCGGACATCTCGAGCGCGGGGTCAAGCCGGCGCCGCGGCGCGAAGGCACTCTGCGTTTGCGAACGATGCCTGAACTGAGCTTGACCCACCGCGACAGCGAGCAGGTCCACCTTGCGCTCGGGGTGCGCGCGTTCGGCCGGCACGAGGGCCATCGCTGGGCGCTGTCGGTGCTCAACGCCGCAGTGGGCGGTGGGCTGAGTTCTCGTCTGTTCCAAGAGATTCGGGAGAAGCGCGGGCTTGCGTACTCCGTCTATTCGGGCGTCGACACCTTCGCGGACACCGGAGCATTCTCCGTGTATGCAGGTTGCCAGCCGGAGAACCTCGGGGAGGTTGCCACAGTGATCCGCGAGGTACTCGCGAACGTGGCGACGGACGGAATCACCGATGCCGAGATCGCCCGCGCCAAGGGATCGCTGCGCGGCGGATTGGTTCTGGCACTGGAAGATTCAGGCTCACGCATGAACCGTATCGGTCGCAGTGAACTGAACTACGGCAACCATCGCAGTGTTGCGCAGACGCTCGCGACCATCGACGCAGTCACCTCCGAAGAGGTGCTCGAGGTGGCGCAGGTGCTCTTGACGAGGCCGTTTGCAGCCGCCGTCGTGGGTCCGTACAAGCGGGTTCGTGACCTCCCCGCGTCGGTACGCGGGATCGTGGGCAAGTAGTTCGAACTATCGAAATCGGGGTGTGCAGTTGAAGATCCGTGGTGCAGTGCTCGAAGAGATCGGCCGGAAGCGTCCCTTCGCAGATTCGACTCCGATTTCGATTTCGGAACTCGACCTCGAATCCCCGGGCCCGGGTGAGATCCTGGTCAAGATCGAAGCTGCCGGGCTTTGTCACTCCGACCTCTCCGTGGTCGACGGGAATCGGGTACGACCCGTGCCGATGTTGTTGGGCCATGAGGCGGCAGGTCGAATCATCGAACTCGGCGACGGAGTTGATTCGTTGTCGGTGGGCACCCGCGTCGTGATGACTTTTCTTCCGCGGTGTGGTGAATGCGCGGGATGCGCCACTGACGGCCGGATGCCTTGCACGGTGGGTAGCGCCGCCAACAACGACGGCAGTTTGCTCGGTGGCGCGCATCGACTGCGGCGCTCCGGCGAGAACGTCAAACATCATCTCGGTGTTTCGGGTTTCGCGACGCATGCTGTGGTCAACGCCAAGTCGGTTGTTCCCGTCGACGACGACATCCCGGCCGAAATTGCAGCCGTACTCGGTTGCGCGGTGTTGACCGGTGGGGGAGCGCTCCTCAACGCGGCGAAGCCTCGCCCGGCAGACACCGTGATGGTGGTCGGCTTGGGTGGCGTCGGGATGGCCACAATCCTGACGGCTAGGGCACTCGGGGTCGAGAACGTCATCGGTGTCGACGCACTGGAGTCCAAGCTGGCTCAGGCGCTGGAACTGGGCGCGACCGAGGTCTTCACACCGTCCGGCCTGTCCGAGAGTGGCGCTCGCGCAGACATCGTCGTCGAGGCCGCGGGAAATGCTCGGGCCTTCGAGACAGCGGTGGCTGCGACGGCAGCGGGTGGCACGACCGTCACGGTCGGGTTGCCGGCGCCTGACGCGCGCTCGTCGATCTCACCTCTCGGACTGGTCGCCGAAGCGCGGACCATCATCGGCAGCTACCTGGGATCTGCGGTCCCGTCCCGCGACATCCCGATCTACGCGCAGTTGTGGCGCGACGGGAAGCTGCCGGTCGAGAAGCTCATTTCCTCGCGAATCGAATTGGCCGACATCAATTCGGGTATGGACGAACTCGCCGACGGAAAAGCAATCCGACAGGTCATTATCTTCGACGCCGAGTAGGTGCACGTCGGTGTTATGCAGCGGAAATGAGGCGTTTGCGCTCCCGATTCCCTCCCGAGTCGCCACGGAAAATCGTTACCCGTTGTAACGCTCCTCTCGTACTGGACGACTACTCGAATGACGTTGCGTGACGCCCCGGGGGGCGGTCGTACGTTTTCCAAAAGTTGATTGGGGAGAAGATATGCCGGTTCGTGGGTTCTTTTCGCGACATCGAATACTGGCGGGTGCAGTAGCGCCCGCAGCGCTCGGCGTGGCCGCACTGGTCGCGGTCGCAGTTGCCGTGGATTCTCCGCAATCGCAGACGATCGAGACCGAATTGACCGCGTCTGTCACCGAGTGTCACGACACGGTCGGGATCGGTGTCGCCGGTCGCGGTGACACGCCGGTCGAGGGTACGACGAAGATGCTCGTCGGTGCGGATGGAAAGACACTCCTCCCGGCGGCGCTCACAGACGACTACAGCAGCCACTGGGTGGACCCGGTACTCAAGGCGCCCGCCGGGTCGGTCAAGGACGGCTCGTACGCCTCGGTCTACATTGCGTACCCCGCCAACATGGACAGTTACGAAGAAGCCGTGACGACGGGCGCGGACAACACGCGAGCGGTCATGAAGGCGATCAGTGCCGCATGCCCGAACACGAAGTTCTCGATTGTCGGCTACAGCGAGGGCGCTGACGTAGTGCGCCGCGTGGCGATGGACATCGGCTCGGAGTCGAGCACCTCCGGCATCAATCCGGACAACGTCGTCGGTGTGGTGATCTTCGCCGACGCCGGTCGACTCGCGGGCGAGGGCCCGTTCCCCGGCGCGAAAAACCCCTACATGAACCCTGACGGTTTCAACGAGCAATATCAGGACGGTAAGAACACCGCTTCCGGATCTGGTGCACTTCCAGGTACCAGTGGGGACTTCGGGGCCCTGAAAGGCAAGATTGCGTCGTTCTGCTCTGACGGCGACCTCACCTGCGCAGCCCCCGAGAACATTTCACTCCTGATCCTGGCGGCAAACGTCGGTCGGCAGCTCAACGTCGACCAGTTGCAAGCGCAGAATCTGACGCCCGCCACCGGCATGGATATCGCGGTTGTGATGGGACGCGTGATGTTCGACGCGTTCAACGACATCTCGAGCAATCCCACCTGGATGCAGAGCGACGAAACCTTCCTCGATGTCTTGCTGAAGGTGTCCGACCCGGCGTACAAGCCGAGCGAGGCCACCACCAAGCCAGTCGCAAAGGACTCGGTTTCCACGGAGGAAGTGTCGCCGTTGGCGTACCTGCCGCAGAAACTGTTCAAGGAAATCGTCGGCCTCATCGCCACGAACCAGAACACGATCCCCGTCGTCATGAACGATCCGTACGGCCTCACTTTGGGCCCGGACGTCGGTCACCACTTCGACTACTGGCGTGATTCGGATGCTGCAAACGGCAAGCCCCTGACGTCAGCGGAGTATGCAGCGGCGTGGCTGACTTATCTGGCCAAACAGGCGCAAGACGGCAAGCCGGTCGATTCGTCGGCGAAGCCGACCGCAGAAGAGATGGCGGATGCCATCGATGCCTTGGCTGCTTCGCCTTCGGTTACCGACTCGGCCAAGCCCACCACAACCACGGGCGCAGCTGCACAACCCGCACCCGCAGGTTCGGGATCTGCAGCACCGGCACCCGCGGTGCCGACGACGTCATCGGTTGCGCCGGCCGCGACGCCGAGTGTGACGTCGACCGTGGCGCCGTCGACTTTGGTCCAGTCGAGTGCACCGCCCGCCGCGACCACGGCGACGACAACATCGACGACAACGACGACACAAGCTGCAGCCGGCTAGAGGTTTCCGTTCGTCAAAAACGCTGTCACAGGCTGCGATCCGCAATTAGTTGCGGATCGCAGCCTGTTTTCGTGTACGGGTTACGCACAACGACCGTTGGTGCTTATCGTGGAAGGGAGGTTTCCGGATCACGAATCGTGGGTTTCACCGTGCACGAGCTGTCCATTGCGCAGAGTGTGGTCGAAGCCGTGTGTGAGCGTGCCGGCGAGCGACGAGTATCGAGCGTGCGGCTTGAAGTAGGGCAACTCTGCGCGGTGGTTCCACACTCTCTGCTGTTCTGCTTCGACGTCGTCACCGCGGGTACTCACGCCGAAGGTGCCAGCTTGCACATCGATGAGATTGCAACCAGCGCGCGATGCAAAAGCTGCGGCGTGATGTTCTCGCCGCCCGACATGTTCTTGCTGTGTGAATGCGGCAGTGCTGATGTCGAGGTGCTTGCCGGCCGAGAGTTACGGATCCTGTCGATGGAAGTGAGCTGAGCATGTGCGCGACGTGTGGGTGCGGGGACACCACAGGACCTCGGGTGTCGGTAGTCGCAGATGGAGAACACGAGCAGGAACACGACGGTCACGGTCACGGGCACGGTCACGAGCATGACCATGAGCACGGCCACCCCGACCACACCGTGATTCTCGAGCAACAGGTGCTCGCCAAGAACGACGGCATTGCGGTTCACAATCGTCAGTGGATGCGGAGCCGCCGAATCACGGCGCTCAACATCATGAGTTCCCCCGGCGCGGGGAAGACGACATTGCTGGCGCGAACTATCCGGGAGCTCGGATGTCAGCGACCGATAGCCGTGATCGAAGGTGACCAGGAAACCCGGCTCGACGCCGAGCGGATCCGAGAGACCGGCGCGTCGGTGGTGCAGGTGAATACCGGGGCCGGATGTCACCTCGATGCCGCGATGATCGACCGCGCACTGCGCGCCTTGGATCCCGCTGAAGAATCGCTGCTTCTGATCGAAAACGTCGGAAACCTGGTGTGCCCCGCGCTCTTCGACCTCGGCGAGGAAGGCAAGGTTGTCCTAATTTCGACGCCGGAGGGGGCAGACAAGCCGAAAAAGTACCCACACATCTTCGCTGTCGCGGACCTCGTGGTGATCAACAAGATCGACTTGCTCCCGTACGTCGAGTTCGACGTCGATGCCTGCGTCGAGCAGGCGAGAATACTCAATCCTGCTGTGCGCGTTGTTGTTTTGTCTGCCACGACAGGTGAGGGCATGGGCGAGTGGTACGAGTGGATCGGTAGTCGTTCGGCGATTTCTCCGGTGGCCGTTGACAACTGATCTGCTCGGGTAGTTAATGAAATGAGTGGGTGCCACGCAAGTGGGCCGAGGTTCGACTCCGGTGGCGTCAGCGTTTCGGTGCCGCGGCAATTCGAGGCCACAGAGTCTTGAGGCCATAGCGTGTCAGGCCAGTCGCGGCGCTGAGAGTCAAGGCGCAAGTGCACCCGTGAAAGCGGCTGACATGGACACACAAAAATCGACTGCTGGCACCACGGCGGAACCTGCCTCCGAAAGCGCAGCTACCCCCGCAAGCGCAGCGGCCAAAGCGGAAGAAACTCTGATCCACGTGCTGTGGATCAATGCCGGTCTCAGTTGCGACGGAGATTCGGTGGCGCTCACTGCAGCCACGCAACCCAGTATCGAGGAGATCGCGCTCGGCGCCTTGCCCGGCCTGCCGCAGGTAGCGGTTCATTGGCCGCTCATCGACTTCGAATGCGGACCGCAGGGTGGCGCTGACGATTTCCTGGAGTGGTTTTGGAAAGCCGACCGCGGAGAACTGGAACCCTTTGTTCTTGTCGTCGAAGGATCGATACCGAACGAGAAACTTCACGACGAGGGGTATTGGTGCGGCTTCGGGAACAATCGCGAAACCGGCCAACCGGTCACCACGAGCGAATGGCTCGACAAGCTGGCACCGAAAGCCACTGCGGTAGTTGCGGTCGGTACGTGCGCGACCTACGGCGGCATACATGCGATGGCCGGCAATCCAACCGGTGCGATGGGCGTGCCGGACTATCTCGGGTGGACCTGGAAATCGAAGGCGGGCATCCCGATCGTCTGCGTTCCCGGGTGTCCCATTCAGCCGGACAACCTCTCCGAGACCCTGACCTACCTTCTGTACATGGCCACTGATCAGGCGCCGATGATTCCCTTGGACGAATCCCTGCGCCCGCAGTGGCTTTTCGGTGCCACCGTTCACGAGGGCTGTGACCGTGGCGGATACTACGAACAGGGCGAGTTCGCGACGGAGTACGGGTCACCGAAGTGCATCGTCAAACTCGGATGTTGGGGTCCGGTCGTGAAATGCAATGTCCCCAAACGTGGTTGGATCAACGGAGTCGGCGGGTGTCCTAATGTCGGCGGGATCTGCATCGGGTGCACGATGCCGGGATTCCCCGACAAGTTCATGCCGTTCATGGATGAACCACCTGGCGGCAAACTCTCCACCAATGCGGTGGGAATGTACGGGTCCGTGATCCACAGTCTCCGCCGGATCACCGGAAACACGTTGGACAAGGAACCGCACTGGCGCGAGCGGGGGTCGAAATTACTCACCGGTGCGACGCGTACGTGGTGACCGACCGGATACATTCAAATCAGTTCGTGAGCAACGTCTCTGGGAGGCACTGCAATGACGGCCATCGTTCCCGAACCCACCTCGACTGCGGACCGCGACGGTCTTGTCGAGATGGCGTGGGACCCCATCACCCGAATCGTCGGCAGTCTGGGCATCTACACCAAGATCGACTTCGCCAATCGCGAAGTGGTGGAGTGCCACAGCACGTCGTCGATCTTTCGCGGGTATTCCCTGTTCATGAAGGGGAAGGACCCGCGCGACGCGCATTTCATCACCAGTCGTATCTGCGGCATCTGCGGTGACAATCACGCCACATGCTCGTGCTACGCACAGAACATGGCGTACGGCGTCAAGCCGCCGCATCTGGGCGAGTGGATCGTCAATCTCGGCGAGGCCGCCGAGTACATGTTCGACCACAACATCTTTCAAGAGAATCTTGTCGCCGTCGACTACTGCGAGAAGATGGTCTCCGAGACGAATCCCGGTGTGCTGGCGCAGGCAGAGAACACGCGCTGCCCGCACGAGGAGCAGCACGGGTATCGCACGATCGCGGACATCATGCGGACTCTCAATCCGTTCACGGGTGAGTTCTATCGCGAAGCGTTGCAAGTCTCGCGTTCGACTCGCGAAATGTTCTGCTTGATGGAGGGCAGGCACGTTCACCCGTCGACGCTCTATCCCGGCGGCGTCGGCACCGTCGCGACGATCGAACTGATGACGGACTACATGTCGCGGCTGATGCGGTACGTCGAATTCATGAAGAAGGTCGTGCCGATGCACGACGACCTGTTCGACTTCTTCTACCAGGCGATGCCTGGTTACGAAAAGGTTGGCCTGCGGCGGACCCTGCTGGGTTGTTGGGGATCGTTCCAAGACCCCGAGTACTGCAATTTCTCCTACAAGGACATGACCGACTGGGGCCGGAAGATGTTTGTCACTCCCGGTGTGGTTGTCGACGGAAAGTTGGTCACCACGGATCTGGTGGACATCAACCTCGGTATCCGGATCATGCTGGGCTCCTCGTATTACGAGGACTGGAGTGATCAGGAGATGTTCGTCAAAACCGATCCGCTGGGTAACCCGGTCGATCGCAGGCACCCGTGGAATCAGCACACCAACCCTCACCCGCAGAAGCGGAACCTCGAGGACAAGTACAGCTGGGTCATGTCACCGCGATGGTTCGACGGAAAAGACAACCTTGCTCTGGATACGGGCGGGGGAGCATTGGCTCGTCTGTGGAGCACCGCTCTGGCCGGCCTGGTCGACATCGGATACCTGGAGTCGACCGGACACAGTGTGAAGATCAATCTTCCGAAAACAGCACTGAAGGGTCCTGTCTCGCTCGAGTGGAAGATTCCCGAACATGGCAGCAATACCCTCGAAAGAAACCGCGCGCGAACGTATTTCCAGGCATACGCAGCCGCGGCTGCCCTTCATTTCGCCGAGAAGGCGCTTGTCGAGATCCGGGCCGGCCGGACCAAGACGTGGGAGTCGTTCGAGGTCCCGGACGAGGGTATCGGTTGCGGATTCACCGAAGCCGTCCGCGGAGTTCTCTCACACCACATGGTGATTCGTGACGGAAAAATCGCGAACTATCACCCGTACCCACCGACACCGTGGAATGCGAGCCCGCGCGACAGCTACGGAACCCCCGGCCCGTACGAGGATGCCGTGCAGGGTCAGCCGATCTTCGAGGAGAACGATCGAGACCACTTCAAGGGCATCGACATCATGCGGACCGTGCGTAGTTTCGATCCCTGCCTGCCGTGTGGTGTTCACATGTATCTCGGCGGTGGCAAGACCCTGGAGAAGTTGCACTCTCCGACGCAGTCCGTGACCGGGGAGTGATCGATGGGGCAATCGGCCGACTACTGGCGCGGAGCAGGTGAGCGCATCGAGACGTTGTTGCAGGCCAATGCCGGCGCAGGCCCGGTGGCGAGAGATCGCGCCGAGCAACTGGTGCGTGAAGTCGTGCAGTTGTACGGCGCAGCACTCGAACGCACCGTCGCTCTGGCAGATCCGGCCACGATGGATGCGATGGTTCGCGACGATCTGGTGTCCAGCCTGCTACTGGTGCACGGACTTCACCCGCACGACGTGGAGACCCGCGTCCGCACTGCGCTCGACAGCGTGCGTCCGTACCTCGGTTCGCACGGAGGCGACGTCGAACTGATCGAGGTGGCGGACGGCGTAGTGCGACTACGGCTTCTCGGAAGCTGCAACAGTTGCCCTTCGTCCTCGGTGACCCTCGAAACCGCGGTCCAGGACGCGGTGCAGGCGGCGGCACCCGAGACCACCGGAATCGACGTCGAAACACCGGATTCGCATGAGCTGAAGTCGGGTGTGATTTCGGTCGAGTCCCTGTTCTCGCACGTTCACGCCGACGGGGGAGGTACGCACTGGGTGGAGGTCCCCGAATTCGCCGAAGTCGAGGTGGGAGAGGTCGCGGGCTTCCGCGTGTCGGGCACCGATCTGTTGGTCTGCCGCTCCGGTGACGATCTGTACGCGTATCGCGACCATTGCCCGGTGTGTGAGCACTCGATGGCGGGGGCTGTGCTCGAACGCATGATGGGCCGTCCTGCCCGAGACGCCGCTGTCCTCACCTGTCCGACGTGCTCTGTCCACTTCAGTGTGTACGGGGCGGGAGCGCGGGTGGGCACCGGCTCCGAGCACCTGGCGCCTGTGCCGGTGCTGATTCGCGACGGAGTGCTCTCGGTCGCGCTTGCTGACGAGTCTGTGATACCGGTGACCTAGCCGTGAACGCAGCCCCGTCATGAAAGTCACTGTGGGAGAGGTGCTCACACGAATCGCCTCGTCGCGTGTCGTTCCGACCGGACCGAGGTGTGAGATGTGTGCGGCGGGCATAGGCGACGAACACCAGCACGTCGTGGACGTACAGGTCCGGAGCCTGATGTGCGTGTGCCGACCGTGCTATCTACTCTTTGCACCGGTCGACGCGGACCTTCGATACAAAGCGGTTCCCGATCGGTACCTCGAGTTTCCGGACTTCGACCTCGGCCCTGGCCGGTGGGAGTCTCTGGAAATCCCCGTCGGCCTGGCATTCTTCTTCCGCAACTCACTCCTCGACAAGTACATAGTCTTCTATCCGGGACCGGCCGGAGCTACCGAATCCGAGTTGCCCATCGACTCGTTCGAGACTGTGCTCGAGGAGAATCCGGGGCTCGCGCAGATGCGGGCCGACGTCGAGGCGTTGATCGTGTCGGTGCCCACGTCAGGACAATCGCCGAGATGCTTCGTTGTTCCCATCGACGCCTGTTACGAACTGGTGGGACGATTGCGCACCGTGTGGCGCGGATTCGACGGTGGCCAGGATGCCGCACGCGCAGTGGACGAGTTCTTCGGGCGCGTCGAGGCGCGAAGCAGGTCGGCATGACTGTTCTCGACTTCTCGATCGACAACATGGAGGTGGAACCGTACGCGGTTACGCCGAATCTGACGGTGAGATTGAGAATGTCGGAATCCACCGGCACGACCGTCCGTGCGGTGGCTCTGCGCGCGCAGGTACGAATCGAACCACACCGCCGACCGTACTCCGACGCCGAAGGCGAAGGTCTGCGCGATCTCTTCGGTCCGCGGGAGCGTTGGTCGAGTACGCTGCGCACCTTCCTGTGGATGGAATGTTCCACGGTCGTTCAAGGATTCACCGGAACAACGGTCGCGGCCTTGCCCATGGCGTGTACGTACGACTTCTCGGTGACGGCGTCGAAGTACATGCACGCACTCGGAGACGGAACGATTCCGATCGTGGTTCTACTGAGCGGCACGGTATTCACCGACGGACCGCGTGGGTTCTCCGTGCAGCAGATCCCGTGGGACAGATCTGCTGCCTACGAATTGCCGGTCGACGTGTGGAAACAGCTGATGGCTGCGCATTATCCGGCGTCTGGTTGGGTACGCCTCGACCATGAGACGATTGCCGATCTCGTGCGGTTCAAGGCAGCGCACGGCCTCACGGACCTCGATTCAGCCGTGCGGCAGTTGCTGACGGCGAGCCAGGTGCCGCGATGACTCGAACGGGGATGGATCACGACGTTCGGGCCGTGGCCGACGCCGTCCTGTACGAGGGATATCTTCTCTATCCCTACCGGGCCGGCTCGGCGAAGAATCAATCCCGTTGGCAGTTCGGGGTTCTCGGACCGCCCGGCGCCGCCGAGGTCGGAGTCGGCGAGGAACCGTCGATGTCCGCGCAATGTCTGCTCGGCGAATTCGAGCGGAACGGCGTCGAAGTTTCTGCGACTGTGAGATTTCTGCACCACCAGTCGCGGACGGTTGAACGACTCGGCGCCGGCGGGGCGTGGATCCCGGTCGATCGGTTGGTAGTCGGCGAGCGGGAGTCGATCTCGTGGGACGAAGCCACCGAGTCCGAGATCGTGTTGGGTCCGTGGGGTCTGGACGAACTCGAGGCCGGCGTCGAAGAAACCTTCTGTGCGGCCGGAGTTGTCGAAGGAGAGACTTTGTCGGACTCTCGGGGCAGGGTGGTCGGACGGATCGTTCGGACACGGCTTCCGGTGAATGGCCTCTTGGCAGTGAGCGCCTCCGCCGGGGACGGACGCACGGTGATTTCCGTGGAGATCATGAACGTCACGAGCGTCGACGCACGGGACAAGGGCACGGCCACCGCGCAATCGATGCTGGGGACTCACGTCATTGTGAACTGCACAGGCTCGAGGTTCCTGTCGTTGTTCGAAGAAGCAGATCACTCGGAGCAGTTGCGGCAAAATCGCTGTTATCCGGTGCTTGCGGGGACCGAGAACCCCACTCACCCTGGCACATCGCCCACCGTTCTGGTGTCACCGATCATCCTGTACGACTTTCCCGAGATTGCGCCGCAGAGCGAGGGATCTCTCTTCGACTCGACCGAGATCGACGAAATTCTCACCCTGAGAATCCTTGCCATGACCGACGAGGAAAAGGCGCGGGCGCGAGCTACCGACTCCAGAGCTGCCGACATCATCGACCGATGTGAGCGATTGACGGACGACGATCTAGCCGGCCTGCACGGCGTGCTGCGAGATTCGAATGCCGGTTCTGATCTGATACCCGAGGTGCCTGACGGTGTGGACTGGTGGACCCCGGAAGCCGACACCAGTGTTCAACCACGCACCGACGCAGTTCTGATCAACGGCGTCCGTGTCTCTGGTGGAAGTACGGTTCGGCTCCACCCCTCACGCCGCGCTGATGCTCAGGACCTGTTCTTCGACGGCCGGATCGCCCACGTCGCCACCATTCATGAAGACGTGGACGGCGACATTCATGTTGGGGTGACACTGTTGGACGATCCGGCCGCCGATCTGCACAACTGGTACGGCCGCTACCTGTACTTCGCGCCGGACGAGATAGAGCCGATGCCGCGCGACAGCGCGTGACGTACTCACAGCTATCGAACTTCACAGCTATCGAGAGGAGAACTCGCCATGAGGAGCATGGGATTGCTGTCGACGGCACTTCTCGGCGCCACCGCGATCGCAGCCGCGATCGTCCTGGTGGTGTCGATGCCGGACATCCAGCGCTATCTGCGAATGCGAAAGATGTAAAGCGCTGTGCGCGTGCTGATTGCAGGTGTCGGAAACATATTTCTCGAAGACGACGGATTCGGCCCCGAAGTTGTTCGGGCGCTGCAGCATGAGAATCTCCCATCGGGAGCTCACCTGGTCGACTACGGGATTCGGGGCGTGCATCTGGCGTACGACTTGTTGGAGTCGTGGGACGCCCTGGTCCTGATCGATGCCTTACCGGCGACCGGAGTCCCGGGCAAGCTCGCGATCATCGAAGTGGACCCCGAAAGTGAAGGCCCGCAAGGAGGTTTCGACGCGCACTCGATGCATCCGAGTTCGGTGTTTGCCAGCCTGCAGGCCCTCGGCGGAACACTACCGCGGACGTTCGTGGTGGGGGCACATGCGAAATCGATCGGCGACGGAATCGGATTGACTGCGGAGATGCGTGATTCGGTAAGGCAAGCCGCTTCGGCGGTGCTGGCACTCGTCCGGTCCATCGACGTGGACTGTGATGCCACCACACTGGGGCCGGAGGTGTGAGTCATGTGTCTGGGGATTCCGGGACGGGTACGCGAACTACTGGACGGATACGGCGGTCAACTCGCTCTCGTCGACGTGGAGGGGGCACCACGCAAGGTCAACATCGGAATGCTCGACGAAGGCACCGTCACGGCAGGTGACTGGGTGGTGATCCACATGGGCTTTGCAGTCGAGAAGGTCGACGAGCAGGGAGCTCGCCACGCTCGGGCCGGCCTCGAACTGATGGGCCGTGGTGGCCACGACGGTGAGGTAGTCGACTCCGGTTCTGGTAACGGCGAGGTCGGGACATGAAGATCGCCTGCCGTGTCATCGTTCGTGGCGTAGTCCAGGGGGTGGGCTTCCGGCCGTTCGTCCATGCGACCGCCACCGAACTGGGACTGTCGGGTTCGGTGGGAAATTCTGCTCTCGGTGTCGTGATCGACGTCGAAGGCGACGGAGAGACAATCGATGCATTTGTCGCTCGGGTGCGAAACCGCCCCCCACCGCTGGCACGGGTGGAGTCGGTAGAGCGCGAGGACTCGCGGCCGGTTGGTCGTGAGGGGTTTCGTATAGTCGAGACGGATGCGGGGTCGGTCGGGCGAACCTTGGCGCCGGCGGATGTCGGGATCTGCGACGACTGCCTCCGGGAACTGACTGATCCGAGCGATCGGCGATATCGTCATCCATTCATCACCTGCACCAACTGCGGTCCGCGATTCACGATCATCGAATCGCTGCCCTACGACCGCGCCGCTACGACGATGAAGCGATTCCCGTTGTGCGCGAACTGTGCGGCGGAGTACGTGGATCCCGCCGACCGCCGGTTTCATGCGCAACCGATTGCCTGCCCGCAGTGCGGTCCAACGCTATCGTTCGTGGAAGGGGACGCGCCCGCCGTGACCGGTGAGGGTGCACTGCTACGAGCCCGATCCCTACTGCGAGACGGGAAGATTCTTGCTGTCAAGGGAATCGGAGGATTTCACCTGGCTTGTGATGCCCGCGACGACCGCGCGGTTCACGAGTTGCGTGAACGCAAGCATCGAGCAAGCAAGCCGTTGGCGGTGATGGTGCGCGATGTGCCAGAAGCCAGAGAGTTGGGTGTGGTCGGTGATGCCGAGGCTGATGCCATGTCCTCGCGCGAGCGCCCGATTGTGCTGGTTGCCAAAGCGTCTGGATACGCGCTTTCCCCCTTGATTGCCCCCGGCATTCCGGATATCGGAATCATGCTGGCCTACAACCCGATTCAGCATCTTCTTCTGGGTTTGGCCGGAGAAGAGGCGGGCCCAGCGGTGTTGGTCATGACATCGGCGAACATCGGCGGTGAGCCGATTCTGTACTCCGACAACGATCTCGAACGATTGGGTGACCTGGCCGACGGGGTATTGACCCACAACCGTCCGATCTTGATGCCGTGTGACGACTCGGTGATGCGAATAGTCGGCAGTGGAAGACAGTTGCTTCGTCGCTCGCGCGGATATGCTCCGCTGCCCGTCACCGCGCCGTTCGACGTACCGCCTACCTTGGCGGTCGGGGCCGACCTGAAGAACACCTTCTGTCTTGCCGAGGACGGATATGTGTGGCCGAGTCAGCACATCGGAGACATGGGCGACCTCGCTGTCATCGACAGTTTTGCTGCGTCGGAGAGTCACTTCGAATCGATCACGGGGGTGGTGCCGCACCAGATCGCCTGTGACGAGCATCCTCGGTATCGCTCGTCCTCGTGGGCTCGCAGTCGTAGTGGTGACCGACCGGTGCGCATCGTCGGGCATCACCACGCACATGTGGCTTCCGTGATGGGGGAGAACGGCCGGGACGGGAGCGAACCAGTTCTCGGAATAGCGTTCGACGGCACCGGCTACGGGGCGGACGGCGCAGTGTGGGGAGGGGAACTACTGCTGGCGACGTACAAGGGTTATCGCCGTCTCGCGCATCTGGGATACGTACTGCTGCCCGGTGGCGATGCCGGAGTGGAACGGCCGTACCGAATGGCGCTCGCCCACCTGTGGCATGCCGGGTTGGACTGGGAATCCGACCTCGCGCCCGTGGCAGCCTGTCCGCCCCGAGAGCAGTCGGTCCTACTTCACCAGATGGAAACCGGTTTCGGGTGCGTGGACACCTCGAGCATGGGGCGGTTGTTCGACGCAGTCTCCTCGCTGACCGGGGTCCGTCAGAGGGTCGACTACGAAGCGCAGGCTGCCATCGAGTTGGAGGGGGTGTCGAGGGGAGTCGACAGCGCCGGTTCGCGGTACACCTTCGATTGGACGCAGTCGGACGACGATTCGTGGACAGCAGATCCGCGGTCGGTCATTCGGGCTGTTGTCCGCGATCTCCGGGAGAAGTTGCCCGCTGAAGTGATCGGCGCCCGTTTCCACGAATCCGTAGCGCACCTGGTGCTCGAGTGGGCAATTCGTGGCCGGGAACTGGCGGGAGTGGACGAGGTAGTACTCACCGGAGGTGTCTTTCAGAACCCTCTACTGCTCGTTCGGGCGTGTGCTCTGCTCTCAGACGCTGGATTCACGCCGTTGACAGGACTGGAGTTGCCGCCGAACGACGGCGGTCTCGCCTACGGCCAAGTGCTGGTGGGGAGTTCGTCATGAGGTCAGGAGTTGTGTCATGTGCCTAGCCGTACCGGGACGTATCGAGTCCCTGGAGGAACGCGACGGAACGACGATGTCGGTGGTGAACTTCGGTGGCGTCCGAAAAGAAGTGTGCCTCGAGTACATTCCGGGCGCCCAAGTCGGCGAGTACGTCGTGGTGCACGTCGGATTTGCCATCCAGCGACTCGACGAGGAATCCGCTCGCAGCACGCTGGCGGAATTCGAGCACCTCGGCGTACTGGAAGAGGAATTCGGTGACGGGTTCGAAAGGGCTGCCCGGGCCGCGGGGATCGAACCGAAGGAGACGGAATCATGAAATATCTGGACGAGTTCTCCGATCCGGAACTGGCCGGCAAACTGCTGGATCAGATCCGTGCGCTGGCCACACGGCGATGGGCGATCATGGAAGTGTGTGGTGGTCAGACACATTCGATCATCAGACACGGCATCGATCAATTACTTCCCCAACAGATCGAGATGATCCACGGACCCGGATGCCCGGTCTGTGTCACCCCGCTCGAGATCATCGACAAAGCTCTCGAAATCGCGGCAAGACCCGATGTCATTTTCTGCTCCTTCGGGGACATGTTGCGAGTTCCGGGGAGTTCGTCGGATCTGTTCCGCATCAAGAGCGCCGGCGGTGACGTGCGGGTGGTGTACTCACCGTTGGATGCACTGACTATTGCCAAGGAGAATCCGGGCCGGCAAGTGGTGTTCTTCGGGATCGGATTCGAGACCACCGCGCCGGCCAACGCCATGACCGTCTATCAGGCCAATCGCCTGGGTATCGAGAACTTCTCGCTACTCGTCTCGCACGTTCTGGTCCCGCCGGCGATGGCCGCGATCATGGATTCGCCAGAGTGCCGCGTGCAGGCATTTCTGGCGGCCGGGCATGTGTGCAGTGTGATGGGAACGTCGGAGTACCCGGCGCTGGCCGAGAAGTACAAGGTCCCGATCGTCGTCACCGGATTCGAGCCGCTGGATCTGCTGGAGGGCATCCGAAAGACGGTGCTGCAGTTGGAATCGGGTCGATACGAGGTCGAAAATGCCTACGCCCGTGCCGTCACCGCGCAGGGCAACACCGCAGCGAAAGCGATGCTCGAGGATGTGTTCGCCGTGTCGGACCGGACGTGGCGCGGCATCGGATCGATCCCGGACAGCGGTTGGCAGCTGGCACCGAAGTATGCGTATTTTGATGCCGAAGAGCGTTTTTCGGTGACCGATATCCACACTGACGAGTCGAGCGTCTGCCGTTCCGGAGAAGTGTTGCAAGGTTTGATCAAGCCACACGAGTGCAGTGCCTTCGGGAAGGAATGCACTCCGCGGAATCCGCTCGGTGCCACGATGGTGTCGTCCGAGGGGGCGTGCGCCGCGTACTACCTGTACCGGCGCCTGGAACTTCAGGAGGCGGGCCATGCCGGCTGAGGAGACCGCTGTCGTGGACTTGTCGGCGTGGGTCTGCCCACTGCCGCTGCGTGATTCGCCGAACATCGTCATGGGGCACGGCGGTGGAGGAGCGATGTCCGCCGAGCTCATCGAGCACCTGTTCCTGCCCTCGTTCGGAAGCGCTGCCGATGCAGAACTCGGTGACTCGGCCGTATTCGACGTCGGCGGGGTGCGGCTCGCGTTCTCGACCGACTCGTATGTCGTCAAACCCATGGTGTTTCCCGGCGGAACTATCGGCGATCTCGCTGTCAACGGAACGGTGAACGACCTGGCGATGACTGGAGCGCAGCCATTGGTGATGTCGACGGCATTCATCCTGGAAGAAGGGACGGCACTGACCGACATCGCGGGAATCGCGAAGGCGCTCGGTGAGGCCGCGCACGTTGCCGGCGTTCGGCTGGTGACGGGTGATACCAAGGTCGTCGATGCCGGTCACGGCGACGGAGTCTTCATCAACACCGCAGGAATCGGGATTGTCGCAGACGGGGTGGACATCAGCCCCACTCGCGCACAAGTGGGTGACGTCGTGATCGTCAGCGGCGACATCGGCGTTCACGGCGTGGCCGTGATGAGTTGTCGCGAAGGTCTCGAATTCGGGACCGAAGTGCGCAGTGATTGTGCGGCCCTGAACGGCGTGGTGGCCGACATGATTGCCACCGGCGTCGACATCCACGTCCTGCGCGACCCTACGCGGGGCGGAGTCGCCGCGACCCTCAACGAGATCGCTCAGGCGTCGAACATCGGGGTTGCGCTGGTGGAGCGAGATCTGCCGATTCCCGCTGACGTGCGCGACGCCTGTGGGCTACTCGGCTTGGATCCGTTGTACGTCGCAAACGAGGGCAAGTTGATCGCTTTCGTTCCACGCGAAGATGCCGCCCTGGTTCTGGAAGCGATGCACGGCAATCCACTGAGTGTGGGAGCCGCCGTGATCGGGGAGTGCGTGGCCGAACATCGCACAATGGTGGTGGCGCGTACGGCATTGGGAGGCAATCGGGTAGTGGATCTGCCGGCAGGTGAACAACTCCCGCGGATCTGCTGATGACTGCCGTCGGTATGAACGGGCCGGCATTGTTTGCCCGCTACGCGTATCCGCCGAACGAGTTGGGTTACTGCGGACCCGACGATCCTTCAGTGCTGCTTCGTCTGGCCAGCGGCAACTCGGGCAGCGGCGACCGTGATCGCGCTCGTCAATTCGACGGTGCGTGGCCGTACCTCGAGGCATTGGCTGTAGGAGCGGGCATCGACGACCCCCTGGATTCGCGAGTGATCCAAGCCTATTGGGTGGGAGGTGATCTCCTCGACTCTCTCGATTCGGGGAAGTTGTTGCAGCACCTGAGAAAAGCCTTCCGTGAACGGGAGAACACCGGGTTCCTCCCTGTCCTCGGGGGTCGGGACCGCGCGCTTGCGCACCACAGTTTTCACGTATTTCTGGTGTATCCGTGGGTCAAGCTTCTTCGGAAGCGCGGTGCGGTCCCACTGTCCGTCCTCCAGAACTGCCGGATCAGATGGGGAGTGGTCGAGGACGTCGGCGAGGAGCATGCATTGGTGGTTTCGTCCCCGCTCGAGTTCGACGGTGAGCAACTCGCACGCGGCCGACCGGCAACGCAGAGGGTGCGGTGGAGGGTCGAGGGCAACGCGCTAGCGGCGATGCCCGTCGCCGGCGCTGTGGTGACGATGCACTGGGATTGGGTGTGCGACAGGATAACGGCAGAGCAATCACGTGCATTGGATGCCGCGGAAGACTCGGGATTGCGGATCGCGAACCGAATGCTGTCGACCGATATGTGATCGTCAGTTCCCCTCCAGGACGGAGGCTACGGTGAATTGGGGTAGCGCGGTACCGGACAGCGCACTGTGGTTGGCAGAGGCATATGCGATCACGGTAGCGGTTCTCGTCGTCACCGCGCTGCTGCTTGCTCGGTATACCCGCTGGGGCAACCAGTTTCGGCGAATGGCTTGGCCCTACTTCGATCCCCGGCGCACCGTCATTCCGCTGTCGATTCTCGCGTTACTGCTGCTGCTCACGATATTCGGTGTCCGCGTGACGGTGTTGTTTTCGTACTGGTACAAGGATTTCTACGACGCCATTCAGAACCTCGACGAAACCGCTTTCTGGCACTACCTGCGAGTGTTCGCGATATTGGCCGCAGTCCACGTCGCTAGCTCACTCGTCGTCTACCTGGTGGGCCAAACACTCGATATCAATTGGCGCAGTTGGCTCAATGACACATTGACCGACGATTGGCTCGACGGCCGCGCCTACTATCGCGGAAACTTCCTGGAGAACCCCGTCGACAATCCGGACCAACGTATTCAGGCAGACATCACCGCATTCGCGACGTCGTCCCGCACGTTGTCCATGGGCGCCGTCGCCGCAATGGTGTCGATCGTCAGCTTCACCAAGATCCTGTGGGATCTGTCCGGGCCGTTGACTGTTTTCGGTGTCGAGATTCCGCGAGCGATGATCTTTCTCGTCTACATCTACGTGTTGGTGACCACGGCACTCGCGTTCTGGATCGGCCGGCCTTTGATCATGCTGAACTTCTTGAACGAGAAACTCGGCGCCAGCTTCCGGTACGCGTTGGTTCGACTACGGGAGTACGGCGAAAGCATCGCCTTCTATCGCGGAGAGAACGTCGAACGACGCACGCTCGGACTACGTTTTGCTGCAGTGATCCGCAATATGTGGGCGATCGTCTTCCGGACGCTCAAGTTCAGTGGCTTCAATCTGGCAGTGGATCAGACAGCGGTGGTGTTTCCGTTTCTGGTCCAGGGATCTCGATTGTTCAGCGGGCAGATCACTTTCGGCGACGTGATGCAAACTGCTCAAGCATTCGGCCAGGTGCACAATTCGTTGTCGTTCTTTCGAGAGTCCTATGCCGATTTTGCAAGTTTCCGGGCCACACTGATCCGTTTGACCGGGCTCGCCGATGCCAATCGACGTGCCCGCGCACTTCCCGTGCTCGACGCGTTCTCCGCTGGCAGTCATTTGGTTGTTCGGGGACTCGACGTGCGCACGCCGGTTGGTGAGGCGTTGATCTCCGAACTCGACATGTCACTGGGGCCCGGCGATGCACTGCTGGTGAAGGGTCCGTCGGGTAGCGGCAAAACCACGCTGCTCCGCAGCATCGCGCAGTTGTGGCCGTACACAAACGGTTCCGTGACCACCCCGGTCGGAGACGTCCTGTTCCTCTCACAACGGCCATACCTACCATTGGGTTCTCTGCGCGCGGGTTTGGCATATCCGGACCAGTTGCCCTCAGGTCAGCCGAACACCGGGCGCTCGAACTTCGACGACCGCAGGCTCCACGACGCGCTCGCCGAGGTGCATCTCGCACATTTGATCGGTCGGCTCGACGAGCCGGCTGATTGGACTCGAATTCTGTCGCCGGGCGAACAACAACGGTTGGCGTTCGCCCGAGTCCTCCTGATCCGACCGCGAACCGCATTTCTCGACGAGGCGACATCCGGAATCGACGAAGGCCTCGAGTACACGCTCTACGACATCCTTCGCCGTGAACTGCCCGACAGCATCATTGTCAGCGTCGGGCATCGCAGCACTCTCGACGTTTTTCACAATCGACAACTCGAACTGCGCGGTGCGGGACACTGGACTCTCGCTGATCACGAAGGCTGAGAAAACTTTCGACGGTCGGATTCTTGCGACAGGATTCGGCCGGGTTACCCGCCGCGCCGCGATCGATCGAAGACACCGACCGTCACGAGGTCGAAGGGTTGCGGAAGTCGTTTGTGTGCTGGAGCACCCAGGCCGCAATCCTGGTGCGCGAGTCGTACCCCAGTTTGTTCAGTATGTGATCGACGTGGCCGTCGACAGTGCGCTGAGAAATGACCAGCTTGTCCGCGATTGCTCGGTTGGTCAGGCCCTGTGCGACGAGTTCGGCCACCTGCTGCTCCCGCGGAGTCAGCACTTCGTCAGCCGCCGATTTCGGTGATCCACCGGGCGGTTGCTCTCTCAGCGCGCGGGCCGCTGCGTCGTCGAGAGTCAGAGCTCGTCCATGATCGAATGCTGTTTGAAACACCCTGTCTCCGATCCGGTTACGAGCCTCGGTCACGCTGTTTTCGTGGTACGGGACCATGCTCCTGAAGGTGTCCATCGGGCTGCCCGTGGCGGTGAACAGCGTGTCGGCAGCTCCCATCAGTGTGGCTGCCAGCTTTGCGTCCCGGTCGACAAGCGTCCACGCGATTTCCTCGAGGCACCATGCACATCCGAACTGGTTACCCAGCCCTCGAAGCAATCGGAGAGAATCTTCGAGTAGCTCGATACCGCGAGCGTGGTTGCCATGACGCCACAGGGCGGATCCGTAGTCCGACATCGTCATCGACCGCCACAAGATTTCGCCGCGCGATTCGGTGAGGGCCAACTCCTCCTCGTAAATGCTTGCAGCCCGGTCGGTTTCGCCGAGTGCGTCGACGACGAAGGCGAACCAGTAGAGCGCGGGTACCAGACGGGCGATGTCGTCGTTTGCCCGGAATGCTGCGACAGCCTGCTCCAGGTACTCGGCGCCGCGCACGAGATCGCCGTCGGCGACCGCGACGAATCCGAGCGTGTACCGCGCCAGTATGCGACCGTCGTCGTTCCGCTGCATCTCGGCCTGTCGCCGAGCCTCTTCGGCAATGCTTGTCGCCGAAGCGATATCTCGTTGGAGGGCTGCCAGCAGTGCGCCTGTCGCGGCGGCCTCGACTACCGCCTCACCGAGAGTGCCCTCGGTCAGTTCGGGCACCTCGGCCAGGGCGCGACCCAACCAGTAGCGACCTTCGTTGAATCGACCACGTGCAAGCCAGTAATCATGCAAGGCACTTGCGGTACGCAATGTGGCTTCGACCGAGTCGGGTTCGGTCAGACCGAATTCCAACGCGGTGCGCACGTTGGGTAAGTCGCGGTCGATCCGCGTCATCCAATCGATTTGGTGCGGCCCCGTCCAGTCGACTCCGGCGCGGAAGACGAGTTGCCTGAACCACTCACTGTGCCTGCGCTGCAGCGAGACCCACTCGTCGACTGACACCAGTTCACGCCCGTAGTCGCGAAGAGTCTCGAGTAGGCGGTAGCGGACGTACGAGCCGTTTTGTTCACGGATGAGGATCGACTTGTCGACAAGGGACATCACGAGATCGCCCAAGTCGTCGTTTTGTGCTTCGTCGGCGAGAATTCCTTCGACGGACCCGAGATCGAAGCTACCCGCAAATACGCTCGAGTTCGCCCACAACGACTTCTCCGGCGGCGTACACAGATCGAAGCTCCAGTCGATACTCTGTGCAAGCGTTTGTTGACGCGCTGGAGCGTTCCGGCTGCCCCGCGTCAGCAGTTGGAAGCGGTCGTCGAGTTTTTGCAGGATCTGATCGACCGACATCGCCCTCAGTCGGGCAGCCGCCAACTCGATCGGCAGCGGTAGTCCTTCCAACCGGCGGACGATCTTCTCCACAGCCGCGCTGTTCTCGCTGGTGATGCGGAAGTCCGTCACGGAGGAACGTGCCCGCTGCTCGAACAGCATCATCGCATCACCATCACGGGTGTCGGTTGGCGACGGCGCCTCGGTGGGAAATCGCAGAGGCGGCACCCGTAATACCATCTCGCCGGGAATGTCGAGCGGTTCTCGGCTGGTCGCCAGAAGTGCCAATCGGGCACAGCACCGGAGAAGTTCGGCGGCGGTGTCGGCAACCCAGCCGATGAGGTGTTCGCAATTGTCCAGAACAAGCAGGACACGTTCGTCGACGAGACGGCCGATCAGTACCGATCGCGGTGACCGCGTAGATCGGTCTTGTACTCCGAGTGCGGCAAGAATCGTCTGATCGAGAAGTGCCGGCTCCCGCAGTTCGCTGAAGTCGACGAACCAGACGCCCCCGGGGAACGTACGGGAGGAATCATCGGCGGCACGGAGCGCCAAGCGGGTTTTGCCGACCCCACCCAGGCCCGTAAGGGTCACGAGCCGGTAGTCCGACAGCAGGCGTCGGACTTCTTTGGCCTCGGACCGGCGACCGACGAAACTGCTCAGTTCGATCGGTAGGTTTCCTCGTTTTGCCGCCATGAGAATCGCGCCGAATTTGTACGTGCTGAGTGGATTGACCCCACACAGTGTACGCGGAATCGCGTGTGTGAAATCTGTCAACGCACCACCGGTGTTCGCCCGTGATTGCCGTTGGGCCGAAGCTTTTCGGTGCATGACGCGGAATAGCGAACACTTTCCACCGACGTAGTTCGCGCCTCATTCGAAAGGGATGAGAGGCGCATTTCATCTTTCTGGCGCACTTACGATTCGGGCATGAAACGTGTGTGGGAAGGTGTGCGGCGCTACGGCAAGACACTGCACTCGGTCGGGTTGTCGTTCGGTCTGGTGTTTTTCGTCCTCTCGATGAGCCCGTCCCTCTTACCGCGCGCGTGGTACCTGCAGGGCGTGGCAACCGGTATTTCCGTCGCCACCGGGTACGGCATCGGTGTGAGCGTGGCGTGGATGATCCGCAAATGCGGAGTCGAACCGAGATGGTCGGACCGGACCAAGCGGATCGGTTGGGCCGTACTCGCCGTACTGGCAGTGATATTGGTGCCTCTTTTTCTGATCTTGGGTTCGTGGTGGCAGCAGATCGTCCGTGATCTGGTCGAGGCGCCTCGCGTGAACCGGGCGAACTATCTTCTGGTGCTGCTGATTTCGCTGGTGGTGTGGTTGATCTTGTTGGAGGTGGGTCGCGGTCTGCGGCATCTCACCAGAGGACTCGCTGCCGTTGCTCTGCGGTTTGTTCCCAAGGAAGCAGCGAAAGTCGCGAGCTTGGTCGTCGTCTTCGCGTTGGTGATCTTCGTCGTCAACGGTGCCCTCTACAACGGGCTCATCGCTTTTGCGAACTGGAGTTTCTCCGGCGCGGACAACGACACGCCCGATGGTATCGACCAGCCTCTGATCGCCGAACGCAGTGGTTCACCCATGTCTGCCGAGGCATGGGATTCGCTGGGCAAGGAGGGTCGCACCTTCATGGGTAGCGGGCCGTCTGCGGTGCAGATTTCCGCGCTGACCGGCCGGGACGCGAAGCAACCCATCCGCGTGTACGCCGGCCGTGAGTCGTCGGATTCCGTCGACGGTGTCGCGCAGCGGGTCGTCAACGAACTCGAGCGCACCGGCGGCTTCGACCGTGCCGTCCTGGCAGTAGTGACCACCACCGGCCGCGGCTGGGTGAACGACGACGTGGCGTCCGCTTTCGAATACGTCCAGGGCGGCGACACCGCCATCGCGGCGATGCAGTACTCGTTCCTTCCCAGCCCTTTGGCATTCATCGCCGATCGCGAAACCCCGATGGCCGCAGGCCGGGCGCTGTTCAACTCTGTCTATGCGAAGTGGATCGATCTGCCGCTCGACAAGCGCCCCAAGCTTGTCGTTTTCGGCGAGAGCCTCGGATCGTACGGGGGACAGGCCGCGTTCGCGGGAGCACAGGACATGGCGACGCGGGTGGATGGGGCGTTGTGGTCGGGGACTCCGAACTTCACCGCTCAATGGCAGGAGATCACCAGCAGTCGTGACTCCGGCTCACGGGAAGCCGTGCCGGTGATCGACGACGGGCAGTCGATTCGTTTCGCTGCCTATCCGGGGGATCTCGAACTGGATGCGCCGTGGAACGACTCACGCGTCGTGTACTGGCAGCACGCCAGCGACCCAATTGTCTGGTGGTCTTTCGACCTGCTTCTGAACAAGCCGGACTGGCTTGCCGAGCCTCTCGGCCGTGATGTCGATCCGGGAATGACGTGGATACCGTTCGTGACATTCTGGCAGGTGACACTCGACATGGTCTTCTCGGCGGACGTTCCGCCAGGTCACGGGCACAACTACGGTGCCGAGGCGGCGGACATGTGGGCGCGGATCCTGCACCCCGACAACTGGTCTCAGTCGGACACCGACGCGATTCGCGGCGCTCTGACGAACGACTTTCAACCCACCAAGTAGTAGTGCGGAGTGCGGACCTCGTGACGGTCTCTCGTCGTTGGACCGGGAGTACTCGCTCTCGATCGTTCTATCACTGTTTGTCAGCTATCTAACAAGGAGCGCGATGCATTCATCAAGAACACTCGTAGCTGCGGTGGCGCTGAGTGCGATCACTGTATTTGCCGGGGCTGGGTCCGCGGTTGCCGCGCCGGCGGTCGGATCTGTCGATTTCGGCTCGTCGAGCGGATCCGGATCAGGAACCGGTTCGGCTAGCGGATCCGAATCTGGTTCTGTCGATTTCGGATCCGGCGGACCGGACGTCGAGCATCCGGTGTCGACCTGCTTCTGGTCCGTGCCGATCAATCCCGAGCGCGCGGACCCACAGCTCAACTACGCCTTTCCTGACACCGCGGCGATTTACTGGGCTGCGCAGTTCACAATCCCCGAGAACGCCGAGTTGGTTATCCGAGGGCAGTATGCGCATGCGCGCTATCAGTCGTTGAACTCGTACAACGCAGCAACCGCGATGCCGACCGCCGTCCTCAATGACATTTCGACAGCTCCCGACGCAGGTTCGCGCAACACCTATCTTCCCGGTGCCGATCGATCGAACGAAAGTGCCAGGTCGTACACGGCTTCCGTCCTCAACGAGGCCTCGCCTGCTGAGCCGAAACCCAACACCTTGTATGCCGGTGTGCCAGGTCAGGACCGGATAAGCCTGCTTTATCGCATCTACCTGCCGGACAACGGGCGTGATCTCACCGGCGGCGTTGGACTGCCGGAGCCAGAGCTGCACCTTCCCGGTGGTCAGGTGTTGCGCGGGCAGGATCTGTGTTCAGCGGTCGGTGCGGACAACGGAATCTTGAAGCCGGCTTCGCTGCCGCTGGACACGTACAAGGCATTGCGTGACCAACCGGGCAAGCCTGCGACATTCCCTTCCGAGCAGACACCAGTCTGGCGGGCGTACTACAGCGCCGAGTTCACGCTCGGCTGTACCTATCTCGGCAAATGCGATGGCACACCCCAGCGGGTGGGCGGGCAGTACTCCAACATCGACAACAGCTACGTCACCGCTGAAGTCAACCGTGGGTTCGGCGAAGTTCTAGTACTTCGGGGAGAGTTGCCGAGGACTCCGAAGACGACAGGCGGCGCAAAGAATCTCGACAGCGCAGTCGACATGCGGTTCTGGTCGATGTGCAGCAATGAATCGCTGGCAACGACGAAGGTAGCGACGTGTCTGTTCGACGAGCAGATGGCCACTGATGCGGATGGTCGCTACACGATTGTCGCGTCGCTCCCTGAAGACCGACCCGCAAACGCTACGAAGGAATGTGGGGTGTCATGGCTTTCGCTCTCGCCGGCCGGTGACGGCGCAGGGCACCCCGACGATTCCCTCTTGATCATGCGGAACATGCTGCCGGCCAAGGACTTCAGCCACGCTGCACACGACACCAAGACGCCCGGTGACGAGAAGGCAGTGATGGGAGAGTATCTGCCGGACGGGCAATATACGTCCAAGCTCGCGTTCGAGGGCAGTGGCTGCGCGAAGTAACCCGTCTTTACGCGTGAGGTCACTACTCGAGATTGTGTCTGGTGATCCTCCTCGATGATGTCGGCTGCGCTCTGCTGCGAGCGCAGCCGACACACCGTTGACCAAGTCTTTTCGCGATCTTCGGTGGGGAATCGGGGCCTGCGGTTCAGGCACTCATCCCTTTCGAATGAGGCATCAACTACGCAGGCGCTCGCAGTGTCAGCATTGTCGCGCAGCGGTATCGGCTGTGCTCTGTTGTCCGTCGTGGCGGACAGGGGCGGCTTTTCTCGCCTACCGCCTATCCTGCTTGCCGCAATCAGAAATGAGTTTTGACATGGGTTCCGTTGTCGGAGAACTTCTCCCGTTGGCCGTCGGTGTCGCCGTGTCGCCGGTGGCCGTCATCGCCACCATCTTGATGTTGCTCTCCAAGCGAGCGGGTAGCACCAGCGCCGGGTTCGCGGTGGGCTGGTTACTCGGAATCTTCATCGCTACAGTTTTTTTCGTCATCTTGTCCAGTGCCGTCAGCACGTCAGACGACGGACCGTCCGCCACGGTTTCGTGGATCAAACTAGCTCTCGGTGTCCTCCTGTTGGCCGTCGGGGTCAAGCAGTGGCGGGGGCGCAGCGGCGAGCACGAAACACCGAAGTGGATGCAAGCCGTCGACGAGATGACCGCGGTCAAGGGATTGGGCCTTGGATTCGCGCTCGCCGCGATCAACCCGAAGAACCTGCTCATGTGCATCGCGGCCGGAGTGTCGATCGGCTCGGCGTCGTTGGCGACCAGCGGAGCGATCACCTCGATTCTCGTCTTCACGGTCATCGCCAGTTCAACTGTCGCGATCCCGGTCATCGGATACCTGGTGGCTGCTGATCGCCTGCGAAAGCCGTTGGCCAATCTCAAAGTCTGGCTCCAGGACAACAACACCACGGTGATGAGTGTGTTGATCTTGGTCGTCGGAGTTGTTTTGATCGGCAAGGGAATTGGCGGAATCTTCTGATACCCGCTCTTTCGCGTGGTGTGAACGCGCGATTCCCGGATGATCGTTCGATCAGGCGCGCTTGACCGCGTAGTCGCCGTCGGCGTGGCCGATCAGTTGCCATCCGCCCTCGATCGGGGACAGTCGGACGTCGGAGAGATTCGTGGTCTCGAGCTGTGGCCGGTCGGTGCCGGGGTACCAGGCCTCGACCCGTCCGGTGCCGCTCCCGTCAAACCCGTCACGCGATACCTCCGTCAGCGTGCCGGGCGCTGCCCGCGGATACGCTCGCGAGAGTGGCGCGGCGAATCCCTCTACGAGCCCGAGTGATTCACCGGACGGGCAGTCGATGCGATTCAGATTTCCCTGCGGCTGGTGGGTATTGCCGTCGCGAACCGGGTGGGGGTCACCGCACGCTTGTGTCCACGACCACCACGCGCCGCCCATCCGGTACCTGTCGGTGGCATCGACGAAGCGGTCGACGTCTGCTCTCTGCTCGTCGGCGTCGCCGAACCAACCCCATTCACCTGTCCACAACGGTGCGTCGTACCAGGCGGCAGCGCGGTCGGCGATCTTGAATCCGTCTTCGATTCCGGGAAATTCGCTACTGACCGTTATCGATTCGCTGTAGAGATGGGGCGAGAAGACCACCAGGGGATCGGTCAGGTAATGGCGTGGAGGCAGCGCGTCGAGGCCGAAAGCCGACCAGATCGCGCTGGGCTCGAAGAACACGAGGTGTGGAAATCCTCCTGCTTCGGCCTGTCTGATGGCATCGGTGGCCCGCTTGTAGAACTGCCCGATCTGATCAGCTGCCGTGAATGGATCGCGCAGGCCGGGGTTCGGTTCGTTCAACAGGTCGTATCCGGCTACAGCTGGTTCGTCTTTGAACTCGGCAGCCAACCGCGCCCACGTCGCGACGAGGCGACTCTGGATTCCTTGCTCGTCGTCGTAGAACGCCTGGAAGGCATGGGCGATCGCGGGTGCGGCTTCCCTGAGTCCACCGATGTTGCAGGTTGTCCATCCGCCGGTCAGGGTTGCCCACTCGGGTGCGCCGTCCCAGCCGACTCCCGGCCGCATGAATGACGGGCACGACTGGTCGCTCGGAGTGCCGACGTACGGGCCCCATGCATCCTGATGCATGTCGAGAACGGTGTAGATGCCGTGGTCTTTTGCATCCTCGACCGCTACTCGAACGCGGTCGACGTACGCAGTGTCGAATGCACCGCGGGTCGGTTCCAGGAGGGACCACGCGACGTTGAGCCGGACGACGTTGAAGCCCAGCGCTGCCATCTGCGCGAAGTCCGTTCTTCCCAGCGGCGTAACGGTGGGTAGACCGGTGCCGTTGGTTGCGTAGTCATTGAGACCGTTGGCGTTCACGCCGCGGAGCAACACCGTTCGTCCGTCGACGTCCTTGATCGTTCGATCTGCGACGGTCAGTTGGGGGAGAGTCCAGCCCGGATCCGGTGGTGCAGCGTTCGCCGCCGGAGTTGCAATCTGGAGGACCAGGATTGCGAGGGTGGCAAGCAACAGCGCACGCATCCATCGACCTTTCTAGACAAACGTCCAATTCCGAGTCGAGGCTAGCGTGAGAAGACCTCTTTCCGGCGCGGTTTGCTCATACCTGTCACGGCCCCGCGTTGCCGAGAACACGTCGGACACGTGCTCCTGCTGGAGGTGTCATCATTGTCGACAAGTCTCGACCCGAGGGAGCCCTGGTGAAGCTTGCATTGACTGATCTGATCGAACAAATGCCTCGTGACGATTTGGCGAGTACGCGAGCGTTCTATGCGTCGCGGCCTGCCGGTGTCGGTCCGAGTTCCCTGCAGGAACTGCTTGTGGTGCGAGCATCCAGGGTGGTTGATCCCACGGCGAGCCGGGCTGTTGAACACACACTCGACATCGAGGGCCGATCCGTTTCGGTACGCGTAGTCACTCCGAACGACGGCGATGTCAACGGGGTCTATCTGTATCTTCCGGGTGGGGGTTTCTACATGAGTTCAGCGGCCAGCGCTGACGCCCGAAGCATGAGACTTGCCGACGAGGTCGGGGTGGTAGTGGTTACCGTCGATTACCGGCTTGCACCGGAATTCCCATGGCCGGCAGCGCCGGAGGATTGTGAGGCAGTCGCCTTGTGGCTGCTTGATGTCGCTGCCGAACGGTTCGGGACGACCAGGCTCGCCATCGGTGGCATGTCGGCGGGAGCAACCTTGGTGACGACGACGTTGCTGCGCCTTCGTGATCGAGGTCTGGCCAAGGCATTTTCGGGTGCGGTGCTGGAAGCGGGCACGTACGACGTCAGTGCCCAGACTCCCGCGGGCCGCACCATCAGCGACGAATACTTCATCGAAGCCTACGTCGGCCATGTCGATGATCGCACTCTTCCGGATATTTCTCCGACATTCGGCGACCTCAGCGGCCTGCCGCCGACCCTCGTTGTCGTTGGATCAGAAGACGTGGTCCTGGCAGAGAACCTTGCCATGGTGGCGCGACTGTCGGCGGCCGGAAACGACGTCGACTTGCGTCTCTATCCTGATGTCCCGCATGGATTTACAAACCACCCAACGCCTGTTGCCCGGCGTGCTGCGCTAGATATGGGTGCTTGGCTTCGGAATCGACTCGACTCCGACCCCGCGTGACAAGCACGGGCGCGGTTCAGTGTGCCGAGGAAAAGCGGACTGTGTTCGGTGTCAGATCTTGGCGAGCGTTTTACGATGAAACAATTCGAGGCTCACCATGGATTTCATCAGGCCGTCGAGGGTTCGCGCATCCCATCCAGTCAGATGCTGCCAGCGGTCGAGTCGATAGGTGACAGAGTTCGCATGTAGGTGGATGTCACGGGCGGCGGCGCTGACAGAGAACCCGCTTCGCGCGAAGGCGCGGACGGCGTCCATCAGATGTGAGTGCTCTTCGGCCACAGATGCCCCGGCCTGTAGAAGCGGCAGCAGCTCGTCCTGGTGGGTGGCAAGAGTGGCGATGAGCCATTCGTCGGCAAAACTGACCGTCGTGCCCGGCGCTGTCGCCAACTGCAATGTGCGCTCGGCGTCGGTGATGCTTTGAGCTGCGCCGACGAGCCCGACCCGGGGCATCCCGATACCTAGTGACGTTCGTGGATGATCTCGCATGATTGCGTGGATGACTTCGGTTGGTTCGCCCTGACACATCACGATTACTCGGGAGCCATGTCGACTGCAATGCGCGACAACATGCACGGAATCCAGGGTTCGTTGCAGGTGTTCCACTTGTGCTTCTGACCATTCGTCCTCGACGGCCGACAGTGCTTGGAACGATTTCTGTGTATCGAATCCGAGGGTTTGTGCCAGCTCTCGGGCGTTGCTCAGTTCCATATCCGTTGCACTGTGCAGTGTTTCGAAGAATCGGTATCGAACGCCGGCGCGGATGGCCTGCTCGCTGCGCGTTGCCTCGGAGTGTCCGACTGCGACTGCGCTCGTCGCGGCGTGAACGAGGTCCCAAAGTTTGCCGCCTGCTTGCAGCAGCTCGTGTGTTGGTTTCGTGGACCGCTGGACCATCGTGTCCCAGAGCTCACGAGATGCAATGTGATAGGTCTCGATGACATCGGAGAGGGGGAGCCCTTGCATCGCGCGACGGCGCCCGAGTTCGCGGTTTCGGTCGGTGTCTTCTGTGGTGATCGTTTCGTTCTCGGCGACGGCACACAGCATTGCGGACAACTGTTTGCGGATGTAGTTGCCTTGCTCGGCCACTGGTACCGCGGAGTAGGCCGGGAGTTCGCTGCGAATCTGTTGTACCGCGCGCTCGGTGAGCGCTTCGAGCTCGTCGGAAACCTCGCGACACAACCGTCGGATCGTGTCTTCTTCTTCGACGTCGGTTACGTCCACGGGGTTACTCCTTTGTGCGTGCTTGGTCTTGCGTCCCGTGAATTTCACGAACGAGCGTCGCGGATTCCGGGGTTCACCCATGGTCCCGCCATAGTGACGGGAGGCACACTCAACGCTAGACCGGACGACGATTCGACGGCAAAACGCCCCTCGCCTCATCTGCTCCGGATCGATCAACGGCTAAGGAGCCACAATCATGTCCAACGAGGCGAAGAGTGCCTTGCTCGCAATCGGAGTTCCGTTCGTCGGGGTGCTGGGCGGGATAGTTGCGCTCTCCGGATCCGAACTGACTGTTCTCGGATTTCCCATTTTGTTCGCGTGGCTTTTCTTGTGGATGCCGCTGACCTCGTTGTGTCTCCACATGGCATGGAAGTTCTTTGACCGCAAGGACTTCGAGGAAGCGGAACGAAACGAACTGGCTCAGGCCAAGACCGAGATCGGGGATCCGACATGATCGCTGCAACATTTACGCTCGTGCTACTCCTCGCGCTCGGCGCCGGAGTGCTTTCACGCCGTGGAAGCAAAAAAGAGATCTCCGACTACCTAGTGGGCGGGCGGTCTTTCGGTCCCGTGCTGGTTTTCATCCTGGGAGCAGGTGAGGCCTACAGCATCGGCACGCTCATTGGATTTCCCGGGGGTGTGTACGCCCACGGGGCAAGCTACGGCGTCTGGTTCATCGGATACATCTTGCTTGCCTACCCGATCGGATACTTCTTTGCGCCCTATCTCTGGCGGGCAGGCAAGCGGTATAACGCGATGACGCTGCCCGATGTGGCAGGGCGGCACTTTCGGTCGCGCGGGTTGGAACTGACAATCGCGATTGCCTCGGTAGTCTTCCTCATTCCCTGGGGGCAGTTGCAGCTTGCCGGCCTCCAGGTCGCACTGAGCGGACTTGGCATCACCATCAACCCGACGGTGGCGGTTTTCGTCGGCGCTGCGCTTGCTCTGCTCTTCCTCCTGCTTTCGGGTGTGCGTGCACCGGCGTTCGTGTCTTACGTCAAGGACGCAGCTCTGCTGTTGGGAGCGATCCTGATCGGACTGGCCGCCACGGCCAAATCGGGCGGTATCACGAAGCTCTTTGCCGATGCGGCATCCCATGGGGCCGGGCAGGCCTCGCAATCCACCGTCACCGGTTCGTCGCTGACCTTCGTTCTCACCACAATTGTGTTCCAGTCACTCGGTTTTTTCGTTTTCCCCTTCATCGTGCAAGCGGTGCTATCGGCGAAGTCCGAGGCAACCCTCAAGCGAGTCGCCCGATTCAACCCGCTGTACATGCTCATGTATCCCTTCCTCGTCGCTGCTGCCTTCGGCGCAATTTCATTGCTGCCCAACAAGCTCGAGGGCGCAGAGTCCAATGAGGTGCTCCTGCAACTGTCCCGTCTCGTGCTCCCGGACTGGCTGACCGGAGTGGTGGCGGGTGGTGCGGCACTGTGCGCGATCGTTGTTCTGTGTGGCTCGGCGCTGGGAATCGGCTCGATCGTCTCGCGAAACATCGTTCCTGGAATACCCGAATCACGTCAGAGAGTGTGGGTGCGCGGGGTCATCGTCGCCTACCTCGGCCTGTCGCTGATCCTCACCCTCGCCGCACCCCAATTGCTGCTGACGCTGGTGAATACCGCGTATTACGGGGTGACCCAGGCCGTGGTGGTGTTCGCGACGATGATCTTCGGATGGAAGCTGCGACCGGCAGCGCTCGCGATGGGCGTGGTGCTCGGCGACGTGCTGGTGCTCTGGCTGTACCTCGACACACACGGCACGGTATCGATGTGGTTGGCGGACAAAGGCATGAACATCGGTGCCGCAGCGCTCGTTCTGAACGTGTTGTTCGTGTCCGCCACCCGAGTGATGTGGCCTCCTGTCGAAGCGGTTTCGGGCCTCCGTGCAGAAAATCGATCGGCACCAGTGCCTTGCCCCGCAGCCCCGACCACGAAGGCGGATATCCGATGACTCGGACACTACTCACCGCAGATGCAATCCTCACCCAAGACGCAGCGTCACCCCAGGTTGAGGCACTCGTCCTCGATGGAGGCCTGGTTGTCGCCACCGGAAGTCGAAAGGACATGGGGGAGTACGCCGGACCGGAAACTCGTCGGCTCGATCTCGCCGGCGCTACTGTGATCCCGGGGCTGATCGAGTCGCACATTCACCCGACCTACTCCGGCTTGACTGACGGATGGGCCGATTGCCGGACGCCACCGTGCGCCTCGATCACGGATATCCAAGGGGCTCTGCGGAACTCCACTCCCACTCACGGCTGGATACGTGGATGGGGGTACGACGACACACAACTTCGAGAAGGTCGCCATCTCACACGCGATGACCTCGACGCAGTCTGCACCGACCGCCCGATCATCGTTCTGCACATCTCGGGGCACTTTGCGGTGGCAAACACTGTTGCGCTTGCAACTGCAGGCATCGACGAATCGACGGTGGATCCCGGGGACTCGCAGTTTCCGCGTGGGGCGGACGGGAGGCTCACAGGGATGGCCTGGGAAATCGACGCCGTGGCACGGTTGAGCGGCGCGATACCAGACCTGACACAGGCAGAGGTGCAGACCGCGTTGCTGCGTAGCTTGACACTGGCGCGTTCGCGAGGAATTACGACCGTCCACGATTTAGGGGTCGGCCTGTCGGCGGGCATGCAGGAGTTGGCCGCCTATCGTGCCCTGGACACCATGGGCGAGATGCCCGTGCACACGGTTGGCTTCCTTCGGGGTGATCTCGCGATCGCAGAACTGGAGGAAAGGAACATCGCTTTCACGGCTGCACCGGCCCCAGGGTCACGCTTCCGCCTGGCCGGCGCCAAATTCTGGGCGGATGGGTCCATTCAAGGATTGTCTGCAGCCTTGCGAACTCCGTATACCTGCAGCCCGAACCATCACGGTGATCTGCTCTATCCGCAGGAGCAACTCGACGACATGGTTCTCCAGGTGCACCGCGAGGGAGGTCAGGTCGCGGTGCACGCCAACGGCGATGCGGCTGTAGCCGCCGCCATCGCGGCGCTGCGCAGTGCGCACCGCAGTGACGGACGTCGAGCGCGGCACCGTATCGAGCACTGCCAGGTGAGTAGGCCTGCGGATCTCGAGGCGATACGTGATGCCGAGATCGGGGTGAGCTTTTTCGTCAACCATGTTTTTCATTGGGGCGATCGTCACCGTGACCGTTTCCTCGGTCCTGAGAGAGCCGGCAACCTGGACCCGCTGGCGTGCGCCGATGACATCGGCTTGAAATTCGGGCTGCACTCGGATTGCCCGATAACGCCGATGGATCCCCTCCAGACGATTAGGACTGCTGTGAATCGGCTGACCATGGGCGGTGCCGTGCTTGGCGCCCACCAACGGATCGGAGTGCAGCGTGCAGTGCAGGCCATGACTGTGGACAGTGCGTACTTGGTCCATGACGAAGGACGGGCGGGGATCTTGGCGCCGGGTCGTCGTGCGGACCTTGTCGCGCTCGACGGCACTCTTGCTGCTCTCGCAGACGCTTCGTCCGACATTCCTCAGCCTGCACTGGTCATGGTCGACGGCAGGTAGCGCATGAGATTGATTTCGTCCCAACGGTTACCAGCTCGAGGTGGAGATTCGTGCAGTTGCTCGACAGTGAAGTTGTTCGGCGCTGTGCAGTTACGGCTGCCGCCGCGGCCGCGGTCTGTCGTTCGAACGGGCCCGGCGTGGTCGATGGCGACGCAGTGACGGGCAAGAGTTTCTTCCTGCCGGATGGCGGCTGGCCGGGCACCTGAACACATGTCCGGTTTCTGGAGCAAAGTCGGGACGAGGAGCGTGCCACCCTTGTAATCTCGCACGGGAGTTTGCGGGGCGCGGGGTATCCCGCACAGCGAATGAGAGGATGAAGGTGACAACTGTCTACACGCGCCGCCGAGGGGCGCGCCCTTTCGGAATCGCCCTCGCTGCGCTGGTCGCCATGGGTGCGGCCCTGACAGGCCCCACACTCGCCTCCGCCTCGAGCGGCGACCTGCAATTGGGTTCGAGTCAGTTCGGATCGTCCGGGGAGCAACCGCCGCTGCCGGAGATCCCACCGCCGTCCGCGGCCGAGATCAGGCTCGACGAGGCGCGGAACTTCCGCGACATCGGCGGGTATCGGACTACCGATGGCAGGACCGTCCGGACAGGCCTGGTGTTCCGTTCCAACAAGCTCAGCTCGCTCAATGAGACTGATCTGGCAAAACTCACCGCCGCGAACCTGACCCTCGACGTCGACCTGCGCAACGCCTCCGAACGTGCGGAGGATCCCGATCGGATCCCCGCCGGGGTCACCTACCAGGTCGCCGACGTCGTCAGTATCGAACACGGCATCGCGTTCCACGAGTTCGTTCCCCTGACCCTCGGTCGCGCGTTGATCGACGGCGCAGTCAAGGGAACCTCGAACATCGGCCAGAGCATCGGCTACCCGTTCATGGTCAACTACCGGGGTTCCGATGTCGCCTTTCGTGACCTGCTGACTGCGATCGCGAACAACTCCGACGGCGCAACCGTCTACCACTGCAGTGCAGGGAAGGACCGCACCGGTTGGGGTACCGCGATCCTGCTGACCATTCTGGGTGTCCCGCGGGAGTTCATCAGTGCCGATTTCATGGCGTCGAACACGTACCTGGGCCGGGACGACGCGGTGGACCTGTCGTGGCTCGATGCGGCGTATGCACAGGTGGACCGGCTCTACGGCGGTATGGATACTTACGTACGGGAGGGCCTCGGCGTCGACCAGGGCACTGTCGACTCTCTGCGCGCCAAGCTTCTCCTCTAAGCGGAGCTCCACGCCCGGCTTCTTGCCTATTCGGACCTTCTTCTGTCCCAGCGCGACCTGTGGTTGCGGGAGCGCGCGATTGTGTGGCGCCGCTCCTGGGGTGGGCCCGAGGTTTCTTGGCCGTGTGCGATCACCAAGTGGCGCAAGAACTTGGCGCGCAAGAATCACGCCTGGTCATGGACTCGACGCGGGCCAATTGGTCAGCATCGAATCGAGAGCCTCGAGGATTCTTGCCCAGCTTTCGGCGCTGTCCGGTGCACTGTGGCTGAACGATCCACCCAGCTCGAGGCTGGCGTACCCATGAAAAACGCTGCCGAGCAACCGAACTGCGTGGGTCTGATCGAGATCGGTGAGGTTGTACCCGCGCAGAATCGATCGCATCATCTGCGAGTGTCTGAAACCCGCGCTCGCGGCCGCGGCCTCCGGGGTGAGGCGCATCTGTGACGCGGCGTACCGACCAGGGTGTGACCTCGCGTAGTTGCGGTACACGTTCGCGAAGGCGGTCAAGGCGTCGCGGCCGGACCGACCGGCCACGGCGTCGGCAGCCTGGTCGGCCATCTCTTCCAAGGCAAGCAGCGCGATTCTGGTTTTGAGGTCGTTCGAACTTTTCACGTGCGAGTACAGGCTTGCGACCTTGACGTCGAACGCTCTGGCGACCGCCGATACGGTCACCTGCTCGAAGCCCACCTCGTCGGCCAATTCGGCGCCCGCCACGGCGAGGCGTTCGGGTGTCAGTCCTGCGCGAGGCATGTCCGTTGGTCCTGTTCGTCGAGAAGTGAAACCGCTTGCCTAAATAGTATAGGCAAATTACTGTGTGCTGTAGTTAAAACCTTCGCAACTTATCTACAGGTGAATGAGATGAACAGCCAGAGCAGCTGGATTACCACCGCAATTTCCGAGGACATCGTGCGCGGAGCCCTCGAGCTCGAGCGGACCGAACGCGGTGTGCTGACACACCGTCTGCCTGCCAGAGCTCGCACGCAATTCGCTGACGGGCAGATGGCAATGGCGCAATCACAACCGTCCGGAGTGCGGCTGGTGTTCCGAACCAGCGCTACGGCCATCGAACTCGACACTCTGCCCACGAAAATGATCTACATCGGTGCCCCGCCGAGGCCGCAAGGGGTGTACGACCTGATCGTCGACGGCGAACCAACCGGGCACGCAATCGCTGAGGGTGGCAACACGGTGACGATCGACATGGCGACCGGTACCGCTCAGAGACAATCCGGACCCGTCAGCACCATCCGCTTCGCGGACTTGCCCGCGCGATCCAAGACCGTCGAGATCTGGTTGCCGCACAACGAAACCACCGAACTTGTCGCATTGCGAACCGACGCCCCGCTCGAACTCGCAGTCGGCACGAAGCGCGATGTGTGGCTCCATCACGGAAGCTCGATCAGTCAAGGCTCCGGCGCTGAAAGTCCCTCCCGCACTTGGCCTGCTCTCGCAGCCTCCCTCGGCGGCGTGGATCTGATCAACCTCGGGTTCAGCGGCAGCGCTCTGCTGGACCAGTACGTCGCCCGCGCTATGCGAGACACTCCTGCCGACCTCATCAGCATCAAGATAGGCATCAATCTGGTCAACTCCGACGTGATGCGCCTGCGGGCCTTCACGTCGGCAATGCACGGCTTCCTCGACACGGTCCGCGACGGCCATCCAGTGGCTCCACTGCTGGTCGTCTCGCCTGTCTATTGCCCGATTCACGAAGACACGCCTGGACCTGGTGCACTCGATTTCGACGCGCTTGCCAGAGGCGAAATGCGATTCGTTGCTACCGGCGATCCCGCCGAGCGTGCAGCCGGAAAGCTGACGCTGCGCTCTATTCGGGAAGAGTTGGCGCGCATCGTAACCCAGCGATCGGCGGCTGATCTTAATCTGCATTACGTCGACGGGTGCGATCTCTATGGTGCGGCCGAGAACGAAGAGTTGCCGCTTCCCGATCAGCTCCATCCGGACGCTGCGACGCACCGTCTCATCGGCGAACGCTTTGCCCAACGGGTATTCGCAGACGACGGCGCATTCGCACGCACGGTGTGATCGCGCAATCTGGTTCGATCGGATTTCACACGATTTGACCCTGACGTAGCGTGAGGGCTCACGATGACTTCATGACCGATACTTACCCGGCATTCGACATCAGCCCCGTCCCTGTCCCCGCTACAGACGCCGTGCCTCCGGAACAGTTCCGAGGTCTCTACGGAATGCCCATGTTCGTGTCGGTTCCGACATCGGATCTGGCCGAATCTGCCGACTTCTGGATCCGTGGGCTCGGTTTCTTCGACCTCTTTTCGGTACCGGATCGACTGACGCACCTGCGACGCTGGGCATTTCAAGACGTTCTGCTCGTGCCCGGCGAATGTGCAGATTCACCACCGTCCGTCAGCGTGAGCTTTGCGTGTGTGCTGAGTCAGATCGATCAGATAGCCAAGGCGTGTGAGGAATTGCGGCCCGGATGCACCAGCGGTCCACATCTGAAGCCGTGGAATTCACTGGAGTTGGAGATTGTGACACCGGAGAACGCGCGTGTGATCATGACGGCCGCTCGTCCGTACGACCCGAACAGTGCCGAGGCCGAGCATCTGCGAGGCATGGGAATTGACGGACCCGTCGACTGAACCGAGGTCTGACGCTGTGGCCTCCCGAACCGCGTCTGTCAGACTGGATCACGTGACGGACCAACTCTTCGGAGACGAGGCAGACAGTGCTCTCACTGTCGGTGCTGCCGCATCACGACTAGGCATAACCGTACGTACCCTCCATCATTGGGACGCAATCGGTTTGGTGCGTCCGTCCGGGCGCAGTGACGGGGGCTACCGGCAGTACACCGACGCGGACCTCGGCCGCATCGGCCGGGTGCTTGTCTACCGTGACGTGGGTTTGTCGCTCGACGAGATCAGGATATTGCTCGATGCGCCCGCAGCCCACGTGGACGAGACGCTGCGTGGGCAGCGCGCCGAGTTGCGGCAACGGATAGCCGACTTGGAGGAACTGGGCGAGTCCTTGGATCGCATCATCGATGCCAGGAAGTCGGGTGTGCTGTTGCCGGCACACGAGCAGGTCTCGATCTTCGGCCGACACTGGCAGCCGTCATGGGGACCTGAGGCGCACGAGCGTTGGGGTGACAGTGCGCAGTGGGCGCAGCACGCGGAACGGTCGGCGGGTAGGATCGCTGAGGATTGGCAGAAGATCGCCGACTGCGTCGAGACGCTCAACGAAAATCTGGCGCTGGCCTGCCGATCCGGTGTCGAACCGGGAAGCGCCGAGGCGAATTTGCTGGCAGAACGGCACCGAGCGTCGATCGGGGTTTACTTCGACTGCACACATTCGATGCAGGTGTGTCTGGGACGGATGTACGTGGCCGATCCGGGATTCACCGCGTTCTACGAGCAGGTCGAGACCGGTCTGACAGTGTGGCTCCGCGCTGTCATCGATGCGAATGCTCGGGCCAACGGGGTTGTCCCCGAATCGGCGACGTGGGTGTGAGTGAGCTGGTGGTCGCTCGTCAGTCCAAAGACGCACACGCAGTGCACCACGGTCGGCCGTCGACTCCGGGCGCACGATGGGACACTGCGATGCGCGCGGCCAAAATGCAGCTTTCGTTGTCGTGATAGACGTCGAGATCCGAAGGAACCGTCGAGTGGAACGCCGGGACCTTCATGTCTACCTCCGTTGTGGCTCGCCAGGGAGTTGGCTCGTTGCGGCAATCCTCCCACCACAGAGATCATCTCGCCTGTCGGCAGAAGCAGGGCCGTTGCTCGGCCAAATTGCCAGGGGTCGACACGTGCGGTCCCGTCCGCGCGATTGTGCAGCCCCGCAGCGACTTACAGGTGTGGTTACTTGATCGCCCTGCCTTCCGAACAGATGCGCACTGCGCGCGGGGTGTGATCTTCGACGGCGCTCACCGCAGAGAATCCCGCAGGGATAGGCTGGACGGATGCGTGGAGAGTACAAGGTTCCTGGTGGAAAACTGGTCGCGGTCGACGTCGAGGTGGCGGACGGTCGGCTGTCCGAAGTCGCAGTCTCGGGGGACTTCTTCCTCGAGCCCGACAGCGCGCTCGACGACATCAACGCGGCGTTGCGCGGAATGCCCGCCGACTCGGATGCAGAACAGTTGGCGCATGCCATCTCCACTGCGCTCGACGAGTCCGTCTCGATGATCGGCTTCACGCCGCAGTCGGTCGGCATCGCGATCCGGCGCGCACTCGGCCACGCCACGAGCTGGGCGGATCACACCTTCGACCTCATCCCGCCGGTGGTTCTCGATCCCGCGATGCACGTCGCGCTGGACGAGGTCATCGCGCGTGAGGTCGCATCGGGTGAGCGTCCGCCGACATTGCGTTTCTGGGACTGGGACTCGCCCTTGGTCGTGATCGGATCGTTCCAGTCCGTGCGTAACGAGGTCGACTCCGAGGCGGCTGCGCGGTACGGCATCGGGGTGGTGCGCCGAATCTCCGGTGGCGGCGCGATGTTCATGGAACCGGGCAACTGCATCACGTACTCGTTGGCAGTACCGGCGTCATTGGTCGAGGGTTTGAGTTTCGAGCAGTCCTACGCGTTTCTCGATCAGTGGGTCATGGGAGCGCTTGCCGAGGTCGGTATCAACGCTCGGTATGTGCCGCTCAACGATATCGCCTCGGACAAGGGCAAGATCGCCGGCGCCGCTCAGAAGCGATTCGCGTCCGGCACTGTGCTCCATCACGTGACCATGGCCTACGACATCGACGCTGAGAAGATGACGCAGGTGTTGCGAATCGGACGAGAGAAGATGTCGGACAAGGGAACCAAGAGTGCGGCCAAGCGCGTCGATCCGCTGCGTTCGCAGACCGGAATGACGCGTGCAGCAATCCTGGAGTCGTTTGCGCAGCACTTTCGAGGTCAATACGACACCCACGACAGCGATTACACGGACTCGGAGTTGGAGCAGGCGCGCAAGCTGGTGGACACGAAGTTCAGAACCGAAGAGTGGACTCACCGCGTCCCGTGAAACCGAGAAACCGGGACGAGACCCGAGCGGTCTCGTCCCGGTCGCCTAGGTAGCCGGAGTCGCTGAGTTTGCCCCGAGGAGCTCGGCGTCGGCCGTCCCGGAGTTCCGCTTCGGAATGGTGAAAGTTGCGCTCACGCACAGGATTGCGATGACGAAGCACGCCACTGTGTACCAGAGGTTCCCGATGGGATCTCCAGCGCTGGTGGAACCGTCGACCGCGTCGAAGAAGTCGGGAAGCGCACTCGCCCACAGGACGGCCATGACAACCAGGTACACCACGCTGTAGATCTGCACGAACCTGTTGGTGTGTGCAGGAGTGTTCGATTCTGCCGAGCGCAGGTGCGTCCATTGGCGGACGAGAACCACGATCGCGACCACTGTGAGGACTGCAAGTTCAGCGGCGTAGAGGAACCCGCGGACAGTGTCGCTTCCTATACCGAAGACCGTCGCCGGGAGCGGGAGAATGAACGTACCCAGCGAGGCCAGCAGGCCGATCACGATGGTGCGCCATACCAATTGAAGTCCGGAGAAGTGCTTGCCGGCATCGACGTGCCGTCCGACGAAGTACTGGACGCAGAATGCCAACGACATCGGCCACAGCGCGGCGAAGACGACCACGCTGGGAAGTGGAACCGCGTCGAACATGGGTTGGTTGATCGGGTTCGACGTCGACCACTCCCACCACCGCAACTGGGGCCCCAGGTGGTCGAAGATTTCGTAGAACGCATGGTGGACGAAGCCGACGCAGACAGCGCCCAGTAGTGGACCGTATCTGCGGAAAACGCCGAGCATTCTGACTATTTCGAAGGCCAACGTCGCCATCAGTGGATAGATGGCAACGATGTACAGCGGCAGTCGACCCCACATGAAGTCGACGGTGAACACGTTGTGCGCGAACATCGTGTCCACTTGTTCTTCGATGCCGAACGCCGCCGGGAAGTACAGCGGAGGCTCGATGATGAACAGGTAGGCGGTGGCGCCGAACCAGAGAACCAGATTGGTGGGGTCGCCGTTGCGGCGCAACCGCACGATCGCCAGGACCAGTGCGAGCACCGAGCCGACGATGATGGTCCATTCGAGGACGGGCAGGGTCCAGTTCTCCAGCGCCGCCGGGTTACGGAACTCGACGAGTCCACCTGCTTCCTGACAGGAGAAACCGAGTTCTGTTGCGAGCTGGGAAAACGTGGGGGAGCAGTGTTCTGCCATCAGTTGGCCCCTGACGTGATCGACTCGGCTTGTGCCTGAGATTCGGCGGTGTACCAGCGTGTGCAGTCGTAGCCGTCGTCGTAACGCTTGAACCACTGGTCGGCGAGTGCGGGGAGTTTCTCGTGGTCCGGGTTGTGATTGGGCATCTGGCTGCGGAAGACACCGCCGAGTGCAACGAGTTGTTCTCCGAGTTGAAGGTGATCGAAGGCGCGAGGCATCGTGCCCTTGGTCAGATACGGAGCGAACGACGTCAGAATCTTCTGCTTGGTGCGGTGGGTGGCGAACATCGACAGTGAGTCGACTTGCCGCTCGGAGAGCGGAACGTGCTGGTTGAAGCCTGCGCAGGCGATACGAATCACCTTCATCACGTGCGCGAAGATCGACGGTGCCATCCGCATCCGGTAAAGCTCGCTTCCGACAACGGAATTGAAGATGATCAGAGCCGAGCTGCGATGCTCGACCTCCTCGACGAAGTGCCAGATGAACAGCGACGCGACGCGGTCGTCTCCCGGGCGGAACAAGGTCGCCTCGTTGTCGAGCATCAGCTTGAACACCGGAGTGAAGGTCGCCTCCAGGTCCGCGGTGTATGCAAGCCGGTAGTTCAGCGAGGTCGCCTCGGTCAGTAGATCGAATTCACCGATCACAGCGTCGAGCGTGTTCTGTAGTCCGGGGTAGCGCCTGATCAGAGCCTTCACATGCTGGCGGTGCGCGGTCGAGTGATGGCCTTCCTGACGCATGAACGCCACGGCTTCCTCGGCCACTTCAGGATCGCTGATCCGCGACTTGGTCTGCATGATCATCTTCACGATCATCTTCTCGAAACCGATGGCCAGGAACGAGACCGCGTTGGACATGCTCGACCAGGCCGGATTCTCCGGGTTCCACAGGAAGGGAACGTCCTGATCCTCGAATCCGAAGTCCATTTTTCGGGGTTGAAGGTTGGTCACTTGTCGAACCTCGTCTTTCGGAGGGGCTGGTCAGGTGGCCGCTCTGGCACTCGAAGCCACGTGTGGCGGTAATCATACATATTGGTGTGCAGTTGTATGTTCACTTTCGGCGAGGGGAGTGAATTCGAGGGGCGCAGATGCAAAACCTGCCTGTGTTAGCCTGTGGCTCTTGGACTTCGAGCGCAAAGACATGGTTCGAGCCTCGTTCGAGCGAGGAAGTGGGCAGTGGCACGAAGGCGTGGGTGGGGCGGCAATCCACCGGACAGTGACGAAGATGCGTCTCGTCGCATTGTCGAGGCCGCGGTCGAGTTGATCGGACGGACGAGTTCGGAAATCAGCATCGGCGACGTCGCCGAGTCACTGGGCGTGATCCGGCAGACCGTGTATCGATACTTCCCCAGCGCTGACGCTCTGATGCGGGCAGCTGCAATCGCGTCGGTCGACGGCTACCTCGATCGGCTCACCACACACGTGAGCGGCATCGAAGATCCCGTCGAGGCGATGACCGAGGGTGTCGTCTACACCCTGACCCAGGTCCACCGAACGCCGCATCTCGGCATTCTGCTCACCAGCACGAATTCGAGTCTTCATCCCGAAGGTCTGACCTCTCAGGAGGCGCAGGCCTTCGGAATGGCGATGATCACCCGCTTCGACGTGGACTGGGTGCGTTTCGGATACGACGACGCATCACTTCAGGAACTGGTCGAATACGTCCTGCGGACGATGCAGTCGTTTTTCCTCGCGCCCGGCGACCCGAAGCGGAGCGACGAGGAACTGCGGCGATACCTACGGCGCTGGATGGGTTCTGCGATCATCGCCCAGGGAAATTCTGTCAGCGGTGATCCGATCAGCGCAGAACCAGAGTCAAAACAACCGCGCTGACGCACGCGGCGATGACGACGATCAGCGCGAACAGGTCGGCGAGCTGAGGGCGCTTGGGGTACGCCGCGATCAAACCGGTGCCCCCGCGAGCGGAGATCGCTTCACCCATCTCGGCAGAGCGCCGAATTGCCACCGACATGGTCGTGGTGATCAGATCGACTATCGAATTGTCGGCAGCGCTGTTCACCACAGCTTTCGGGCGTAGTCGTCGCGCCGCCACCAGGGTGAGCATCTCGTCGATCAAGAGCGGAAGTGAACGAATGCAGAGGGCCGTCGCGATCGCCCACTCGTCGACCGGGATCTTGAGGAATCGCAGCGGTCTACCGAGCGTTGCCAGTGCCGGCGCCACATCGCTCATCGACGTGGTCCATGCCAACATCAGTGAGACGCAGAGCAATACAAGACCGAACGTCACAGCTTGCAGGTAGATGAAGACTGCGTCGAGGCCGATCGGAAGATTGATCAACGCGCCGAGCAGGATCAGCGCCCACAACCACCACGGAGGTCGCGGAACTGCAGTCGGGGGGATGCGTCCGATCACCGCGGTCAGCAACAACAATCCGAGTACGACGCCGATCGCCGGCCAGGACGGAGCGGTCACGACCACGATGCTGACGAGAACGACGGCAACGATCTTCGTTCCGGCCCACAATCGGTGGATCGGCGATGAAGTCGGGACTTCGCGCAGAAGTGTTGTCACGTCGTCGATCCTTCCAAGGCGCTGCTGGCGGCAGGGTCGAGGATGCGACCCTCCGACAGTCGAATTGTTCTGCTGCACACGGCGTCCATGCCGTCGACATCGTGGGAGATGACGACTACTGCGGTTCCGTTCCGACGAATCCACCTGAGTACGTTCAGGATTTCGTGTCGACCGGGTGGATCGAGACCGGCCAGCGGTTCGTCGAGGATGAGTACCCGCGGTTGGCGCACGAGGAGACCGGCCAGGACGACGCGTCGCATCTGTCCGCCGCTCAACTCGTCGATGCTGCGGCCGGCGATGTGACGGTCGAGTCCGACGGCGTCGAGCGCCCACGAGACTTGCACCGATCCGATCTCCGGACCTCCGGCGGCCTCGATGTCTTCGGCGACGGTTCGGCGTTGCAGCTGCAGTCGCGAATGCTGGAACGTGAGACCGACGGTGCCGAGTTGGCGTGAGACGGGTTTGCCGTCGAAGACTGCGGTTCCCTTGCTCGGTGCGATCAAGCCCGCCATGATCCAGGCCAGAGTCGATTTACCGGAACCGTTGCCGCCCAGAACCAGCAGCCCGTCGCCGTCGCCGATTGTGAGATTGACGTCCGACAGTGCGCGCCGCGACCACGGAGTCCGGTCGTTGTACGTGTGGGTGACATCGGTGAGTTGGAGGACAGCTCGAGTGCTGACCGGCCACGGCGCAGACGGCGGACCCCCGAACGTCGACGTCATCCAACCTGGTTGGTGATCGATCTGCCGTCCGCGTTGTAGTTGAATCACCCGATCTGCGTTGCGGGTGTCGGCGTGGTGATGGGTGACCAGTACCACGGCCATCGGGTGGCGTCGCGGAAGTTCGGCAAGGAGCGAGACCAATTCCTCCCGGCCGGCCTGATCGACCATCGCGGTGGCTTCGTCCGCGATCAGCAGAGCGGGGCGCCGCACCAGCGCGGCTGCAACAGCCAGACGTTGCATCTCGCCACCGGACAGCCCGGAGGTCTCACGCATACCCATGCCTGCGAGTCCCACCTCGGCCAGCAGTGCATCGACGTCGGGATGCGACTCGGGGGGGAGCCCCCAGACGACGTCGTCCGCGACGCGGGTTCCGAGGATCTGGCTTTCGGGTCGTTGGAGGACGACGGCGGTTCCGCCGTGTCGGCCGAGACCGGCGGACCCGGGTCTCGTCAGCGTCCCGACAGTCGGCGCGCGACCGGCGAGCAACCGGGTGAGTGTGGACTTGCCCGAGCCGTTGTGGCCGACGACGGTGACGAACTCTCCTCGTCGCACGGTGAAGTTGACGTCGACGAGGGCCGGTGTCGTTGCACCCGGATAGGTGAAGCCCACGTGATCGAAAGTGACCGGCAACGGATCGATCGGACGGTCGTCGGGTGCTGTCTGGAGCGGGTCGGCCGAAGGGAGTGCAGCCAATCGGTCGAGGACGGCGCCGAGGACGAAATAGGAGACGACGGTACTGAGGACGATTCCGGAGATGATGGACACGCCGATCCACAACCACCAGTAGTCGATGATCGAGCCGATGCTGTTCTCGATCCATTCGGCTGCGCCGACGAGTGTGGGGGCACGCTTCAAGATCTCGGCCACGCCCAACGCGGTGTTCTCGAGCGAGGTCAACAACAAGGTGCGCAGCGGAGCGAGAACAAGCAACAGGACTATGGAGAACAACGCCAGCGCGGGCCCGATGACCAATGACGACAGCAATGCGGAGACGAAGCCGAGACCGCGCCGCTTGACCGTACCGATGATTCCGCCGAGGAGAGCGCTCAATGCGACCGCCGCCGCAGATCCCGAACCCGCCGCGACGAAGGCGACTGCCGTAGCCGAGATACCGGCCGTCGTCACGGCGCGGACTCGGAAGCGCTGGGCAACAATTCCCATCGGAACGGCGGCCACGAGGTTGAGGGCGCTGGCCATGGGGATGACCGTGGCAATGACGGACAACGCGACCGTGAATCCGGCCATGACGGCACCCGTTGCCAACTCGAGTGGTCGAAGGTTGCCGGTTTCGCGGACTTGCGGACGGTTGCTCACTACGTCCAGTGTGCCAGTGGTGACATAACTCCCGCCCGACTGATGGTGAGCGCATCGGGGTGATTGCGTAGGCTTCACCTCAAACAATGCATCGGACGGAGCGTGGAAGACGTGAGTGCAGCACCCATCAGGGTCGGGGTTCTGGGAGCCAAGGGCAAGGTCGGTCGAGCGATCTGCGAGGCAGTGGAAGCTGCTCCCGATCTGGAACTCGTCGCTCAGGTCGACACCGGTGATCGCATCGAGACGTTTGTCGACACCCGCACTCAGGTAGTGGTCGATTTCACGCACCCCGACGTCGTCATGGGAAATCTGGAATTCCTCGTGGCCAACGGAATTCATGCAGTGATCGGCACCACCGGTTTCGACGAGTCCAGGCTTGCGACTGTGCAGTCCTGGCTCGACGCCCAGCCGGCAACGGGTGTTCTGATCGCCCCGAACTTCGCCATCGGTGCTGTGCTGTTGATGCGCTTCTCGGCTGCCGCGGGGCGCTTCTTCGATTCCGTCGAGGTCATCGAACTCCATCACCCCAACAAGGCAGATGCTCCCTCGGGCACCGCATACCGAACGGCCGCCATGATCGCCGAGGCTCGCGCGGAAGCAGGCGTGGGACGCAGTCCTGACGCCACCACGACCGAGCTCGAGGGTGCGCGCGGAGCGGACGTCGACGGCGTCCGGGTTCACTCCGTGCGGATGGCCGGACTGGTCGCGCATCAGGAAGTGATTCTCGGAACTCAGGGCGAGACGCTGACCATTCGCCACGACTCGATCGACCGGAATTCGTTCGCGCCGGGCGTTCTGCTCGGTGTCCGCCAGATCGGCTCGCGTCCGGGTCTGACGGTCGGTATCGATTCCTTTCTCGATCTATGAACAAGACCACCCGCACCGTCGCACTGATCGTCGCGATTTGCATTGCGCTCGCGGTGTACTTCGTGCTGCTCGGTCAGCGCGGAATCCAGCTCATCCAGGACGGTGGCGGCGCCGCGATCGGTCTCGGGATCGGCGTGCTGATCCTGCCATTCCTGGGGCTGTGGCTCGTCATCGCCACGCTCCGTGCCGGCTTCACGCACCAGCGCCTCGCGCAGCAGATTCACGACGAGGGCCTCGCTGTCGATGCGTCTGCGCTTCCGAAATTGCCTTCGGGCCGGATCGAGCGAGCGGCTGCCGACGAGTTGTTCGCCCAGATCAAGGTCGACTGGGAAGCAGACCCGGACAACTGGAAGCAGAACTTCCGACTTGCTCGCGCCTACGACTATGCCGGTGACCGAAGCCGGGCTCGGGAAACCATGCGACGGGCAGTCGAACTGGAACGCCGTTCACGAGGCAAGTAGGTGTCTACGCCGCGGAGCGGGGCCTGCTGAGACGCTACCGCTCCGGAACGGTTGTGGGAGATGACGGATCCGGAGTGGTGGGGTCGAATGGCGGCGGGTTGTTCGGGTCGAAGCTCGTCACCGGCACCGAACAGGTCGCGCCCACTTCGGGATACGTGTTCGGGTTGACGCGCAGAGCCGAGACGAACTGATCGATGCGCGCGTCCGCGGCGTTGTCGAGCTTGAGCTGACGGCCCCACGACTGCAGCGAGATCGGCGAATCCAGGGTCGGATACGGCGACATCAACGTGTAGCTCATGCCCTCGACTCGCTGTGCCAAGCGAGCCTGATCCTCGCTCGAGACGAGGTCGGGGTTGTACGTGATCCACACGGCCCCGTGCTCGAGAGAATGGACCGCATTCTCGGTCCGAATCGCTTGTGGATAAACAACTCCGGTGCAGTTTGCCCAGACCGAGTCATGACGGCCGCCGAAGGGCGGTGAATATGTGTACGCCACGCGTTCGTTCGGGCGTACGTGTTGGGCTGCTGGGTAGTCGACCGTGACAACTCCGTCGATGGCTTCGGACGGATCCGGGTTGTCGATGCTCGGAACAAACGCATCCGGGCGCGGTGATCCTTCGAGGGAATTCGCACACGAAGCCAGTGCGAGAACTGCCGAGACCACCACTGTCGCTCGAAGTTGTTTGTTCACTCGGCCATGATAGCGGCGCCTGTCCGCTTTCCCGGGGACGCGAATCGACTACGACCCGAGAGAGCCGCTCGCTCCGCCCGACAGTGCGATGTCGCTGGCGCCGCGAAGAATTCGGATTGGTGGTAATGGCCCTCGGTATGCCTCGGAGCCACTGATCAGATCACCGGCAGCGTCGAACGCGATCGCCTCACCTTGTGGCTCGTCGGGAAGGGGGACGCGAATCGGGTTGGTGTTCAACGCTTTCACGACATCGCCGTCGGGAGCTGCGTACAGGTAAGCGTCGGTATACGTGCGGAGCGCTACCACCGTGCCGTCCTTGCTCACGGCGCCGCCGGTGACAGCCATCGTGCCGGCGTGGGGGACGGGCCCACCGGGTGTGAGGGTGGGAGTAAATCTGAGCTGACCTACTTTGGCCAACATGGTCGGCGAGCCCGTACTCAGATCCTGAACCTGCTGTCGCTCAGCGGTTGTGTAGACCACGCTTGCACCTAGGTAGTCCTTGGTGACGATGACGGGAACCCCGTCGCTCTGGATCAGTAGTGTCTCGGCGTCGTGCCCGCCGTCGGGATAGACCAGGGGGTAGGAGGTCGCCGCACCTGAAGCCGGATCGAGGTCGATCAGCCCGACCGACGTTCGTACCGCGTTGTTGTCGCCGATGTCTGCCAGCCACAGATGGCCGTCGGGAGTCGACGACAGATCCTCGACGTCGACACGAGGGGTGCCCACGCTGATCCAGCGCTGCACGTGGCAGTTCGAATCGAGTTCGGCGACCCGATCGTCGGAGCCGCTGTCGCCGATTGCGTACATCCCGGCCGCGGTGACGGTGAGTCCGGACAGCTCGGAAAGGCCTGCATCGGTGGGTGTGCACAGTACGTCGAAGACGCGGGCCTGTTGCGCCGCCGCAGGAACAGTGTGAACGCCGACAATCGCGGCGGCGAGAACAACCGATCCGGCAGCCCAAGCGACTGAGTGGGTGAGCGGTCGATTCCAGATCACGATGCAGTCCTCCAGGCCGAAGAATCGGGACTTAGTACCCAGAGAATACTGGACGTCCGTCTCACTTTGACAGAAACTGCAAGAAATCGCCTATGCCGAGACGTCGTGATGCGTCAGTGATTCACCGAGTGAATCCGCGTGCAGGAGGGGATACTCGACTCACCGGAGATCGGCGGCGACGAGCAGGAAGTGACGAAGCGATGGCGAAGAGTGAGTCCGACAAGCAAGGCGCAGATTCCCCGTCTCGGTTGATCGACCAGCGAATCGAGGAACTCGGAGACTGGCGGGGCGAGATGCTCGCCCGGATACGAACTCTGATCAAAGAAGTGGATCCGGATGTGGTGGAGGAATGGAAGTGGCGAGGTGTTCCCGTGTGGTATCACGCCGGAATGATCTGTACCGGTGAGACTTACAAGAGCGCAGTGAAGGTGACCTTTGCCAAAGGCGCATCACTCGACGACGCTTCAGGACTCTTCAACTCCAGCCTCGAGGGCAATACGCGACGGGCGATCGATTTCCACGAGGGCGAAGCCGTCGACGAAAAGGCGTTCAAGGCACTCGTTCACGCCGCGATTGCCCTGAACACCTCGAAGAAGTGACGCCCTGTCAGAGCTGGTGTTCAGCGAGGTCGAACGCACTGAGTAGCGTGCGGAATTTTGTACTGGTCTCTCTCAATTCGATTTCCGGGTCGGAAGTAGCGACGATGCCGCCGCCGGCGTAGGCCCGCGCCGAGAGGCCGTCTGCTGCGATCTCGGCGCAACGAATAGCAACCATCCACTCGCCGTCTCCAGTCCGGTCGCACCAGCCCACGGCACCGGCATAGAACCCACGATCGGCTTCGGTTGCGGTGATGTGCTCGCGTGCGGCGACCGTCGGTGTGCCGCAGACAGCGGGAGTCGGATGCAGCGCCGTTGCGAGTTCGAGCGAGGTCAGGCTCGGGTCGATCAGGACACCTTCGATCTTGGTCCCGAGATGCCACAGTTGCGGTGTCCGAAGGATTTCCGGTGCGCTGGGTGCATTGAAGGACGTGCACAGTGGTCCGAGTATCGCGCTGATGGAGTCGACGACAAACGCGTGTTCGGCCAGATCTTTGGTCGACGCGCGGAGTTGCTCGGCATTCGCCTCGTCCTGATCCGAATTCGGATGGCGTGCAATCGAGCCCGCCAGCGGGTGGCAGGTGACGACGCCGCCTCGCCTTTCGATCAGAACCTCGGGCGTCGAACCGACCAGCGATCGCCCGCGGTACTTTCCTCCGGCGGGGGACAGGTCGACGCAGAAACCGTTGTGCGCGTGATCGAGTGCAATCAGTTTCTCGGCCAGAGCGGCGGGGAAGATCGTGGACTCGGCCTCGATGGTCAGGGAGCGTGCGAGGACAACTTTGTCGAGTTCGCCTGCTCGAAGTCGTTCGATGGCTCCGCGGACCCTGTCGGTGTGGATCTGCGGGCTGGGTTCGAATCCGGCTACCCGCGAAGTGGGTAATGACGGGATGTTGGAGTGATATAGATCACCGCGGACTCGTGTGAAACTCAGTGGCGCGGTGAGGGCGGACGGCGTCTCCGGGGAGAACGGCAGGGCGCCGACGACCGAGTCGATGCGCCCGGTCTTGAGGGCTTCGGCAGCGTCGAAGGCCGAGTCGAATTCTTCGACTACTCCCGAAGTGCGGATCGACGTTTGCCTACGTGAGAGCAGGAAAACGGAGTCCGTTTCATCGTCAGTCCGGTTGTTGCGCAACGGGAATTCGGAGACTTCGGCGAGTGCTGACATGGACACCCTTCCAGTTCGACAGATTGCTTGTTATGTTGAGGCTAGCCTTAGTTTGGGTGAATTTGTGTTGCGAGCGCCCGGGTTGTGTACTTCCGTACCGTTATGGTTAGGCTGGCCTAAAGTCAAGGCGTGCGGACGGGGTCGACACGAGGGTTGGGTTGGCTCGATCTGAGCGCGTCGACCACTACTCGAGGAGACCGATGAGCAACACCGTGGACCGTGACCAGATCGTGCGCGACGTCGCCGAGGTTCTGTCGATGAGGGCAGAGCAACTCGGCGACGACGCGGACCTGGGTGACGAAGGCCTTGACTCGGTTCGCTTGATGACGCTCGTCGAACGGTGGCGGGGAGCGGGCGCGGATGCCGACTTCGCGGAGTTGGCAGAAGAGCCCACGATCAATGCCTGGGTTCAGGTCCTGTGCCCGCAGTGAGCGAGCGCCGAATCGCCGTGGTCACCGGTGCTGCGGCGGGGATCGGCGCCGCAGTGGCCCGTACGCTTGCGCGCGACGGGTATTCGCTGGCGTTGCTCGATCGCGACGACGTCGAATTGAAGCGGGTAACTGCGGAATTGGCAGAAACAATCGTCGAAGGCGCCGATATCGAGAGTCACGTCGTGGACGTGACCGATCGGCAGGCAGTCGACGCTGCAGTGGCCTCGACGATGGACACGTTCGGCCGGATCGACGCGCTCGCGCACGTCGCCGGAATTCTCGACACCGGATCGGTGCTGGACTCCGATCCGGACCAGTGGCGGAAGATATTCGGCGTCAACGTCTTCGGATTGCTGAACGTGCTGCAAAGCGTGGGACTGGAAATGCGTCGCCGTCGGGCCGGGGCGATCGTGGTCGTCTCGTCGAACGCGGCCGGTGTCCCACGTATCGGGATGGGTGCTTACGGTTCGTCCAAAGCTGCTGCCACCATGTTGGTTCGAACCGCTGGACTGGAGCTGGCTACTGACGGCATTCGTGTCAACGTGGTCGCTCCGGGATCCACCGACACAGCGATGCAGCGGTCATTGTGGTCGGACCCTTCCGACGATTCGGGTGCCGACGCGGTCATCGAAGGCAATCTGGCGAGCTATCGCCTGGGTATTCCGCTCGGAAAACTGGCCACCGCAGACGATATCGCCGACTCGGTGCACTTCCTGCTGTCCGACCGGGCGGCCCACATCACCATGCAGGCGCTGTACGTCGACGGTGGAGCGACGCTCAAAGCGTGAGACGTATTTGCTGACAGTACTTTCGAACAGGAGTCACTTGCATGACCTCGAGGATCGCTCGCGAGCCCTTGGCACCCGTCGCACAGTATCCACCCGATTTGGTGACGCATTATCGGGAACGAGGCTATTGGACTGACGAGACGCTGGCCGGATTCGTCACGGCCGCGGCCGCACGGCATCCCGACAACGAAGCGGTGGTCGGCAGCGATGCCTCTGGCACACAGACACGGCTGACATATTCCGACCTCGATCGTCGCAGCTCGGCCGTGGCCGGAGGCCTGTCCGGCTTGGGTGTTCGCGCCGGTGACCGGGTGCTTCTGCAGCTGCCGAACATCGTGGAATACGTCGAAGCATTGTTCGGTGTGTTGAAGCTCGGCGCCCTGCCGGTATTCGGGTTGCCGGCGCATCGCCGAACCGAAATCGGATACTTCTGCCAGTTCGCTGATGTCGCTGCCTATATCGTCGCTGACCGTCATGGCGGGTTCGACTACCGCGCGCTGGCGCGTGAGGTGAACGAAGGCCTCGAGACTCCGCCTGTTGTGATCGTGGCCGGTGACCCCGAAGAGTTTGTCGGTTTCGATTCGCTGCGCGGATACGAGGTTCCCGTTCTTGCCGACGTCGATCCGTTGTCGGTCGCCTTTCTTCAGCTTTCCGGTGGCACGACCGGTGTTCCGAAGCTGATTCCGCGAACGCACGCCGACTACCTCTACTCGGTGCGAGCGTCCAACCCGATCTGCGGCGTCGACGACTCGACGCGCATGTTGGTGGTTCTCCCTGCAGCGCATAATTTTCCGATGAGTTCGCCGGGCATCCTGGGTGTTCTCCACGCGGGCGGCTCCGTGGTTCTGGCGCCGGACACCATGCCCTCCACAGCTTTCGGTCTGATCGAATCAGAGCGAGTCACGCACGCTTCCTTGGTCCCACCGATCGCGTTGGCCTGGATGGCCGCCCCCAGTAAGGCAGATCACGATCTGTCGAGCTTGCGGGTTCTCGGCGTCGGCGGAGCGAAGTTCAGCGCCGAAGCCGCTGCACGCGTACCCACGGAGCTGGGCTGCACCCTCCAGCAGGTGTTCGGGATGGCCGAGGGGCTGGTCAACTACACCCGCCTCGACGACACGCAAGAATTGATCGTCAGCACTCAGGGCCGGCCCATTTCACCCGACGACGAGGTTCGTGTGGTCGACGACGAAGGCGCGCCCGTCGCGCCCGGAACCACGGGGCACTTACTGACTCGGGGTCCGTATACGATCCGTGGCTATTACCGGGCGGATGCGCACAATGCCGAGGTCTTCGACGCCGAAGGTTTCTATCGCACCGGCGATCTGGTCAGCGTCACCGATTCAGGACATCTGATAGTCGAGGGGCGCGCAAAAGACCAGATCAACCGCGGCGGTGAGAAGGTTGCGGCCGAGGAGATCGAGAACCACCTGCTCTCGCATCCGGCTGTCCACGATGCGGCCGTCGTCGCCGTTCCCGACGAGTACCTGGGCGAACGAACCTGTGCTGTTCTGGTGATTTCCGGAGATGCACCGACCGTCGGCGAGATCAAGCGATACATACGAGGCCGAGGCGTTGCGGCGTACAAGGTTCCGGATCGAGTGGAGTTCGTGACCGAGTTCCCCGTCACCGGCGTCGGAAAGACCAGCAAGGCGGCCTTGCGCCGTGTTCTCAGCGAATCGATTGCCGCACAGACTCTGTCGAGTTGATCGGTTCCCACCCCCACATTTTCGAGGAGATTCATCATGGCGCTACCCACAGCAGTGCGATACGAGATGCCCACCGAGTTTCCGCAGAATCGGGTCGACTGGACTCTCGATCCTTCCCGAGCGTTGTTGCTTCTGCACGACATGCAGGAATATTTCGTGAACGCGTACGACCGAAGCGTCGACCCGCTCCAAACCGTGGTTCCGAACATCGACCGGCTTCGTTCGTCGGCGCGAGCTGCCGGAATCCCGATCGTCTACACCGCGCAACCCGGTGATCAGGATCCCGAGGAGCGCGCGTTGCTGTCGGATTTCTGGGGACCGGGTCTGAAGGCAGATCCCGCTCACACCGACGTGATCGCCGAGTTGGCTCCGCATCCGGACGACGTGATGCTCACAAAATGGCGCTACAGCGCTTTCATCAAGACAGATCTGCGTGAGCGGCTGCGCGAGAGTGGGCGTGACCAGCTGATCATCACCGGAATCTATGCCCACATCGGTTGCCTGACTACCGCTTTGGACGGGTTCATGCAAGACGTGCAGATCTTCTTCGTGGGCGACGCGGTAGCCGACTTCTCCCTGGACGAGCATGTCGGCGCGCTCGAGTACGCGGCCGGGCGCTGCGCCTCGGTCACCCGAACCGACGACCTGGTCAAGGCGATGAGCGCGGAAACGGTTTCGGCGTAGGCGTGAACGGCGACGGGTGCGCCACCCGTCGCCGTATTGTCAGGTGTGTGAAGACATTGTTGGTGGTTCACCACTCGCCCTCGCCGACAACCCACGAATTGTTGGATGCGGTCCTGGCCGGGGCTCGCGATCCCGAGATCGAGGGCGTCGAGGTGAAGGTGATGCCGGCGTTGGCGGCGACGGTGCCCGACGTGCTCGCTGCTGACGGCTATCTTTTCGGTACCACCGCCAATTTCGGTTACATGTCGGGCGCGCTGAAATACTTCTTCGACACCACGTACTACCAATGCCTCGGCGCGGTTTCGGATCGACCGTACGGCCTTTGGGTTCACGGCAACAACGACACTGCCGGTGCAGTGTCTTCGGTGCGCAAACTCGCCACCGGGCTCGGATTGGTCGCGGTGGCGGATCCGCTCGAAGTGACTGTGAGCGTGGACAAATCTGTCCGCGATGGTTGTTATGAACTGGGCGGAACCGTCGCGGCAACGCTGATGGACTAGCCTTCACTTTCTCGTTTCGATTCACGAAAGAGACTGTCCCGCAAGCGGTTGTAGAAGCGCGTGTCCTCTGATTAACGCGTCGGGAGCCGTCGGTTCTCGGGTCACCGGCGAGGCGGATTCCCCGATTCATTGACATTTAGTTTAGGCTACCCAAAACGACGTTAGGTCACCCTTGGGTGACGTGTGTCCACAGACGAGGGGATCAGTGTGAGCGTTCTTCCAGGTTCGAACTCCGGAGCGGCGAGCGAAGCTACGTTTGCTCTCACAGGAGCTCAACTCGGGATTTGGAACGCACAGAGGCTTGATCCCGAATCTCGGAGCTACCTCGTCGGTGAGGTGCTCGAAATCTCGGGCGACGAACCGATCGACACGGAACTGCTGACAGCCGCAATCACGGCGACGATCGGTGAAGCCGAAACCATGCGGCTGCGGATGATCGAGACGGCGGACGGCCCGCGTCAGTACATCTCCGACGAGCCAGTTGGCATCATCCCGATCACCGACGTCCGTGACGAGCGCGATCCCGTAGCCGTGGCGCACGCACTGGTCGACGCCGAGCGCAGCCGGGCGTCCGAGTACTGCCGCCTGATGGTGGAGCGTCCGCTGTACACCTACTCGCTGATCAGGCTCTCCGATCGCGAGATCTGGTGCATCCAGCTCTATCACCACCTGATCGTCGACGGATACAGCGCAGCAATGATTTCGCGCCGAGTCGCCGCGCACTACACGGCCGCGAAGAAGGGAACCGAGGTCGCGCCAACGCGATTCGGTTCTATGACAGATCTGGTCAGCGAGGACGAGGCGTACCGGGCTGGCGAGCAGTTCGCGGAAGATCGTGACTACTGGCGTGATGTCCTGACGCCGTTGCCCGCGTTGGACGGACGCGGCCAGCAGGTCACCGGTCCGGCGGAACGAACGATCCAGGTTCGCGAGATCATTACCGCCGACGCCCTCAACCGCCTCAAAGAGGTGGCAGACGCGACGGGAACAACGTGGGCCGAGGCACTGATCGCCTGCTACGGCGCGTTTCTCCACCGACTGCTCGGCGAGACGGATGTTGTCATCGCGATGCCACTCATGGCGCGCGTAGGTCGCACGGCACTCAAGACGCCGGCCATGGCAGTCAACGTTCTGCCTCTCCGGTTGACGATTCGCAGCCACGATCGACTCGGTGACCTGAGCAAGCAGGTGGCCGCCACGATGAAAAGCCTGCGCGCACACCAGCGCTACCGCGGTGAGAATCTTGCTCGGGACCTGGGCGTCGCCGGAACCGGCGCACTGCTTCACGGGATCGGAATCAATCTCAAGGCTTTCGACTTCGCCCTCGATTTCGCCGGCGCTGTGGGTGTACTGCGAAACGTCGCCGGGGGACCGCCGGAGGACCTGGGTTTGACGGTGACGCCCATTGCGGACGGCGAAGTTCTACTCGGATTCGAAGTGGACGCGCGTACCAATACTCGGGAATCGGTTCAGCGTCGCCTCGCCGGTTTCGTCAGCATCGTCAACGCGATGGTCGGGGAGGGAGATCCTGCCGTCGGTCAGGTGGAGATGATGCCTGCGGCCGAAGCCGCGCGGATTCTCGCCGGCCGCGAAACTGCACCGCTGCCCGGCTCGGTCGAACTCGTTCCCGACGTGTTCGACCGCATCGTTGTCGAGCACGCGGATGACACAGTCCTCGTGTGCGGTGACGAACGTTTGACAGGCGCAGAACTCGGTGGCCGCGTCCACAAGCTCGCCCGGTTGCTTCGGGCCCGCGATGTCGGCCCGGACGACATTGTCGGACTTGCGCTTCCGCGTACTTCCGAGATGGTGGTGGCTCTGCTCGCGACATTGAACGCGGGCGCAGCGTACGTGGCCCTGGATCCGCAGCACCCGGCCGAGCGGTTGCGAGATCTGATCGACGACGCGCAGCCGAAGGTCGTGATCACCACTTCCACTCTGGCCGAGCAACTCGTCGGAGGTTCTCGGCCCGACCCCCTCGTCATCGATTCCGACGCAGTCCGCGAAGAACTCCGTGCTAATTCCGAGCTTCCACTCGAACTCGGTGAACTGGCGACAGCACGGCATGGTGATCACCTGGCGTATGTCATCTACACCTCGGGATCGACAGGCAAGCCCAAGGGTGTGCTGGTCAGAGGCGGTGGATTGGCGCACCTGCTTCACCACCATCGCGCCACCATCTACCGGGACACCGCCGAGCGCGTCGGGAACCGTCAACTGCACACCGCGCACACAGCGTCGTTCGCCTTCGATGCGTCTCTCGATCAACTGTTGTGGCTGCTGTGTGGTCATCGTGTGCACGTATACGACGAGGAACTGCAGAAGGACGCGGTTGCTCTGGTCGCGGCGTTCGAGCGAGATTGCGTCGACGTGGTCGACACGACGCCGTCGATGGCGGCAGCGATGGTGGACAACGGGTTGCTGCGTACGCAGCGGTTGCAGCTCCTCGTCGTGGGTGGCGAGGCGGCACCGCCCGCACTGTGGGACGCGATCATCGAATCCGGTGTTCCGGCTCGAAACCTCTACGGACCAACCGAAACGACGGTCGACGCGATCGCGACCACGGTCGGAGGTGCCGGACCGCGTATCGGGTACCCCCTCGCGGGTACCCGTGCGTACCTGCTCGACAGCGCGCTCGAGCCGGTCGCCGACGGTGAACGAGGTGAGCTCTACCTGGCGGGACCGCAAATGGCCAGGGGCTACCTCGGCCGCGCCGGCGCGACCTCCGAGCGTTTTGTCGCAGATCCTTTCGGGGCTCCGGGAGATCTGATGTACCGCGCTGGGGACGTGGCGCGGTGGGTACCGGGGCGGGGCTACGACTTCATCGGTCGCAGCGACAAGCAGGTGAAGATTCGCGGACATCGAGTCGAGTTGAGCGAGGTCGAGGCTGTTCTCGGATCGGTACCCGGAATCGGCGCGGCTGCTGCGTTGATCCGCACGGATGGGGGACGGCCCAGCCTCGTCGGCTACGTTGTAGCCGCCGCCGGCGCGACGCTTCCGCCGCAGGAAGAATTGCGCCGTGACCTCGCCGGTCGCGTACCGGATCATCTCGTTCCCGCCGCAATCGTCGTTCTGGACGAATTGCCCGTCACGGTGAACGGAAAGCTCGATCGTGCGGCACTACCTGCCCCGGCTGCCGAATCGGCAGGGCGCGCCGCATCCACACCGCGCGAGGAAATCCTCTGTGACGTGGTGGCCGAGGTGCTCGGCCGCGAACGCGTCGGCGTGGACGAGGATTTCTTCGGCCTCGGTGGTGACAGCATCACGGCAATCAGTGTCAGCAGTCGACTGCGGGTGCGTGGTCTGATCGTTGCTCCCAAAGAACTACTGGCACAGCGAGATCTGGGAACCATCGCCGCTGCGGCACGTGAGATTGCCGATGACGCCGACGCCGTAGCCTCGGTTGCGGACGTGGCCACCGGCACCGTGATCGCCCCGCCGATCGTTCGAGCACTGATCGAAAAAAATTCGGCAGACGAGGCAATCGCGGGCTATGCGCAGTGGACCGCAGTGCGCATCGACGACAGCCTTTCACTGGGTGACCTGCAGTCCGGCGTGCAGACGATCCTCGATCACCATGACGCTCTACGCCTGCTCCTGCGCCGTGACAACGACAGCGGCACTACCGAATTGATCGTCCGGGACGCCGGTGCAGTGCGCAGCGAGGGACTCGTTCGCGAGGTGTCCGACACCTCCGAGCCGTCCCGGATCAGAGAGCTCGCGGAGGCGTCGGCGGCGAGTCTCGACCCACGCGCCGGTGAACTCCTGCGAGTCGTACTGGTCAATACCGAGGCCGGTCGACCCGACCAATTGATCGTCGTGGCTCACCATTTGATCGTCGACGGTGTGTCCTGGCGAATTCTGCTTCCAGACCTCCGCGAAGCTACCGATGCAGCGCGCGAGCGTAGGTCGGCCCGGTTGGCTGCAGGCGGAAGTTCGTGGCGTCGATACGCAGGGTTGCTCGCGGAATTCGGGGCCTCTGGCAGCAGGGCGTCAGAGCTCGAGTACTGGAAGTCCGCGTCGGTACAGGCGGACGACGAGCCGATCGGCAGTCGTCGTCTCGACCCGAAGATCGACGTGACCGCAACCGCCACTCGCACGACAACTGTTGCGCCCCCGGCCGTCACGGACGCGCTGTTGACCACGCTTCCGGCGGCGTATCGAGCCAAGACCGACGAAGTGCTTCTCGCGGGATTGATGCTTGCCTTGCGCTCATGGCAGCACAGTCGCGGCCTGACTGGGCTGCCCGCGCAGACAGTTACCGTCGAAGGTCATGGCCGCGACGCGCTCGCCAGCGACACCGACTTCGCCGGAACCATCGGGTGGTTCACCAGTGAGTTCCCCGTTCGGGTTCCCACCGATGCACTGCTCACCGCAGACGATCTTGCCGACGCACTGAGCGGGGGAGCAGCTGCCGGGCATCTGCTTCGTGCGGTGAAGGAAGCAAAACGCGCCGTACCCGGAGGCGGAGTCGGCTATGGAGTTCTGCGGCATCTGGATCCCGACACCGCACCTGACCTTTCCGCGTGCGCTACACCTGAACTGTTGCTCAACTATCTCGGCCGCTTCCCGTCCCTACCCGGAACCGGATGGCGATTGCCGGAGCAGGATCCATTCGCGGTCATCGAACCGGCGAGCAAGGCAATGTCGGAAGTGCTGGCGCTCAACGCATTTGTCCGTGAGGACGGATCACCGACGCTGGCAGTCGAATGGACTGCGGCGGGTTCAGTGCTCGACGCCGCGACGATCGTCGAGCTGCAAGAGCATTGGGAACGTGCGCTCGCTGCCCTGACCGCGCATGCCGCGCTCTTCGAGGGTGGTTTGACGCCTTCCGATTGCTCGGCGACGATCTTCGGCCAGGGCGCGGTGGTCGATCAGGCCGGGATCAACGAACTCGAAGCCGTCCACGGACCGCTTGCCGACGTCCTTCCGCTCTCGCCGCTACAAGAAGGTCTCCTGTTCCATGCGGTCCGTGACGGAGCCGCAGACGTCTACACACTTACTGCACGCTTCGACCTCTCCGGGCCACTGGACGAGGCGAAGTTGGCCGACGCGTTCGAGACCGTGATCGACAGGCACCCGAACCTTCGCGCAGCTTTTCACTACGAGCAGTTCGAACGGCCCGTTCAGATCATTCCGCGCGGCGCAAAAGTCGAGTGGCGTTCGGTCGATCTGACCTCCGTTCCAGCTGACACTGCATTCCGCTCTGCAGATCAGCTCGAGGACGAGGCCGCCAAGCATGTCTTCGACGTCAGTACACCGCCTCTGCTGCGTGCACTACTGGTTCGGCTGCCCGGCGGGGTGCACCGTTTGGTCCTCAACGCACACCACCTGCTCACCGACGGTTGGTCGACTCCGATCGTCCTGCGCGAGCTGATGAACGTCTACCACGACGGCGACAGCCGCCTCCCTGCGCCGACGCCGTATCGCGACTACTTGGCATGGATCGCCGGCCGCGATCAGGACTCTGCCCGCGCAGCGTGGAGCGAGCGTTTGCGTGGGCTCACCGCGCCGACTCTCGTTGCCGACGCCGGAGCGCCGCGAAGTGTGCCCGTCGCGCTCGAGGTTCCTCTCGCGACATCGGACGCCGAAGCGCTGATCGAACTCGGCCGTGCGCGAGCGCTGACGGTCAACACCCTGGTTCAGGGTGCGTGGGCAGCAGCGCTCGCCGAAGCGACAGGACAGTGGGACGTCGTGTTCGGGGCCACGGTGTCCGGCCGACCTGCCGAACTCTCGGGGGTGGAGGGAATGGTCGGGTTGTTCAGCAACACGATTCCGGCCCGCCTCGACATCGTCGCGGACCGGCCTTTGCTCGATCAGTTCGTCGATCTCCAGAACGCCCAATTCGACATCGTGGACGTCGAACACACCAGTTTGGCCGAGATCGAACGCATCGCCGGAATCGGGCAACTGTTCGACACGCTCCTGGTGTTCGAGAACTTCCCGAACTCCGGTGCAGGACAGCCTGCATCGCACACACTGCGGGTCGAGGGATTCACCAACCGCGGAGTCACGCACTATCCGATGACGTTGATGGCGCCGCCGAGCACCGGTCTGGATCTGGTTCTGTACCACGATCCGGCAGTTGTCTCCGACGCCACGGCGGAGCGAATGGTCACACGGCTCGCGGAGATCCTGCGTGGGTTGCTGACCGAGCCGACAGCTCCCGCATCCGCGGTGCTCACGGTAGTCCGACAGGCAGCGTCCGTTGCCGATGCGGTGTCTGCCGCGAAAAATGTCGCTGTCACGAAAAAGGTGGCCGCGTCCGATCCTGCGATCGATGTCGATCCCGCGGTCGTGGATGCAGTGTGCGCCTGTGTCGCAACGGTGTTGGAGATTCCCGACGTCGATCCGGGCGACAATTTCTTCACTCTCGGCGGTCACTCGCTCACTGCGATGCGGTTGGTGGGAAGCCTGCGCAAGCTGGGAATTCGCGTCGTCGTCTCGGATGTCTTCGACACCCCGACCCCCCTCGGTCTTGCCGTGGCCGCACGCGTCGATCGGACGAAGTTCTCGCCGGATTCAGTCGTTGGCGTCGATCGACCCGTCGTGACCGTGGCGACGTTCCGCGCCCCGGCGGTGGCGGGAAATCCTGATCACGAGCGGTACTGGGTTCGCACGCTCGCGGACCTGCCCCTCGAAACGGACCTTCCGTATGACCGCCCGCGCGGCGAAGAGTACCGCCCGCACACCTACCTCCGTCAGCTACGCGATGCCCGGTTCGGTGACGAACCAGGATTCGACGCGGTGCTGTTGGCCGCCGTGGCGGCGACGCTGAACAGCTTCGGCGGTGGTCGGGACCTTGCGGTCGGACTGGTCTCGGAAGGGACTGACACCCTGATTCGGGTCGACCTGTCCGGTCGGCCTAGAATTGCCGATGTCGTTCGGCGAGTCGAAAACGCTGTCTCCGAGGCACTTGCGCATTCCGATGTCAGCCTCGACCGAATCGCCGATCTACTCGGGCGTCCGACGAGCAGCCTGTTCGCTGCCCGTGTCGGTCACTCGCCCGGAAAGAGCGTCGACCTCGAATTCGTCCGAACCGCAACAGAACTTCGATTGACGGTTGATGCCGGGCTGTTCGACGCCGCGACTGCGGACGCATTGCTCGACGGTGTGATCGCGGTCCTCGGTCACGAAATCAGCACTGTCGTCGCGGATCTGCGACTGGCGGAAAACAAGCCGGATCGCGACCCGGGCCGACGCGCGACGCCGCCGTCGGGGATCTCGCAGTTGTTCGCTCGACACGTCAGCCGCCACCCCGACGACATCGCGGTGATCTCCGGCGAGGTCGGAATTACCTACGGGGAACTGTCGGCGCGCGTCGACGAGCTGGCCCGCGAACTTCTCGCGGTCGGCGCCGGACCCGAGAAGGTAGTCGCCGTCGCGCTGGATCGAAATGCGGATCTGGTGGCCGGACTGCTCGCGGTACTGCGCATCGGCGCTGCGTACCTGCCACTCGACGTCGATTACCCGACTGAGCGGCTCGAGTTCATGATCGAGGACGCGGCTCCGGTGTGTGTCCTGACCAGTATCGACAGCGCCGGGCAACTTCCGTTGACGGTCGCCACGAGTGTCTTCGTGGACGGTGAGTTCACCAACTCGGGTGTCGTGCTTCCTCCGCCGCCCGCGGCGGGTGATCACCTCGCCTACATGATCCACACCTCCGGTTCGACGGGTCGCCCCAAGGGCGTGATGGTCTCGACGGGCAACCTCGCAGCCTTCGCGGACACGGTACTCGAGGATTGCTGGATCAGGCCGGGCGATCGCATCGTCGCGGTGACAACGGTGTCGTTCGACATCGCGGCACTCGAGTTGCTGTGCCCGCTCGCGGCGGGCGCGACTGTCGTGATCGCAGACCGCAGGACGGTTCGCGATCCGGATGCGTTGTCGGCGTTGATCATCGCAAGCGATGCGACAGTGATGCAGGCAACGCCGGCGCTGTGGCGAGTGGTCACCGAACACGAGAACGCAGTCGGACTCGCCATGGTGCGAGCCCTGGTGGGAGGGGAAGCCCTCCCGCAGGATCTGGCCGACGATCTGGTGGCCAACGCTGCTTCGGTCCGGAATGTCTATGGACCCACCGAGGCCACGGTGTGGGCGACATCTTCGGTCATCACGACCGGCGACCGAGTCACGATCGGTCAGCCCTGGACCGATGTGCACGTGCGAATCCTCGACGACGACCTGCGTGAGGTTCCGGAAGGCGTTGCGGGCGAGCTGTATCTGGGCGGTGCGCAGGTGGTCCGCGGATACCTGAACCGCCCCGATCTGACCGTCGCTCGGTTCGTCGCCGATCCTTCTCTGCCGGGGGCACGCCTCTACCGCACCGGCGATCTGGTCCGACGCCGGCGAGGGGTTTTGCACTTCCTTCGTCGTGCGGACGATCAGGTGAAGGTTCGCGGTTTCCGCATCGAGCTCGGCGAAGTCGAAGGCGCGCTCGGATCGGTGGCAGGTGTGTTCCGCGCGGCAGCCACCGTTCGCGTCGATGCGGCGGGTACCGGAAGTTTGCACGGGTATGTGGTTCCCGAAGGTGCAACCACGCTCGATTCGGTACTGGTGCGCAAGGAAATTGCGCGGCTCCTACCCGAACACATGGTGCCGCAGACCATCACGGTGCTCGAGGCACTACCACTCACCCTCAACGGCAAGGTGGACCGGAAGGCATTGCCCGACACCGCGCCGGATCGTGTGCCGAGCCCACTCGTAGCCGTCGATGCGGATCGTCGGGCACGGCTCGAGTCGCTGAGCCCGGGCTGGCAGGACGTGCTGCCACTCGGTCCCTTGCAGGAAGGCATGTACTTCCAGTCGGTTCTCGACGGCGCCGGCGGCACGGATGTCTATCACATGCAGCCGCGATTCGAGTTCTCCGCCGATGCCGCCGTCGACGTTCGCTCACTCCGCGCAGCAGGGGATGCGCTCTTGCGACGCTATCCGAACTTGCGGGCCGGCTTCACACACGCCGGGTTCGACGCTCCGGTGCAGTTCGTGCCCAGGGAAGCCGAAATGCCTTTCCGTGAGATCGATCTGAGCGCAGTCGCACCCGAGGACTTGGATATCGAGGTCCGCGCCGTCGACGAGGCCGACTTCGGCAGGCTGTTCGACTTGAGTGCGCCGCCACTCATTCGAATGGTGCTGGTCTGGTTGCCAGGTGGGGGAGCGCACCTCGTCTTCACTCAGCACCACCTGCTCACCGACGGTTGGTCGCAGACCTTGATGTACGCGGAGTTGTTTGCGCTCTACGAGTTTGCTCGCACACACGGCACGGACCCGGTTGGACTCGACGGCGCGCTCGACAAGCCTGCGGACTTCCGTGATCACCTGCGATGGATCGCCGAAGCGGATCGCACGGACGCCATCTCGTCCTGGAAGGACTACCTCGCGGATCTCGAGCAACCCACACTCGTGGGTGGTACGGGATCAGGCGGACGCGCTCCGTTGCCGGTGTTCACCCGGGTTCAGCTCGAACAGAAGATCACCGAGCACGTACGCGAGTTGGCCAGACGTAGCGGAGTGACGCTGTCCACCGTCGTCTCTGCGGCGTGGGGTCTGGCATTGCGCGCCGTGACGGGCCGTGACGACGTGGTCTTCGGATCGACGGTTTCGGGACGTTCACCCGAGGTCGAGGGCGCCGACCGCATGGTGGGATTGGCGCTCAACACCATTCCCGTGCGTGTCCGGGTCCGGCCAGGCGAGGAGATCTCGGCGTTGCTCGGACGCCTGTTCCGTGAACAAGGTTCGCTGCTGGGGCATCACCAGCTCGGGCTCGGCGACGTGCAGCGAAGCGCTGGGTTCGCAACACTGTTCGACACGCTCTACGTCTTCCGCAACACGCCTCGTGACGAACAGGCACGTCGAGACACGTTCGGGCGCAGTGGAATCGTCGGGTTCGACGCAGTGGACGGCACCCACTATGCGCTCACGCTCGACGTGGATCCGGGTGTCGGGGACATGGCGATGGCGCTCACACTCGAAAACCGTCCTGACCTGATTCCGCACGACGTGGCTCAGGACATCCTGTCCCGCACCATCACGATTCTCGAAGTGATGGCGAATTCCGATACCGCCACGGTGGCGGACACGGCGGTTCCGTTTTCGCGCACCCCCGCGGAATTCGCTTCGGAGCACGTCGTGATGCCACGGCCGGACCAGGCCGGCGGTAGCGTGGACGCACTACTGCGCGAAAGGGCAGCGGCAACTCCGGACGAGACGGCGCTGGTCTTCGGAGACGTCACACTGAGCGCAGCCGAGATGAACTCTCGGGTGGACAGACTGGCACGGATACTCGCTTCGGCGCTGGGGCAGTCGGTACCAGGCGGGGGACCGACCCGTGTTGTCGCGCTCGCGCTTCCGCGTACTGCCGATCACGTCGTCGCAATCTTCGCCGTCATGAGAACCGGAGCGGCCTACCTTCCCTTGGATCTGGCTCACCCGCCGGCACGCCTGCGCGAACTCATCCTCGACAGCGATGCGGCGCTGGTAGTCACCACGACTCAGACGCGTGACCTCGTTGTTCCCGATGGACAGCCATGTCTGGTCCTCGATGACCCGGACGTGGCCGGGGTACTCGACGGGCAGTCTTCGGCACCAGTTGTCGACGAGGCTGCGGTCTGCGGGCCGACCTCACCGGACCAGCCTGCCTACGTCATCTACACCTCGGGCAGTACCGGAAAACCCAAGGGCGTCGTGGTGGGTCACCGCGGGTTGACGACGATGTATCACAATCACAAGGCCGAGATATTCACTCCGACCGAAAACAGTGTGGGTGGCCGACGTCTGCGCATCGCGCATACAGTCTCGTTCTCGTTCGACATGTCGTGGGAGGAACTGTTCTGGTTGCTCGCGGGGCACGAAGTTCACGTGATCGACGAGCAGGCGCGACTGGACCCCGCGTCTCTGGTGATGCATTACCGCGAAGTCGGTATCGACGTCGTGAATGTAACCCCCTCGTATGCACGGGAACTGATGGCCGCCGGTCTCCTCGACGGTGAGCGGACGCCGGTGTTGGTGATGCTCGGCGGAGAAGCTGTACCTGCCGAGTTGTGGTCGCGATTGCGCGATCAGGACGGTGTCGACGGGTACGACCTTTACGGGCCGACGGAGTTCACGATCAACGCGATGGGATCCCCGGTTCAGGGGAGCGAGACACCCTGCTTGGGTCGTCCGATTCTGAACGCGTCTGCGCGGGTACTCGATTCGGGTCTGCGGGAGGTACCGATCGGAGCGGCGGGCGAGCTGTACATGTCCGGAGACGGAACGGCGATGGGTTACCTTCACCGGACCGCGTTGACCTCCGCTGTGTTCGTTGCTGATCCCTACTCCGTCGGCAAGCGCATGTACCGCACGGGCGATGTCGTACTGCGTCGTCGCGACGGTGAACTCGAATACCTGGGTCGCGCGGACCATCAGGTCAAGATCCGAGGCATTCGGATCGAATTGGGTGAAGTGGAATCCGCGTTGGCGTCGTTGCCGGGAGTGTTGCGAGCGGCAGCGTCCGTCCGTAGCGAAGGCGGTGCGCCGCCGAGACTGGTCGGCTACGTCATCGAAGAACCCGGTGCCGATTCAACCGATCTGCGAGCTGCGTTGCGGGAACGCGTACCGGCACACCTGGTTCCGTCGGACATCGTCGTCGTGGACTCGATCCCGCTGACGCCCAACGGAAAACTGGACCGCGGTGCGTTGCCGGCACCCCCCGCCCGAGCAGCGGCCCGAGCACCGCGAACCGAGATGGAAAGGCAACTGTGCCAGGTCTTTGCGCGGGTACTCGGCGTCGAGGCAGTCGATCCCGAAGAAAGTTTCTTCGATCTCGGCGGCGACTCGCTTCGAGCCATGCGACTGGTGGGGGAGATGGAGCATGACCTGTCGGTGAGCGTCGGTGTGGGAACGCTGATGGCCCGTCCGACAGTTGCAGAACTTGCAGTACACCTTGACGAGTCGGCGTCCGAAATCGATCTGAGTCGTGATCGCCTCCTGACACTGCGAGCCGAAGGCAGCGGAGAACCACTGTTCTGCGTGCATCCGGCCGGTGGATTCGCTTGGCCCTTTGCGCCTTTGACCGGTGTTCTCGAGGCCGACCGTCCACTGTTCGGCCTGCAACTGCCCACAGTTGCCGGTGAGCCACTCGAACCGACGAACGTGGACCAACTGGCAGCGATGTACGTCGACACGATTCGCGGCGTGCAACCGAGCGGGCCGTACCACCTGCTCGGCTACTCGTTCGGTGGCAACGTTGTTGCCGCGATGGCGGCTCAGCTGGTCGATATCGGCGAGACAGTGGAGTTCGCCGGTCTGATCGATACTCATCCACTGGGAGATCGTGACGATCACGGTCGCGACGATGCCGACGACCGAGATCTGGCGGCCGCCCTGCCACCCGAGATCCTCACTCAGGCACCGGGACTGGTCGACGCTGTTCGGGCGGGTTTTGATGCCACTCGTTTGCTCGTGGCCAGCTCGACCGACACAACCTACGACGGACCGGTTACTCTGATCACCGCCGACGCCGAGGCGTCCGGACAGCTGCTGGCCGATCGCTGGCGCAGAGTCCGCGGGGACCGGGACATGGCAGTACACCATCTGCCGTACGACCACGCCGGATTGGTGACCCCAGCCGGGTGGGCGGCGATTGCCCCGCTGCTCGACAGCCATTTGTCGAAACGCACGGCCACATAGTTCGAAAACCACACAGTTGAAACACAATGGGAGCTCAATGATGAAGTCCACACCGCCCCTCGCGATACGGAGTTGGCGACGATTCGTCGCCATCGCAGGGTTGCTGATCGTCGCACTCGTGGCGATGATCGGTTGCAGTAGCGATTCGAACGACGAACCGACCAAGGCTGCAGAGCCCACGACCCGCGTGATCGAAACCGAAAAGGGCTCGGTCACCGTGCCCGCGTCGGCGGAGCGCATCGTGGTTCTGAGCGGCGGTCTCGCCGGATACCTGTACGCCCTGGACGCACCGGTGGTTGCCACCGATACCCGCGTCCTCGGTGTCACGAACCTCGACGGTGGATTCCCGCCGGCTTGGGCGGACGCCGCAAAGGCGCAGGGCACCAAGGAATTGCCGGCCGGCGAGCAGCTCAACATCGAAGCCGTCGCGGCGGCTGAGCCTGACCTGATCATCGGCGGTGGCCAGGGAATCACCTCGGTTCAGTCCGAGGAACTCTACGATCAGCTCACTGCTATCGCACCCACCGTCTTGGTCCCCAAGACGGTCGCCGCGTGGGACAAGCAGCTCGAAATCGTCGCCGACGCGGCGGGCCGTTCCGACCAGGTTCCGGCACTGATGAGCGCATACGAGGACAAGGTCAAAGAGGTCAAGGGCAAGATCAAGGTTCCCGAGGGCAACGTCGTCTACTTCCTCTCGGTCTCGAGCAACAAGCCGTACCTCGTTCCGCCGACGGCCGCGCTGCCCGCCATGCTCGCCGAGCTCGGTTTCAAGGCCGACGACGTCATGGCCAAGGCCGGCAACCCGCAGCTCTTCGGCTCGGGTGACTCGTTCGAGGTCAGCCCGGAACTGCTCTCGCAGGTCGCCGATGCTCCTGTCGCCTTTGTGATTCCGGTGTCCGGTCGCCCGATGGCCGAACTTGCCACCGATCCGCTTTACTCGCAGTTGCCGTCCTTCAAGGCAGGCACGACGTTCGAGCTCCCCGCCAGCAGCTACCGTCCTGACTACGACGGCGCAATGGCTACCCTCGACCTGATCGGCCAGACCTTCGCATGACTCGATTCGGTGGGCTGGTGATCGATGTTTCACCCTTGCGGACCAGCCGTCCCTTCAGGTACGCCTTTTCCGCGCGATTGATCTCGCTGCTCGGGATCGGACTGCTCGTCGTAGCCGTCCCCGCGCAGACGTACCAGCTCACCGGCTCGACCTTGCAGGTTGCCGGAGTGTCCACGGCGATGGCCATCGCCATGTTCTTCGGCAGCCTGTTCGGCGGCGTGCTCGCTGACCGTTACGATCGGCGACGCACCATCCAGTTGGCCCGCAGTGCTGCGGGTCTCGGCTTTGTCATTCTCGGGTGCAATGCGCTCTTGCCACACCCGTCGATGTGGGTCATCTACGTCGCGGCAGCTGTCGACGGCTTGGCCGGCGGTGTCAGCAGCTCGGCCTTGATGGCTTTGATGCCGACGTTGTTGCCGCGCAACAAGATGGCTGCGGCCGGCGCTTTGGTAGCGCTGACCACCGACATCGGGACGATGATCTCGCCGGCAATCGCCGGCGTGATCATCGCCTCCGGCGGCATTCCCGCGACATACTTTGTTGCTGCGGTGGCCACCGCAGCAACTGTCACGTTGTTCCAAGCCATCGGCCCTTCCCCTGCACCGGGCACGAATCACGAAAGCCCGATGCGCGCGCTGGTGACCGGCGTGAAATTCGCCGGCACGCACACAGTTATTCGCGGCATCCTGATCAGCGGTCTGTTGGTCATGTTCGTCAGCGGGCCGATGGTGTTGCTGCCTGCCTTCGTCGACCAGGTTCTCGGCGGCGGACCCACCATGCTCGGTCTGCTCTACGGCGCCCCCGCTGTCGGCGCTGTGGTCGGTTCCCTCACCAGCGGTTGGACCGGACGAGTCCACCGCAACGGCGCCGCGATGTTGATCTCTGTTGCGCTGATGCCTCTCGGCCTGGTGGTACTGGGTGCGTCGGGAGCAGCGATTGTCGCGTTCCTGGGCCTGGCCGGATTCGGCCTCGGCCGCGCACTCAACGACATTCTGAGATTTGCAGTCCTTCAACAGAACACGCCGGACGAATTGCGCGGACGCGTGTCCAGTCTGTGGATGGTGCAAGCCGTCACGGGTACGGCGATCGGTTCGATGGCAGCCGGGTTCCTCGGGCAGTGGCTCGAGCCTGGCGCCGCGCTACTGGTCTTGGGGCTCGCCGGTGTGACACTGGGCCTGGTGCTCCTGGCAGCATTGGGTTCGGTGCGCCGGGTAACTTCGGAGATCAACGAAGTCGATCTCTCCGAAAACACTGTGCCGGTGGGGAATGCTCCGCCGGAAAAGGAAGGTAGTTCATGAACCGAGGAGACCACCTCGCGACCATCGCCGAAGTTCTGGCGGGAACCACCGGCGCAAAAGTGCCGTACCCCATCGGCATTCGCGAACTCGAAGTTGTTCGCAGCGAAATGGTCGGGACCGGACTGTTGCGTCTGACCTTGGGTGGACCGGAGTTGGCGGGCTTCGAATCGCACGCTCCCGACGAGCATGTTCGCCTGGTCTACCCGGATGCAGACGGAACTTTACGTCTACCCGAACGCGACGGATTCAGCCTGAAGTGGCCTCGTCCATTGCCGATCTCGCGTGAGTACACCGTCCGTCGATACGACGCCGAGGCGGGGGAGCTGGACCTCGACTTCGCGCTCCACGAAGGTGGGTACGCCTCTGATTGGGCTCAGGCGGCGACCGTCGGCACTCGGGTGCACGTGGCAGGTCCGCCCGGTGGCGTCGTGGTTCCGTGGACGTACGACCGCTATCTGCTGGCCGGTGACATCACCGCCCTTCCTGCCATAGCTCGTTGGCTCGAGATGATGCCCGCTGCTGCCGCCGGGTGGGTGTTCGTCGAGATCACCGACCCTTCACAGGAAATCGAACTCACTGTTCCGGAAGGCGTCGAGGTGCGATGGCTGCACCGCGGTGACGTCCCAGCCGGTCACTCGGATCTGCTCGAGCAGGCAGTACGGACGGTCACCGTGCCCGAGGGCGAGCGTGTCTACGCCTGGATCTCCGGTGAGGCCACCAGTCTCAAGCCGATTCGCAGATTCGTGCGCGACGAACTCGGCCTGAGTTCGGGCGACCACCTGATCACGGGCTACTGGAAGCGCGGAGTCGCAGACTTCGACGAGGACGACGACGACCACTGAACATCGGTTGATGCCGGTTTCGGCATCGTCACCGCGACAACGAGTCCGACAATCGCAACGATTGCCGCCACTCCGAAAGCTGTGGCGAATGCCGAGTGCTGGGGAAGGCCGCCGGATGAAGTCGCGCTCGCGATGATCCCGGCGGCAATTTGGGTTCCCACAGCAGAACCCAGCGATCTGGCGATCGTGACTATTGCCGTCGTGACACCTACGCGGTCTGCCGGTGCGCTGTCGGCGGAGATGACGAACACTGCCGTCGACGCGGCGGCAACGCCGGTACCCGCAAGGATCAGCACCACAACGATCTGCCACATCGTGGTTGCAAAGACCCCGACGGCGCCGCTCAGGCCGAGGAAGGCAACTCCCGCTACCGCAATGGCTTTCGTGCCGACCCGTTGTGCGAGCTTTCCGGAGATCACCGACGCGATGACCGCTGCGCCGTAGCCGACGCACAGCAGGAAGCCGATGGCGCTGGTCGACGCACCGCGGCCGAATCCGCTCTCTGCCGGCACGGCGAGTTGTTGCGGAAGTAGATAGACAACAGCGCCGTAGGTGAACCCGAAAACCACGCCGACGACCACGGCGCTCCACATCGAACGATGCCGCATCATCGTCAGGTCGATCATCGGCTCGGTTGTCCGGCTCTGATACCTGGCCCAGATCGTGAACACGGCAGCGGAAGCGAGAACCAGCAGCATCGACGTCGGTGCGCCCCACCCGTTGCTCGATGCGCTCGCCAGCCACGCCGTCAGCGTCAACAATCCCAGAGCCAATCCGCCCGCTCCCGGCCAATCGAGTCGGCCGCCGACGTTCGACATGTGATCTCGTGGTGTGCTCACGGCAAAAGCAATTGCGCCGAGCAAAACGAACGCGGTCGGAACTGCATACATCGCGATGCGTGAGACGTTTTCCGCGACGGGCCCGGCCAATACGACTCCCAGAGCGCCGCCGGCCACTACAACAGCCCCGAGCAAACCCGTGGCCGTCTTCAGTCGGTCCGAGGACAAAGTGCGTCGTAGGACCACGAAGCTCACGGGAAGCAACCCGAGCCCGAATCCCTGGAGAAACTGGCCGAGGACGAACAGCGGGAAGATCGTTGCGAGAGCGGACACGCTGCCGCCCAGGACAACGATTGTCGTGATCGCGAGCAAGGTGGGGCGGGCGCCGTACACGTCGGCTATTCGCCCGGCCATCGGCGTGACGAGGACAGTGCTCAACGTCAGAGCGACGGATGCGAGCGCTCCGACGTCGGCCGTCACTCCGAAGTCTCTCTGTATCAGGGGGAGTGCGGGGACGATGATGCTTTCGAGCGCGGCCACGGCAGCGATCAGCAGGGTCAGGCTTGCGATAGTTGCTACCGGTCGCGGCTGATTGCCGGAGACGCTCTCTGTGGTCATCGTGCTCTCTTTCGATCGGGGAGTGAGGAGCTTATGGACGCGACGAAACGCCGCCCCTCCAAGAGCTCGGAAGGGTTGTGGCACTGGATATATCGGGCTGTGAAGTAGACCGTCTCTTTATTTCGTTACGCGTACCGTTATTGTGGAGAAATGTAATCGGATTCAGCGCACAAAGCAAGAGTCGGATGGGGTGGAAATGGTGCCATGTATCGCCAGATCGCAACGGGCAGACTTTTGCTGCTACCGTCGGTCGGTGTCAGGTGATGTGACGATGGGGCTCATTTCTCGATGAGCATGACGCTGGTCACCAAAATGCTTCTCCGAGCAGGGAGTTCATCTGCCGGACACATCCAAGGTCCCCGTTTGAATGCCGGGTTTGTTAGCTTTCTGCCTGTGACGCGACGTCACGGAAAGTTCACGAATCACGGAGGATCATCATGGGTTCTATTTCAACGATCATCGGAATCTTCGAGCTCTACAAGCTTCTCGAGCCGCTGCTGAGCTCGATGAGCTGATTCAGGTGTGATTTCGCTGTCGAGCCGGGGCGCCGAGGGACTCGGCTCGACAGCGGATCTCGAGGATCCGGCGCGATCAGGACCCGTGGAACGGATGTCGGCACCGGCAGAATTCCATCGCTCCGGTGTAGTGGTCCATCACCAGGATTTCTGCACACCGAGCGGGCTGCGGTGCGAACCTGAGGCAGCGCTCGATCCAGCCGCGCTCCAGCGAAGGGGCGGGGTGCGCGCAGTTCCCGCATCGGCCGGGACGTTCGGCGACACGTACGGAACCGTAGTGCTCCGGGGGCATGCCAAACATCTTGGTGGTGCGATGTTTCCAGGGCAATGGTTCGGCTCGAGCGGAAGCTATGTCACGAAAGCCCGGCGGCGAAATCCGAGGACCGAACCCGTTGAGCTGCGCTACCTGGATCCCTGATAATCCGATTGCCCAGACTGAGTTTTTTGGTGCAAGTTGCGGCTACTGCGCTGACGCCCAGAAATTCTCGGACTATCTGGGCAACGATCATGTGGTGGTAACCGCGAACAGAATCCGATCCGGCTCGCGTTGCATACGGGTGATCGCGACGCGGCCCCCGATCCAAGCACCAAGTGCACCAATCGCAACAGCGACAGGGATGGCGAAATAGTTCACCGGGTTCGGTGGCAGCGCCCCGAGTAGAACGCCGGGCGCCGTTGTCGCGGCGAAGATGACGATGGCGAGGATGATCAGTCCGAAGGACGAGCCGTCGAAGGACCCGCGGGTGTTGAAGGAGAACGTCTTCTTCATCTCCGGAACCGGGTAGGGCGATTTGGCGGATATCGCCACTACCAATCCTGCACCGACTCCCATCATCGAAATGCCGACGGCGATCGGCACGGCCAGTCGGTCGGTCCCGAGGTCCCCGAAGATCCGTACAGCAGCTGTTGCGACGACCACGAAGGGTGTCATCACGATCACCCACGCGATTTGTCGGCCCCGGACGTCAGCGGCAGCGGCTTCGGGGATCATCACCAGATGCCAGATCGATGCGCCGTCGAATCCGTACAGATTCGATCCGGCTGCCATTGCCAGGTAGATCAGGAACCAGGCACCCCATGCGGCGGAGAAGGGGATCGATGACGAGATCAGCGGTCCGAAGCCGGAGACCAAGGTCATGATGGCAACGGAGAGCAGTTGTGTTCGTCGGCGCATGTCTCCGTGCCAGAGCGAAATCTCGCGAGAGATGACGGTGCCCAGTCGGGATGCGCGCCAACCGGTTCGAATGTCGCGGCCCTGGTTCTTCAATTGCACGGAAGTGGCGCCCGCTGATTCTGCGACCTTCCCGTTGAAGTAGCGAACGACCAGGCGTTGCCATGACCACAGCAGTGCGAGATCGACCAGCACCAGGGCGAGGACTGCTCCGGCGGCGAGGAGCCAGGCGCCTCCTGCTGCTGCGTCGACACTGGTGATTCCCCACGCGAACGGGATCGAATGCGCGACCGTGAGCGGCCACGTGACGTCGCCGTCCACGACCGTGCCGAGGCGACTCTGCAGCGGAAATTGCAGCAGATACAGTCCGCCGAAGAACGTGCCGAATGCCAACAGTCCCAGTTCGCGGCTGCGACGACTCCGCAGGAGCTGCGACATCGCCAGCATCGCGACCCGTGAGGTGCCGACAATGAGCAGGACCGTTGCGGGCCAGGCGATAATGGCCAATGGCAGTGCGGCAGGGTGGTGTGTAGCGGCATAAATTGGAATCGCTGCTGCAGCCAACGCGGTAATCGGCACGGTCATACCGACCAGCGACGTCGAGAACAGTGCTCTGGCGAGTCGGACGGGTTCCAGGGGGAGTAGTTGGAAATGTCTGGGGTGAAGATTGTCATCTGACAGGCCAGACATGATCGGCATCAAGATCCACATCACGCCGATAGCCGAAAGTGCGAGACTGGTTGTGCCGCTGACGAGATCGGGAGAAACACCGTTCTTTCCCGAAGCTCGTAGGCACAGTAGCGCTACCCCCAGAACCCCGAACAACGCTGCAATGACCTTGATTACAGCTCTTCCACCGGTGAACTGACGTTTGTAGAGGGTCATGCGCATGCGGAGAACAGTGCGCCACACAGAGACCGACGGGTTCCAGTGTGTCGGTGAAAAGCTGGTGGTGATCATGCGCGCATCCATGACAGTCCGTCGGGATTGGGACTGCGGCTACCGACAAGGCGAACGAATGCCTCGTCGAGAGTGTTGCCTGCGCGCACCTCGTCGACCGTTCCTGAAGCCACGACGCGACCGTCTGCGATGACTCCGATGTGAGTACACAGTTGTTCGACAAGGGCCATCACGTGACTGGAAAGAATGACCGAGCCACCTGAGTGGACGAACGAGAGCAGAATGCTCCGAATTCCGGCCGAAGAAATGGGGTCGACAGCTTCGAACGGCTCATCCAGTACCAGTAAGCGAGGGCCGTGCAACAAGGCCGAGGCCAACCCGATTTTCTTCGTCATGCCCGCTGAATAATCGGCGATGACCGTTCCACCTGCATCGGCGAGATCGAGCGCGGCCAACAGTTCGTCGCGTCGTGACGCGATGACGTCCTCTGGCATACCGCGCAGTCGCCCGAAATAGGTGAGTAGTTCATGACCGGTAAACTGCGCGGGTAGCGCCAAACCGTCGGGTAGAACGCCGAGCAGACTCTTCGCTGCCACAGGGTCGTTCCACACGTCGTAGCCGTACACCAGGCTGCGACCGTAGTGCGGGCGAAGCAATCCGACAGCCATCGACAATGTGGTCGTTTTTCCCGCACCATTCGGCCCAACCAGACCGAACAACGAACCTGAGGGCACCGCAAGGGAAAGGTCGTTCACAGCAACTTTCGCGCCGAACGCCATGCAGAGGTGTTCCACTTGCAAAGCCATCGGTCCGGGAGGTAACTGTCCTGTCTCGGGGAGAGGGTGCATCGATCGAGGGTAACTGTCCGGAGCCATGTGCGCGGAGACGGAGCGGAGCGATGCAGGCTGCGTGCACCGAATGTCATTCCTAGGTGGGGGTTGCGATATGAGTCGCTGGTTCGCAAGGGGAGCGGATGGCAGGAGTCGAACCTGCGTGGACGGTTTTGCAGACCGCTGCCTTGCCGCTCGGCCACACCCGCATTGATCCAATTATGTTCGTAGTGAACAACAGTCGCCACCATTGTGATCAGGGTGAGTTGATCGCCGTGTGACGGATCGCAGGGACTGCGGGGGAAGTGCCGGGTCAGGCGCGGGAGAACACCGCGACCAGGAATTCGGAATCCTCCTTGAACGGGCGAAGATCCCACGTGGAGAGCAGCAGATCAGCCTCGAGGCCACTCGCAGTCGCGTCGGCGAGAAACTCGGGGAACTCGTAGCCACGGCCGGCACCGAATCCGATGACCACTCGGCCGCTCGGAGCGAGATGACGAGCAAATCCTGACAATACTGCTTGCCTGGTGGACGGAGCGAGAAACGCCACCACGTTGCCTGCCGACACGATGACGTCGAAATCCGCCTCGACACCGCGGGCCGGCAGATCGAGTTCGGCGAGATCGCCGACAAGCCACGTCGGTCCGGGGTGGTCTTCTTCTGCGGCAGCGATGAGAACCGGGTCGACATCGACTCCGACAACCACATGCCCGACGTCGTGCAGATAACCGCCGAGTCGGCCAGGCCCGCACCCTGCATCGAGAACCCGGCCACCGCGTCCGAGCATCGCGTCGATCAAACGTGCTTCCCCGACAATGTCCTTGCCGTCCGCTCTCATGGAACGGAAACGCTCGACATATCGTGTGGAATGCGTCGAGTCGGCTGCAGTGATCTCTTCCCACTGGCTGGGGATGCGCTCGTTCGGGGCGTGTGCAGTCATCTTTCGAGGGTACCGACAGCTCACCGGGTGCCGACGACCGTCCCGTCTGCGGCATATCCGACGAGGGTTGGACGAGGGGACGTGAGCGACAGGGGAATCCATCCGTAGAAGCGGTCTTCGGCAAGAATTGTCGGATAGATCTGGCCGTCTGCGGTGTGAAGTTCGGCTCGGACAGCACCTCCCGCCCCTGCGTCGTAGGTCGCCTCGTGCGGACCGGCCTCGTACCCGGCGCCGCCCCCGAATGAATCTGCGCCGTACAAGTCAATTGATCTGCAGCCGTGTCCGAGGCCGATGAATTTCGACGGACCAACCTTCTCGATGTCGGCTGACGCCTCGAAAACCGGGGCGACGCACCTCCAGCCATTGGCGCCGTGGGCGACAAAGACGCTGAACAAGGTTCCGTCAGGTCCGGGAATGGACCCGACCCGCTCGGCGGTGGACGGATCTATTCCGCCGTTGGTTCCCGGCATCGTCTGCCAACCCGAGTACATGTCGGTGAACGCTTTCGGCATCATCCCCGTGGCAGCGGCGCAGCCCACCACCACTGCTGCGCAGATCGCCGCGACGAGAACGATGGCACCGACGCGACGGCGTGGAGCTTTGGTTGCCCCAATGTTGGTTTCGGTAGCCATGATTCGGGTGCGTGCGGCATCTTGGACGTTCTCGGGCCAGAGTTCGGCGGAAACCGTATCGCTCGGCCGCAGCTTCTCGAGCGTGGTCAGCAGATCTTTGGTCATGGGGTACTCCCGTGTTCGGCGGCAGCGCAAGGTCGGGCGGTGTTCATCGGGATTACGGTGACGGATTCTGAAGTCAACCCGGGGCGCAATCGATGCCGAGCGCGAAAGAGACGAACATGCATGGCCGGAACCGAACACCCAGCGACCCGCGCGGCTTCGGTGGCGGTCAACCCGTCCCAGGCAGTTAGGAGCAGGGCTTCACGTTCGGTGACGGTGAGTGTTGCCAGTGCTTCGAGCAGTTCCGTGCGTTCGGTGACAGTGACGTCGGCGCCCGGCGTCGATGCCGCAATCTGCTCGATGCGTCCCATTTTCTCGGTGAGCGCGTCAAGGCGCCGAACGCTGCGACGGTTGTTGTTCACGGTGTTTCGAGCCACCACCAACAGCCACGGCAGTGCCTGCTCGGGCACTTCGTCCAAGCGTCGCCAGGCAACGAGGAACGTCTCGGAGACAACCTCCTGCGCGCTGTGATGATCAACGTGGCGACAGGTATACGCGAACACCCGACCGGCGTAGGCGTCCCACAGGGCGGTGAACCGCTCTTCGCCGCTCGGCGGCGGCTGTTCCTCGGATTTCGGGGTCATATGAAGAGATGTCCGGCTGGTTGCTGATCCTTACAGCCTCTGAGCTAATGGACGGTTTGGCGTGTTACTCCGGCCGAGAACTCCCACTGTCAGAAGCAACAGAGCGAGGATGTACAGCGTCATGATCCAGATGCCCGCAGCGGCAGGCTGCCACTTGTTCGCCTGGCCGAGCAGGATGAGGGCGTCAGAGGTGAGGAACAGCGCGCCGCCGATACCGGTGATCGAGTTGTACGTCAGTGCGGTTGATGCGGTTCCCGCCAGGATTGCGGCGTACACGGGGACGGCAATTCGAAGTGCCGGTTCGAGACCGGGCCAGGTGTACGACACAAGAGCGATCCCAGCGACGGTGTAAGCGCACAGAAACCATGGCCGCCTTCGTATCTCCCGAAGCGCGCCGTGTGAGAGAAAGAATCGGATGAAGCAGAGGTGACCGATCGCGAAGGCTGCCATCCCGATGACAAACGTGGACTCCCAGATCAGGAACAAATCTCCGAAAGCACAGGCAATCAGCGCAGCAGCAACAATTCGAGGTCCGCGTCGGGCGACAACCCAGGCAGCCAGAATCGGAGCGAGCATGACCTTGGTGATCCCGTCCCAGGGCGCAGCATCAGCGGCATTGAGGATCAGATGGACAATCGCTACCGCTGAAAACACGACGAACCATGGGGCCCGGATGATGCTCGGCAGCCCGGGGTCGAGGTCAGATTCACGCATCGGCTCAGTGTAGGAAGTCCGCTGCACGCTCGGCGAGGTCGAGCGCCGGCTGGGGGAGTATGCCGAGGATGAGCGTGACACCGGCGCCGAGGCCGATCACACTGCTGGTCAGTGCACTCGGTACCACGACGGTCGGAGCGTCTGCGGCCGATTCGGTGAAGAACATCAACACGATCACTCGCACGTAGAAGTACGCGGCGATCGCGCTGCACAGGACGCCGACGATCACGAGAGGTGCGGCCCCGCCCTCCGCTGCCGCGCTGAACACCGCGAACTTTCCGATGAACCCACTGGTCAACGGGATCCCGGCGAAAGCCAACAGGAACAGTGCAAACACAACTCCGACCAGCGGTGAGCGCCGGCCCAATCCGGCCCAGCGCGAGAGCGTCGCGACCTCACCGTCTGCGTCCCGAACCAGACTCACGACGGCGAACGCGCCCACGGTGCTGAATCCGTAGGCCAGAAGGTAGAACATCGCCGAGGCCAGGCCGGCGTCCGAATCCGCAACCACAGCGGTCAGAATGAATCCGGTGTGCGCGATGGCCGAATACGCGAGCATCCGCTTCATATCGGTTTGCGTCACAGCGACGATCGATCCGACAACCATCGTGAGAATCGCGACCGCCCACACCAGTGGACGCCAGTTCACGTACTCGTTGGGCAGAGCCACATAGAAGACACGAAGGATGGCACCGAATGCGGCGATCTTGGTCGCAGTAGCCATGAAACTGGTGATCGGCGTCGGCGCCCCTTGATAGACGTCGGGAATCCACGAATGGAACGGCACGGCACCGACTTTGAACAGTAATCCCACGGCCACGAGTGCTGTCCCGAGCCACAGGAAGGCGTCGGTACCCGACCCGCTGCGAGCTGCGTCGGCGATACCGGAGAGCGTGACCGTCCCGGCATAGCCGTACAGCAACGCAATTCCGAAAACGAAGAACGCCGACGAAAATGCCCCGAGCAGAAAGTACTTGAGCGCAGCTTCCTGGGAGAGCAGGCGACGTCGGCGTGCCAGACCACACAGGAGATACAGAGGCAGTGAGAACACTTCGAGCGCAACGAACATCGTCAGCAGATCGTTGGACGCGGGAAAGAGGAGCATGCCGCCGACAGCGAAGAGGGTGAGCGGAAAGACCTCGGTCTGGGCGATACCGACCTTGACCGCTTCTTGTTCCGCAACACTTCCGGGGACGCTCGACGCTTGAGGGGTGAAACCGCCGAGCGCGTCGTGTTGCGCGATCACCTCGGCGGTGTTGCCCGAGCCTCGCTCGGCGATCAGCAGTACTGCGGGGATCGACACGAGAAGGATCGTGGCCTGCAGGAAAAGGGTCGGACCGTCGACCGCTACAGAACCCATCATCGCCGTCGACCGCGTGCCGGCGAGTAGAAGCACTGCCACGAACGCGGCCGCCAAACCTGCGACACCGAGGACGAGTTGCACGGGGTATCGAAAACGCCGGGGTGCAAACGCCTCGATGAGTACGCCCACAACCGCAACACCGAACACGATCAACATTGGCGAGAGCAAGCTGTATTCGACACTGGGTGACGCCGTGCCGGCTGAGCCGAGGATGGTCACGTCGTTGAAGGAACTCATTTGTGGGCACCTCCTTCGTGATCGGCGACGAGCGGGGTCGGAGCCTCGTCGACGACCGTATGGCTCACTGCAGGAGTGATGACGTCCAAGGCAGGCTTGGGGTAGATGCCGAGAAGCAACAGGAGTGCGATCAGAGGGGCGACCACCACGAGTTCGCGTCGAGCGAGGTCGCGGATCGTTCCCTGCCCTTCCTTCACAGGTCCGCCCATCATGCGCTGGTAGAGCCAGAGTATGTAGATCGCGGACAGGACAAGCGCGGCAGTCGCCGCGATAGCGGCCACGTGGTATCGCGAGTACGTCCCGATCAGCACCAGGAACTCACTGATGAACGGCGCGAGACCCGGCAGCGACAGCGTTGCCAGCCCCGCAACGAGGAATGTGCCGGCAAGTACGGGTGCAACTTTCTGGACGCCGCCGTACGCCGCGATCGATCGAGTACCTCGCTGCGAGACGAGGAATCCCGCAATCAAGAACAGAGCCGCAGTGGAGACTCCGTGATTGACCATGTACAGCGCGGAACCCGCCTGGCTCTGGCTGGTCATCGCGAAGATTCCGAGAATGATGAAGCCGAAGTGCGAAATCGACGTGTAGGCGATAAGTCTCATTACGTCTGTTTGTGCGATCGCCAGTATTGCGCCGTAGACGATCCCGATAACGGCGAGCGTGATGATCCACGGTGCAAAAGTCGACGACGACTCCGGGAACAGTTGCAGGCAGTAGCGAATCATCGCGAACGTGCCCACCTTGTCCACGACCGCCATCATCAACACTGCTGTCGACGGAGTCGATTCCACCGCGGAGTCCGGCAACCAACTGTGCAGCGGCCAGAGCGGTGCTTTCACCGCGAACGCGAACATGAATCCGAGGAACAAGGCGTTGAGCACCCCGGGCCCCACACCGAGTTCACCGCTGTTTGCCGCTGAGGCGATCGCCCGGAAGTCGAAAGTGCCGCTCGCGAAGGGACTCTCGTCGCGCGTGGTGACCACATACAGGCCGATGACTGCAGCGAGCATGACCAGGCCGCCGAGGAGGTTGTAGAGCAGAAACTTCACGGCTGCGCGAGATCTGCCCACTCCGCCGAACCCGCCGATGAGGAAATACATCGGTATCAGCATTGCCTCGAAGAAAATGTAGAACAAGAGAATGTCCAAGGCGCTGAACGAAATCATCACCATGGACTCGACAACAAGGATCAGCGCGAAATAGGTGTGCGGCATTCTCTTGGGTGATGCCGGGTCTGCTGGGACGTCGTTCCAGCCCGCGATCAGTAGTAATGGCACCAGCACTGCGGTGAGAAGAACCAGAACGAGTGCGATCCCGTCGAGTCCGAGTGTGTAGCTGGTACCGAAAGCCGGTATCCAGCTGTGGCTTTCGACAAATTGAAATTGTTCGCCGCCGCGGTCGAACGCAACCCCGAGAACGGCGGCGACCACCAGGACTGCCACGGACACAGTCAATGCGAGAGACTTCGCAAATTGGTACGACCGTGCCGGCAGAGCGAGGACAACACCCGCTCCGATGAGCGGAAGCAACCAGAGCACCGTCAGCGCGGGGAAGCCGGTATTGGTCACAGAGTCGCTCACCGCCGCTTCGATCACCACAGTGTCACCGCCATCATTGTCGCGACCACGAGTGTTGCTCCGACAAACATCACCAGTGCGTACGAGCGAACAAACCCGGTCTGTAGCTTCCGCGTGAGCGCGGACAGCCCGGTGACGACCACCGCAAAGCTGCCCACGACGCCGCCTATTCCCTTGGTGTCGAACACTTCCAACGACTTGGTGAGTTGTTGTCCAGGCTTCATGAACACCGTCTCGTTGAAGGCGTCACCGTACAGATCGCGGCGAGCCGCACCGGTCAACGGTGAAACCGGAGTCGGTGCCACAAGTGGAATCTCCCGGGTGGCGTACTCGCGATACGCAATCGCGACGCCGGCGACAACTGCGAGCAGCGCCAGCGCGGTGATCGACCATGCGGGTATCGGCGGTTCGACGTGATGTGAGCCGACAACCGGTTCGAGCCAGTTCTGCAAGCTGGACCCGATGGTCAGGAGCATCCCGGCGCCGACGGACCCCACCGCCAGGATGATCATCGGAGACGTCATCACCGCCGGAGATTCGTGAGGTTTCTGGTTCTCCCAGCGGGCCTTCCCGAAGAAGGTCATCAGCATCACGCGGCTCATGTAGAAGGCAGTGAGCGCCGCACCCAACAGCGTGACGATGCCCAGCACAACACCCTTGATGCCGCCCTCGCCGATCGCAACCTCGATGATCTTGTCCTTGGAGAAGAACCCGGCAAACGGCGGAACACCGATGATGGCAAGGTATCCGAGCCCGAACGTGACAAAAGTCAGTGGCATGAACGCTCGGAGCCCGCCGTAGCTCCGCATGTCGGTTTCGTCGTTCATCGCGTGCATCACCGAACCCGCGCCGAGGAACAGGCCTGCCTTGAAGAATCCGTGGGTGATCAGATGAAGGATTGCGAAGGCGTATCCAGCTGGTCCGAGACCCGCTGCCAGGACCATGTATCCGATCTGACTCATGGTCGATGCGGCGAGCGCTTTCTTGATGTCGTCCTTCGCGCAGCCGATGATCGCACCGAACAGCAGCGTCACGGCACCGACGATGACAACCACGAGTTGAGCGTCGGGTGCGAGATCGAAGATCGGATTGGAGCGCACGATCAGGTAGACGCCGGCCGTGACCATCGTGGCCGCGTGAATCAGCGCCGAGACGGGGGTGGGGCCCTCCATCGCGTCGCCGAGCCACGACTGCAGTGGCACCTGCGCCGACTTCGCGCATGCAGCGAGGAGGAGCATCAGGCCGATCGCCGTCAGGACACCTTCGCTTGCACCAGACGCGTCGGCGAAGACGCTGCTGAACGAGAGCGAGCCGAACGTGCTGAACATCAACATCATCGCGATCATCAATCCGATGTCGCCCACCCGATTGACGACAAAAGCCTTCTTGGCAGCGGTCGCCGCCGACGGCTTGTGCTGCCAGAAACCGATCAGCAGGTACGACGCCAAACCGACGCCTTCCCAGCCGACGTAGAGCCCGAGGAAGTTGTCGGCGAGCACGAGGAGCAGCATCGCAGCGAGGAAGAGATTGAGGTAGGCGAAGAACTTACGACGCTCGGGGTCGTGCGCCATGTAGCCGACCGAGTAGATGTGGATCAGCGAACCTACACCGGTGATGAGCAGGACGAAACACATCGACAGTTGATCAAGCTGCAGTCCGAACTCGACCTGAAGACTGTCGACCGGGACCCAACTGAACAGGTGCTCGGTGACGGTGCGGTCGGCGGTGTCGCGGCCGAGCATGGCGATGAAAAACACCACTGCGACGGCAAACGACGCGAGTGCCATGACGCAGGCGAACAGGTGGCCCCACGCGTTCGTGCGACGACCCGCCAGCAACAGGACAGCGGCGCCGCACAGGGGCAGGGCGGGGAGCAACCAGATGGCGGACGTGATTCCTCCTGACATGTCAGTACTTCAGCAGGTCTGCGTCGTCGACGGATACAGAACGCCGAGATCGGAAGATGATCATGATGATTGCCAAGCCGACGACTACTTCGGCCGCAGCTACCACCATCGTGAAGAAGGCGAAGATCTGGCCGTCCAGATTGCCGTGCATGCGCGCGAAGGTCACGAATGCCAGGTTCGCGGCGTTGAGCATCAATTCGATACACATGAACACCACGATGGCGTTGCGTCGCAGGAGGACTCCCGCAGCCCCGATGGTGAACAACAGGACCGACAGATACAGGTAATTCTCGGGATTCATCGCGCAGACTCCTCACCGGTACTCGGATCCGGGGAACGCGGAGTGAGCGCGCTGCTGACAGAGAGCGTCGAGAACGTTCCGTCGGGCAACAGTGCCGGCATGTCCACTGCGTTGTGACGTGCGTACACGCCGGGACTGGGGAGGGGAGTGGCCGAGCCCTTGTCGGGATTACTCTCATCGCTTCCCAGGTACGCGAATCGTTGCTGCGAGAGTTCGCGTTGGCTGAGCGTGGATCCGATCTTCTCCCGATGCGCGAGCATCATTGCGCCAAGTGTCGCCGTGATCAGCAGTGCGCCAGTCAGTTCGAAGGCCCAGACGTAGCGGATGAAGATGAGATCGGCGAGAGCGTCGATGTTGCCCTGGTCGAGTCCGGTGAATCCGGTGAACCCCGAGATCGACGCATTTCCGAGGCCGCCGATGAGGAGTAGCCCGAATCCGACGCCGATCACGATCGCGCTGACGCGTTGTCCCCGTAGCGTTTCGACCAAGGAGTCCGAAGAATCCACGCCGACCAGCATCAGGACGAACAGGAACAACATCATCACTGCGCCGGTATAGACGACGACCTGGACGACACCCAGGAACAGTGCGCCCTGCACGATGTAGAAGACGGCCAGGATGATCATCGTCATTGCAAGGAAGAGCGCAGAGTAGACGGCCTTGGGGGCGGCGACCACGCCCAAAGCGCTGATCACCGCAAGGGTTCCGAGGATCCAGAACTGCACCGCCTCGCCGGTGGAGGTCGATGTCATCGTTCCCTCCGCCAGGATCGTGGTCGTGACCGCCGCGATCATTTCTCGGTCTCCGGGTTCGGCTCTTGCTCGGGTGCTGGCTGTTCGGGTGCTGCTTGTGCGGGTACTGCCTGTTCGGGAGCTGCTGTGATGTCGCCGCGGTAGTAGTCGTCCTGAGTTGTGCCGGGACGCAGCGCGTGTGGTGGCGCTGCCATGTCGGGTTTCAGGGGCGCGAGAAGGCGGTCCTTCTCGTAGATCAACCCGGCTCGGTTGTCGTCGGTCATCTCGTACTCGTTGGTCATGGTGAGAGCCCGAGTGGGGCAAGCCTCGACGCAGAGGCCACAGCCGATGCACCGCAGGTAGTTGATCTGATACACCCGCCCGTAACGCTCGCCGGGGGAGAACCGTTCTTCTTCGGTGTTGTCAGCACCCTCGACATAGATCGCGTCGGCGGGGCAGGCCCAGGCACACAGTTCGCACCCGATGCACTTCTCGAGTCCGTCCGCATACCGGTTGAGTTGATGGCGACCGTGGTATCCGGGCGCGGTGGGGCGCTTCTCCTCCGGATAGAACTCGGTCTCGGGCTTCTTGAACATTGTCGAGAGCGTCACTCCGAAACCCGCGATAGGTCCGAGGAATTCAGGCATGGGAGTCCTCCGATGTGTCGGAAACATCTGTGCGTCGCAGCGGTGGTACGTTCTGACCAGGCAGTTTTTGACCAGGTAGGGGTGGAACCGGGAAGCCGCCCGACATCGCATCGAAAGGCATGTTCCCCGCAGCGGTGACCGACGCGGCGGTTCGGCGTCGGCTGCGGTAAGTCCCGGCCAACACGATCAGGAGCGCAGCTCCGAGAACCAGTGCGACGCAAAGAAGTACGACCCAGGTGTTGTAACCCTCGTTGCGGAAGGCACGAACAGTCGCGATCACCATCACCCACACCAAGGCAGCGGGGATGAGAATCTTCCATCCGAGATTCATGAACTGGTCGTAGCGCAACCGCGGAAGGGTACTGCGCAACCAGATGAAGACGAAGAGGAAGCCCCACACCTTGGCGACAAACCACAGCACGGGCCACCAACCGGAATTGGCGCCGTCCCACAGGTTGAATGGGAACGGTGCGTGCCACCCGCCCAGGAACAGTGTCGTGGCCAGAGCGGACACCGTCACCATGTTCACGTACTCGGCCAGCATGAACATCGCGAACTTGAGTGAGGAGTACTCGGTGTGGAACCCACCCACCAGTTCACCCTCGGCCTCGGGAAGGTCGAAGGGAGCCCTGTTGGTTTCGCCGACCATGGCTGTCACGTAGATCAGGAAGGACGGCAGGAGGAGAAAGACGTACCAGGCACCTTGTTGGGCGCTGACGATGCCGGACGTGGACATCGTGCCGGCGTAGAGGAAGACTGCGGCGAAGGACAGCCCCATTGCTACTTCGTAGGAGATGACCTGCGCGGTCGATCGAAGTGCACCCAGTAGTGGATACGTCGATCCGGACGACCAGCCGGCAAGCACGATCCCGTACACACCGATTGAAGTTACGGCGAGGATGTAGAGAACTCCGACCGGCAGATCGGTCAGTTGCAGGGGTGAAAGGGTTCCGAAGATCGACACCTGCGGACCGAACGGGATGACGGCAAAGGCCATGAACGCGGGCACGACTGCGATGACGGGCGCGAGGAGATAAATCGGTTTGTCGGCGCCGGTCGGTGTGATGCCCTCCTTGAGGGCGAGCTTGATTCCGTCAGCGAGACTCTGGAGCATTCCACGGGGGCCGATGCGGTTCGGTCCGACACGCATCTGCATGCGTGCCATGACCTTTCGTTCCGCGTAAATTGCCACCAGCGGTGTGAGTACGAGGAACACGAAAATGGCGAGAGCCTTGCCGATCACCAACCACCACGGGTCGTGCCCGAACGCCGACAGGTCGACCGGAGCTGCCACGGTCCCGTATTCGTGGGTGGTCATTGCGCTCCAGCCTTCGCAATCTTCACCACGGAACCCGCGGTAACGCAGAGCGTTTCGTAGATCGTGCTACCCGGTGAATTGAGTGGGAGCCAGACTGTTCGAGGCGGGAGTTCGGTGATCTCCAACGGTAATGTGATGGAACCGGATTCAGTCGACACCGCAACGTGATCGCCGTTGTCGGCGCCGATCTCGGCAGCGGTCTCGGCAGACAAACGTACGAGTGGGAGCCGTGCCGTACCCGCCAGGTTGGGCTCGCCGTCTTGCAATCGGCCGTTGTCGAGCAGCATTCGCCAACTCGACAACACTGCCTCGCCCAGTGCCGGTGTGGGCATGGTGCCTGACGGGACCTGAGGCGAGGTGGGGCGCGATCCGGACCAAGCGCCGAGGCGGTGTATCTCCGAGCGTGCGGAATCTGCGTCGGGAAGGCCCAGATCGATGCCCATCTCGGCTGCGATCGCGTGGAGAACGCGCTGATCCGGCATTACTCCTGTCGTTCTCAACGCGGTGTCGAACACGCGCTCGCGGCCTTCCCAGTCGAGGAAGGTTCCGGGCTTCTCGGCGACCGGTGCCACCGGGAAGACGACGTCGGCGAGTTCGGTGACTCCGCTGTGACGGATCTCCAAACTCACCACGAACCCTGCTGCTTCGATCGCGGCCCTTGACTTCGCCGGGTTCGGGAGATCACTCAATTCGACGCCGCCGACAAGAAGGGCAGCAGTCGTCTGCCCCGGATCCAGCAGACTCGCGGCGTCGCGCCCGTCGGATGCCGGGATGGAGGCCCCCCACACTGATTCCACCTCCTGACGTGCTGCCGGGTCCGCAACGGGGCGTCCGCCGGGAATTAATCCCGGTAGTGCGCCGGCCTCGACGGCGCCGCGATCACCAGCGCGGCGTGGGACCCAAGCCAAACAAGCTCCTGTCGCTTCGGCGAGACGTACCGCCGCGGCGAAGCCGCCCGCCACCTCACTGAGTCGTTCGCCCAACAGGATCACTGCACCGGGCTGCCGGAGGAGCTGGCCCTCCTCATTTCCAGGGCGAGCCAACGAATCCATCAGAGCTGCTTCACTTCCGGGTACGGTCCGAAGCAAAGAGCCGCCCATCTTCTGCAGGCCGCGCGTAGCGAATGGCGCGCTGGAGAGCACCGTCGTCTTGCCGAAACGTGCGGCCTTGCGTAGCCGCAGGAAGATGATCGGTGACTCCTCCTCGGGCTCGAGAGCTACCAGCAATGCGGCCGGGGCCGACTCGAGGTCCTGGTACGTCACCGACTCTTCGAGTGTGCGGCCGGCGACGTGTGCTGAGAGGAAACCTGCCTCTTCGGCAGAATGAGCACGGATTCGGAAGTCGATGTTGTTGGTAGCGAGAGCAACTCGCGCGAACTTGCCGTAGGCGTAGGCGTCCTCCAAGGTAGAGCGTCCGCCGACGAGTACGCCTGCGTCACCGCGGGCCTGCGCGAAGGATCGCGCAACGAGGTCGAGTGCCATGGGCCACGACGCCGGAATCAATTCGCCGTCAGCGTTGCGGATCAGGGGAGTGGTGATCCGATCACCTTGGGTCGTGTACGTGAATGCGAAACGGCCCTTGTCGCAGTTCCATTCCTCGTTGACTTCGGGGTCGTCCCCGGCGAGACGGCGGAGAACCTTTCCGCGACGGTGGTCCGTGCGCTGAGCACATCCGTCGGCGCAGTGTTCACACACGCTGGGGCTGGACACCAGATCGAACGGTCGCGCCCGGAATCGGTATGCCGTACTGGTAAGCGCGCCGACCGGGCACACCTGGATGGTGTTGCCCGAGTAGTAGGACTCGAAGGGCTCGTTGGCGTAGATCCCGACCTGTTGAAGCGCGCCGCGCTCGAGGAGATCGATAAACGGGTCGCCGGCGATCTGGCCCGAAAACCGTGTGCATCTGGCGCAGAGGACGCAACGCTCGCGGTCGAGGAGGATTTCGGACGAGAGTGGGATGGGCTTGGGGTAGGTCCTTTTCTCCTCACCGAACCGGGATTCGGTGCGACCGGTCGACATCGCCTGGTTTTGAAGCGGACACTCGCCGCCCTTGTCACACACGGGGCAGTCCAGAGGGTGGTTGATGAGCAGGAGTTCCATCACCCCGCGCTGCGCCTTCTCCGCCACCGGTGACGTGAGCTGTGTGGTGACGACCATTCCGTCCGCAACCGGTGTCGTGCAGGACGCCACCGGCTTGCGTTGACCTTCGACCTCCACGATGCACTGTCGGCACGCCCCGACCGGGTCCAGAAGAGGATGATCGCAGAACCGCGGAATCTGTGTGCCGATCATCTCTGCAGCGCGAATGATCAACGTGCCCTTGGGTACCTGGAGTTCCCGGCCGTCGATGGTGAGGGTGACCAGATCAGTGGGCGGTGCCGTGTCGGTCTTGGTGGCGTCGTTCTTGGTAGCGTCGGCTGCAGTCATGAGGCGAACGCTCCTGTCGCGAGAACGGACCGGCGAGGATCGAACGGGCATCCGTTGCTGTCGAAATGCGCTACGTATTCCTCGCGGAAGTACTTCAGGGAGGACATGATCGGGCTGGTCGCTCCGTCGCCCAACGCGCAGAAGGATTTTCCGAGGATGGTGTCCGAGATGTCGAGAAGTTTGGTGAGATCAGCTTCAGTACCTGTTCCGCCTTCGAGTCGCCGCAGGATCTGCACCAGCCAGTACGTGCCTTCGCGGCACGGCGTGCATTTACCGCAAGATTCGTGGGCATAGAACTCGGTCCACCGCAGCACCGCGCGCACGATGCAGGTTGTGTCGTCGAATATCTGCAGTGCTTTGGTGCCGAGCATCGATCCCGCCGCGCCGACACCCTCGTAGTCGAGTGGGACATCGAGATGTTCGTCGGTGAAGATCGGAGTCGAGGATCCGCCGGGAGTCCAGAACTTGAGGGTGTGCCCGGTGCGAACGCCGCCCGCGTAATCGAGAAGTTCTCGCAACGTGATGCCGAGCGGCGCCTCGTACTGGCCGGGAGTGGTGACATGACCAGAGAGCGAGTACAACGTGAACCCCGGCGACTTCTCGCTTCCCATCGACCGGAACCACTCCGGGCCGCCCAGGACGATCGACGGCACACTCGCGATGGACTCGACGTTGTTGACGACGGTCGGGCAGGCGTAGAGGCCGGCGACGGCGGGGAATGGCGGCCGCAGTCGAGGCTGACCGCGTCGTCCCTCCAACGAATCGAGGAGGGCTGTCTCCTCACCACAGATGTACGCGCCTGCTCCGGCGTGCACGACGAGATCCAAGTCGAATCCCGAACCGAGGATGTTGCGGCCCAGGTATCCGGCCGCGTAGGCCTCGGCCACGGCGGTCTGCAGACGTCGCAGGACCGGGACCACCTCGCCCCGGACGTAGATGAACGCCTTGGCCGCTCGAATTGCATACGCCGCGATGATGACTCCCTCGACCAACGTGTGTGGGGTCGCCATCATCAACGGCATGTCCTTGCATGTGCCCGGTTCGGACTCGTCGGCATTGACGACGAGATAGTGAGGCTTGCCGTCTCCTGGCTTGTCTTCGGTGCTCTGTGGGATGAAACTCCACTTGAGGCCCGTCGGGAAACCGGCGCCACCGCGCCCACGAAGGCCCGCGTCCTTGACCGTTTCGATCACGGCGTCGGGGGACATGGCTAGCGCTTTGCGTAGGGCTTGGTAGCCGTCGTGACGAAGGTAGCTGTCGAGAGTCCACGAGTTCGGTTGATCCCAGTAGCGACTCAGGACGGGGGCGAGTGTCATGTCACTTCCCTTCGCCGGGAGCGTCGGCTGCTGAGGCCGAGCCGGGTGGGTTGTCGTCGTGAGATCGGCTGATACGCAGTCCGGCAAGAGTTGCCCCGCCGATTGTTTGTGCTTCGGCTGCTTCGATTCGCGTATCCGGGAACCCGGCCAAGGTGCGTGCGGTCTGTCGGAACGAACACAGTGTGGCACCGCGACTGGGTGTCACGCGCTCTCCGGCGCGGAGCGCATCGACGAGTGAGCGCGCCGATTCCGGAGTCTGGTTGTCGAAGAACTCCCAGTTGATCATCATGACGGGGGCGTAGTCGCACGCCGCATTGCACTCGATGTGTTCGAGGGTGATCTTGCCGTCGGACGTCGAGATGGAGTGTCCGCCTTCGTCTCTGGAGCCTGCTGACCCGAGATGCTCTTCGAGTGCTGCGAGGATGTCGTCTCCGCCCATGATCGCGCACAGCGTGTTGGTGCAGACTCCGACCAGATACTCACCCGTCGGACCACGGCGATACATCGAGTAGAAGGTGGAAACGGCGGCAACCTCGGCGCCGGTCAAACCCAGCTTGGCACTGCAGAAATCGATCCCGGCCGGGGTGATGTACCCGTCCTCGGACTGCACGAGATGAAGGAGCGGCAGGAGGGCTGATCGACTGGTGGTCGCCGCGGCGTCAGGCTCACGGTAACGAGCGATGACGGTTTCGGCATCGGCGTCGAGTCGGGCGAGTACGTCAGGCGGATAACTCGATCGTGCGCCAGGGCGTACCAGTTGCGTGGGCTCGTCCGGGCGCGGCCCGAGTTCGATGAACACCCGTGACGAGCCGTTCGGGCCGGTCATCGGTCCACTCCGCCCATGACGGGATCGATACTGGCAACCGAGGCGATCACGTCGGACACCATGCCTCCCTCGCACATCGCCGCTACCGCTTGAAGGTTGGTGAATGACGGATCCCGGAAATGGACGCGGTACGGCCGGGTTCCCCCGTCGCTGACCATGTGCACACCCAACTCGCCACGCGGGGACTCGACGGCGACGTACACCTGGCCGGGCGGCACGCGGATTCCTTCGGTGACCAGTTTGAAATGGTGAATCAGACCCTCCATGGACGACTCCATGATCTTGGCGATGTGCTTCTGCGAATTGCCGAGGCCATCCGGTCCGACAGCGAGATCGGCAGGCCAGGCGATCTTCTTGTCGTCCACCATGACCGGCCCCGGTTGCAGTTTGTCGAGGCACTGCTCGACGATCTTGAGGGACTCCTTCATCTCCTCGACACGGATGACGTACCTTCCGTAGCAATCGGATCCGTCGTGCGTCACGACGTCGAACTCGTAGTTCTCGTAGCCGCAGTAGGGCTGCGCTCGACGCTGATCGTGGGGGAGACCCGTGGCGCGTAGGACCGGCCCCGTCACGCCGAGCGCCATGCAGCCGGTGAGATCGAGATATCCGATTCCCTGGGTGCGGGCTTTCCAGATGGAGTTGTCGCTGAGCATCAGTTCGACGTCACGCAACCGTTTCGGTAGGACCTTCAACAGTTCTCGTACCTTCGCGACCGACCCGTCGGGTAGATCCTGAGCGAGACCACCAGGCCTGATGTAGGCGTGATTCATCCGCAGTCCGGTGATCGTCTCGAACACGTCCAGAATCAATTCGCGTTCGCGGAATCCGAACAGCATCGCCGTCACGGCGCCCAGTTCCATTCCACCGGTTGCCAGGGCGACAAGGTGCGACGAGATTCGATTGAGCTCCATCATCATCACGCGAATGACGGTGGCTCGCTCGGGAATGTCGTCGGTGATGCCGAGAAGTTTTTCGACTCCGAGGCAGTACGCGGTTTCGTTGAAGAACGGTGACAGGTAGTCCATTCGAGTAACGAAAGTGACGCCCTGCGTCCAGTTCCGGTATTCGAGATTCTTTTCGATTCCGGTGTGCAGGTAGCCGATTCCACACCGAGCTTCCACGACTGTCTCACCCTCGATTTCGAGAATGAGGCGCAAGACGCCGTGAGTGGACGGATGCTGCGGGCCCATGTTGACCACGATCCGTTCGGCCTCGCCGGTTCGCTGGCGAGCGGCCGCGGTGACGATGTCGTCCCAGTCCTGACCCGATGCTGTGACGACGGTTTCCGTCGTGGCACCGGAGTTGCTTCCTGTCGTCTCGTTCATCAGTTGTACGACCTACGCTTGTCGGGTGGAGGAGTCTGGGCGCCCTTGTACTCGACCGGGATACCGCCGAGCGGATAGTCCTTGCGCTGTGGGTGGCCCTTCCAGTCGTCGGGCATCTCGATACGGGTCAGGGCCGGGTGACCGTCGAAGACGATCCCGAAGAAGTCGTAGGTCTCACGCTCGTGCCAATCGTTGGTGGGGTATATCCCGACGATGGACGGAATATGTGGATCGGTGTCCGGCACGGACACTTCCAGTCTGATCCGGCGGTTGTGCGTGATCGAAGCAAATGGATACACGGCGTGGAGCTCGCGACCGGTGTCCTGCGGATAGTGGACTCCATCGACACCCAGGCAAAGTTCGAAGCGCAGTTCCGATTCGTCGCGCAGTCTGCGCGCGACCTGCGGGAGGTGAGACCGTTCGACATGCAGCGTCATCTCGTCTCGAAAGATCACTACCCGCTCGATTGCATCGGTGAAAGTGCTGCCCGCGCTGCGCAATGCGGCATCCAAGGAGTCCGCAACTTCGTCGAAGTATCCACCGAACGGTCGAGAGGCCTTGTCCTCTACTGAGATCGGCGGGGCGAGCCGGCTGTAGCCCGAGGTGTCACCACTGCCGCGGACTCCGAACATCCCCCTCGATCCGTTGTTGCCCGCGGTCATCGCAGAAGCCCCTTCATGTCGATGGTGGGGGTGGATGCCAGTGCGGCGCGCTCGGCTGCCGCGCGTGCCTCTTCGCGGTTCACGCCGAGGGGCATCTCCTGGATCTTTCGGTGCAGTTCGATGATCGCGTTCAGGAGCATCTCCGGCCGCGGCGGACAGCCGGGCAAGTAGATGTCGACCGGCACGATGTGGTCGACGCCCTGTACCACTGCGTAGTTGTTGAACATACCGCCGGACGACGCACACACACCCATGGCCAGAACCCATTTCGGCTCGGCCATCTGGTCGTAGACCTGACGAAGTACCGGCCCCATCTTTTGACTGACCCGCCCGGCCACGATCAGAAGGTCTGCCTGTCGCGGCGACGCGCGGAATGCCTCCATGCCGAACCGCGCCAGGTCGAAGCGACCTGACGTGGTTGCCATCATCTCGATCGCGCAGCACGCGAGCCCGAAGGTGGCAGGCCACAGTGATCCTTTGCGGGCATACCCTGCCAGGCCCTCGACAGTGGTCAGTAGAAATCCGCTGGGGAGCTTTTCTTCGAGACCCATATCCGACTCTTTTCAGTCGTAACAGCTGCGGTGTGACCGGTTTTGTCTGACGTATGTGTGCTGTACCTGTGTCCGCTGGCCTAGTCCCAACCGAGACCGCCTCGTCGCCATTCGTATGCGTATGCCACCGAGACGTTGACTATGAAAAGGCCCATCGCCGCGAGGCCGAACAAGCCGAGCGAATCGAAATGCACCGCCCACGGGTAGAGGAAAACGATCTCGATGTCGAAGATGATGAACAGCATTGCCGTCAGATAGAACTTGACGGGAAACCGCCCGCCACCGGCGGTACGGGGTGCCGGTTCGATTCCGCATTCGTAGGCTTCGAGTTTCGCCCTGTTGTACCGCTTCGGGCCGACCACGGACGCGAGAACAACCGACACCACAGCGAAGGCCATCGCGATGACCCCGAGGACGAGAATGGGGATGTAAGCGTTCATGTCACCCGAACTCCTCTCCGCTGTGCGGATGTCCGCCCAGCCCGAAGGTGCCGTTCGATTTCGATACTGCCAGCAATTCGATACTTATGTGACCTGCGACACCCACACTAGGGGAGGCCTCCGACATTGGGTTCGTTTTCGGGGTGCCGAGTTTCGCTCTCGAAAGTCCGAAGTAGTCGGCGCCGCAACGAATCACCGCTGCAACGGGTGCTCACCGGCTCAGTTGTCGACGCAGAAGCGCGATGACGGTGGAAGCAAGTTCGATCGGATCTATCGGCTGCGGCACTGAGGCTTCCGCTCTCGACCACGACGCCAGCCACGCATCGTCGGGTCGACCGGTCAGTACGAGGATCGGTGGACAGTCGGCGATCTCGTCCTTGAGTTGTTTCGCGACGCCCATGCCGCCCGCCGGACTCGCCTCGCCGTCGAGAATGGCGAGGTCGATTCCGCCGGCATCGAGCTTGGCTACGACGATCGGTGCCGTCGCGACCTCGATGTAGTCGATGGTGGGCATCGACGGATGTGGGCGCTCTCCGAGAGCGAGCCGAACTTGCTCGCGCGTGTGTGCGTCGTCGCTGTAGACGAGGATGCGCACGGGTGCCATGGAGTTGGGCTCTGCGGTCTCGGCGGACACGCGGCCGACGTTACTCCGGGCGGTCCCTGGCTACCGGCGAATCTTCAACATCGGCAGGGACTTCCGCGAAAACACAGCTCGGCTTCACAGCAAACGGCCCTTACCCGGCGATGAACGCCGAAGTAAGGGCCGCCTGAATTGCGTGTGTGCTCAGAAGTTTTCGACGAACTTCGTCAGGCCCTTGCTCGCTGTTTCCAGGGCCGTCTTCTGTGCCTTCTTCACCAGGAAGCCCGGCAGCGGGATCTTGGGATCGATGGTCAGTTCGAAGGTGACTTTGGTTCCACCGTCGGTGGGAGTCAAGACGTACGAGCCGTCCTGCTGGTTCTGCTGACCGCTCTCCACGAGGGTCCAGGTCACCTTCTCGTCGCCCTCGAAGGTGTAGTCGACTACCTGCTCGTCGTTGATTCCCAGAATGGACACGGCCATGCGAACGCGATGGGGGCGACCGTCGTCGTGGGTGCTCTCGATGGTGATCTTCTTGTGTGCAGACGACCACTCCGGCAGCCGATCGACGGCTGCTACGGCCTTCATCACCGTTTCCGGATCAGCCTTGATCTCGAATTCCTTGACGCCCGAAACGGCCATGAACGTGCTCCTTCTCGCCTTGCGGCAACGGTTCGTGATTACTGCAGTTGCGCAATTAGATCATTCGGTGATCGGGTTGGCGTCGAGCTAGTCCATGCCGTTCTTGCGCATCTGGTCCCGCAATGCGCCCTGGACGGCTTGTGAAACCCACGAGTTGAGGGAGACTCCGTTCTGATTGGCGGCCTCCTCGGCGCGGGCTTTGATCTGTTCCATCATCCTCAACGTCACCCGGCTGATATCTCCGCTGACGTCGTCGAACGAGTAGGTTGAGTCCTTCTTCTCGTCGTCTGCCTTCTCGTTTGCACCTTCGCCGCCGGTCGAGTTCGGCGGGCGAACAACGTCGACCAGTAATTCGCTTCCGTCGAGATTCACCTTGACCTCTCGGTCGCCCAGCTTCGCCCCGATCTCCTTGGCCAGTTCCGTCGCCGCGGCCAACAAGACCAGGCGGACCGAGGGTTCGATGGCGGCGGACAACGACGCCGCAATCCGGCGCGTGTGATCGTCGCCGAGTTCGGCTGCAGTGGCGAGGTCGTTCTGCAGCTTTGCGGTGTACTCCGAAATGTCCATGACACCACAGTGGCGTCAAAAGTGACGTCAGTCAAGGATGTGATGACGTCACTCGGTATCGAGGGCGGTCGACCGCTATAGAGTTGCCCAGCACCTGAGGCGAACGGCGCCCGGGTTTCGTGCTGGTCGTTTCGTGCTTGTCGAGGAGTGGGTTGTGCCGAACACGGTGTCACTGAAAGTGCAGTTGGTGGCGAAGTCCGAGTTCTTCCCGCCCGAGGACATTCCGTGGGAGACGGACGCGGATGGTGGCGAAGCGCTGGTCGAGTTCTCCGGTCGAGCCTGCTACCAGAGTTGGTCCAAGCCGAATCCGCGAACCGCAACCAACGCCGGCTATCTGAGGCATCTGCTCGAGGTCGGACACGTTTCGGTGCTCGAGCATGCGACAGTGAGCTTCTACATCACCGGTATCTCGCGCTCGTGCACTCACGAATTGATTCGTCACCGGCACTTCTCGTACTCGCAACTCTCGCAGCGATTCGTCCGTGAGAACGATGCAAACGTCGTCGTGCCTCCTGCTGTCGAAGGTGATCCCGAGCTCGAAGCACTGTTTCTGAATGCCACCGACGAAAGCCGTCGCGCTTACGGGGAACTGCTGACTGCCCTCGAAGGGAAACTGCAATCGGTGCCCGGTGCCCCGATGCGGGGCAAGCAAGCCAGGCAGGCTGCGCGCTCGGTGCTGCCCAACGCCACCGAGACGCGCTTGGTCGTGACCGGGAACTATCGGGCCTGGCGGCACTTCGTCGAGATGCGTGCCACCGAACATGCGGATGTCGAGATCCGGCGAGTCGCGGTCGAGTGCCTGCGTCAGCTTCGTGATGTCGCGCCAAATGTGTTCGGGGACTACGAGATTCTTCGCGGAAGCGACGGATCGGAAATTGCCGTCAGCGCATTTGCGGCCGAGTCGTGACTCGTGTGCAGAAGTAAGAGCTGAACCGGGTAACCTTCTGACCATGACCTACGGTGATTCCGCTTCTCTTGTCGAGCGTCCGTTCGGCACCATTTCCGTTGCGATGGTGACCCCGTTCACTGCCGACGGGAAGTTGGACGTCGACGCGGGAGTGCGCCTCGCAGCCCATCTCGTCGACAACGGCTGTGACGGCCTCGTTCTTGCCGGTACCACCGGTGAATCTCCCACCACCACCGAGTCCGAGAAGCTCGACCTGCTCCGCGCAGTGATCGACGCCGTCGGTAACCGCGCGAAGATCGTTGCAGGCGCCGGCAGCAACGACACCGCTCACAGCGTCGAACTCGCACGTGACGCGGCTCGCGCCGGAGCGCACGGTCTGCTCGTCGTCACCCCGTATTACTCACGTCCGCCCCAGGCCGGACTGTTTGCACACTTCACCGCCGTCGCCAACGCGACCGACCTGCCCGTCATGTTGTACGACATTCCGCCCCGCTCCGTCGTTCCCATCGAGACCGAGACGATCCGCCGACTCGCCGAGCACCCGCGAATCAAGGCCGTCAAGGACGCCAAGGGCGACCTCAACGCCGGCGCAGAGTTGATCGGCACCACCGAGCTTCAGTTCTTCTCCGGCGACGACCCGCTGAATCTGCCGTGGCTCGCTGTGGGCGCCACCGGCTTCGTCAGCGTCATCGGCCACCTTGTTCCGGGTCGTCTCCGCGACCTTCACACCGCGTTCGTGTCCGGCGACATCGCCCGCGCGCGCGAGATAAACCTCAGTTTGATCCCTGTGATTCGTTCCGTTGCCCGCCTCGGCGGTGTCAGCGCTTCGAAGGCGGGTCTGCGACTCATCGGAATCGATGTCGGAGAACCACGCCTTCCGCAGGTTGCACCCACTAAAGAGCAGATCGACGGTCTTGCCGCCGATCTGCATGCGGCAGGAGTTTTGTAAATGACCCGTCCCCCCCGACGTCGTAGTGCCAGTCGTCAAGCCGGTCCGCCTTCGCCTCCGGCTCCCGAAACGGCCGCAAAGGCCGCACCGGTAGAGGCACCAGCTGCGCCGGCGGCAGAAGCGGCCCCCGCCGCAGCCGCCCCGCCCAAGAAGGCCGCAGCAACCAAATCTGCAGCAACCAAGTCCGCTGCCACCAAATCTGCTGCACCCAAGAAGTCGACCGAAGACAGGTCGCCGCGCAAATCTTCCGGCGGTAACCGACCGGCAGCATCGAAGTCGGGCAACGGGCGCGGAAACAAGCGCCCCGAGAACCGTCCGGCCGTCGATCCCACGGGTCGCCTCGGAACACCCCCGAAGGCGCCGGCATCGGGTCTGCGCATCGTCGCGCTGGGCGGCATCGGCGAAATCGGTCGCAACATGACGGTGTTCGAGCACCGTGGCAAGTTGCTGATCGTCGACTGCGGTGTGCTGTTCCCCGAGGACCAGCAGCCTGGCGTCGACCTGATCCTCCCGGACTTCCGCTACATCGAAGACCGTATGGACGACGTCGAAGCCGTCATCTTGACTCACGGACACGAGGACCACATCGGTGCTCTGCCGTTCTTGCTGCGTCTGCGCGCGGACATTCCGGTCATCGGCGCGAAGTTCACTCTCGCTCTCGTTGCCGCCAAGTGCCGCGAGCATCGCCTGCGTCCGAACCTGGTCGAGGTCGTCGAGGGAAACACCACCACTCATGGCCCGTTCGACTGCGAGTACTTCGCGGTCAACCACTCGATTCCCGACGCTCTCGCGATCGCGATTCGCACCGACGCCGGCGTCGTACTGCACACCGGTGACATCAAGCTCGATCAGCTGCCTCTCGACGGCCGCCTGACCGACCTCGCCGGATTCTCCCGCCTGGGCGACGAGGGCGTCGACCTGTTCCTCGTCGACTCGACGAACGCCGAAGTTCCGGGATTCGTCACGCCCGAGCGCGAAATCGGGGGAGTGCTCGACAACGTCATCGGCAAGGCGAAGCAGCGTGTCATCGTGGCATCGTTCGCCAGCCATGTGCATCGCATCCAGCAGGTCGTCGACGTAGCCGCTCGGTACAACCGCCGCATCGTCTTCGTCGGCCGCTCGATGGTCCGCAACATGCAGATCGCCCAGGATCTGGGCTACCTGACGGTGCCCGACGGCCTCGTCGTAGACATCGACACCGCCGCCACCCTTCCCGACGATCGCCTGGTGCTCATTTCGACGGGTTCGCAGGGTGAGCCGTTGGCAGCGCTCTCGCGGATGGCGCGCGGCGAACACCGTCAGATCAACATCCGCGCCAACGACCTGGTCGTTCTCGCGTCTTCGCTGATCCCGGGCAACGAGAACTCCGTTTTCGCCGTGGTCAACGGTTTGGCCAAGCGCGGTGCCACCGTCGTGACCCAGCAGAGCGCCAAGGTTCACGTCTCGGGCCACGCGTCCGCCGGTGAGTTGCTCTACCTGTACAACGCGGTTCGGCCCACCAATGCCATGCCCGTCCACGGTGAATGGCGGCACCTGCGTGCCAACGCCGCGCTGGCAAAGGCAACCGGCGTGCCGGAAGAGCGCATCGTATTGGCCGAGGACGGCGTCGTGGTCGACATGGTGGACGGTCTCGCCGAGATCGTCGGACGCGTACCGGTCGGACACGTCTACGTCGACGGTCTGTCCGTCGGCGACGTCGGTGAGCCGACGCTGTCCGATCGCCTCGTGCTCGGTGAGGGCGGCTTCATCGCGATCACCATCGTCATCAACGAGTCGACGGGCCGTGCGGTCAGCACCCCCGAGGTGTCCGGTCGCGGCTTCTCCGACGATCCGACAGCGCTCAAGGCTGCCGCGGATCTCGTGGAATCGGACCTGGCCCGGTTGGCGAGCGAAGGCGTCATCGACGCTCATCGCATCGCGCAGTCGGTGCGCCGCGTCGTCGGACGCTGGGTCGCGGACAAGTACCGCCGCCGTCCGATGATCATTCCGACGGTCATCGCGGTTCCGTAGATTCGGCACAGCAGGTCGCTTCCGCTCGAACCCGGTCCGGTTCGAGTACTTTGGCGAAGGTGACCTTCGCTCATGACGAACGACTCGCCCTGGTGGACAGCATGGTCGAATTCGGCCCCGATGCTCCGACACTGTGTGGGGAGTGGACCAATCGTGACCTGGCAGCACATCTGATAGTCCGGGAGCGGCGTCTCGACGCCGCTCCCGGAATCATGTTGAGCCCTCTTGCCGGTCACACCGAGAGCGTGCGTAAGGCCGCAGCGGCGCGTCCGTGGGAGGAGATCCTCGACGACGTTCGGAGTGGGCCGCCTCGGTGGTCGCCGATGTACTGGCTCGACGCGCAGGTGAATACCACGGAAATGTTCGTCCACCACGAAGATGTACGACGCGCACATCTGAACTGGGCGCCGCGTCCGTTGTCGGAGGGTCGGCAGGCTCAGCTGTGGAAGTACGCCCGGCAGATCGGCAAGATGGGTTACCGCAAAGCCGCTGTCGAGGTCATTTTCGAACTTCCGTCCGGCGAGAGTGCGGTCGTCCACAAATCCGGCTCTCGCAGTGTTGTCCTGCAGGGTGAACCCGCCGAGTTGCTGCTGCACGCTTTCGGTCGCAACGAGGTGAAGATCGAAGCCAAAGGTGAACTGGCCGACGTTCAATCCGTGATGGCGCTCGATCGCAGTTTCTGATGGCCCCCTTCTGCCGGAGCCGAGCTCGACAGACGGGTTGTGAAGATCACGTTTCGCACTCGCCACCAGTGTTGCTGGTGTTGCGGATGGTCCAGATGGGGTCGCACAGACTAGCCTGAACTCCATGGCAGGTAAGTCGAGCGCCCGGGGATCCAGTACAAGCACGTCTACGTCCAGGGCATCGACCAGGTCGTCAGCCTCTACTCCGAGCGCGCGCGCAACCGCAAAACCTCGTGCCTCGCGCACCACGCGAACCGTATCGACTCCTCGAAATGTCACGACTTCGGCCAGGGCTGGTGGGCGCCCCGCGTCGGGCAAAGGCTCCAAGCCGGCGCCCAAGAAGGCGTCCGGTACGTCGTCGGCCGCGCGCCGCCCGGTATCGAAAACCTCTCAGCGGGCCAGCCCGTTGGCCGCTGTGGGCAAGGGAATCGGAGCCGGGTGGTCCCTGGCTGCCCGCGGCGTCGGCGCCACCACACGCACCGTCAGTAAGGTCGGCGAGATCGAAGCCGGCCACCGCCGCGACGGAATAGCGCTCGGCCTGATCGCATTCAGCGTCGTCATCGCCGGTGGCGTCTGGTTCAAGGCCGGTGGTCCGATCGGCGGCGGCATCGACACCCTCGTGCGGGCGATCTTCGGCGCGGCCTCGGCCGTGCTCCCCATCGTCGGCGTCGGCCTCGCGATCCTGTTGATGCGCACCGAACCGAAACCTGAGATCCGGCCCCGACTGATCATGGGATCGCTGCTGGTCGGTCTGCCGGCGCTCGGCCTCTGGCACATCATCTCGGGTTCACCGACAGACGCCACCGGTCGCTCCAACGGCGCAGGGTTTGTCGGATACGTCGTGGGCGGCCCGCTCACCAACGGGCTCACCGTCTGGCTGTCTGCGCCGCTGCTGGTCATCGCCGCCGGATTCGGAATCCTCCTTCTGACCGGAACGACTCTGCGTGAGGTGCCGAGCAAGTTCCAGTCCTTCTTCGGCGCCTCGTATCGCTCGGATGAATACGGCGACTACGGATCCGAATTCGACGAGGACGGTGAGCACCACTACGGCGAATCTGCTTACGATCCTTCACTGTTCGACGCCGACGGCTACCCGGTCGACACCTACGCCGAGCCGCCGCTCAAGCCCGCCAAGCGGCCCAGCCGACGCGCACCGATCGACAACTACCCGACGGACGAGTTCGAGTCGGGCGACAAGAAGACCGAAGTCCTCGGCCTGTGGAACGCCGACGACACCGCAGTACCCGACGAGCCCGTCGCGGCTGCGGCAGCGCCCGTGGTGGAGACTCCGGCGCCGCGCCCCAAGGTGCCTGCGCGTTCGGTCCCCATCGCCAAGCCCGTGCCGAAACCCGAACCGGAGCCGGAGGAGAAGGAACACTTCGTCACCGATCGGGTCACCGACGGCGACTACAACCTCCCGCCGACGACGTTGCTGATCGAGGGAGACCCGCCCAAGCTCCGCAGTTCTGCGAACGACGCGATGATCGAGGCGATCAGCGAAGTCCTCGAACAGTTCAAGATCGATGCCGCTGTTACCGGTTTCACCCGCGGACCGACGGTGACGCGCTACGAGGTCGAACTCGGCCCAGGCGTGAAGGTCGAGAAGATCACCGCGCTCGCCCGCAACATCGCGTACGCCGTGGCAACCGACAACGTCCGCCTCCTGGCCCCCATTCCGGGTAAGTCCGCGGTGGGTATCGAGGTACCGAACTCCGACCGCGAAATGGTCCGCCTCGCCGACGTTTTGAACGCGCCGAGCACCCGACGCGATCACCATCCGCTGGTGATCGGTCTGGGTAAGGACATCGAAGGTGACTTCGTCAGTGCGAACCTCGCGAAGATGCCCCACCTTCTGGTGGCAGGCTCGACCGGCTCGGGTAAGTCGAGCTTCGTGAACTCGATGCTCGTCTCGTTGCTCACCCGAGCAACGCCGGAAGAAGTACGGATGATCCTCATCGACCCCAAGATGGTCGAGCTCACGCCGTACGAAGGTATCCCGCACCTGATCACGCCTATCATCACTCAGCCGAAGAAGGCAGCGGCAGCGCTGGCCTGGTTGGTCGAGGAGATGGAACAGCGCTACCAGGACATGCAGGCCAACCGGGTGCGTCATATCGACGACTTCAACTCCAAGGTCAAGTCCGGCGAAATCACCGCCCCGCTGGGCAGCGAGCGCGTCTACCGTCCGTACCCCTACATCCTCGCGATCGTGGACGAGCTGGCAGACCTCATGATGACCGCGCCGCGCGACGTCGAAGAAGCAATCGTCCGCATCACGCAGAAAGCCCGTGCTGCCGGTATCCACCTGGTGCTGGCAACGCAGCGCCCGTCCGTCGACGTCGTCACCGGCCTGATCAAGACCAACGTGCCTTCGCGTCTGGCGTTCGCGACGTCTTCACTGACGGACTCGCGAGTCATCCTCGATCAGCCCGGCGCCGAGAAGCTCATCGGTATGGGTGACGGGCTGTTCCTGCCCATGGGCGCGGGTAAGCCGACCCGTATGCAGGGCGCGTTCATCACCGACGAGGAAATCTCGGCGGTTGTCGACTTCGCGAAAAACCAGGCCGAGCCCGAGTACACCGAAGGTGTCACCGCACAGAAGGCAGGGGAGAAGAAAGACGTCGACCCCGACATCGGCGACGACATGGATGTCCTCCTGCAGGCCGTGGAATTGGTCATCACGAGTCAATTCGGTTCGACGTCGATGTTGCAGCGCAAGCTACGAGTCGGGTTCGCCAAGGCCGGCAGACTGATGGACCTCATGGAAAACCGCGGCGTCGTCGGACCCAGCGAGGGCTCGAAGGCACGCGAGGTGCTCATGAAGCCCGAGGAGCTCGACGGTCTGCTGTGGTCGATACGCGGCGGCGACCCGGATGAGGCACCTGCAGACGAGTAGGGACACCTCGGCGGAGAAGCCGTCGACAGACGACCGGAGGAACCCGTGCATGTGACGCCGTTGGCTTGGGGAATCACGATCGTGGTGATCCTCGGCCTGTTCGTCTTCGACTTCTTCGCCCACGTCCGCACTCCGCATGCGCCGACCTTCCGGGAGTCCGCATTCTGGTCGACGGTCTACATTTCGATCGCCATCGTCTTCGGCCTCGTCGTGATGTGGATCTGGGGCACCACGTACGGCGGTGAGTACTTCGCCGGCTACGTCACGGAGAAGGCGCTCTCGGTCGACAATCTGTTCGTCTTCGTGATCATCATGTCGACGTTCGCCGTCCCGCGAGAGTTCCAGCAGAAAGTCCTGCTGATCGGCATCGTCCTCGCATTGGTGATGCGCGGAATCTTCATCGGAGTCGGTGCGGCCGCCATCAATGCGTACAGCTGGGTGTTCTACCTCTTCGGTGCGTTCCTGATCTACACCGCGTACACCCTGATCCGCGATCACGGGCATGAGAAGGAAGCCGAGGAGAAGCGCGACAGTCGCATCATCTCACTCGTGAAGCGGGTGCTGCCGACAACCGAGGAATACGACGGGGACAAACTGATCACCCGGATCGACGGCAAGCGCGTCGTGACCCCGTTGTTGTTGGCGCTCATCGCAATCGGGTTTGCCGACGTGCTCTTCGCGCTCGATTCGATTCCGGCGATCTACGGTCTGACCCAGGAACCGTATCTGGTGTTCACCGCCAACGCCTTCGCGCTGATGGGCCTACGGCAGCTGTACTTCCTGATCGGTGGGTTGCTCGAACGGCTGGTCTATCTCTCGTACGGGCTCTCGATAATCCTGGCGTTCATCGGTGTGAAATTGGTACTTCACGCGTTGCACGAGAACACCCTCTCGTTCGTCAACGGAGGTGAACACGTCTCCGTCCCGGAAATCTCCACGGCACTCTCACTCGGAGTGATCATCGGAGTATTGGCGGTGACGACGGTCGCGAGCCTGTTGAAGACTCGCGACCGGGCGGGGGAGTAAGCCGGGGCCGGGGCTCTCAGGCGCTGAACTGACCCAACACCGGAACCCACTCGGTGATCCGGACCTTCTCGATCAAATCGGCGATCGCGAACGGATCGTGGGTGAAGAGGAGGGAAACGGTGTCGGCGTCTGCGGCGTCGACGATGATCAGCGCGCCGTTTCCATCTGCAAACGGGCCGGATGACAAGACGATCGAGCGGGAAACCAGATCCGCGAGCCACGCGCGGTGATCGCTACGGACTTCGTCGCGCTGAGCGTTCTTCTCGGGCGCGTAGGTGTATTCGACGAGGAACAACGACATCGTGAACCGCTTTCGGGGCTGGTGATCGAGATGGTGGTGTGTGAAGAGTCTGAACGGTTCAGAGAGTCAGGAGCATGCGAGTATTGCCGAGTGTGTTGGGTTTCACATAGCTCAGATCGAGGAACTCGGCGACGCCGGCGTCGTAGGACCGACACATTTCCGCATAGACCTCGGCGGTGACGGGGGTGCCGTCGATCTCTGCGAATCCGTGACGGTGGAAGAACTCGGTCTCGAACGTCAAAACGAACAACCGTTCCAACTCCAATTCCTTGGCGACCTCGATGAGTTTGTCGACGACGTGGAAACCTGCGCCCTGGCCTTTGGCGGTCGGATCGACTGCGACGGTGCGGATCTCACCCAGGTCCGCCCACAGCACATGCAGTGCGCCGCAAGCGATTACCTGGCCGCCTCGCTCGGCGACCCAGAACTCCTGGACTGCCTCGTACAGCGTCACGAGATTCTTCTCGAGGAGGATCTTGCCGGCGTAGATGTCGATCAGACGCTTGATTTCGGGGATGTCCGACGTTCGCGCGCGACGCACGATCAACTGGCTCTCGGTATAGGTCGGCGCGGTCGAAGTCATGTGGTGCACATTAGTCAATGGCCCTACCGATATTCTAAGTCGCGTGCCTGTCCGCCCCACGCAATTCCCGCGCCGCTCGGCTTTGTCCCGGGTTCGGCTCACCGCCTGTGCGGTGATCCGATGAGTACCCCGCGCGATCAGACCGACGCCCATCGCGCCGCCGTCGGCCCGTCCGACGGCACACCTGTCGCGGACAACCCGGTTCCGTTGCTGAACATCGCGAACATTCTCACGATGGTCCGAATGGTTCTCGTTCCGGTTTTTCTCGTTGTTCTGTTCGTCGACGGCGGACACTCGACGTGGTGGCGTCTCGGGGCAATGGGCGTGTTCATCGTCGCCGCGATCACGGATCGGATCGACGGCCAATTGGCTCGGAAGTACGGTCTGGTCACCGATTTCGGCAAACTCATGGACCCGATCGCGGACAAGGCACTGATCGGCGCCGCGCTGATCGGTCTTTCGGTTCTCGGTGACCTGTCGTGGTGGGTGACCGGAGTGATCATCGCCAGAGAACTCGGAATCACGCTGTTGCGGTTCGCGGTACTGCGGCACGCGGTCATCCCGGCGGGCAAGGGCGGCAAGCTCAAGACCCTCGTGCAGGCCGTCGCGATCGGGTTCTACCTCTGCCCGCTGCCGAGCAGTTGGGACATCGTCAGCGGATTGCTGATGGCTGCTGCCGTCGTGCTGACGGTGGCGACGGGAATCGAATACATCGTGCAGGCGATCAGGCTTCGCGCCGGAGTTCGCGCAGTCGAGTCATGACGGACCCGCTGCTCGCACTCGGAGTGGTCGAACTCGTCGACGCCCTTGGCGCCGCGAGGCAGACTGTCGCCGCCGCCGAATCTCTGACGGCTGGCTTGTTCACGGCTGCGATCGCGTCCGTGCCAGGGTCGAGCGCGGTGCTGCGTGGGGGCCTGGTCGTGTATGCGACCGACCTGAAAGCGACGCTGGCGGGCGTGGATCCCGAGCGTCTGGCAACGGACGGCCCCGTGTCCGAGAGCACCGCCGTGGCTTTGGCGCTCGGCGCCCGGACGAGGTGCGGCGCCGACTGGGGTATCGGACTGACCGGAGTCGCCGGTCCGAGTGAGCAGGACGGACACTCGGTCGGAACGGTGTTTCTCGGTATCGCCGGCCCGGACGGAACCGAATGCGTACCCCTCGCGCTCGGCGGCGAACGGTGGGAGATTCGGACAACCGCAGTCGCAACTGCCGTGTCGCGGTTACGTGATCGTGTCGCAGAGCGTGCGGCACGATAGGCTCGGGAACCAATCGGATGTGTTCGGACGTTGACGATTGTGAAGACGTACGACCATGCACGATGAGGTCACGGATGAAGGAGGAGCGAGATGGCGCTGCTATTGCGTGAGGCAATCGGTGACAGTCTCCGGCGTACGCGCGTTTCGCAGAGCCGCACGCTACGTGAGGTGTCGAACAGCGCGCGTGTGAGCTTGGGCTATCTGTCCGAAGTGGAACGTGGACGTAAGGAAGCATCGAGCGAACTGTTGGCGGCGATCTGTGATGCGCTCGCAGTCCCACTGTCCGACGTGCTGGTCGACGTGAGCGAGACCCTGGCCACGAAGAAGAGCGCTCCGGTCGCTGGTCGACAGGTCGCCGAACCCGCCGTGTCGGCTTCCGGTTCGCCGACAATCGCACGCGACACCCGCGTCGTGATTCCGGCGCCGAACGCTCGAAGGTTGGCGGCGGCGTAGCCACTACCGGCCGTAACCGATAGATTTTGTACGTAACCGCCGGTTTCCAGCAGGTGGGGTCAGAGCAGATAGGGCGCAGCCCTTGTTTCGGTGCGCGACGGTCGCGCTCCGGGTCGCGTTCGGCGCGGCGCATCAGATGGAGGCAGGATCAAACCAATGGCTAATCCTTTCGTCAAGGGCTGGAAGTACCTGATGGCGCTCTTCAATTCGAAGATCGATGAGAAGGCAGATCCAAAGGTTCAGATTCAGCAGGCGATCGAGGACGCACAGCGCCAGCATCAGGCGTTGTCCCAGCAGGCTGCGTCGGTGATCGGTAATCAGCGTCAACTCGAGATGAAGCTCAGCCGTCAACTCGACGAGGTCGAAAAGCTCAACGCCAACGCGCGCCAGGCCGTCAACCTCGCCGATCAGGCCGCTGCTGCCGGCGACAACGACAAGGCGATCCAGTACACCAACGCTGCCGAAGCTTTTGCGGCCCAGTTGGTGACGGCCGAGCAGGGCGTCGAAGATCTGAAGGCACTGCACGACCAGTCCTTGCAGGCCGCCGCTCAGGCCAAGAAGGCTGTCGAGCAGAACGCGATGACTCTGCAGGCAAAGGTTGCCGAGCGCACCAAGCTGCTCAGCCAGCTGGAGCAGGCCAAGATGCAGGAGCGCGTGAGCGAGTCCCTTCGGTCCATGGACAGCACGCTGTCGGCTCCCGGCAACACACCCAGCCTCGATGCTGTGCGCGACAAGATCGAGCGGCGTTACGCCGACGCACTCGGCTCTGCCGAGCTCGCCCAGAACTCCGTTCAGGGCCGCATGATGGAGGTCCAGCAGGCCTCGGTCCAGATGGCAGGGCACAGTCGCCTCGAGCAGATTCGTGCTTCCATGAAGGGCGAGGCACTGCCTTCCGGCGGCGCAGCTGCCACTCCTGCGACTCCGTCCGTCGAGAAGCAGCCCCCGGCTGCCGGTCAGACCGGGCAGTAGCCGAATCCTCGATGTCGGCAGTGATGCTCTGATGTTTTCTTCACGAGACGGTCGATCTGGGCGCGAGCCCCGGTCGGCCGTTCCCGTTTCCGTATCCGGCGCCTTCGGAGCGTTGGGACGCACCGCAGGCACATTGCGCGAGGTCGGACTGTCTGCGGCGGATGCCGCTCGGCGGTGGCAGGACCCGCGCGCCAAATTCGAGCGCAAACGTGCCCGTGCACGTCGACGCGCTCAGCGTTGGGGTTTCATGTCCGGCGGATCAGTGGTCGGCACGGCCGGCCTTGCTGTTGCGTCGGCCCCCGAGTGGTCGGTGGTCGTGGCAGGCGGGGGAGCGGCACTGTTCGCGGTTCCCGCCGTCATCGCGGTCGGCCGCTACCGTTCGATGAGTTCCGGCCCACCGCCGTCGGCGCCGATTCGCCGGCGCTTGCCACCGTCGTCGTCTCGCGCGTTCATCCCGATGTCTCGCCTCATCGGCGCCGAGACTTCGTTGTTCGAGATCTTGAGTGTGCTCAGACGCGCCGACACCATCGACCCCGGTGAGTTGGACGAAATCACTGTTACCGCCGATTCGGCATTGAGAGCGATGTTCGCGGTGTCTTCGGATGTCGTCGCAATGGAACGCGCCGTGGCCGCTACACCCAAGGTGACCGAACCTCTTGATCCCACCATCGACGGCGCAGTTCGTGAGTTGCAGTCGGGGTTGGATCAGTACGAGGATCTGGTGACTTCGGCAGCTGCTCTGACAGCGCCTCACAGCCCGTCGGCGCTCGTGGGATTCAACCGAGAACTCTCGGCGCTGCACGCGGCCGCCGAGCGGCTCTCGGCGCTTGCCGACGCCATCGGCGAGGTGGACGACATCACCCGCAAGTACAACTGATCGGCTCTCGCGCCTGATCGATGCACACTGTTCGACATCTCAGTCGTCGGCGCCGCGGGCCGCCAGCGCTTCACCCATTGCGTCCGCGGTCATCAGGGTGCCGACGATGACCGGAACTGCGAAGGATCGCAGCGAGAATCCGAGCCCTCGCGCCTTGCGTGCCTCTGACACCTGTGTGATGACCTCGAACATCAGCGGGATGCACCGGATCGTCATTGCGAGGAGCAAAGCGATCCGTTCGGGATTGACGCCGAAGCGTCGCAAGGGTGTCAGGAACCGGGTGATCGCGTCGAGCATCTCGGAGATCCGTGTGGTCAGACCCATGATCGCCGCGAAGGCGATCGAAATGATCAGAACCCCGCACACGACGGCCGCTCGCTGCCATCCCGCGACTATCAGCTGGAACGCCCCGATGAAGAGCAACATCCACAGCGCCGGACGCAGCTGCCGGATCGCAGTCATCGGAGGAATGCGCGCAATCGCGTACAGGGCCACAACGACGATCGTGGGAGCTGCCAGTTGCCACGGCTCGCGCACGAAGATCGAGACGGCGAGGATGGCCACGACCAAGGCGAAGAGCTTGATCCCCGTCGGCATCCGGTGCAGGAGTGAGCGGCCCGGACGGTAGACGCCGAGAGTGGTCACGAGACCAACGACCGGTAGTGATCGATGGAGTCGGCGGGGGAGCCGTCAGCGACGACGCGGCCTTGGTCGACAACCAACACCCGTTCGAAGGACTCGAGGAGATCGAGTTGGTGGGTCACGACGATCAGTTGCTGATCGAGTGACTCGAATACCGAGCTGATCAGCCGAGAGTTGCGAAGGTCGAGGAGCGTGGTGGGTTCGTCGGCGACGAGTACGTTCGGTTCCGTCACCATGATGGCCGCGAGCGCGAGGAGCTGTTTCTGCCCGCCCGAAAGCTGGTGGGTGGGATGGTCGGCGTGCCCGGCGAGGCCGTAGCGTTCGAGCACCGAGGCCACCTTTGCGGCGCGCTCGGCTTTGCCCAATCCGCTACGGCGGAGCGAGAATTCGATGTCCTCGGCAACCGTCGGCATCACGATCTGGTGGTTGGGATCGGTGAAGACGAATCCGACCTGCTTGCGTACGTCGCGGCCCTTCTTCGCCGTGTCCAAGCCGTTGACGTGGACGTGTCCTTCCGTCGGCACGACCAGTCCGTTGATCATGCGAGCGAGCGTCGACTTGCCGCTTCCGTTCGCACCCACGATTCCGATTCGCTGCTCGCTCAGTCGCAGATCTATCTGCTGCAGGACCGTTCGTTCACCGAAGCTGTGTCCGACGTTCTCGAAGACGATCTCACTCATCGGAGATTAATTCGCCACCACGGTCTTGTTCGACGAGATCACCGAGTCGCGCAGTAGTGCCGGGTATGCCCGGTGAACCTGGGACGCGACCAACGCGGTGACGACTGCTTTTGCGGCGTCGAGCGGGATGAAGGCGGCGTTGGCCGACCATGCGGCAACGAAGCTCATGTGTCCGCGGACCATCATTCCAACGATGCCGAACGCGTAGAGAACGACGACGCCGCCGAGAAGGTTGATGCCGATGCCCGCGATGATCCGGTACTTGGGCAGCATCTTGGCGGTCAGCCATCCGATGACAAACGCCGTCGGGATCCAACCGATGAGGAATCCGGCTGTCGGGCTCGATAGAGACACGAGTGCGGTGCGACCGCCGGCAAGGACCGGTAGACCGACCAATCCCAGAGCAATGACCGTCAGGACGGCGAGAACACCCTTGCGCGGTCCGAGTAGAGCGCCGGCCATCATGACGCCCATGGACTGAAGGGTGATCGGCACGCCGGAAATGCCGATGTTGATCGACCCGGGTAGGCCCAGCGCGATGATGAGTGCGGCGAAGACGGCTACATGCGCGAGATCGCGAGCGGGGAAACGGGTCGTAGACACTGCGGACGTGCTCCTTCGGCATACGGGATCGAACTTCGCGAGTTTACGCCAGGAGCAAGCTCCCATGGGTTGGACACCTGACCTGCGTGAGGGCCGGTCTCGGGGTGAACCCTGATCTTTACCTGAACTTGCCGCTGAGCTGCTGCTTTGTCACGCCAGACCTGTCAGGCTGGTTCTACGGACGACGCAGCACCTGTCCGATTCGACTGATTATTCAACGGCACGTTGGAGGTAAGCATGTTTTGGAAGATCGTTTTGGCCGTCGTACTGGTGTGGGTCGCACTCGCGGTGGTCGGTGCGCTGATCAAGGGGCTTTTCTGGGTTCTGGTGGTCGGCGCTGTCGGCTTCGGAATCTACTTCCTGGTGAAGGCGATGTCGGGAAGTGACGACAATTCGCCCGCTTCGCGGTTCTGACGGGCAAGATCTGCCCTATGGAAAACTTCCCCGAGGACTGGCAGCGCGCGATTGTCATCGTGGCGCATCCCGATGACATCGAATACGGCGCAGCCGCAGCAGTGGCGCAGTGGACCGATCGCGGCAAAGACGTGCGATATGTCCTGGCCACGCGCGGCGAGGCCGGAATCGCCGGTCTGTCGCCCGAGGAGTCCGGCCCGATCCGCGAGGAAGAAGAGCGTCGCTCGGCCGCGATCGTCGGTGTCGGTGAGGTGGAGTTCCTCGGCCTGCCCGACGGTCGTCTCGTGGAAGGCTTGGAGTTGCGCTCGACTCTCGCCGCAGCAATTCGCCGCCACCGTCCGGAATTGGTGGTGACGATGAACTTCTCCCACACCTGGGGCCCCGGCTATCTGAACAGCGCAGATCACCGTGCACTCGGGATCAGCGTTCTCGACGCAACTGCCGACGCAGCGAACGAATGGATCTTTCCCTCATTGACAGCGCAGGGACTGGCGCCGTGGTCCGGTGTTCGGTGGGTTGCGGTCAATACGATGACTCCCACACACTGCGTCGACGTGACGTCGACGGTCGATCGCGCCGTGGATTCGCTCGCGGAACATGCGCGATATCTGGCGGCGCTGAGTTCCACGCCGATCCGGGAACAGGCGCGCGCACAGATCGACATGGTCAGCGGACCGAAGCCTGGTTTCGACGCCGAGCGAGCAGTTGGTTTCGAGTTGTACTATTTCTGATGATCTCTGAGCGAGAGAAATCGCAAGTCCCGACGGGATTACCGGTGACTTGTCCGGTATTGTGTTACACACGATGGTAATCCGTAACGCAGATGACTCAATTGCCCCTCGCAAGGCAGATGGTCAGCGCATCCCCAGCCGCGAGATCGACGACGTGATTCTCGACGCAGCAAGGTCGTGTGTCCTCGATTTCGGAATGCAGCGAACCACACTTGCCGAGATCTCGCGTCGGGCCGGCGTGAGCCGACCGACGGTCTACCGGCGATGGCCGGACACGCGAGCTGTCGTCGCGGACCTGCTCACCCGGGAGATCCGATCGGTGCTGCCCGAGGTGACCTTCAACGGGTCTGCCGGCACGTTGCTCGTGGAGGCGATCGGTGACGTCGTCGGCCAGATTCGCGACCATCCGCTCTTCGTGAAAATTCGGCAAGCCGATCAAGAATTGCTGACGACCTACATCGTGGACCGGCTCGGCGCGAGCCAGAAGTCGATTCTCGAGCTGATCACATCCGTTGTCGCGGCCGGCCAACAGGATGGTTCGATTCGCGAGGGAAGCGTCAACGAGATCGCGGCGATGGTTCTACTGATGGCTCAGTCCGTCGTCATTTCTGCCCCGACTCTCGAGCCGGAGCTTTCCTCCGATGCGTCGGTCGAGCAACTTCGATATGCGGTCGCTGCTTATCTGGCACCCGTCAAGAATCCGGGAGAATAGCTGTGAGCCCCCTAGATTCAGCAGGCAGCGATTCAGCGCTCAACGCACAACGGCGTACTCGTGAACTCGAGCAGTTGGCGAACGGCGATTCGGTCGACGTCCTGGTGATCGGCGGCGGAATCACCGGTGTCGGTGTCGCTCTCGACGCCGTGACTCGTGGGCTCAGTGTTGCGCTGGTCGAAAAGCACGACCTCGCGTTCGGCACCAGCCGCTGGAGTTCGAAACTCGCACACGGCGGCCTTCGGTACCTGGCTTCCGGCAATGTCGGTATAGCGCGTGAAAGTGCGGTCGAGCGCGGCATTCTCATGACGCGCACCGCGCCTCACCTCGTTCGCGCCATGCCTCAACTCGTACCGCTGTTGCCCGAAACGTCGTTCTTCGGGAAGGCCCTGGTGCGTACCGGTTTCCTGGCCGGTGACGCTCTGCGCATGTCGGCGCGAACCCCGGCTTCGGTGCTGCCCAGATCACGGACGGTCAGCGCTGCGCGGGCGCGCGAATTGGCTCCCGCGGTCAAGCAGGAGAACCTACGAGGCGCCTTGACCGCGTTCGACGGGCAGCTCATCGACGACGCTCGCCTCGTCGTCGGTATCGCCAGAACCGCAGCGTCGCACGGCGCGCGAATCCTGACCCGCGTCGGTGCATACGACGTATCGGGAACGTCGGCCACCTTGCGTGACGAGTTGACCGGGTCCGAGTTCTTGATGCGTGCCCGCGTCGTGATCAATGCGACCGGTGTCTGGGCTGATCAGGTCGACTCCAGCATCACCCTGCGCCCAAGCCGCGGGACGCACCTGGTGCTCGATGCGGCGCGATTGGGGAACCCCACGGCAGCGCTGACCGTGCCGATTCCCGGCGAGACCAACCGTTTCGTCTTCGCCCTGCCCGCGCAGCTCGGCCGGATCTACCTCGGGTTGACCGACGAAGCAGCGCCGGGGCCGGTGCCAGACGTGCCGTCGGCGTCCGAGGACGAGATCGACTTCCTGCTCGACACCGTGAACACGGCGTTGGAAGTTCCGCTGACCCGTGGGGACGTCTTGGGGACCTTCGCGGGTCTGCGTCCGCTGCTGGACACCGGTGAAGGCTCGACGGCCGACCTATCGCGCAATCACGCTGTAGTCCGTTCGGACTCGGGCTTGGTCACGGTGGTAGGCGGAAAACTCACGACGTACCGCAAGATGGCCGAAGACGCCGTCGACGCTGCGGTCGAGGTCGGGTCGCTGAGCGCCGGGGCATGTCGGACACGCGCGTTGCCGCTGGTAGGCGCTGCATCACCGGCGGAATTGAAGAAGATCAAGGCACCCGCGTCATTGGTGGCGCGATACGGCACCGAGGCCGAGGTCGTTGCCGCGGCGAGCGGCGATCGTCTCCGGTCGGTTGCGGACTTGGAGATCTGCGGTGCCGAGTTCGATTTCGCGGTGTCGCATGAAGGCGCCCTCGACGTCGACGACGTCCTCGATCGCAGGACGAGAATCGGATTGGTGGCTTCGGATCGCGAACGCGCACTGGGTGCGGCGGAACAGGCCTTTCACCCGGTGTGACACTCTGATCCGGTGCGTGTAGCCGTTGTTGCCGGGCCGGACCCGGGTCATGCTTTTCCCGCAATAGCGTTGTCGCTGGCGTTGATCCAGGCCGGCGACGAACCGATCCTGTACACGGGGACCCGGTGGGTCGAGGCAGCGCGAGCAGCCGGCGTGGAAGCCGAGCCGCTCAAGGGCTTGGCCCCGCGGCCGGGAGACGACGATCTTGATGCAGGCGCTCGGATTCATTCGCGCGCCGCCTATATTTCCACCGAACTGCTTCCCGACCTGAAGTCCGTCTCCCCGGATCTCGTCGTTTCCGACATCCTCACTGCCGGAGGCGGATTGGCCGCCGAAAGACTTGGCATCCCCTGGGTGGAACTCTCGCCTCACCCGCTGTACTCACCTTCACGGGGGTTGCCGCCGATCGGCAGTGGGCTCGCTCCCGGCGTCGGAATTCGTGGTCGACTCCGCGATACCCTGATGCGCGCAGCGACGGGACGTTCGATCAAGCAAGGGTTGGCCCAGCGATCCCAGGCCCGTGTCGGTGTCGGACTGCCCGCTCTGGATCCCGGTCCGCAAGCGCGGCTGATCGCAACACTTCCGGCACTCGAAGTGCCTCGCCCCGACTGGCCGGAGCGCGCTCACGTCGTCGGACCGCTTCTGTGGGAGCCGACCGAGGTGATTCTGGATCCACCGCCAGGTGACGAACCGCTGGTTATGGTTGCGCCCTCCACGGCGCACACCGGCGCAGTGGGAATGTTCGAGGGCACGGTCGAAGGACTCGGCGGAGCCGGTGTGCGGCTGATTGCGTCGATGCTCGACGGGGCTGAAGGTGAGCATCCTGATTGGGTTCGTGCAGGTCTCGGACGCCAGGACGCGATGCTGCGTGACGCGTCGGTGTTGGTATGTGGCGGCGGGCACGGCATGTTGGCGAAGGCCCTGCTGGCCGGCGTGCCGACGGTCGTCGTTCCCGGGGGCGGGGACCAGTGGGAGTTGGCCAATCGCGCTGCGCGGGCAGGGACGTCGGTGATCGTGCGGCCCGCAGATGCTCAGTCGATTCGCGATGCCGTACTGCAGGTGCTCTCCGACAAACGATTCGCGGAAGCTGCGAGAGCGGCTGCCGCGACTGCGTCGCAGGTCACCGATCCGGTGGCGGTGTGCCGACAGGTGGTCAACGGAGGTGTGACGGCGTGAGCACGTTGCGCCTGAATGCAGGTGCACCGCTCTGTGGACTACGGTGGCGGCTGTGCGGTTGACCGAATTTCATGAAATGGTGCGCGAAGAGTTCGGGCAGGTACGAGGCGACTCGATGCTGATCGACCATGTACTCCAGAGTCTCGACGGAATGACTGCCGCGGAGGCCGTCGAAGCAGGCTGGGAGCCTCGCGAAGTGTGGCGTGCGCTCTGTGTGGAGTTCGACGTACCACCCGCCCGCCGCTGATTCTTCGGCGTGTCGAACGTCTCCCATCTTCTGTTCGAACACGTGTTCGTCTATGCTGAACCTGTTCGGTGGTGACGCTTCTTTGGTAACTGCGAACTTTCGATGTTCTACAAACGCGGTGACCTACAAACGCGGTGATCGACAAGCGCTAAAGCAAGATCGAAAAGTCTGTCGGTGGCCGGATCTACTCTGATCGCAACACACCAACAGGGTCGGCTCAGGCAGGCGCTGAAGAGACGGAGTCTGCTCAGGCAGGCACTGAAGACTGAAACAAGGATGGGGATCACGATGGCACCACAGGCACCTGATCGGGACAAGGCACTCGACCTCGCGTTGGCGCAGATCGACAAGAACTTCGGCAAGGGTTCGGTGATGCGCCTGGGTGAGGGTGTCCGCCAGCCCATCGCCGTCATTCCCACCGGTTCCATCGCGCTCGACGTCGCGCTGGGTATCGGCGGACTGCCGCGTGGCCGCGTCATCGAGATCTACGGCCCGGAGTCCTCGGGTAAGACCACCGTGGCACTGCACGCAGTTGCCAATGCTCAGGCCAACGGCGGCATCGCGGCGTTCATCGACGCGGAGCACGCACTCGATCCCGACTATGCAGCCAAGCTGGGCGTCGATACCGATGCACTCCTGGTCTCGCAGCCCGATACGGGTGAGCAGGCCCTCGAAATCACCGACATGCTGATCCGTTCAGGCGCCCTCGACATCGTCGTGATCGACTCCGTGGCCGCTCTTGTTCCTCGCGCCGAGATCGAAGGCGAGATGGGTGACAGCCACGTCGGTTTGCAGGCTCGACTGATGAGCCAGGCGCTGCGCAAGATCACCGGTGCCATGAACAACTCGGGCACCACCGTCATCTTCATCAACCAGCTTCGCGAGAAGATCGGTGTGATGTTCGGTTCTCCCGAAACCACCACCGGTGGTAAGGCACTGAAGTTCTACGCTTCGGTCCGCCTCGACATCCGTCGTATCGAAACTCTCAAGGACGGTACCGACGCAGTGGGTAACCGCACTCGCGTCAAGGTCGTCAAGAACAAGGTCGCGCCGCCGTTCAAGCAGGCCGAGTTCGACATTCTCTACGGCCAGGGCATCAGCAAGGAAGGCTCGCTCATCGACATGGGTGTCGAGCACGGGTTCATCCGCAAGTCCGGCTCCTGGTACACCTACGAAGGTGACCAGTTGGGTCAGGGCAAGGAAAATGCTCGTAAGTTCTTGCTGGAGAACACCGATATCCGTGACGAGATCGAGAAGAAGATCAAGGAAAAGCTCGGTATCGGTGCTGACGTCACTGCAACCGACGAAGCTCCCGCCGACTTCTGAGTTCAGTCATGAGCTTCGACGACGGTGACAACGGCGAGAATGCTCGTGAAGAGTACGGCGCTCCTCGGCGTCGATCCCGTCAACGATCCGAGAAGCCGTCGCAACGCGCAGAAGGTGGGACGGAGGCGCAGGCCAAAGATGCTTGCCTACGCCTCCTGACCGACCGGGCGCGCAGTCGTTCCGAGCTGGAAACAAAGCTGAGCGGGCGCGGCTTCGAGCCCGAGATCATTGCCAAGGTCCTCGATCGACTCCAAGAAATCGGGTTGATCGACGACGCAGACTTCGCGAACCAGTGGGTTCATTCGCGGCATACGTACTCGGGCAAGGGAAAGCGTGCGCTTGCAGTCGAGTTGCGGCTCAAAGGAATCGACCAGGACACCGCTTCCGAAGCGTTGTCACAGATCGATCCGGAAGATGAACGCGAGCGAGCAGCGGAGCTGGTTCGGCGGAAGCTGAAGAACAAGCCCGTCGATGATCGCGACAAGGTCACGCGTCGACTGGTCTCGATGCTGGCACGCAAGGGATATTCAGCTGGGATGTCGTACGAGGTGGTCAAAGCCGAGATGGCTGCTGCAGAGCTGTAGGTAACCAGACCGTAGGCAAAAAGCACCGTAGGCATCGAATACCAAGAGCGGGGTGTGTCACCGGATTCGGTGACACACCCCGCTCCTCGTGTCAGTGGAACAGCAGGTCGATCAGCTCACGGCTTGGTCAGGTCCATACCCGGTACCGAAACGGCAGCGTCGCCAACCGGAGCCGCGACGGGCCCCTTGCCCTTTCGCTTCCCGGACCGCAGGCGCTTCTCCACCTTGGTTGCCAGGTACGTGAGCGAGGAGTTCAGGATGATCATGATGACCGCAGCCACCATGAGTGCCGGAAGGTAGTTCTGAAATGCAGCGCCCAATTGCGTGGACTGCCGAACAAGTTCGGTGTAGCCGATGATGTAGCCCAGCGCTGAATCCTTGAGTGCAACAACCATTTGCGATATCAGTGCGGGGAGCATGGTTGTGACCGCCTGGGGTAGCAAGATCGTCACCATGATTTGAGATTTGCGCATGCCGAGAGCTTTGGCGGCTTCGCTTTGTCCACGGGGGAGTGAGTTGATTCCCGAGCGAACAATTTCCGCGATCACCGATCCGTTGTAGAGCGTCAAACTCACCACGACGGCGGAGAGTGCCAAGTAGTCGAGCTTGACAATTTTGTACTCGGCAAAAACCGCATACATGAAGATGATCAGCAGCAGTACGGGAATTGCGCGGAACAATTCCACGATGACACCACTGACAACGCGTACTGCGCGGTGATCGGACAATCTGCCGATGCCGAGAATTGCGCCCAGGATCAGTGCAAGCACGATGGATAGTGCCGCCGCGATCAAGGTGCCTTTGATGCCGGGAAGCAGATAGGTCGTCCAGACGTCCGCCTGTAGGAAGGGATCCCATTTGGCCGCTGTCAACTGCCCTTTGTCGTCGAGCGCGCGATACACGACAAACGCAATGGCGAGGGCGAGGACGGCTACGACAACCGACGCGAATCGGTACAGTGCCCGGGCCTTCGGGCCTGGCGCGTCGTAAAGAACAGTTGCTTGTTTGGTCATCGTGCGACCTCGAATTTCTTGGCGAGCTTGCCGAAGAGCAATCCCGTCGGCAGCGTCAAGATGACAAAGCCGACGGCGAAGATTCCTGCGGTCAAGAAGAGTGCGGCTTCGTTTTCGAGAATCTCCTTCATCAATTTCGATGCCTCGGACACGCCGATGACGGCGGCGACGGTGGAGTTCTTGGTCAGAGCGATGAGGACGCTACCGAGCGGTGCGATCACGGCGCGAAATGCCTGAGGAAGAACGATGAGTCGGAGGTTCTGGAGGAAGGTCAGCCCTAGGGATCGTCCTGCTTCTGCCTGTCCCGCATGGACGGTGTTGATTCCGGCGCGGATCGACTCGCACACGAACGACGCGGTGTAGACGCTAAGTCCAAGGATCGCCAAACGGAAGTTGTTGTCGATCACGAAGGTTGACGAACTGGTTGATGCCAGACTGATGTCGAGAGTTTGGTACAGACCGAACACACAGAAGAGCAGAATCAGGGTGAGCGGCGTATTGCGGAAGACAGTGACGTAGGCGGCGCCGAGGAATCGGGCCACGGGTACGGGTGACACCCGCATGGCGGCAATAACCACTCCGAGGATCAATGCGCCGATCGCCGAGAAGATCGTGAGCTGGATAGTGGTCCAGAACGCTTCGAGTATCTGGCTTCCGTAATCGTCGATTATTTTCACTTACGGTCTCCCCAGTTCATGGGTCGTTGTTGAAAGTGCTTGCCCAGGTGGGATTTCCGAATATGGAAATCCCACCTGGAATGGCTACTGCTCAGTTGGATCAGTATCGGTCGACGGTGGGCGGAGCGGGCATCGTGTAACCGGACGGTCCGACCGTCTCGTTGAATGCTTCGGCCCACGCACCGGAAGAGATCATCTTCTCGATGGCATCGTTGACCTTGCCGCGACCTTCGGAATCGTCCTTCGCCAAGCCGATGCCGTAATTCTCCGTGGTGAACGGCTCACCGGCGATACGGAATGCGCCGGGGGACTGAGCCGCGTAGCCGGCAAGAATGATGTCGTCGGTGGTGACTGCGTCAACCTTGCCATTGCGTAGCGCCTCGACGCACGCCGAGTAGGTGTCGAACTCCTGGAGCTGGACGTCCTTGGCGTAGGTGTCCTTGACCTTCTGTGCGGGAGTGGAACCAGCCACCGAGCAGAGAATCTTGCCGCCGTTCAGAGATTCGGGGCCGGTGATGTCGGTATTGTCCGCGTTGACGAGCAGCGACTGGCCGGCGACGAAATACGGTCCGGCGAATCCGACCTTCTCCTTGCGAGCGTCCGTGATGGAGTACGTGGCGACGATGTAATCGACCTCACCGTTCTGGATCAACGTCTCGCGCTGGGCGGACGGTGATTCCTTGAACGTGATGTTCTCCGGTTTCACGCCCAGCTCGTTTGCGACGTACTTCGCGACCTCGACGTCGAAACCTGTGTACGTGCCGTCCGAATTGCGCAAGCCGAGTCCTGGCTGGTCGAACTTGATGCCGACGGTGAGCTTGCCGTCAGCAGCGTTCTCACTGATCGATTTGCTCTCCTCGCCGCCACCACAAGCCGTGGCAGCGAACGCGATAGCCATGATTCCGATTCCGAAACGGACGGAGCGATTGATCTTCATGAAGATCCTCTCAGTTGTCGACATGCAAACGGTGCAGTCGAGATGAACGGTGCAGCCGAGGTGAACGGTGCAGTCGAGCAAGTTGTCTTGTGGACGAGGACAGGACTGTCGGAGGGGACTGTGATCAGTGAGTGAGGATCTTGCCGAGGAAGTCCTTGGCCCGATCCGACTTGGGATGGGTGAAGAACTCTTCGGGCGTGGTGTCTTCTACGACCTGACCGTCAGCCATGAAGAGCACACGGTCGCCGGCCTTGCGGGCGAATCCCATCTCGTGCGTGACCACGAGCATGGTCATGCCTTCCTTGGCGAGGGAAGTCATGACGTCGAGGACCTCGTTGACCATCTCGGGATCGAGAGCGGAGGTGGGCTCGTCGAACAACATCACCTTCGGCTGCATCGCAAGAGCGCGAGCAATCGCGACACGCTGTTGCTGACCGCCGGAAAGCTGCGCCGGGTACTTGTCGGCCTGATTGGCGATACCGACGCGCTCGAGCAATGCCTGCGCCGTCTTCTTGGCTTCGTCCTTCTTCGCCTTGCGGACCTTCATCGGTGCGAGCATGACGTTCTCGAGGATCGTCTTGTGTGCGAACAGGTTGAAGGACTGAAAGACCATCCCGACGTCGGCACGAAGTGCGGCAAGTGCTTTGCCCTCCTCGGGGAGCGTCTTGCCGTCGACGGCGATGGTGCCCGAGTCGATGGGTTCCAGGCGATTGATGGTGCGGCACAGAGTCGACTTACCGGAGCCCGACGGACCAAGGACGATCACCACTTGGCCCTTGGGTACTTCGAGATTGACCTCTTGCAGGACGTGAAGTTCCCCGAAGTGTTTGTTCACCGAGGTCATCGAAATCATGGATGTGGAATCGCCGGAGGTGGTCGGCGTCGTCGCATCGTCGGCTTGGGTCATAAACGAGAACCTTAGGCGTAGTTTGCGTCGACGCCCGTGATTTCGCCATGGTTCTTGCCATATGTAATGGAAATTTTACTGTGACGACGTTTATGTCGCGTTTCGGCTGTTTATCAGGGCGTTATTACACGTCGTAGTGGACGTGAGCTAGGCTGAAGCGTGTCACTGATCGACGAAATGTCCCCTGCACTTCCGGAGCCGACTGCAGTTCCGGAGCCGACTGCGAAGTCTGTTCGCACCTACGAGGTGCGGACGTACGGCTGTCAGATGAACGTCCACGATTCCGAGCGACTGTCCGGTCTGCTCGAGGACGCCGGGTATTCGAAGGCGGAGACCGGAACCGATCCTGATCTTGTCGTCTTCAACACGTGTGCGGTCCGCGAGAACGCGGACAACAAGTTGTACGGCAACCTCAGCCAGCTCGCCCCGAACAAGGAGGCGAACCCCGACATGCAGATCGCGGTCGGCGGGTGCCTGGCGCAGAAGGATCGTGACATCGTCGTCAAGAAGGCGCCGTTCGTCGATGTCGTCTTCGGCACTCACAACATCGGCTCGCTGCCCGCGCTGCTCGATCGTGCGCGTCACAATCAGCGCGCCGAGGTCGAAATCCTCGACGCACTCGAGGCGTTTCCCTCGACGCTGCCAGCCAAACGCGAATCTGCTTATGCAGGTTGGGTTTCCATCTCGGTGGGCTGCAACAACACGTGTACGTTCTGCATCGTTCCGGCCCTGCGTGGCAAGGAAGTGGATCGACGTCCCGGCGACATCCTGGCCGAGGTGCAGGCACTCGTCGACGAGGGTGTCTCGGAAGTGACCCTGCTGGGACAGAACGTCAACGCCTACGGCGTGTCGTTCGCCGATCCGGAGCAACCGCGCGATCGCGGAGCCTTCGCCTCCCTCTTGAAGGCATGTGGACACATCGACGGCCTCGAACGGGTCAGGTTCACATCGCCGCACCCGGCAGAGTTCACCGATGACGTCATCGAAGCTATGGCAACCACTCCCAACGTCTGCCCGCAACTGCACATGCCGTTGCAGTCCGGTTCGGACAAGGTTCTCAAGGCGATGAAGCGCTCGTACCGCAAGTCGAAGTACCTCGGGATCATCGAGAAGGTGCGCGCCGCAATGCCGCACGCCGCCATCACCACGGACATCATCGTCGGGTTCCCGGGGGAGACGGAAGAGGATTTCGAGGAGACGCTGGACGTCGTGCGTAAGGCGCGATTCTCCAACGCCTACACCTTCCAGTACTCCAAGCGCCCGGGCACGCCGGCGGCGGAGATGGCCGATCAGCTTCCCAAAGAGGTTGTCCAGGAACGCTACATGCGATTGCTCGCCGTTCAGGAAGAAGTGAACATCGAGGAAAATCGCAAGCTCGTCGGCACCGAGGTCGAACTCTTGGTGGCAGCGGGGGAGGGTCGGAAGAACGCGGCGACTCAACGTCTCAGTGGTCGCGCGCGAGACGGCCGCCTGGTGCATTTCCGCCCCGAGGGAAACCTCGACGGCACAGTCCGACCCGGTGACGTGGTGACGGTCGTCGTCACCCACGGAGCCCCTCATCACCTCGTGGCAGATGACGGAGTGCTCACGCACCGTCGGACCCGCGCCGGTGATTCGTTCGAAAAGGGCATCACACCCAAGACCCCACCCATCGGCGTAGGTCTCGGACTACCGAAGATCGGTGCCCCGGCCCCACAACCCGTCCAGATGGGATGCAACGCATGACCTCGCAACACGAGAACACGACACCACAGCCGGGCGACGACGCCTTCGAGGGCTACCGCAAGGATCTCGACGACGCGGAACGCAAGGTCGCGGGAGAAATCGATCCGGGTGTGCGCGCCATGGTTGTCGCGGTTGCGGTGCTCGTGCTTGTCGGCACCCTTGCACTGCCCCATGCGGGAGTTGCGAACGGCTGGGATGTGCTCGCGTACAACCAGGACGCGGAAACCGAACGGATTGCACTGTTCTCACGCTTGTTCGTGTGGTTCGTCGTCATCTTCGGCATCGGATTCTCGATGCTCGCGCTGGTCACGCGGCGTTGGAGTCTGGCCTGGGTCGCACTCGCCGGCAGTGCCGTGGCGAGCGCTCTCGGCATGATGGCCGTCTGGTCGCGTCAGACCATTCCCGCCGGTTTCAATGTGGCAGGACCGTCGATCGGGCTGATCATCGGATGGTTTGCCGTCGTGTTCTTGACGTTCCATTGGCTCAAGGTGGTCTGGACACGAACCAACATTCAGCTCGCCGCCGAGGAGCAACGCCGGATCGCTGCGGCCGAAGCCGAGAAGCATCAGGAATGGAACGTCGGCTGACACAGCAGGCCGTCCGTCCAAAGCACAAGACAACGCCGGCTGACTCCTTTCGGAGTCAGCCGGCGTTTTGTTGTCTTTACAGCTCGTCGTCGATTACTCGTTGACGGCGCTTTCGGCAGCTTCGGCCCACTCACGCCACTGCTTGGCCTGAGCGAGAGCCTTCTCGGCGTCCTTCGTCTTGCCGGCAGCCTGAGCCTTGGCGGCCTGCTCCTCGAACTGGCTCACCCGCTCCTTGAACTGCGCGACCCGGGCAAGTGCTTCCGGATCGGTGCGACGCCACTCGGCGTCGACCGCGTCGCGCACCTTGGTTTCGATGGCCCGGAGCTTCGCTTCGAGTTCCTGCATTCGGTCGCGCGGCACCTTGCCGATCGCGTCCCACTTCTCCTGCAGGTCGCGAAGCGCTGCACGAGCATTCTCGAGTCCGTGCGCCGGGTCGATGTTCGCGTTCGCAGCGAGCAGCTCTTCCTTCGCGACTGCGTTCTGCTCGAATTCGGCGTCGCGCTCGGATGCAGCAGCGTTGCGCGCGGCGAAGAACACGTCCTGAGCGCCCTTGAAGCGCTTCCACAGGTTGTCGTCGGCCTCGCGCGGTGCGCGGCCGGCAGCCTTCCACTCGCTGAGCAGATCGCGGAATTCCCCGGCGGTCTGTCCCCATTCAGTGGAGGTCGACAGCTTCTCGGCGCGCTCGACCAGTTCTTCCTTCGTCGAACGGGCGCTCGCACGATCCCGGTCGAGTTCGGCGAAGTGCGCTCCACGTCGTCGGTTGAAGGACTCGCGAGCCTTGGAGTACCGCTTCCACAGCGCGTCGTCGACCTTGCGGTCGATTCCGCGAATCGTCTTCCACTCGTCGAGAATCTCGCGCAGTCGATCACCCGCGGTCTTCCACTGCGTCGACTCCGAGCCGATCTGCTCGGCCTCGACTGCGAGGGCCTCCTTGCGGGCGGTGCTTGCCGCTCGCGACTGTTCCTTCTCTTCCTTCGCGTGCGCTGCGGCCTCGTCGGAACCGGCAACGATCACGTCGAGTCGGCGAGCCAAAGCGTCGAGGTCACCGATCACTGCAGCGGTCGAGAGGGATTCGGACAGAGCGATGGCGGCAGCCTTGGTCTTCTTGGCGTCTCCGGCGCCCGACGTCAGTCGCGCCTCGAGTAGCGAGACCTCGGTCGCGAGGTCGTCGTAGCGACGACCGAAATGGGCGAGGCCCTCGGTGGCGTCGCCGGCCTGCCACGAACCGATCTGACGTTCACCGTCAGCGGTCTTCACCCAGGCGGTTCCGTCTTCCTCGACGCGTCCGAACTTGCTCGGGTCGCTGGCCGGTGCGGCGGTGACGGCATGCGAGGCTGCTGGTCCGGGGCGAGGTGCTCCGGGGCGGGGCGCACCGGGGCGTGGTCCACCAGGTTTGGGAGCGCCGGGTTTGGGTGCTGCCGGGCTCGGGCTGGCCGAACTGCTGTCGGCGCCGGTGGTGGGTTCACTGTTCTCGGTCATCGGTCCTCGTCTCTGCCGCGCGTCACGGCTGCCTGATCGCATTCCTGGTTCCATTGAACCCGGTACTCACGTTCTCCGACTATTGAATCAGGTAAGAGGGTGTGAGGTCGCCACCTCGGGGTCGACTAGCGTGGCAACTGTGTTGACTTCCGCTGTTCTCGTCCCCTCGGCGCCGTTACTCGTGCCGGAATTGTCCGGTGATTCGGCCGAGTCCGCTCAGGTGCGTGCTGCAGCGACAACCGCCGTGCGCCGGCTCGCTCACGAGGCGGTGCACTGGGTGGGCGTCGGCGTCGGCCCCGAGAATGCAGAACCCGAGAAAGCAGCAGGCGAACTCTGGCGATCGGGCGTCGGACGTGGGCAGATCGGTACGTTCGCTGGATTCGGCGCCGATGTCCGGACGTCACTGGACGCGGATGCGGCAGGCGAACCGATGCCATCTCTCGAACTGTGCGCCCTTGTTGCCGGCTGGCTGCGTGGCCGAACAGACGTGGAGATAACCGTCGACATGCACGTCGTCAGTGCAAAGGCGTCGGCGAATGAATGTCGTGAGTTCGGGCAGCAGCTGCGCAAGCAACTCGACAGCGACAACCGACCGCAAGGGCTTCTGATCGTTGCTGACGGTGCGTCCACGCTGACGGCAAAGGCGCCAGGAAGCTTCGACGAGCGCGCCGCGGGTGTGCAGTCGGCCATCGACGACGCCCTGACGGCCGGTGACCCGGAGGCGCTTCTTGCTCTCGATCCCCAGCTCTGCCGGAGTGTCGGAGCCCAGGGGCGCGCGGCGTGGCAGGTCCTGGCCGGTGCCTTTACGGGCTCGTCTCGGTCAGCCCATCCTCGCGCGACGGCCGACTACAGCGATGCGCCGTTCGGCGTCGGTTACCACGTCGGGACGTGGCGGCCGTGAACGTCCCTGAAGAACTTCGCCCGATCGCAGTTGTCGGTCCGACAGCGTCGGGAAAGTCCGATCTCGCGTTGGCACTGGCCGAGGAATTCGGCGGTGAAATCATCAACATCGACGCGATGCAGCTCTATCGCGGCATGGATATCGGGACCGCCAAACTGACGCCGGCCGAGCGTCGCGGGATTCCGCATCACCTGCTCGACGTTCTCGACGTGAAGGAGACCGCCACCGTCGCGCGTTATCAAAGCGACGCGATCGCGATCGCCGAGAATCTGATCGTGGCGGGCAAGGTTCCGGTGATCGTCGGCGGATCCATGATGTACGTCCAGTCTCTACTCGACGAATGGTCCTTTCCGGCAACGGATCCCGAAGTTCGTGCGAAGTGGGAGGCAGTGCTGGCCGACGGTGGGGTCGGTGCGGTGCATACGGCGCTTGTTGCTGCTGATCCGGTAGCAGCGGCGTCGATACTGCCGACGGACGGTCGGCGGATGGTTCGGGCGCTCGAGGTCGTCGAGCTGACAGGTCTGCCGTTCGCGGCCTCGGCGCCGCAGATCGGTGACCCTCGATGGGGAACCCGCATTCTCGGCGTGGATCGGGATACGGAAGAACTCGACGCCCGGATTCGGTTGCGAACCGAGCTGATGTTTTCAGGCGGACTTGTCGACGAAGTCGCCGTACTCATCGAGCAAGGATTGCGTGAGGGCGTCACAGCGCCGCGAGCCATCGGCTACGCACAGGTGCTCGCACATTTCGACGGTGAATACGATCTGGCCGAAGCACTCGAACGGACGTTCATCGGGACGCGGCGCTACGTTCGCCGCCAACGATCATGGTTCCGTCGTGACGCACGCGTGCACTGGCTCGACGGTGCCGATCCGGAGCTGGCTCGCTCGGCCTTCGCTGCCCTTGCATATCGCGGCCTGTAACACGATCGCCCCGATCAGCTATCTTACAGTTAGCTCTTTCGCGATCCATTCGTTTCGCGATCGACGGACTGGAGGACAACGAACATGGCGCAGACCGGGACACACGCGCGACCGAGAGGCCGACGCGCGGGTCGGCTGCCGCTTCTCCTACTGCTCGTCACATTTCTCGCGGTCGGCGGGGTGCTCGTCTATTTTGCGGTGAGTGCGGCCGGGAAGCCCATCAGCGCACCTGTTCCCGAAGCACCCTTCGACGTGGGAGCTCCAACCGATCCAGGGGCGACGTGGGCGCCTGCGCCAACGGATCTGCCGCCGAACACGCTCGCGATTCCCGATCTCGATGTGCGAGCCGACATCGTGACCAGTGGGTTCGGCGCCAACCGCGGAATGATCCTTCCGCATCCTGACAAGGTTTCGCATTTCACCAACGGTGTGCAGTTCGGATCTTCGGAGGGCACCAATCTTGTTGCCGGCCACGTCGACGACGGTGATCGCACGCACGGCGCCTTGTGGGCGCTGCACCAGATGAAGCCCGGAACACCGATCTACGTGAGCGACGACACCGGAACGATGTTCACCTATCACGCAGCGAGCCTGAAGCTGTACGAAAAGGTGGCTTTGCCGGCCGAGTTCTTTTCCGAAACGGGTGCGCCCAGGCTGGTCCTCGTGACCTGCGGCGGCGCAACCGTGCCCGACCCCTCGTTGCCGTCCGGCTTCACGTACGAACAGAACGTCGTGGTCACCGCGTCACCTGCGTGAGTCGGTCGGCAGGTCCGGATAGGATGGCGACCATGGATTTCAGTAAGGGCCACGGCACGCAGAACGACTTCGTTGTTCTCCCTGACCTCGACGTTCGGGTCGATCTCGAGCCGGCGCGAGTTTCAGCGTTGTGTGATCGTCAGCGTGGCCTCGGCGCCGACGGCATCCTTCGTGTCGCCCGGGCAGGCGCACTTGCGGACGCGGGCGTGCTCGGTGCGCTGCCCGACGGCGTCGCTGCCGAAGACTGGTTCATGGACTACCGCAACAGCGACGGCTCCATCGCGGAGATGTGCGGAAACGGAGTTCGCGTATTCGCCCACTATCTCAAGGCCTCGGGCTTGGAGAGCAAGGACGAGTTCGTGGTCGGCAGCCGCGCCGGAGCGCGTCCGGTCGTGGTGCACGGCTACGACGCCACACATGGTGACGTGACCGTGGCGATGGGCCCGATCAAGGACCTCGGCACCAGTTCGGCAACAATCGACGGCCGCGTCTTCGCCGGCGTCGGCATCGACGTCGGTAATCCGCATTTGGCGTGTGTCGACGAGCACGTGACGGCAGAAGTTTTGAGTGCGCTCGATTTGAGTGTTTCTCCGGGCTTCGATCCCGGGTTCTTCCCGCACGGGGTCAACATCGAGATCGTGACGCCGATCCACGACGGTGGGGTCCACATGCGCGTACACGAGCGTGGTGTGGGCGAGACTCGTTCCTGCGGAACCGGAACGGTCGCAGCTGCGGCCGCGGCGCTGAGGTACGACGGCCGCGATGAAGGCTCGGTACTGGTGCGCGTGCTCGGCGGCGAGGTACAGGTCACCGTCGAAGGCGGCAAAGGGTCGTTGCGGGGGCCCTCGGTTCTGGTGGCGAGCGGAACGATCAGCGACGCGTGGTGGCAATCGCTTGTGTGATATCGCCCGCGGGAAATACGCCTGCAGGAAATACGGATGCACCGTGGCCAGGTTTCGTGGGACCATGGATCTTGTATGACGAACACACATGAAAACGAAGAGTCCACCGCTCACGAGCAGTCCGAGTACGCGCAAGCCGAATACACGGCAGCGTCCGCATCGGGCAACCCGTCGACCGGTGAGATGCAACTCGCAGATCGCGGCGCCCTGCGCCGCGTGGCCGGTCTGTCGACCGAGCTCGAGGACGTCACCGAAGTCGAGTACCGCCAGCTTCGACTCGAAAGAGTTGTCCTGGTCGGCGTCTGGACGCAGGGAACTGCCGAGCAGGCCGAGGCGAGCATGACCGAGTTGGCCGCACTTGCCGAGACGGCCGGCTCCGAGGTCCTCGAAGGACTGGTTCAGCGTCGCGACAAACCCGACGCTGCCACCTACATCGGTTCCGGCAAGGCGCAGGAACTGCGCGAAGTAGTCCTGGCGACCGGCGCCGACACCGTCGTCTGCGACGGTGAGCTGACGCCGGCGCAGCTCACGGCGCTGGAGAAGATCGTCAAGGTCAAGGTCATCGACCGGACAGCTCTGATTCTCGACATCTTTGCTCAGCACGCCACGTCTCGTGAGGGTAAAGCCCAGGTGGCTTTTGCTCAGATGGAGTACATGCTCCCGCGTCTGCGTGGTTGGGGCGAGTCGATGTCGCGCCAGGCCGGTGGCCGTGCCGGCAGTAACGGCGGTGTGGGCCTGCGTGGTCCCGGTGAAACGAAAATCGAGACGGACCGTCGCCGTATTCGTGAGCGCATGGCAAAACTACGCCGCGAGATCAAGGGCATGAAGGCCGCTCGCGACACCAAGCGCACACGTCGACTGCAGAGCGACATCCCGTCGATCGCCATCGTCGGATACACCAACGCGGGCAAGTCGAGTCTGCTCAATTCGCTCACCGGATCGGGTGTGCTCGTGGAGAACGCGTTGTTCGCCACCTTGGACCCGACCACTCGCCGCGCAGCACTCGACGACGGCCGCGAGTACGTACTCACCGACACGGTCGGCTTCGTGCGACACCTGCCGACTCAGTTGGTCGAGGCATTCCGCTCGACTCTCGAGGAAGTAACCGACGCGGATCTGCTGCTGCACGTCGTCGACGGTTCGGATCCGTTGCCGACAGAACAGATCAAGGCTGTTCGGGAAGTCGTCACCGATGTTCTGCGCGAGACGGATTCGAAGGCTCCGCCGGAGTTGATCGTGGTCAACAAGATCGACGCGGCAGATCCGGTTACGTTGACGCAACTACGTGGTCTGTTGCCTGGTGCCGTGTTCGTCTCGGCGCGGACGGGTGAGGGAATCGCCGAACTAAGAGCACATCTCAGCGAGGTGCTGGTTCGGCCGGAGGTCGAGGTCGACGTGCTGGTGCCGTACACGCGCGGTGACTTGATGGCTCGAATCCACTCGGACGGAACGATTTTGGAATCGACTCACGAAGAGGCGGGAACGCGGGTGCACGCACGTGTGCCACAGATGTTGGCCTCGGCATTGGTCGAGTACGCACCTAGTGCGTAGTTTCGGGGCCGTGGTCGCGGTGATTGCTGCGACTACGGCAACCGCACTGCTTCCCGGAGCGCTCGCACAGGCGTCGTCGTTCGAACCGAGCGAGTTCGCCCCACTCTGTACGCCTACCGATCCTGCGCTCCAGGAGTTGTCGGGGATGGTCGTCGTCGACGATCGGATCTACGCGATGGGCGACGGCGGCAGTGACGACTTCGTATTCGAAATGGACCTGAACTGTGTTGTCCAGAAACAGATTCCGGTCCCGATAGATCCTTACGACGTCGAAGATCTTGCGGTGAGTGGGCGAACGCTCGTTCTGTCGGACACCGGTGACAACCTCCGGACCCGCGAAACAGTGGCGTTCATCACGATGGACCTCGATTCCGGTGACGGTACGTTGCACCGCCTCACGTACCCGGACGGTGCGCACGACACCGAGTCGATACTGCTAGACCCCGACGGCCACGTTTTTGTCGTGACCAAGGAATTGTTCGGCGAAAGCAGTGTCTACACACCGATCGGGGATCAGAAACTGAGTGACTTGGCGCAGCCCGGCCCGACGCCGCTCGAGCGCGTCGGAGCCGTGTCCCTCGGACCGGAGAAGCCCGTGTCGGTGATGTTCACCGGGGGAGCGGTGTCGTCGGACGGTTCGGCGATCGCACTTCGGAGTTACTCCGACCTGTACCTGTACGAAGTCGTGGACGGCGGAATCGGCGCGACGCTCACCGGTACCGAACCGCTGCGGATCCCGCTCCCGAAGGAGCCTCAGGGTGAGGCGGTGGCATTCAACGATGCGGGCGATGTTCTGATCGGTTCGGAATCTGCCGGCGGAGCGTTGCCTCCGGTGTACGTGATGCGAGCGCTCGTGGACGCGACAGAAGCGACGGCTGACTCGTCTGCCGGTTCGGTCGGTGTCGGGGTCGATCCGTGGACATTCGTGTGGGCCGGGTTGGTCGCGGCAGGATGTGCGATCGGGGGCGCGGCATTCGTGAGATTTCGACGACGCCGCTGATTCCCGATAATTCCACGAATTCGCAGACCGACGGTAGATGTGGATACTGGAACGAATGCACGGGCATCAACTCCTGACGCGGCTCTCGCGTATGTCACTCGAGCACGGACACATCACCGCAGCGCTGCTCGTGGGTTCCGTCATCGTCGGCGTCGGCACGTTGCTTCTGCTTCGGTGGTTGCCGCGTAGGGCCGCGTTGGTCGCGCTAGGTCTGTCAGTGCTCGGATCAGCCACCGGTGCGACGTTCGTGTGGCTCAGCTTTCGGCCGCTGCCCGCGCAGCTACCGGCGTCGAATTTTGTCTGGATAGCGCTGGCGATGTTCGGAGTCATCGGCGCCGCACTCGTTCTCCTTCGGCGCCCAGGGCTTGCGCGTGGCCTTTCGGTGACGGCATTCGCCGGGCTGGCCGCGATCGTCGCAGTAGGTCAGGTCAACGCGCAGACCGGCACCTATCCCACACTCGGCTCACTGGTCGGGCACTGGCCGGTGGGCTCGGTCGAGAACGTTGCCTTCGATTCGCTCCCCGGGGCCGAACCTTGGGTACAACGGGGACTGCCCACCGAAACTCATTGGCAGGTTCCGGTGCGGATGCCGAGCAACGGTGTCGTGACGGAAGCGGCGATTCCAGGAAACGTTTCGGGATTCGACGCGAGGCCTGCGACGCTGTATCTCCCGCCGGCCTATCTTGCCGATCCGCGTGCCGAGTTGCCCGTACTGGTGTTGGTGGCGGGCGAGCCCGGCAGCCCCAGCGACTGGCTGGACAGTGGCCGGCTCGCGACCACCGTCGACGCCTATGCGTCGAGGCATTCCGGGCTTGCTCCCGTCGTGGTGGTGCCCGACGCGTTGGGGGACTACGACGCCAACCCCGGCTGCATGGATTCTGCGCTCGGCAACGTCGCGACGTATCTGGACCAGGACGTCCCGAACTGGATCGAATCGAACCTTCAAGTGAATCCGGACGCTGCGCAATGGGCTATCGGTGGGTTCTCCTACGGCGGGACATGCGCGATCGAGATGGCCGTGAACTTCCCGGACCGATACCCGTCGTTCCTGGACTTCTCCGGCCAGGACGAACCGTCGACCGGTGATCACGAGGACACCGTGGCGGCCATGTTCGACGGTGACGAAAGCGCGTTCGACGCGGTCAACGCCCGAGACCTGATGGCGCAGAATCGGTATCCGCAGTTGTCGGGTGTATTTGTCGCGGGTGAGGACGACGACATCTACCGCCCTCAGCAGGAGATCATGTTCGAGGCTGCACGCGCCGCCGACATGAACGTGGACTACTACACCCTTCCCGGCGGGCACTCGGGTGATGTGTGGGGCACTGCTCTGGAACTCGAAATGGACTGGCTGGGCCGGACACTCGCACTGACTCCGTGAGAGTGTCCGGCCCGCTGCACAGCACCGACTGACATCAGGTCAGGCGTCGAGATCAGCGGCTACCAGCTCGGCGACCTTGGCGAGTGCGTCGGCGTCGTCGGACTCGATGGTTACTTCGGTGTCCTTGGCGGCTCCGAGCGTCATGATCATCAGTGCCGACCCTGCATCCACCGGTTCGCCGTCGGCGACTGCGAGGGTGACCGTGGCGCCGGAGGCTCCGACTGCTTCGGCGATGAGAGCGGCGGGGCGGGCGTGGAGGCCGACTGCGGAACCGACGGCAACTGTCTTGCTGGGCATGGGATCTCCTCGTTGTAGAACTGTCGTTGCGGACGTTATGGGGTGTTCGGGCAGATCTGGTGACTCAGGTGGTGACTGCAGTGTTGCCTGCTGTCGATCATGCCGCAGCGGGCACGATTTCGGGGTCGAGTTCGGCATCGGACGGCCCCTTGCGGAAGAACTCCTTGGCTCCGACGACGGCGAGCGCAGCTACCACGGTTCCCGCGGCGAGCGAGACCAGGAACCAGCCGATTCCGCCGACTGCGAAGAAGACGAAGATGCCGCCGTGCGGGGCGCTGAGAGTGACGTCGAAAGCCATGATCAGCGCGCCGGTGACCGCGCCGCCCGCCATCATCGAGGGGATCACGCGAAGCGGGTCGGCAGCGGCGAACGGAATCGCGCCCTCGGAGATGAATGCCGAACCCAGCAACCAGGCAGCCTTTCCGTTCTCCCGTTCGGCTTCGCTGAAGAGCTTGGGACGCAGCACCGTCGAGGCAAGTGCCATGGCAAGCGGCGGAACCATACCGGCAGCCATGACAGCCGCCATGATGCGCAAAGTGGCCGGGTCGTTGACGTTGAGTCCGGCGACGGCGAAGGCGTAAGCCGCCTTGTTGACCGGTCCACCGAGGTCGAAGCACATCATCAGGCCGAGAATGATGCCGAGGAAGATGGCCGAGCTGCCGGACAGTCCGTTGAGCCAGTCGGTGAGACCGGAGGTGATCGCGGCGAGCGGACGCCCGAGGACGATGAACATCAGTGCTCCGACGACCAGCGTCGCGAACAGCGGGATGATTACCACCGGCATCAGGCCTCGCAGCCACTGCGGGACGGCGATCCGGCCGATGTAGAGCGCGACGACACCGGCGATGAGACCACCGACCAAGCCGCCGATGAAACCGGCACCGACGAACACGGCGACCGCGCCGGCTGTGAAGCCGGGAGCGATGCCAGGCCGGTCGGCGATGGCGAAGGCGATGTAGCCGGCCAACGCGGGCACCAGGAAGCTGAATGCCAACGAACCGATCTGGAACAGCACTGCGCCGAGATAGGTGGCCAGACCACCGTCGGGAAGGTTGGTGATCGAGTTGTTGAGAACGATGTCCTTGGCCGGACCGGAGATCTCGTATCCGCCGAGCAGGAAGCCGAGTGCGATCAGCAGACCGCCGGCCGCGACGAACGGGATCATGTAGCTGACACCGGTCAGGAGGACCTGACGGAGGTGGGTGCCGAACCCTACGGAACCGGCATCGGAATCCGCGGCCGCTGCGGCGGTGCCGTCAACGGTGGCGGCGGCGGGATTCTCGGAGGCGCGCAACGCTTCTGCGAGCATCTTGTCCGGCTCGTTGATTGCCCGCTTGACACCGGAAGCGACGACGGGCTTACCGGCGAATCGTTCGCGGCCCTTCACTCCGACGTCGGTGGCGAAGATGACCGCGGCGGCTCCGGCGATCACCGAAGGGTCAAGGGGGGTGCTTCCGCTCGAACCTTGCGTTTCGACGTGAACCTTGATGCCGGCGCGTTCACCCGCGGCGACGAGTGAGTCCGCCGCCATGTAGGTGTGAGCGATTCCGGTCGGGCAGGCGGTGACCGCGACGATGTGACGCTCCGCGGGCGCTGGTGCCGGGGTCTCCTCGGTAGCGTGTTTCCCGGTGGAAACAGGTGCCGGGGGTGTCGCTGCCGCAGCCTTTGCTGCAGGATCCTTCGGTGCGGGATTGAGTACCTCGTCGACCAGTCTCACGATCTCGTCCGGCGTCGACGCTTCACGAAGTGACGTGACGAACGCGGGCCTGACGAGTGCTCGGGCCAAGGAGGAGAGCAGCTTCATGTGCTCGGCCCCGGCGCCTTCGGGCGCCGCGATCAGGAAGACCAGATCGGCGGGGCCGTCGGGTGCACCGAAGTCGACCTTCGGATCGAGTCGAGCAAACCCCAGGGACGCGGACGAGACAGCCTCGGCGCGGCAGTGGGGAATTGCGATTCCGCCGGGCAGTCCGGTCGCGGACTGCGCTTCGCGAGCGAGTGCGGCGTCGACCAGTCCCGCGGCGTCGCTCGCCCGCCCCGCTGCAGTCAATCGCGCTGCGAGAGAACGAATGACATCTTCCTTGGTCGAACCCAGGTCGGTGTCGAGTGAGATCAGTTCGGGACTGATGATCTCCGGGCCGGAACTGCCGGCTGCGGTGGTATCGGACATGTCAGGTTCCTTAGGGCGTCAGGCGAGTTCGGTGGGGACGGGGATGGGAGAGGCGGCATCTGCTGCAGATACCGAAACCGCTGCCAGATCGATCTGTTCGGGTGTGGGAAGGGTTGTGCCGGGAAGGGAGGCAGCGGCGCTTCCGTAGGCGACCGCGTGACGTAGCCGCTCGGATTCCGAGCCGCCGCCCGCTTCGGCGAGGATGTAGCCGGCCAGCGACGAATCGCCTGCGCCGACGGTACTGACTGCGACAATCGGGGGAGCGGTGGCGATCCACGCGCCGTCGGCCGTGACGAGGACGGCACCGGCTGCGCCGAGTGTGGCGAGCACACTGCCGACGCCGCGGTCGACCAATCGCTGTGCCGCCGTGATTGCAGGCCCGGGATCACCGTTCTCGGCAGCACGTTCGAGGACGTGGCCGTCGACGCCGGTCAGTTGCGCGAGTTCCTCGCCGTTGGGTTTGAGCAGATCAGGTGCCGAGCCGGGGAAGCATTCGGCGAGTGCCGTCAGTGGGGCGTCCGAGGTGTCGACCGCTACCTTGCACGGGTGATCGCGCAGCGCCGCGACAAGTTCGCCGTACCACCCCAGAGGAACGCCGGGAGGCAGTGAGCCGGACAGCGCGAACCACAGTGCGGTATCGGCGCGGGCGATCAACTCCTGTGCCAGGGCGTCGAGCGTCGAACCGGACAGCGTTGCGCCGGGTTCGTTGATCTTCGTCGTGGTCCCGTCCGGTTCGGCGATGGTGATGTTGGTGCGAGCCGGACCCGTTGTGGCGACGCCGATGTGGGGAATCCCACCGGCTGCGAGCGCCGAGAGCAAGGGATCGCCACCATTTCCCGGTAGCACCGCGAGCACGTCGAGGTCGGCTGCGGCGAGAACACGCGCGACGTTGACCCCCTTGCCGCCGGGGTCGCTGCGAGTGGAGTGGGCACGTAGGACGGAGCCTCGTTCGAGCCGTTGCTCGAGTTGTACGGTCCGATCGATACTCGGGTTGGCTGTCAGTGTGACGATCATGCGATCACCACCTCGATTCCGTGGTCGTGGAACTCGGATGTGTCTGTGGGACTGATCTCTTCGTCGGTGATGAGGACGTCGATGCTGTCGAGTGGTGCGAAGCTGATCAAGTGCTCGCGGCCGACTTTGCTGGAATCGGCCACCACGACAACGTGATTGGCGGCCTTGACCATCGCTCGTTTGACGGCGGCCTCTTCGCTGTCCGGGGTGGAGAGTCCGTGCCCGACGCTGATCGCGTTGGTTCCGACGAAGGCGACGTCGACCCGCAACGTGCTCAGCAGGCGCAGAGCGTCCTCGCCGACCGCGGCTTGCGTCACCCCGCGTACTCGTCCGCCGAGCAGGATCAGGGAAATCGAGTTCATCGATGCCAGTCGTGCGCCGATCGGCACGGAATTGGTCACGGCCGTGAAGTCGTTCTCGGTCGGAAGTTCGGGGATCATGCGGCCCGTGGTCGTGCCCGCGTCGAAGATGACGCTGCCGCCGGTAGGAGGGAGATAGGTGACCGCGCAGCGGGCGATCCGGTCCTTCTGTTGCGCGCGGGTCTGATCGCGTTCCGCCATGCCCGGTTCGGTCACGTGGAGGGATCCGGTCGGAACGGCGCCGCCGTGTACACGCCTGATCTGTCCGATCCGCTCGAGGAAGGCCAGATCGCGACGCACGGTCTCGGTGGTCACACCGAAGGTCTCCGACAGCGCCGCCACGGACATGCGTCCGCGCTGCGACACCATGGTGCCGATCGCTTGTTGGCGTTCTTCCGCGTACACGTGCTCTCCGATTCCGAAATGTGATCCGACGGTGCGTTGTGGATCACAGTGAATGTTGCTTTATGTTGTTTTACGCCCGAGTGTGTTGACATGTCAAGACTTGGGAGTAATCTTCGTCACAACGAAGGTGAGGGCTTTACGCGCTCGAGGTGATCCGGTGTGACACCGGGCCCATCGCTCAAGGAGGACAGATGACCGAACAGCTCAACCGAATCACCGTGCACGGCACCCCCGTCGTGCCCGGAATTGCCTACGGCCCGGCTATCTGGCCGTCCAGCCGACCAGAACTCGTCACCGATGCGCCCGCACTCGACGAGGCCGATCGAGAGGCCGCTGCAGACGCCTTCGTCGCAGCAGCGAAGGCTGTCGAGAACCGCCTTCTCGGACGGGCTGCCGAAGCCACAGGCGCGGCCGCCGAGGTCTTGCAGGCCAACGCAGCGATGGCAGCCGATCGCGGCTGGATCGGGGCGGCAAAGAAGTCGATCGCCGGCGGAGTGCCCCCGGTGCAGGCTGCGATCGCGGCGACGGAGCAGTTCGTGGTGCTGTTCACCAAGGTCGGCGGTGTGATGGCCGAGCGCGTCACCGATCTCGAGGACATCCGCGACCGCGTGATCGCCGAACTCTCCGGATTGCCCGAACCCGGAGTTCCGATGCCCGAGACGCCGTCGGTGCTGTGCGCGGACGATCTGGCTCCTGCGGACACCGCGGGCCTCGATGCAACCAAGATCATCGGACTCGTGACCATCTTCGGCGGCCCGACCAGCCACACGGCAATCATCGCGAGGCAGTTGGGCATCCCGTGCATCGTGGCTGCGAAGGAATTGGAATCCATCGCGGCCGGAACACCGATTCTGATCGACGGAACCACCGGCGACGTGATCGCGGAGCCGGATCCCGAACAGGCGCGCGAACTGGTCGAACAATCCCGGATCGATCGCGAACGCGTCAGCACGTGGACCGGACCAGGCCGGACGTCGGACGGTCGGCCGGTAGACGTTCTCGCCAATGTTCAAGACGGCGCGGGCGCTCGCGCCGCGGCGTTGACCGCAGCGGGAGGCATCGGGCTCTTCCGGACCGAACTCTGCTTCCTCGGCCGTGAGACCGAACCGACCGTAGACGAGCAGGCGGCGATCTACGCCGAAGTTCTCGAGGCCTTCGCAGGAAAGAAGGTCATCATTCGCACGTTGGACGCGGGTTCGGACAAGCCGCTCAAATTCGCCAACCATCAAGAGGAAGCGAATCCGGCCCTCGGCGTTCGTGGGGTCCGAATCGCCTGGCAGGACATGGGAATTCTCGACCGCCAGCTCGACGCGATCGCGGCAGCCGCGGCGTCGACCAACTCGTCCCCGTGGGTCATGGCACCGATGATCGCCACCCCGGCCGAGGCGAAACGTTTTGCCGATGCGGTGCGGGCACGCGATCTTGTTCCCGGTGTGATGGTCGAGATCCCGGCGGCGGCGCTGTTGGCCGACCAGATTCTCGAACACGTCGAATTCCTCTCGATCGGTACCAACGACCTCGCTCAGTACACGATGGCCGCTGATCGGATGTCCTCCGAACTCGCCGACCTGACCGATCCGTGGCAGCCCGCGGTGCTCGCCCTTGTCGCACGTACGGCCCAGGCCGGTCAGGCGGCAGGCAAGCGCGTCGGCGTCTGCGGTGAGGCGGCCGCCGATCCACTGTTGGCGTGTGTTCTGGCCGGACTCGGAGTTTCCTCGCTGTCGTGCGCTGCGGCGTCGGTCGCGGGTGTGGGAGCGAAGGTCGGGTCAGTCACCATGGCGCAATGTGAGGCGGCTGCGGCGGCGGTGCTGGCAACCGGTGATCCGGTGGCAGCGCGCAAAGCGGCGGCCGACGCAATCAGCTGAACTGGTTTCGTTGGTCTCGGTCGGAGACCGAGCGCCTGACCTTTAGTATTTCGACCTGTGATCGAACGAGAAACAATGACCGGGGCCGGCGGAATCGGCTGGACTGTCCACGGAGACGGCAAGCGGATCGCCGACGGCGCCGTCGTGGCGCCGGACGAACGACTGAGTTGGCCGCGCACCATCGGGATCGGGATGCAGCACGTCATCGCGATGTTCGGAGCGACACTGCTCGTTCCGACCATCACCGGCTTCCCCGTCACGACGACGCTGTTGTTCTCGGGTATCGGCACCGCGCTGTTCCTGCTCATCACCCGGGGCCGGATCCCGAGCTATCTCGGTTCGTCCTTCGCGTTCATCGCCCCGCTGACAGCGTCGGCAGGATCGGGCCCGGCCGCGCAGCTCGGTGCCGTCATGGCCGTCGGCATCGTGTTGATGTTGATCGGCGTCGCCGTACGTCTGATCGGCAGCCGGGTCATCGACGCCGTCATGCCGCCGGTAGTGACAGGCGCCGTCGTCGCGCTGATCGGTCTCAACCTCGCTCCGACGGCGGTCGGTTCCTTCGAATCGCAGCCGCTGATCGCCACGGTGACGCTCGTTTCGATCCTGCTGGTCACGGTCGTCGGTCCCGGGCTGCTCGGCCGGTTGGGCATTCTGGTCGGCGTAGTGATCGGCTGGGTCTTCGCCGCGGTCATCGGTGGTCTCGACAGTGAACGAGTGTCCGCTCTGCGCGAAGCCGACTGGTTCGGGCTGCCGAGTCTGCACGGACCGTCGTTCGACTGGTCGGTGATCGTGCTCGCGCTGCCCGTGGTGATCGTTCTGGTCGCCGAGAACGTCGGACATGTCAAAGCGGTGTCCGCCATGACGGGTAAGTCCCTCGATGACCTGGCCGGAAATGCGCTGTTTGCAGACGGTCTCGCCACGACCTTGGCGGGCGCCGGCGGCGGATCCGGAACCACCACGTATGCCGAGAACATCGGTGTCATGGCAGCGACGCGTGTGTACTCGACCGCGGCGTACTGGGTAGCGGCCGCCACCGCCGTGATCCTGGCATTTTCGCCCAAATTCGGTGCACTGGTCTTCACGGTTCCGAACGGCGTCATCGGCGGTGCGACGATGGTTCTCTACGGACTCATCGGCATTCTCGGTGTGCGCATCTGGATGGAAGCGAAGGTGGACTTCACCGATCCGGTCAACCTGACCGTCGCCGCTGCCGCACTGGTTGCCGGCATCGGGAACCTGACGCTGACCATTGGTTCGGTCGAGCTGGGCGGCATCGCTTGGGGGTCGATCGGCATCCTCGTCGCCTACCCGATCATGCGATACCTCGCCAAATTCCGTACTTCGAGTAACAGATAACCGCTACAGTCACGAATCGTGATCGTTCGGGTCATCGACGGGTATCGCAACAGGTTCTACCGTCGGAGGCAGTGACGTGGGCCCGCGAACTTCGGCGTGCCCAGTCTCAGCGAAAATATCCCGACCGGGTACATCGTCCCCACCGGGTACATCACTGAAGTGCCGTATATCGAATTGCAAGGAGTCGGCGTGGAGCGCACCCTGTTCGAACCGGAACATGAACTCTTCCGGGAGTCGTACCAGAAGTTCTTGGCACAGCACGTGGCACCGAACCACGAGAAGTGGGAAGAGCAGAACATCGTCGATCGTGACGTCTGGGTCGAGGCCGGAAAGCAGGGATTCCTGGGAACCGCGGTACCTGAGGAATTCGGCGGCGGCGGTGTCAAGGATTTCCGCTACAACGCGATCATCACCGAGGAAACCACCAAGGGTGGCTTCAGTGGTATCGGCTTCACGCTGCACAACGACGTGGTGGCGCCGTACCTCCTGGAGTTGACCAACGAGGAGCAGAAGCAGCGTTGGCTACCCGGATTCGCGTCGGGTGAGCTGATCTCGGCGATCGCGATGACCGAACCGGGTACCGGTAGCGACCTGCAGGGCATCAAGACGAAAGCAGTTCGCGACGGGGACCACTGGGTACTCAACGGTTCGAAGACCTTCATCACCAACGGAATCAACGCCGACATCATCATCGTTGTCGCGTGCACCGACCCGGACAAGGGTGCTCAGGGCTTCAGCCTCCTCGTGGTCGAGCGGGACATGCCCGGCTTCGAGCGAGGACGCAATCTCGACAAGATCGGCATGAAGGCTCAGGACACCGCCGAACTCAGCTTCACCGACGTACGCGTTCCCGCTGCCAACCTGCTGGGCGAAGAGGGAATGGGCTTCTTCTACTTGATGAAGAACCTTCCCCAGGAACGACTCTCGATCGCCGTCGTTGCTGCCGCCGCAATGGAATCGGTTCTCGAGAGCACGATCCAGTACTGCCGTGACCGCAAGGCATTCGGCAAGTCGATCGGCAGCTTCCAGAACACCCGATTCGTACTGGCCGAATTGGCAACGGAGACCACGGCAGTGCGCATCCTGGTGGACAAGTTCATCGAGCAGCTCAATGCCGAGAAGCTGACCGTGCAGGAAGCTGCGATGGCGAAGTGGTGGACCACCGAAGCTCAGGTCAAGCTCATCGACCGCTGCCTCCAGCTGCACGGAGGCTACGGCTACATGAAGGAATACCCGGTTGCCAAGGCGTACATGGACTCTCGTGTGCAGACCATCTACGGGGGCACAACCGAGATCATGAAGGAGATCATCGGACGTTCGCTGAATCTCTGATTCGGGTGATGGACCGCTGATCGTCACGAAAAGACTCTGGGCCCCGGCTGATGCCGGGGCCCAGAGTTTTGTGATCGAGGGTGCGAGCGAACTCAGATCTTCCGCATGACCGTGACAACCTTGCCCAAGATGACGGCGTTGTTGCCGGGAATCGGCTCGAAGAGGTCGTTGTGCGGCATCAGCCACACCTCCTTCTTCGTACGCTTGAACGTCTTCACGGTGGCTTCGCCGTCGATCATTGCGGCCACGATGTCACCGTTCTCGGCGACGTTCTGCTGACGGACGACAACCCAGTCGCCATCGCAGATCGCTGCATCGATCATCGACTCACCGACAACCTTGAGCATGAAGAGCGAACCTTGGCCGACGAGCTCGCGGGGGAGTGGAAACACATCCTCCACAGCTTCCTCGGCGAGGATCGGTCCGCCGGCAGCGATGCGGCCCAGGATGGGGACGAACGCCGGCTCTGGCAGCGGGTCGGCACTGTTGTACTCGCCGGAATGCTTCGACACCGACGCGATGGCGGTATCGGCCGCAACCTCGTCGAGACCCCGAACATCGACTGCACGAGGGCGATTGGGATCGCGTCGAAGGAAGCCCTTGCGCTCCAACGTTCGCAGTTGATGCGCGACCGACGACGTGGAGGTAAGCCCCACCGCATCCCCGATTTCGCGAATGCTCGGCGGATACCCGCGCTCCGTCACCGAATCTCGGATCACTTCGAGAACGCGCCGCTGACGCTCGGTGAGCGTCTCGCTCGACGGAGACGGAACTGCAGAAGCTCCTGCCTCCGCGGCTGTGCTGGAGCGATCGTCCTTCATGGCCTGTTGCCTCCGTGTCTGAAGAAGTCGTGTCTGAAAAACTGCCTGCAAAAGTGCCTGCAAAGTGCCTGGTGCAAGTCGCGCAGAAACCTGTCGGTGCCTCCTGCCAACATTCGAGCTGTCGACAAACACGGAGGCTTTCGCAATTCCCGCTGTGTGGTCTGACACGAATCTAGCCGGATTTGCTCGCGGTTTCAAACATCTGTTCGATTCGTGTCGCTCCAAGTAGAGACATTGTCGGCCAGGCGTGGTAGAAATTCGAACATGCGTTCCATCGAACGCATGATCGAACACATCGATCGGTGTCGACCAGCGGAGGTCACGATGGGTAACGCAGCACTGAAAAGCAACAGGGTTTTCGACGACGCGATTGGTTTCGACGCGTTTGGTTTCGACGGTACGTCGGCACTGAAGTACCACCCCTCGTTCTATGGGCCCGATGCAGACGCTGTGTCCTTCGAACGGCGCGGAGCGGCCGAAATGCATGGCGTGGCCAGGGATGTCGACAACGAACCGCAGGCGGCCGTCGTTCGCCGGGTTCCGGCGGTGGGCGCGGTTTCAGGTTCGCGTTCATTGCGCGAATCTCCTCGCCGGTGGGACAGCGAGCACGATTCGTCACGCCCGTACGGAGGAAGTTTCGCGCACCGAAACAGGGTCGGTGTGTCACGGGTCGAACATGAAGTGGCCGCCGAGGATGTCACTTGGAAGACGGTTTTCCTGGGCGCCGTATTCACCGCATTCGCAGTGTTGGCGTTGGTGGGGATCGGCGCTTTGTCGAGTGGTGACGTAGCTGCGACAAACGGCGCGACCGAAGTGGTTCGTGTTGCCGCGGGTGAATCCCTCAGTGATATTGCTGCCAAGGTTGCACCTGGCCAGGCTGTCGGTTCGGTGATCGAGCAGATCATGGATCTCAATGCGATGTCGAGTTCCGGACTGTCAGTGGGACAAACGCTGATCGTGCCGGCCTCGGGGCGCTGACCTACCCCGTACCGGGCGGGGGCGTACCGAGCGTGAGAGCAGTCCGTTCACAGCGAGTAAGCTGTCCACTTGACAGTCCCACCACCTCGGGTGGTCGCGTTGAGTACGTGGATCTGCTCTGTAAATCGTCGGAGGATTTGCAGTCGGTAGCGAATCTGAGTTGCGGCCATTTCGGCGACAACGAAGGAACCCCGATGCATTGCCCGTTCTGCCGGCACCCTGATTCCCGAGTGGTCGATTCGCGCGAGGCCGACGAGGGCCAGGCGATCAGGCGGCGTCGTTCGTGCCCCGAGTGTGGCCGCCGATTCACCACGGTCGAGACGGCAGTTCTCTCGGTCGTGAAGCGCAGCGGCGTCACGGAGCCTTTCAGCCGAGAAAAGGTTGTCAAAGGTGTGCGTCGCGCATGCCAGGGCCGCCAAGTGGACAACGATTCGCTGAATTTGCTCGCCCAACAAGTCGAAGATGCCGTTCGAGCTTCGGGTTCTGCCGAAATTCCCAGTAACGAGGTAGGGCTCGCGATCCTCGATCCGCTTCGAAATCTCGACGAAGTCGCCTACCTGCGATTCGCATCGGTGTACAAGTCCTTCAGCTCGGCTGCGGATTTCGAACGTGAGATCACCGACATGCGCGAGCATGCAGAGACCCGTGCCGCCGAGAAGGCTCCCGGCGCCGAGACCGTTTCCGTCGACTGAGGCCTTCGCCTCAGATAACGCTGAGAGCACAGAGCGGTCTTAGGTAACGCTGAGAACACAAAGCGAACAATCGAACAAATCGGGCACGTTATTCGCTTAGTGTCTACCAGGTACGTTCGTCCGCATCTCGGATCTTCACGGAGGCGTTATGAACTTAGTTGCAGTTCTCGGAGTCGTGAACAGCCTGGTAACCCTCGGGTTCGCCAACACTGTTGCCACCTTTGGCGGTTTCCTCACCAACGTCAACATTCAGACAATCTACTGATCGCGCAATTCTCGCCGAACGTCAACGCTTGATCGTTTCGATAGCTTTCAGGACTCGCTTTTCGGAAATCGGTGTGGGTGTACCGAGGGACTGCGCAAACAGGCTCACGCGCAGTTCCTCGATCATCCAACTGATCGCGTCGACATCTCGAGCAGTGCGACGCTCGTCGGGAAGCGAACTCAACAACCGGTCGTACGCTGCGTACACCCGGTCGAGGACATCCATCGCCTGCTGATCTCGTTGTGCACTTGCGGGCAGAGCTTCGAGACGGAATTTTGCTGCGGCAAGATACCGCGGCAAATCGCGTAGGCGGGCCGAGCCCAATTCGGCGACAAATCCCGGAAACAGCAGTGAGGTCAACTGTTCTCGGACGTCGTCTGCTGCTTCGCCGCGGGAGCGGTCCAGAACGACGCTCAGTCGGTGTGCTTGTTCGAGGATCGGAACAATCATGCGCAGGATCGCGGAAACGCGTCCGGCCAGTTCGGAGCGTGCGATCTTCACCAGGGCATCGAATGCCTCAGGCGTGCGTACCGGTCCACCGTGAGCCGAGATCACTTCGTTGGCAGCTGCCACCCGGCAATCTTCGACGAGGGCCTCCAAGCCGCCGTCCGGATTCTGGCCGAGAGCCAGACGCTGCGTGTTCGACAAGCCGGCGGTCACTGCCTTGAGTTGGGTGGGAACGGCCGCGAGGAGAAGCGCCCGCGTACCTTCCCTCATCGCCTGCGCCTGCGCGGCCGGCGTACTCAGGACACGAACGGCAACTCCGCCGTTCTCCGGCACCAGAGCTGGGTAGCCGGTCACCTGCTGTCCGCCGATGGAGCGAGTGATGGTCTGTTCCAATGCGCCCAGCGTTTCGGATGTCCAGACGGTTGCCGCTGCCCGTTCGGTTCCGGTTGCCGCCTTGGCCACTTCCTTCTGCACGCGCGGGGCGAGCGTGCGTCGTAGCTGCGCCAGATCCTTACCCTTCGCGAGAACCTTGCCAGATTCGTCCTCGACGACAAATGTCATCCGAAGATGGTCGGGCAGCGCGGCGGGATCGAAGTCCTTGGCGTCGATCTGGATCCCGCCCAAGTGCGAGAGTTCGCGGGCCATCGCGGTCATCAACGGCTCGGATCGAGGTTTGACTGCTGCCAATGCTGCGGCGGCATAATCCGGAGCCGGCACGACAGCGCGTCGGATGTTCTTGGGCAAGGTCTTGATCAGAGCAGTAACCAGATCGACGCGCATACCGGGGACCAACCAGTCGAAGCCGACCGGCTGAAGTTGCGCGAGCAGGCCGACCGGGATGTGCGCGCTGACGCCGTCGTCGTCCTTTCCCGGCTCGAATTGGTAAGTGAGCGGAAACTGCATGTCGCCTTGGCGCCAGGCGTCCGGGTACTCGCCGCCCAGTACTGCAGCTGCGTCGGAGTTGACCACCGTTTCCGGTGTGAAAGTCAGCAGACTCGGATTCTTGCGCCGCTCGGTCTTCCACCACTGGTCGAAATGCTTGGCGGATACGGCTTCCTGGCCGATACGTTCGTCGTAGAACTCGTAGAGAGTTTCGTCGTCGACGAGGATGTCGCGTCGGCGCGCGCGGTTCTCGAGTTCTTCGACGTTGTCGAGGAGTGCACGGTTTTCGTGGAAGAACTTGTGGTTCGTCTGCCATTCGCCCTGCACGAGCGCATGGCGGATGAAGAGATCGCGAGAGGCCTCGGGATCGATTCGTGAGTACGTCACTGCGCGGCCGGTTACCAGAGGAACTCCGTAGAGAGTGACCCGCTCGTATGCCATCGCCGAGCCGCGCTTGGAGGACCAGTGCGGTTCGGAATAGGTCCGTTTCACCAGGTGCGGGGCGAGCTTTTCAGCCCACTCGGGTTCGATACGCGCGGACATGCGCGCCCACAGCCTCGACGTTTCCACGAGTTCGGCGGCCATGACCCAGCGTGGTGGCTTCTTGAACAGTCCCGATCCGGGGAAGATCGCGAAGTGGCTGCCTCTGGCGCCGAGGTAGTCCCGCTTCTCGCCCTCGCGTAGCCCGATATGCGAGAGCAACCCGGCAAGGAGCGACTGATGGATCGCGTTCTCGCTTGCCGGTGTCTCTCCCACTGTCCAGCCGAGACCGCGGGTGATCTGCCGGAGTTGCCCGTGCAGATCCTGCCATTCGCGGATGCGGAGCCAGTGCAGGAACTCGTTCCGGCACATCTTGCGAAACTGGTTGGAGGACAGATCGTTACGTTGTTCGCGTAAGTAGTCCCACAGTTTCAGGTAGGCCAGGAAGTCGGAGTTCTCGACGTTGAAGCGGGCGTGCTTTTCGTCGGCGGCTTGCTGGAACTCGGCGGGCCGCTCGCGAACGTCCTGGATCGACAACGCCGCGACGATGACAAGGGTTTCGTGAAGGCAACCGTTGTTCTTGGCTTCCACCAGCATCCGTGCCATCCGCGGATCCACCGGAATCTGGGCCAGCTCGCGGCCGACCGGCGTCAGTTCGGGGTGGCTGGCCTCGGAACCTCGCGCGATGGCGCCGAGTTCCTCGAGGAGTCCGATTCCGTCCTTCACGGCGCGCTGGTCCGGCGGTTCGACGAAGGGGAATGCCGCGATGTCGCCCAGGCCAAGGGCCGTCATCTGCAAGATCACGGATGCGAGGTTGGTTCGCAGGATCTCCGGTTCGGTGAATGCCGGCCGTGACTCGAAGTCCTCCTCGGAATACAGGCGGATGCAGATTCCTTCGGCGACGCGGCCGCAACGCCCGGAACGCTGACGAGCTGACGCCTGCGAAATGGGCTCGATCGGCAACCGCTGAACCTTGGTGCGCACCGAATATCGCGAAATGCGCGCGGTTCCCGGATCGACGACGTACCGAATGCCGGGAACGGTCAGCGAGGTCTCGGCCACGTTGGTGGCAAGGACGACGCGTCGGCCGGTGTGCGGCGAGAACACTTTGTGTTGCTCGGCAGCAGACAGCCGCGCGTACAGCGGGACGATTTCGGTGTTGCGAAGACGCCGATCGCGTAAAGCATCTGCGGTGTCGCGAATTTCGCGTTCGCCGGAGAGGAAGACCAAGATGTCGCCTTCGCCCTCCGCGCTCAGCTCGTCGACCGCCTCGCAGACCGCGTCGACGGGATCGCGGTCGAAGGTGATGTCGCCGGATTCGACGGTCAGTGGCCGGTAACGCATTTCGACAGGGAATGTTCGCCCGGATACCTCGACGATCGGCGCGGGCTTACCGTCGACAGCGAAGTGCTTGGCGAAGCGCTCGGGATCGATGGTCGCCGACGTGATGATGACCTTGAGATCGGGTCGGCGGGGGAGCAGCTGAGCCAGGTAACCGAGGATGAAGTCGATGTTGAGACTGCGTTCGTGCGCTTCGTCGATGATCAGCGTGTCGTAGCGTCGGAGCATACGGTCGCGCTGAATTTCGGCGAGGAGAATGCCGTCGGTCATGAGCTTGACGTAGGTGCGGTCCGAGACCTGGTCGGTGAACCGCACGGTGTATCCGACGGCGTCGCCGAGTTCGGTGTCGAGTTCTTCGGCGATACGTTCGGCAACGGTGCGTGCTGCCAACCGGCGCGGCTGTGTGTGTCCGATCAGACCGCGGACGCCACGTCCGAGTTCGAGACAGATCTTCGGGATCTGGGTTGTCTTACCCGAGCCGGTCTCGCCGGCGACGATGACAACCTGATTCTCCGAGATCGCGGTCGCGATGTCGTCCTTGCGCTGACTGACGGGCAGAGCTTCCGGATACGAGACTGCGGGAACATTGGCGGAGCGTGCGGCCAACCGCGTGCGCGCCGTTTCGATTTCCTCGGCCAGCGCCACCAAAGCGTCTGGTGTGCGGGCACGGTCGAGTTTGCGACGGAGTCGACTCTCGTCGCGGAGTGAGACCTGCGCCAGCGCGCTCTTCAGGTCACTCCGCTTGGTGGAGAGCGGGGCCGGTGGTGTTGTAGACATGCTGATGACAGCCTATCGAACGCGTTCACAACTACCGCTCGCAGATCGTGCTGATGTGCAAATATCGACCGGTGACGACAAATACCGCAAATGAGTCATCGGTGCCTGTCTTGTCGACGCCGATCGCCGTGCGAGCCCTGAGACTGTTGTTTGCTGTGTTCGGACTTGCCGCTTTGCTGTGGATCCCGATCCGTGACGCGGCTGAGCTGTCTCTGTCGAACTATCTGAGCTACTTCACCATCGAGAGCAACATTCTTGCGGTGATCGTGTTGCTGGTCGGTGCAATTCGAGATCCACAATCGCAGGCGTGGCAGTCGATCCGAGGGGCGGTGACGCTGTACATGGTGATCACCGGGATCATCTACGCCGTGCTCCTGGCCGATATCGACGTCAATTTGAACGATGCCTGGATCAACTCGGCACTGCATCGGATTCTTCCCCTGGTCATGCTTCTCGACTGGGTGTTCTTCGCTTCGAGGCACAGGATCTCCGAAGCCCGCTCACTGCAGTGGCTGCTGTTTCCGGTGATCTACGCGGTGTACACGTTGATTCGAGGGCCGATCGTCGACTGGTATCCGTATCCGTTCATGGATCCTCGCCACCAGGGCTATCTGGCCCTGTTCATCGGATTCGTCGTACTGGGCATCGCGATGGCCCTGATGGCGTTGGCGGTCAATGCCGTCGGACGGCTGGGAGCCGGGTTACGCGGACGGAACGCTGCGAAGTCCTAGGGGATTGCCGGAGGCGAGCACCTGCTCGAGGCGGTCCACGTTCGGATGCTTACCGGGGTTCGCCCGGGCGTCCTCGGTGTGCTCGGCGAAGATCGTCAATCCTGCCGAGGCGGCTTCGGGTGTCAGCGCGCCGTAGACCTGAGCGAGATGGTTGTACACCTTGACCGAGCCGGACTTTCCGGGCTTGTTCTCGACGGTGTCGAGGACGGTTCCGTCGGCGTCGAGTACCTCGATGGCGGCCAGATGATCGATGGCGGGCAGTGCTGCAAGATTGTCGGCAAAAGTCATGGTCGACAGATTACGGGTGCGCCCGTGAAAGCCGGTGCCGGGCGAGCGCCGTCGTGCGCGGATTTCCGGTGTCGATATAGTCGCAGCACATCGTTTGCACACCAGCATCGTTTGTATTCGAAGGGGACAATGATGGCTTCGGCATTGTGGCACGGGTTCGCGGACATGGGCGCTGTGGAGAAGAACGGCGCGTTTGTCGTCTCACGCGGTGAGGGCGCGTACATCTGGGACCGCGAGGGCACTCGGTATCTGGATGCGACGGCGGGCCTGTGGTTCACCAATGTCGGGCACGGCCGCACCGAGATCGCGGATGCGGTAGCGGCTCAGTTGTCGAAGATCGCTCATTTCTCCAACTTCGGTGATTTTGTTCCCGAAACCACGCAGGTGTTGGCCGAGCGTCTGGCGGCCATCGCGCCGGTTG
>NZ_LPNQ01000072.1:8190-17838 GCF_019266085.1 Rhodococcus sp. FH8 | reverse complement strand
AGCTGACGACATGCCAGTAATGGGCACCGTGAAATTCCAGCGGTTCTTCAGGGCAGCGGCCGGACTGCAGGTCGACCGGAACGATCTCAAGCGCTATACCGATTTCATCGACGACAAGATCTACGACCTGATCCTGATCGGCAAGGCCTCGGCAAAGGCAAACCTGCGGGACGTGATCGAACCGTGGGACCTGCCGATCACCAAGGGGCTGCAGGAGAGCATCCACCGGTTCGAGAAGCTGGACGAGGAGATCGAACTACAGCCTCTGCTCGATCAACTGACCGCCCGCCCGCCCTTGGACGTGGCCCTCTCCGAGGAGACAGAGCAACGACTGCCGCTGATCGCAGGAGGGTTGAGCGTAGCGCTGGCGCACACCTTCGCCACGATCGAGCCGGACCGCAAGAACCCCGGCACCGCCGAATGGAACGTTGCCTTCGACATCTTCCATCTCTTGCTCTGACCAGTCAGTTCCGGCAACAAAGCCGCTCCGCCGTCACCGTGGCCGGATCGGTCAGTAGTGGAGTCTGCGGCACAGCAGTCAGCCATCGGTCGGTCACCGAGAACTTCTCCTCCCCGACGTAGTCATCGACAATTGTGCCTCGCGGTGGAGTCGAGTAGGGACCTCCCCGATGAAGCACCAGGGCAGGTTCGCGCGCGCTTCGCCGATCGCGTTTACCCCGCCTCATTCGACGGCTGCCGCGTCTCCTCGATGCGTTGCCGCTGCCGGACCCCGTACGCCGCATCCTTGACCGCGGCGTCGTCCTCGAGACCCGACCCGAGCGCCCCACCGATGGTCGCGATGGACGCCAGCAACCAGGTAAGCGTCAGGTAGTCGAAGAAGTTCACCCCGTGCCCGAGAACACGGGACAGCAGTTCCGGGGGAAGAGTCAGACACGCGGTGAACAGCAGCAGGCAGAACAGGGCCACATGCAGCACGACGACACCGATGACCAGGGTGACTACGGTCGCGGTGTTGTACAGCACCGATCGATCGCGTTCCGCCGGCGACTTCGGCCGCTCCCAGAGTTCGTGGTCGAGGATCAGCCAGAGAATGATCGCCACGATCGACAAAATCATCGCCACACTCATACGCCATGGCCCCATCATGTCGGCGAACAGCCAAATCGTGTTGGTGGCCAGCGCGATCGCACCCGTGGCGAAGGCGCCGACGAGGACCTTCGACAGTCCGGTGACCAGTCGCCACGGCCGGTTGGCGCGCACCATCCCCGACAACAGTCGCAGTCGCCGCAGTCCAGAGGGCGCGAATTACCGGATGCCGTCCTTGGTGTGCGCAGACGGAAACCGTCGCGCCGCGCCGGGCGTGAGTTCCGGTTCACCGAGTATGCGGGTGATCGCGAGTTCGGTGACGGTGCGGACGCGGCGCTCGATGTGGATGCCGCCCACTCCGGCGACCGAGATGAGCGCGAATTTGTGGTCGGCGCTGACGTCGGCCACCACCGGCAGGGTGTCCTCGCGGCGCGGCAGATCGGTGAGATACACGACGATGTCTTCCTCTTCGGAGGACGGATCGACCGTGTCGATGACCTCGGCGAAATCCGCTTGCTCGTCGGGCAGGTACGGTTTGCGGCGCACGCACGTCGTCCACCGGCGCTCGTCCCGGTCAGGGCTGCCCAGGCGTTCCGGCAGGTACTCCGCAATACGTTCGGCAAGAGCCGCTGGTTCGCCCGGATCCGCGATCAGCAGCACCGAGACCTGCTCACCCGCGGCACCGGAGCGCCCTCCCTGCAGGTGCTCGTTCGCCTTCACCGCCTTCGCGTACCCGCTCGGTCTGAGCCCAAACTCTAGGCAGTGGGGTGCGAGACGATCCACCACGCCCACGCGATAGGAAAGCGGAGCTGGAACGGGCCCGGCACCGACCGCGGATGCGGCCGTCGGTCACCCGGTCTCGTTTGACGCCGGCCACTCCCCGGGGATCGGACCTGCGTGGGAGGCGCGGACTTCGGGGTGGGGGCGCAGCGGTGGGTGCCGGGATCGACGGTGAGGTCCTCGGTGTCGGCGAAGATCAGCCCGCCCGTCGTCGAGCGCGATCGCCCACCGATGCGCCGGCGCCCAGCCGTAACCGGCGCCCCAGGTTCGGTCAGTGCCGCGAAGTCCTCGACGACCTCGCCGAGGTCGTCCGCTTCGGGCTTTCCGGCGGACCAGCACCCGGACGCCGATCGTCAACTCCGGGCCGCGCGCAAGCCTGTTACCGCTTCTAGTGGGCCATGGGCTGCACCCTTTCGCTCGGTGAAGTCCGGGGCTCGAAGCATAAGCACCTTCCCTGCAGCAGGCGACCCGAAGTGCCCGGACCAATCCGGCGATCGCCGGTTACTCACCGGTACAAATGCTTTGGCTCCCCCCGCCCCGGTTGCCACTTGCCAGATGGTGGTGCACCATCACTGCCGTGCGCAGTCCACGCTGGCCCGCGACCGCCCCACCGCCGTGCGGCGGTGACCGGGTGCACGGTCGCCGACTGCTGACCGTGCGCACTCACCTGACCCTTGAGCTGGTGCCGGATCACCGCGTACCCATGCGGGCTCGCGCTGCAGCTGGCCCTGAGCGCCACCGGCCGCCCGGCCCGGCGCGCTCTTGCACCAGACCCGCCCGCTGACCGACCCCGCGGATCCGTCGGCCCAGTGGTCCTACCTCGACGTGTGGGCCGGGACCGACGACCTCACGGTCGCTGACCCCTACTTTCCCCGCCCGGATCTCCACGCCACCGCCACCGGGATCTGCACCTTCCGCAGCGAGCCGCTGTACTGGCTCCCGGCACCGGCGCGGACGGTCACCCTGACCGCCGAATGGCCGCAGATCGGGTTGCCCGCGAGCCTCACCACGCTGGACCTGGCTGCGGTCGCAACCGTCGTCGACGCACCGCCCACCCTGATACCCAGGACGCCGATCAGTCTCCGCCATGCCGCCCGGCGCCGCGCAGCTCGGGATACCGGGCGGTCAGCCGGGCCACCCGTTGATGCACCTCGGAGAGTTGTCCCCGTGGCGGTCCTCTGTGCGTACTCCTCGGATGTTCTCGATTCGGGCGGTGAGTCCCTCGATCTCCTCGTCCAGCAGGTCGCGGAAGACCCAGGCTTGCGCGATATCGGGGTCGAGGTCGTCCTCGGTCGGTGTCATCCGGTGCTCTCTGCTCGGTGCGTCCGGAAACCGGGAGGGTGCGGCCGCGCGGAACCGGGAGGGTGCGGCCGCGCGGAACCGGGAGGGTGCGGCCGCGGAACGTGACGAGACTGCGCCGCGGCAATCCAGCGAGACATCGTTGCCGAGCCCGGCGACCGGCGTCAACCCGCCACTCCACTCCACGGTACGAACCACCTCTCACCAGACGTGATGTCAACCGCAGGGATCGTCGTCCCGAGGGACGGGTTCTCCGAAGTCGTCGGTGAGCTTGTCCCGAAATCCTGGAAATGGGACGCCATCCAAACCCCCGCCGGGATCCTGTGAAAGCCCAGGGCGGCGTGTCCCAGAAGTTAATTCCATAATTGTGTATCACAAGTTCGGTTCGAACATAACTTTCGGTACGCTCCAGGTGTGGAGTTGGGATACGCCCGGGTGTCGACGAGCAAGCAGGACCTCACCCGGCAGATCGACGCACTCGCCAAGGCGGGAATCGATCCGGCGAACATCTACGTGGACAAGAAATCCGGGACCACCACCGAACGCCCCGGACTACAGGCGCTGCTCGAATGCGCCCGCGGCGGTGACGTGATCGTGGTGCACACCCTCGACCGGCTCGGCCGCACCGTCCGCGACACCCTGAACCTGATCCACGACCTGCACCAGCGCGACATCGGCTTCCGCAATCTGGCCGACCCGGTCCGGATCGACTCGACGAACCCGGACGACCCGATGGGCCAGCTGGCGGTGGTGCTGCTGGCGCTGTTCGGGCAGATGGAACGCACGTACGCGGTCGAGCGAGCCGCGCACGCCCGCACCGTGGCCACCGAGAAGGGCCGCCGCACCGGCCGGCCCAGCGTGGTCAGCGACGCCCAACTCGCCTACGCCACCCAGCTACGCGAGGGCGGCGCCACCATCGCCGAGATCACCGCGAAGACCGGACTGACCCGCTCGACCCTATACCGGCATCTGCCGCCCCGACAGTCCGAGACGCTTACCGCCGACACCGACCCGGACGAGGAGAAGCCCTCGCCGTCACCGGATCCGGCGGCGCCGCCCCCGACGACGGGATCGGCATGCCCGACCTGCGGGTATCAACCCACCACGCGTCGGGAACTGGTCCCGCACCGCGCCGACCTCGCCACCGTCTGGCTGCACCTCGACAAACGCGAGCACCTGCACAAGGCGCGGCACTGTGCCCGCTGTCAACCGCACGGCCACGTCGTGGTGGTCAGCTGCTCGAGGTGCGGTGACGGCCCGCTGCTCACCGGCTCCTCCAGCGACGACCCACCCCGACCGGTCCTGGCGTGGCTTGAACGTCACGAATGGACCACTACTCCAGAACTCGTCTGCGGCAACCACAACACGCGACGGCGACTCGATATCGAACCCCGCAAACGTTGATGCTCGCCAGCGGTGGCCCCCAACGGTGAAGCGCTGGGGCAACCGCAGCTCGGCGAGTGCGCCGGATCGTCCGCGGGGCACCGAGTCCGATACCTGCCGATCTATGCCGAGAGGCGCGTGATCTTGGCGAGGGTGTCGCCTAGCTTGTCGGCCGCAAGGTCGAGCTCGTAGCGGTCCTGGATGTTGAGCCAGAACTGGGCGCTGTTGCCGAACGCCTTGGCCAGCCGCAGCGCGGTGTCTGCGGTGATCGACCGCTTGCCGTGCACGATCTCGTTGATCCGCCGCGGCGGCACACCGATGATCGTGGCCAGGCGGTTCTGCGTGATGCCGAAAGGCTCGAGGAAGTCCTCGCGGAGGATCTCGCCGGGGTGAATGGGGCTCAGGTCTGTAGTCATTGTCGGTGTTCCTTTCCGTGGTCGGAGGTGTCGGTTCCGGGTGGTCAGTGGTAGTCGGTGATCTCCACGTCGTATGCTGCGGTGGCGCGCCAGATGAAACAGATGCGGTATTGATCGTTGATCCGGACGCTGTACTGGCCCACCCGGTCTCCGGAGAGCTTCTCCAGGCGGTTGCCTGGGGGCACCCGCAGGTCGTTGACGTCGGTGGCCGCCTCGATCAACAACAGACGCCGGCGCGCGATCCGCTGAATGTCCTGCGGGAGCTTCTTCGAGAACTGCCGGCGAAAGACTCGCTCGGTCTCCTTGTCGGCGAACGATTCGATCACCTCACCACTATAACGTACTGCGTTAATAACGCGCAACGTTACACGCGCGTTCGAGCGTCGGGACCAGCGCCGCAGTCACCTGCGGTCTTGTTCTCCGGGCAACGTTTTGCCCGGCCCTGCACTGTGCACGACTCGAGCGTGCACCGCACGACGGCCGAGACCGATCAGTGCGCCAGCCGCCGGATCGCTACGGACTGCGGGTTGCCGGCGTCGGTTGGCGGCCGAATCGGGATGCCGTAGTCCTTTGCGATTCGGCTCATCCGCGACACGCTGCGCCCCACCTCGTGTCCGAGGTCCCGCAGGGTTCGCCGCTGGGTGACGTACTGGTGGTGAAACCATGCCGGATCGACCGGCGGGCCTCCGGCGCTCGGCGCGATGCCGTGGTGTCGGGCCAGCCGACCGGTCACCTTCCGGCTGGCTCCGATCATCGCGGCGATCTCGGCGAGGGTGCGGCGTTGGACGCAGTAGAGGTCGACGAACTGCGCCCGGCTCAACGTTTCCTCTGCGGCGGTCTGGGCGACGCGTCGTTCGAACCGCTCTGCGGCAGTGGGTGATGCGGGAGCGGGATGGTTTTCGAGGAGGTGGCGGATCACGTCGAGGGTGGTGGCCAATTGCCGCGCGATCTCCGACAGCGCGGTGTGTTCGTGGCGGGTCAGGTCGTGGAGGGCGGCGAGGTCCACGGCGGCGGGGTTGGGTCCGGGCAGTTCGAGCCCGTCGAGCAGATGCAGGGGTGGATGCCAGTAGACGGGTTCCTCGTCCAGTCCGTGGTCGTCGAGGAAGCGGCGGGCCGCCTGGTCGAGCGGCCCGGACAGGGCGGGGGTGAGTGCGCGCGGAAATCCGGACAGTTTCGCGCGGACGTCGTAATCGTCTGCGAGGAACGGGGACTGGGACGCGGGGAGCCCGCTGAGTCGTTCGAACAGCAGGCAGCGGGCGAAGTCCGCCTTCTGGCCGGCGCCTGGGGGTGTGCCGGTCCGGCGGCATATCTGTTTCCACAGGTCCTCGGGTAGCAGGTCGCGGTAGTCCAGGCGCCGCCGCCGCTCGTAGTCGATCGGCGGCGGTTCCGCGCGGAGGTGGTCCGCCAGAAGGGTCAACGCGGTTAGGGTGTCGTCCCAGTGTGGGGCGTTCCGCAGATGTGCCAGTGTGCGGGTGACCCCGCCCGCGGGGACCGCTGATCCCAGGCGATCGGCGGCCTCGCCGACGGTGAGCGTGGTGCCCACCAGCAGTAGTGCCGTCGACAGGGCCGGGCGGACCTGCGCCGAACTGCACGGGGTCACCGTGCACCGCAGCGACCATTGCGGCCAGAGCAGGGTCGGGATGCGGCGGACGGCGTCGTCCACCGCGGTGGCGTTTCGCCGACGGGCGGCTCGGGACGGGGGCGGCGCTGCGGTATCGCAGCTGATCGACGGCGCGGACGAATAGTGGCCGCAACGCGGCGACCTGGATGGCCACCAATCTCGTGCTGGTGGCGCTGCCCCAGTCGCCCATGACGCCGGCGTCGACCTGTCGGCCCAGCCGCCGACCGCCGTGCACCAGCCACCGCAGCGACTCGCCGGCGTCGGCGATATCGGACCGATCCAGTATGGCCGCGGCCGCGGTCACCGCGACGGCTGTCGCGATCGCCCCGCCGGCCCTCGAGAGTTCCGAGCGTCGTGTCGACGCCGGTGCTGATGATACGGACGACGACCGAATTCCGGTGAGCGCGTGAGCGAGGTCGGCGGGAACCCTGTCGGCGATCTCCTCGGCGGTGCCGTAGACAAGGATGCGGGAGGCGATGGCGTGCAGATCGGCCAGCACCGCGCGGGCCCCGACGGGGTGGTCGGCGTAGACACCGAACGTCCCGTGCCCGGCCGCGAGGACATCGAGCGGTCCGAATCAATTATTTGGGCGCGGGCCTCGGATCGTTCGGCTGCAGTCGTATGGGTCTCCAGCAGCACCGAGATCCGGGCAAAGTGCTGCTGCCAGTGCCGATCCCACACCGCGGTGTCCAGGACGGCGTGCAGTTCGTTTAGCCCGTCGTACAGGTGCACCAGACGTGGCAGGTGCCGGCGGGTGGCGACCGCATTCGGACACGCCAAGCACAGCAGGAATGACGCGGTGCACGGCAGGCCCGGATCGCTGTGCGGGCTGTGGGTGAAATCGGTGCAGGCCGCGGTGGCGGTGTCGAGGTCCCCACGCGCAATGGCTGCAGCGAGGGCGGGATCGTCGGATAACTCGACCAGTGTCTGGGCGTCGTTGCCGAGGACAAGCCGCATCGCACCCACCAGGTGGGCGTGTTCGGCGGCGTCGGTGAGTCCTCGGGCGATCGTCTCGCCGGCGTCGTGTTGGCTGGCTGGATCTCGCAGCATGTAGACCGTGTCGTGGACCTGTTGGGTGTTTTGGGACGGTTCTTTGCGGATCAGCACCTGCACGGTGCGCCGTAGCCGTCGTAGGCTCACCGATTCGGTCCCGACCTTCACGCTTTTGCTGATGCCGAATCCGAATTCCTGACCGCGGCGCGTCGGGCATGCGGTGCGGTAGACCAACAACCGGTCAGTGGGTTGTCCCAGTGCCGCCAGGACATCTCGGGCTGGTTCGGTGGCTTCGACGACGCGGCCCAGCAATCGACCCGGACTGCCCGGGCCGTCGTCGAGGAGGTTGGCGCTGGTGTGCCGCAGCCGCACCGGGCGCCGCGGCTTGTCGAGCTGCACGGTGTAGACGTCGACGTCATCGGCGAGGGCCGGGGCGTGCTCCTGCGGGATCCGCATCCGGTGCAACACGGATTTGTTCCACGACTCGCTGGCCACCAGCAAGATCGCCGCCGCGAATACTTCACTGCGGCTCAGGAACAGCCGGCCCCACGTCTTCTCTGCTGACAGCCCGCCAAGGACAGCGGTATGGCGGCGCGAGGGTCGCCGCCAGCCGCTGACGTGTTCGAGCAACGGAACCTCACCCGTGCGGGCCACACAATCAAGAGCTTCACCGATCAACCAATCGTTGCTTGCCGCCGTGAACTCGCCTGCCCGCCAGCGACGTAGGTGTTCGCGGTTGTCCCGGATCCGGATTGCGGCGCTGTTGAACACGGTCGCGGCGGCTGATCGGATACGCAGATACTCCTGGTAGGTGTAGGCGACCTCCGTCGGTGCTGGCGCGGGCTCGACACGCCGATCGACGACCTCGCGTGTCTCGGGGGAAAGCTCTGGTGCCGGCAAGAGCAGCGATCGGAGCGAGATCAGGTGGTGGCGGGTTCCAGCGGACGGAGGAAGAGACATCCGCCAGGACACCCACATAGCGGGGGTGATCTGCTCGATCGTCTCCGGCGGCTGCTCTGAGGCAGCCAGTCCGCGTAGCAGCAGCCGAACACTTTGATAGCCGGTGTAGCAGGTGTCCCATGACCGCCACTGGCCTGCCGGCCCGATCTTGCGGACGAACGCCGCTGCGAACTGTTGCCGCAACTGCAGGCTGCCCGGCAGCGGTGTGAAGTCGAAAACACCTGCGTTGGTACCGTCTTCGGACCACAACGTCGCCACCAGGCCGGTGCTGTCCAAGGAGGCCGGCCGTCGATACTGTGCGTCGGGCAGCGCTGCCGTGCCCTGATGTCGGCCCGCCACGCTAGGACCCATCCCCGTCGTCGGGCCCGATGTCGACGACCCGGTCTGTGGCCGTGGCGACCCGCGCGAGAATCGTGCTCAGGTCGTCGCTGCCATCCAAAATCATGCCCAGGCGCAGACCGTTGAGCGGCTCAAGATAGATATCCCGGGTTGTCTGCTCACTGCGATGACCAAGCAGGTCTTTGACCAAAGTGAACGCATTCCCGTAGACGCTGCGCAGGTGATCGCGATCGTCCTTGTCCAGGCCGTACCGGGAATCGAGCCCACGCTGCAGTGTTACCAGCATCTTCAGCGCGAAGGAGTGCCGGCAGCTGTGCGGAGTGATGCTGATCGGCTTGCCCAACCGCAGGCACCGGGCATTGGCTGCGGCGAACACGGCGTCCCAGGATCGGTAGTCCATCGGCAAGCCGCCATCGGTGAGCCACAACTGCAAGGGCTCGAGCCCCTCGTCGCCTTGGACGAACAGCCGGCGCCGCTGACGCTCGTCGAGCGCGGTGACGGGGAACTCGCCTCGACGCCCCAATCCGTCTTCCCACGCCAGTCGGCGCTGTCCCGCGGCCGCCGTGGTCACGATCAGCTTTCCCGCCACCTGCTCGTAGCGACCCGCCCGCTGCGCGCGGCCAATCGCGCCGCGTCGGGTCGTGGCGATGTAGCCGGCGATCGCGCTCAGTGTTGACGCGGGAACGTAGAAACTGCGTTCACGACGCTTCGCGATCGCCGCGGCCACCGATCCCTCGCAATACACCTGCCCAATCATCGGGACCGGAACCTCGACGGTGAGCAAGCAGCCGCCCTCCCTCAGGCGAAGTC
>NZ_LPNQ01000072.1:0-8114 GCF_019266085.1 Rhodococcus sp. FH8 | reverse complement strand
GAGGGGTGACCCACCTGACGTTGGCGACCCGCACGTCCTTCGGTCGATTGGCGGCCACCTCAACCACAGTGTCGTCACGGCGGCGCACGGTATGCGTCGCGACCGGGCTACGCTCCACCGCGCCGGAGACCACCGCCCAGTCGAACAGCAACCTGAACGCGGCAAGCTCCCGAGCCCACTTGGCTCCACCGATCGGCCGCGGGTTGTCCGCCGACCGGCGGCGCCACGCGTCGTAGTCATTGATGTCGTCGTAATCGGCTTCATTCCAGTACTTTCCGCGACGCCACAGGAAGGTAAAGAACAGTCGATAATCTTTCACATACGACCGTCGTGTTCCCTCAGCGAGAAACGCAAACCGGGACCGACGAAAGAACGTCGCCAGCCGCGGATCGATCCGTCCGGCGGGGTCGATCAAGATCGGGGTGGCCTCTTCGACACCCAGCGCTCGTTCGCGGGCATCGATATTCACCCACCCATCAAGCATGTCGTCGAACCCGACCGGCACGTCGACACCACGAGTGGTCCAGTACAACCACCACTCGGAGCAGTCCGACGTGCTAGCGGAAACAGCGTCCACGGAGGGCACTTCTCGAACGTAGCCCCGGCAACAGTGATATCGCCCGCAACACGCCCAGACCTTCGAGGGAACGCACCCTCGCCGCCCGCGAAACCGGACTGACCACCATCCCCGTCGTGATCTACCCCGACACCGAAGGCAGTGACAAGGCCCGCGCCGTCGACCGGATCGGTAAGCAGATCACTGCCAACCGGCACCGCGAAGGGCTGACCGCAGCGCAGCACACCCGAGGAGTTGCGCAGATGCTCGAATTCGGCGCATCCATCACGAAGGTGTCCAAGACCCTCGCGATGGACAAAAAGGATGTCAAAGCCCAGGCAGCGGTAGGGAAAGCCGAGGCAGCCCGCGCCGCCCTCGATGCCGGACAGCTCGACCTCGCACACGCGGCAGTAGTGGCCGAGTTCGAGGAAGCCGGAGACACCGAAGCCGTCGAAAAGCTCCTGACCACCAGGCCTTACAACTTCGACCACGTAGCGGAGCGACTACGCGGGTTGCGCGAAGAACGGGAGGCATACGCCCGCGCCATGGTCAGCCCCGTCTTCCGCAACCAGTTGTAGCCGGCGTTTTCATGAATGCCGACCGCTCGCGCTGCGGCGCGGACCGTGCCACCTCTATCGAGCAATCGAAAGAATTCTTCCTTCTGCTGATCCGTGTACTTTTTCCCAGCCACCGCCACACCTTCCAGTAGGTGTTGCGACGATCGCTGGAATCCAAGCCCGTGAAGGTAAAATTTACTGCGCCGCTGTCCTGGATACGTTTTCGAGGCGAGTCGTCGGTTGGTCGATCGACAGCTCGCAGACAGCGACGTTGGTGACAAACGCTCTAGGAATGGGCATTTCCAATCGAGGCCCAACACCCGGCACACTCATTCACTCGGACAGTGAGACTGTTCGTGCCGGTGTTTTCGGATTTCCTGACCGTTACCGCATGGAGACGAGAGAATGCTGGTGCCGGGAGTTCCCAGTGTTCCTGACCCTCACTCCGATCGACGATCGTGTGTCTTTCCTTGGATTTGTCGGTTCCTGGGAACCCCCGGTGAGGCGCTACGCCTCACCGTCGGGGTGACCTGAGGAGAGCCTGCACCACCAGGTGCTCATCACTGTCTTGTCCGCCGGTTCGGTCGATGCGCGGCGCCGCCTTGCTCATCGGTCAACGGAGAGGAAAGCGACATGACAAGGATGCCTGACAAAGCCGATCTCGATCAAGACCGGCGAGTGTTCGCCGGAGTCGATACCCACAAAGAACTGCACGTCGCCGCGGTGATCGATACCGACGACAACGTCCTCGGAACTCGCAGTTTTCCGACCACCCGAAACGGGTATCGAACCATGCTGACCTGGATCGGCGAGTACGGCAATCTGATCCGGATCGGTATTGAGGGCACTGGCTCCTACGGAGCTGGGCTGACCCGCCACCTCGCGAAAGCCGGCGTGACGGTACTCGAGGTGGACCGCCCCGATCGCTCGGACCGTCGCCGTAAGGGCAAAGACGACGACCTCGACGCCATCAACGCGGCCCGCGCAGCCAAGACCAACCGGCGCACCACCACCCCGAAATCGAAAGACGGTGCCGTCGAGTCACTTCGGGTGTTGAGGGTGACCCGAGCCCATTCGGTACGAGAGCGGCGCAGTGCGCTGCAACTGCTGCGGATGACGATCATCTCCGCTCCCGACGAGCTGCGCGCTCAGGTCCGCGATCTGACGCGGATGCAACTGATCCGCCTCCTCGCCGCCTGGCGACCGGATGTCGCGAACGCTACTGATCCCGTGACCGCCTACCGGGTGTCGATGAAGTCCCTGGCTCGCCGCTATCTCGAATTAACCGACGAGATCGCCGATCTCGACGAACTGATCAACCCAATCGTGAAAGCCCTCGCACCTCAACTACTCGAGCGCGTCGGAATCGGTATCGAAGTCGCCGGACAAATGCTTGTCACCGCCGGCGATAATTCCGATCGAATGAAATCCGAAGCCGCGTTCGCGATGCTATGCGGTGTTGCACCGCTACCCGCATCTTCTGGCATGACCCAACGCCACCGCCTCAATCGCGGCGGTGACCGCCAAGCCAACCGAGCCTTGCATCTGGCCGTCATCGGCCGCATTCGACTCGACCCGAAAACCCAGGCCTACGTAGAGAAGAAAACCAGCGAAGGCCACTCGAAACTGGAAACTATCCGGTGCCTGAAGCGCTACCTGGCTCGCGAGGTCTACTACCTCCTCAACCCTGGACCGCAGACAATCACCCCGAACACCCGACACCATCGAAAAGCAGCTTGACTCTCAGGAGAGCATCCACGGAGTGCAGTTCACGTCCTGGGCATTCACCCACCGGGCGCACGACTCAGGGCTGGTCCCGTCAATGGGATCGATCGGCGATTGCTATGACAACGCCGTGATCGAATCTTTCTGGGGCAGAATACAAACCGAACCCTTGAACAGAAAACGCTGGAAAACGAGGATCGAACTGGCCAACGCCATGTTCGAGTACCTCGAGATCTTCCACAACGGTAGCGTCGGCACAGTGCACTCGGGATGCTGACCCCGATCGAGTTCGAGACATACACTTCACACGTCAACCCGTTGCCTGAAGTCAAATATGGCGGCTCCACGAAACTCGGGGTACATCACTACGGATACTGTCAGGTAGAGACCGATCTAGGCGATCGCACGTGTCACCAAAGTCGTCATCAAGTTACCTCTTCCTGTCACAAGCCGGAGGGTTCGGCGCATCGCGGATCAACCCTCACACCTGTTGGACCCTAACGAGTGTCACTGTTGAGCGGGACCCATCCGACCTCAGTCGGATGCATGGGACTGTCTGAATAACGGTGGATCCGGTCCTTGATTCAACACGCCGAGCTGAGCTTGGCGGGAAGGATCGACGATGACCGAAACACTTGATCCCATGGCAGAGACTGAGGTGGATCAGAAGCAGTTGGCCGAGCAGCTCCTGGCTCAGGCCAAGGAGCAGGGCGTGGAGTTGATGGGCCCGAACGGACTCCTCAATCAACTCACCAAAAACGTCCTAGAGACCGCGTTAGACGCGGAGATGACCGAGCACCTGGGCTACGAGAAGCACGATGCCGCCGGCCGCGGCAGCGGCAACTCGAGGAACGGTACCCGTTCGAAGACGGTGCTCACTGAGATCGGGCCGGTGGAGATCGAAGTGCCACGCGACGTCGATTCTTCGTTCGACCCGCAGATTGTTAAGAAGCGTCAGCGACGCTTGACGGGTATCGATGAGATCGTATTGTCATTGACGGCAAAGGGTTTGACGACCGGCGAGATATCCGCGCACTTTCAAGATATTTACGGAGCGTCGGTGTCGAAGGACACGATCTCGCGGATCACCGACAAGGTCGTCGGGGAAATGACGGAGTGGCAGAACCGGCCACTTGATCGGGTGTATCCGGTGATGTTCATCGATGCGGTGCACGTGAAGGTTCGCGATGGGCAGGTCACCAACCGGCCGATGTATGTCGCGATCGGCGTCACCGTCAATGGCGAACGCGACATCCTCGGGATCTGGGCCGGCGAGGGCGGAGAGGGCGCAAAGTTCTGGCTCTCGGTCCTGACCGAGATCAAGAACCGTGGTGTGGCGGACGTCTGCATCGTTGTGTGCGACGGACTCAAAGGATTGCCTGAAGCGATCAACACCGTCTGGGAACTCGCTGTGGTGCAGACGTGCATTATTCATCTGATACGCAACACTTTTCGCTTTGCCTCTCGTAAATATTGGGATGCGATGGCGCGTGATCTCAAACCTGTCTACACCGCTCCGTCGGAGTTTGCGGCCAGGGAACGATTCGCTGAGTTCACGCAGAAATGGGGGCAGCAGTATCCAGCGATTATCAAGATGTGGGACAACGCGTGGAGTGAGTTCGTTCCGTTCCTGGACTACGACGTCGAGATCAGGCGCGTCATCTGCTCGACGAACGCGATCGAGTCTGTCAACGCTCGCTACAGGCGCGCAGTACGGGCGCGTGGGCACTTCCCGACTGAGCAGGCGGCGCTCAAATGCTTGTACTTGGCCACGCGTGCTCTGGACCCGACAGGGAAAGGTAAGGCACGATGGGCAATGAGGTGGAAGCCCGCGCTCAATGCGTTTGCGATCACCTTCGAAGGACGCATCACCCTGAACGGTAACTAACCGACATCAAGGTCGGATCCACCGTTAATCGGACACTCCCGGATGCATCGTAGCGAACGGGAGTGGTGTTGTTTTGGGAATATTGGGTGATGAAATCGGTTGGATCCGCCGAGGTTGGTATCCACATGGTCGGAAGATTCCAAGAGCGTGATGTTTGGGTGCCTTTTGTGGGTCCCAATGCCGCTATACGCATTTCGATGCTGTCCAACGCGTTTTGGCTGCGCGTAGACCCAGCCCATGCTTGTAACGATCTCCTGAGAGCGTTGGGTCGGTGGCGTCGAGTTGGTCGAAACTTGCTTGAAAGAATTTGAGGTTGCCCCAGTCGGGCTGTGCCCTGGATGGACACGGCATGATGGGTACGTGAACCTTGACGAGCTCTACTGCGACCTGCATGCGCATCCAGAACTTTCCTTCGAAGAAACACGCACGGCTGCAATCGCTGCCGCGGAACTTCGGGCCGCAGGGTTCGCTGTTATCGAGGGCGTCGGAGCCACGGGGGTCGTCGGTGTGCTTCGGAACGGTAGTGGGCCGACGGTGCTGCTGCGAGCTGACATGGATGCATTGCCGGTGGTGGAGGCCACTGGTCTGGCGTATGCCAGCATCACATCAGGTGTCATGCACGCGTGCGGGCATGACGTGCATGTTGCCTGTCTGATCGGCGCGACTCGGGAGCTTGCCGCGACGCGGGGGGATTGGAGTGGCACGGTCGTGGCTGTGTTTCAGCCAGCCGAGGAGGTCGGGCGCGGCGCGCAGGCAATGCTCGACGACAGGCTGTATGAAAGAGTGCCGATACCGGATGTCGTACTCGCCAGCACGTCGGGCCCGCACCCGCCGGGATGGTCGGAGCTCACTCTGGCGCGGCCTTCGCTTCAGCTGACAGCATCGACATAACGGTGCAGGGACGTGGTGGACACGGATCGAGGCCCGAGACCACGATCGATCCGATCGTCATCGCTTCGTCCATCGTCGGGCGGTTGCAGACCATTGTCTCCCGGGAGATTGCGCCGAAGGAGACCGCGGTGGTTACCGTTGGGCGGCTCAACGCCGGCACAAAGAACAACATCATCCCTGACAGCGCGGAGCTTGGCCTGACCATTCGCTCCTACAGTGAGGATGTGCGGGAGCGTATGTTGGCTGCGATCGAGCGCATCGTGAGTGCCGAGGCGGCAGCGTCCGGAGCGCCGGATCCTGTGATCGTGCGGGCGGAGTCTTTTCCCGTTACGGTCAATGGAGACAATGCTACTGAGCGCACGATGGTCGCGTTCCGGTCGGCGTTCGGCGACGACACGGTCTTTGACCCCGGGCAGGTCTCGGGAAGCGAGGATGTCGGTTTGCTCGCTACTGCTGCGAGTGCGCCGTTGGTCTACTGGATTCTCGGGGGTACGCACCCGGCAACGTATCGGGCCGCTGCGGAGGCAGGGAGCATCGACCGCGATATCCCATCGAACCACTCGGCCTATTTCGCTCCGGAAGTTCAACCGACACTTAACCGTGGGGTCGCTGCCTTGGTGATCGCCACTCGGGAGTGGTTGCGAGTCTGAGCCTGGTCGAGGGCCACACGCACGCGTCTTCACCGCCAAGACGACGAAGTTAGTCGGACCGACGGCGTAACTGTGCACATGATCGTCGCCGTCGACGTTTCGTACTCAACCCGCCCATCTAGATCTGATTGTCTACACGGGAATCGTGGGCAAGGCGCATGATCGACTCTATGAATCCAGTCGGTTGCCGACATTCTGATCTTGAGCTTCGCCGTTCAGCCGGATATGGACGCGATCATTGACAGTTTCGCCCAGTCCTATTTCGCTGAACGGCTATGGTCGGTCCATGCTTATTGCACGGATGCAAATACTAGGACTGATTGTGGGTCCGGCGATTTTTGGGCTTTCGCCGCTGTTCTGGAACGACGGGCATTACGGAGTGGTCGGTGGCATGCTCATCGCTGTATCGACCGTGCCGTGGGTGTTCGGGCTCCTAGGTGAGTACGAGAAGCTGCGTGCCCCCTTCCCGGTTGTGTCTGGGCTGTGGTTCTTGCTGGTGCTGGTAGGCATGTTCGGGACTGTCGCGTTCGGGCTGCAAGGTTTCTTCGAGGGTGTCTTCGGCGTCGACGACAGTTCGGCACTAGCGTCGTTCGCCGGCTACCCGACGGCCGGCACAATCATGTTGCTGCTCGCGGGGCCGACCTTTCCCTTCGCGCTTGTTGTGTTTGGAACCATGCAGTGGCGTGCCCGCACGGTTCCGCCGGCCTGCGCTGTCCTAGTGCTCATCGCGGCGGTTGCGTTCCCGATCGCCCGAGCTACGCGTGAGGTGCCCGTAGCAATCGTCGCCGACCTCGTGATGGTAGCAGCGTTCTGCGGAGTGGCGTGGTATGCGTGGACAAGGCAGATCGCCGCCGTCGACAACTCTTGACTCTGTATTAGTAAGTGACCGAATTATTCTGTACTGCAATATGATACGAAATGCGAGGTGCCGCGATCATATCGGTGTTCTTGTCGGGTTAGGCAGGACTTGATGAGTCACCCTGACTGCCAGTGAAAGCTGTCCAATCGGTGCCATCAAGACGATCTTAGTGAGGACGGAAGGTGTCAGGTGTTCGCGATCGTCAGTGTCGACACAGGCGCTCGCACCGCAATCACGCGGGTGATCACTACTCGCAGCATCGTGCTTTCCGGTTTTCCTCGTTCACCTCCTTACCACGGAATCAGGTCATCTAGTCGTCTGGCAGCCAGACAGGCACCATATTCTCGAAGACAGCTAGCGGTCGTCGGGCGTGGAGAACGATTCGGCACAAACCAGCGGTTGATGTGGGATCTCAAACGCCGCCTCGCTGAAGTGGCGCGGTTGGGGAAACCCGATCTGCTTTCGCTCACCTGGACTTAGGCACTGACCTTGACAACGAAAGGATTCAAGCCTTTGACCGCACAGACGTATGTCGTCGTTGCCGAACTAGATGTTGCGGGTACGGACGTTGATGACGCGGGACTGAAGTAGACGGGCTGGTCCTCGGCGCGAGAATAGGAATTGCGACATAGCCGTTCTCGACCAAGAAGGACCAGCCCTGTGACACACCGTAATGCCCCACTCACCGTCGAGGGAAGACGACGCCTGATCGAGCGGTGTCACGACCGCCCGATCGCCCACGTCGCCGCCGAAATGGGCATCTCCCGACAATGCGCCTCCAAGTGGGTCAACCGGTATCGCAAGTACGGTGACCTGGGATTACAGGACCGATCCAGCACGCCGCACCATCAACCGACCGCTACAGCCGCGGAGGTCGTGGCCGACATCGAGTCGATGCGACGAACCCGGAAATGGTCCGCCTCACGCATCACGTTCGAACTCCGAATGGATGGAACGGTCATTGCTCGCCGGACCGTCACGAAAATCC
>NZ_LPNQ01000071.1:0-6633 GCF_019266085.1 Rhodococcus sp. FH8 | reverse complement strand
CCGCCGCCGCGGCGTTGCAGTTCGAGGGCGAGGTGCAGGGCGATGCGGGCGCCGGACATGCCGAGGGGGTGGCCGACGGCGATGGCGCCGCCGTTGACGTTGACCTTGGCGGGGTCGAGGCCGAGTTCGCGGGTGGAGGCGATCCCGACGGCGGCGAATGCTTCGTTGATTTCGACGAGGTCGAGGTCGGTGGGGTCGATGCCTTCCTTCGCGCAGGCTTTGGCGATGGCCCGGGCGGGTTGGGACTGGAGGGTGGAGTCGGGTCCGGCGACGACGCCGTGGGCGCCGATTTCCGCGATCCAGGTCAGGCCGAGTTCTTCGGCTTTGGTTTTGCTCATCACCACGACGGCGGCGGCGCCGTCGGAGATCGGGGAGGCGGAGCCGGCGGTGATGGTGCCGTCCTTGCTGAACGCGGGACGCAGTTTGCCGAGGGATTCGGTGGTGGTGTCGGCGCGGATGCCTTCGTCCTGGGCGAAGACGATGGGCTCGCCCTTGCGTTGGGGGATGGAGACGGGGACGACTTCGTTGTCGAAGAGGCCGTCTTTCCAGGCGCGGGCCGCGTTCTGGTGTGAGGCGGCGGCGAAGGCGTCCTGCTCGGCGCGGGTGATGTGGGCGGTTTCTTGTTGGTTGACTTGTTCGGTGAGCAGGCCCATGGCCTGGTCGGTGAAGATGTCGTGGAGGCCGTCGTAGGCCATGTGGTCGCGGAGGGTGACGTCGCCGTATTTGAAGCCTTCGCGGCTTTTTTCNTTTCGAGCATGTGGGGTGCGCGGGACATCGATTCCTGCCCGCCGGCGACGACGATGTCGAATTCGCCGGCGCGGATGAGTTGGTCGGCGAGGGCGATGGCGTCGATGCCGGAGAGGCACACTTTGTTGATGTTCAGGGCGGGGACGTTCATGGGGATGCCGGCGGCGACGGCGGCTTGGCGGGCGGGCATCTGGCCGGCGCCGGCGGTGAGGACCTGTCCCATGATGACGTAGTCGACTTGTTCGGGTGCGACTGAGGACTTGTCGAGGGCGCCTTTGATGGCGATGCCGCCGAGGTCGGACCCGGAGAGGTCTTTCAACGATCCGAGGAGTCGACCCATCGGGGTACGAGCTCCCGCAACAATCACAGAACTGGTCACGATTTCCTCCGGCTGCAAAAGAGACATAGTCGTCGGTTCCGTGCGGCCTAAGAGCCAAGTCACATCCCGACGTGTACTCCTCAAACGGTAGCGCTACCGTGAAAGGTATGACACAGACCTCCCCCAGTTCTGCACTCGCGCCTTTGTCCTCCGACCTCGTCGTCGCGATCGATCACGTCGGAATCGCGGTGCCCGATCTCGACGTGGCAATCGCGTGGTACACGCAGCACCTGGGCATGGTGTCGACCCACGAGGAAATCAACGAATCGCAGGGCGTGCGTGAGGCCATGCTCTCCGTCGTCGGCTCCCCCGCCGGATCCACTGCCGTTCAGCTGCTCGCGCCTCTGGACGAGAACTCGACCATCGCCAAGTTCATCGACCGAAGCGGCCCCGGACTCCAGCAGCTCGCCTACCGGGTCACCGACATCGACGCCATCTCCGCCGAACTTCGCGACCGCGGGGTTCGGTTGCTGTACGACGCTCCCCGACGCGGTACGGCCAACTCGCGCATCAACTTCATTCACCCGAAGGACGCCGGCGGCGTCCTGGTGGAACTGGTCGAACCCGACGCGAGCCACTAGCAGACCCGACTCCAGCTCGTATGCCAGGTAGATTGTCGCCATGGCATACGAGCAGGACCGCGGTTCGATCCAACTTCCGTTCCAGATCGCACGGAAGGGATACGACCGCGACGAGGTACGCAACTACTTCGAGCGATTCGACGCGGAGCTGCGAGTTACCGCGGCTGATCGTGATGCTGCCGCTGCGCAGGCCCGTGACCTCGCCAAGCAGCTCGACGATGCACGCGACGACATCGACGACCTCCGCAAGGACGTAGACCGCCTCTCGGTACCGCCCACCACTGCGGAGGGCATGAGCGATCGCATCAGCCGCATGCTGCGCCTTGCCTCCGACGAGGCCTCGGAGGTGCGCGCGAAGGCCGAGGCCGACGCAGCCGAGATGACCTCCATCGCCGAACAGGACGGCGCCCGCCTTCGTGGGCACTACGAGTCGCTGATCGCCGAACTCGAGGACCGTCGCAACGCGATGGAAACCATGCACGAGCAGACCATGGCGCAGGCCCGTACCGAAGCCGCCCGGATCGTCGAAGCCGCGCAGGCCGAGCGGGATCGACTGGCTGCCGAGTCCGAGGCCAAGCGCACTCAGATCCGCGAAGACTTCGACATCTCGATGTCGGAGCGCCGCGCCAAGGTCGTCGCCGCCGTCAACGAGTTGGAGTCGTCGAGCAAAGCAGAGGCCGAGCGTCGACTCGCCGATGCGTCGCACGAGGCTCAGCGCAGGCTGCAGGCCGCCACTGATCAGTCCGAGCGCAAGATCGCTCACGCGAAGGAACTCACCGAAGAACTGCGCGTTCTCCGTGGCCGAATCCTGGCTCAGCTCTTGGGTATTCGCGGACAACTCGATTCGGTTCCGGCTATGCTCGCATCGGTCAACCGGGAGAGCGAACTCCTCGATGCACCGCCCGCTCCGGTCATCGTCGAAGCCGAGGAAGATCTCGAGATCGAAGACAAGAAGGCCGACGCAGATAAGGTCGACGCAGATCCGGTCAAATCAGAACCGAGTATCGACGAAGACGACGTTCTCGAGGACTCGGACGAGACGAACACCGCCGAGATCGACACCCGCGCCGTCGAGCAGCGAGCCCAGTCCAGGAACTGATCGACGCTCAGGACCACCGTCTGGTCAGGCTGCGCGTACCGCGGCCTGACCAGCATCCGGTATGCCAGTGTCGACGCTCGTTCGCGCCGCCCGGTTCCGAAGGCCACGTCACCACGTGAGCGACGCCGGGTCTGATGTCGTGATCACAACCGGGGCATCGATAGAACTTCGTCGCGTTGGAGCCGGGTATCGGCCTCACCATGTACATTTCACCGCCCGGCCCGGGTTCCTCCCGGACCAGCGCTCCGCCGAACAACACACCGCTTGGTGACGCCGACTCCGCGCTCGAATCCCGCGCACGCCGAGTATCCGTTCGACGGGTTTGCTTCGGCGAAGGTTTGCGGCGCGGCATGGTTCGAGTCTAAACAGCGTCAGAAGAGGCGGAACTCGGTGCTTTCGGTGCCCCGCAAGGCCTCGTAGTCAAGGACCAGGCAACGGATCCCACGGTCGTTGGCCAAAGTCTTTGCCTGCGGCTTGATCTGTTGCGCTGCAAAAACTCCCGTGACCGGCGCGAGCAGCGGATCGCGGTTGAGCAATTCGAGGTAGCGCGTCAACTGCTCGACGCCGTCGATCTCGCCGCGACGCTTGATCTCCACCGCCACCGATGCACCGTCCGCGTCACGGACCAGAAGATCGACCGGCCCGATGGCCGTCATGTACTCACGCCGCACCAACGTGTAGCCCGGGCCGAGTGTCTCGACATGCTCCGCCAGAAGTTCTTGAAGGTGTGCCTCGACACCGTCCTTGATCAATCCCGGATCGAGACCGAGTTCATACGACGAATCGTGCTCGACCTCTTCGAGAGTGATCCGCAGTTCCTCGCCCGCCTTGTTGGTGACGACCCACAGGATGTCGTCGCCGTCCCCGGTGGTCTCGACCAACCAGCACGGCGGACTCATCCAGTTGAGCGGCTTGTACGCCCGATCGTCGGCATGGATACTGACCGAGCCGTCGGCTTTGACCAACAGCAGTCGTCTTGCGGTAGGGAGGTGGGAGGTCAGGCGTCCCACATAGTCGACACGGCAACGAGCAATAACTAGGCGCACCGGACCACCCTAAGCGATCATTACGACTACTCTCGACACACTATGCAGCGAAGCCGTGTCCCGAGTGCGCCCCTGGGGTCGTGGCTGCTCGGATCCACCGACGAAAGCCCCAGGCGCCGTCGAATCCGCGTCCAGGCACTACTCACCGCCCCCCTCCTGGTCACAAACCTGATCGGAGCGGTACTGGCGATCGTGCTCATCGGATTCGTGGTTCCCGGCCCCGGGATCATCCACCCCGAATTCGCATGGATCAACTTCATTGCCGTGCCCGTCTTCATCGGGTGTGTCTTTCTCATCGGACTTCTGTGGGGCACCAAACGGCTGATGCGGGATCTTCGATGGGCCACCGAGGATCACCCACCGACAGAGCAGAATCAACGCGCGGCGCTGCGCGGGCCGTGGCGACTGACCCGAGTGCAAGCCGTCCTGTGGACGGCCGCGCTCATCACCTTCACGACCATGTACGGAATCGTCGACCCCAACACCATTCCGAAAGTTCTGTTCACCGTGGCTTTCAGCGGTATCACCACGTGCGCCTTCTGCTACCTGCTCAGCGAGTTCGCACTCCGCCCGATTGCTGCGCGTGCACTCGAATCCGGAGCACCCCGCAAGGCTGCCGTTCTCGGACTGACCGGCCGGACAATCCTCGTCTGGCTGCTCGGAAGCGGAGTCCCCGTCACCGGTTTGATGCTCGTAGCGGTCTTCAGCTTCATCCGGCCTGCTTCGTGGCAAGCCCTCGCGACCGCGATCCTCGTCATCGGCGGGATCACCCTGTGCGTCGGACTCGGGCTGACATACATCAACATCCGGTCCGCCGCGGCCCCCATTCGGTCCGTGCGACGAGGAATGGAACAAGTCACCCGTGGCGACCTCACCGCGTCCGTCGTCGTGTACGACGGAACGGAACTGGGACTACTGCAGGCCGGCTTCAGTCGCATGGCCGAGGGTCTGCGCGAGCGAGAGCGAATACGCGACCTCTTCGGGCGCCACGTCGGACACGAGGTTGCCGCAAACGCGGTTCGCCGAAACCCGGAGCTCGGCGGTGAAGAACGTGACGTTGCCGTACTCTTCGTCGACGTCATCGGATCGACCACGATCGCGGCCACCAACTCCCCTACGGCTGTGGTCGCTCTACTCAACCGTTTCTTCGACGTCATCGTCGACGAGGTGGACGCACACGGCGGATTCGTCAACAAGTTCGAAGGCGACGCAGCGCTGGCGATCTTCGGAGCGCCGACGACACTCGACGATCACGCCGGCAGCGCACTCGCCGCTGCCCGCAAGATTCAGCAGCGCCTGCGTGCCGAGGTTCCGGAAGTGAGCGCGGGAATCGGCGTCGCCGCAGGTGTTGCCGTAGCCGGGAACGTCGGTGCGCGAGAGAGATTCGAGTACACCGTCATCGGTGATCCCGTCAACGAAGCGGCGCGACTGTCCGAGGTCGCCAAGACGGTTCCGGGTAACGTCGCCGCATCCGGACGGGCTGTGGCTGCCGCTGACAGCGCCGAGGCTGCACAGTGGTCGATCACCGAGAACATCACCCTTCGCGGCCGCCTCGAACAGACCGAGCTCGCGATTCCGTGCGACGCCCTAAAGTCCGAGACCAGCCCATCAGACTCCGTGCCCGTGCAGCCCTGACCCCACCTCCCCCCTGAGCGAACGGCACGTTCGGTCGATCCAAGGCGATCAACGCCACGTTCGCTCGATGACTTTCCCGCTTCCCAACGGTCTATATCGAAACAGCGGAGATCCGACGACACCTGGGAGATGGGTACGACTATGAAACTGACGACCTTTACCATCGTCACTCTCGACGGGGTGATGCAAGGACTCGGTGGGCCGGACGAAGATCGCCGTGGCGGATTCGAGCGGGGCGGCTGGTCCGCGCCATTAGTGGACACCGAAGCCATGGATTACCTCGTCCAGGTCTACCAGCGAGCTGACGCGTTCCTGTTCGGGCGACACACGTACGAGATCTTCGCCGGCTATTGGGGCGCGTTCGAGAATCCCGACGTCAACCCCATTGCAAGCGCACTGAATTCGCGGCCCAAGTACCTTGCGTCGACGACGCTCACCGATCCGCAATGGAAGAATACGACAGCCCTTTCAGGTGACACCGCCATCGCTCTCGGCGAACTGAAAGCCAGACCCGGCGGTGAGCTTCAGGTGCACGGCAGTGGCAACCTGTGCCGCTGGCTTTTCGCGAACGATCTTGTCGACGAGATGATCCTGCTGATCGTTCCGGTGGTGGTAGGCCAGGGCACGCGACTGTTTCCCGACTCCGGACCGGACATCGCACTCGAGCTGGCCGAATCGCGAGCCACATCAAAGGGCGTGACGATTCAGAGGTATCTGCCGGCTGGCCGGCCGAAGTATGCGACTGCCACCGCCGACGGCATCGACTGATCCGGGCAAAGCGCCTGTCGTCCTCAGTCGTGTTCCCGCCCCTGATGGAGTGAACGTACCGTTCCCCTCGCCTAAGAGGGTGAGCGTGTCGTTCACTCGATGCGGGGGTGCCAGCGGGGATGCCCCCCTTCGATCGTGCGAACGGTACGTTCGGTCGATCTGAGGCGACGAACGTACCGTTCGCTCGAAGTCGGGGGCCGGCGACGGGATGTTTCGGGGTGTTTTGGGTACGAGAAAGCCCCCCAACCATCACTGGTTGGGGGGCTTCTCTAATGTGTGTTCGGCGGTGTCCTACTCTCCCACACCCTGTCGAGTGCAGTACCATCGGCGCTGAAGGGCTTAGCTTCCGGGTTCGGAATGGGACCGGGCGTTTCCCCT
>NZ_LPNQ01000070.1:0-21536 GCF_019266085.1 Rhodococcus sp. FH8 | reverse complement strand
ACGACACGCTATGGGCTGCAATCCCGGTCACTTGCCGTGACACTCATATAAGTCGGAATGTTCACTACAATTACCACCGACCGCATTCAGCACGCGGAGGACGACCGCCCGCCGCTTACCGCCGGCATCGCGTCACCAACGTCCGTTCCTCCTACATCTAGAGCTCAGCTCACTGGCAGCCCGTGATACAGCAAGACCGCGTTGGTGATAGCGGTCGCGATCGCCGGCAGCACAGTGGCGGTTTGCTCGTCCAACCACTGCTTGACGCGAGATCCGTATCCTTGCCCCGGCTCGGTGGCGTCATCGTCTGCGATGGCTTGAAAAAGCTCTTCCAAGCTCTCGGCTGATACGCCGGCACCGATCAGTGCTTGTTTGAGGGTTTCGCGATCGCCCTTCGCGGGGGTTCCGATGCTTTGGGTGAAGTCCGAACTGCCGATGGCGTTGTTCGATCCGGACAGATCGGCGTTGGAAAGATCGAATTTATTGGAAATGACAGTCTCCTTTGAGAGCCACATCTGAGTGGTTGTGCCTGAATATGCACCTCGGGAATCGTACGACTTTCGCTTCAATGCCGACGTCGACTCAGGCTGTCCAGGTCCGCGGCTACCGTTCGCCCATCAATCCGAGAGGCCGATGTGTAGAGGAGTCGTGGTTGCTATGACCATCACCGAGATTCACCCGGGCGATACCGCTGGGAATGTCGAGTGGCAGGAGCGGGCAGTGTGCCAACGCACTGATCCCGAAGCATTCTTTCCTGAACCGGGAGAAGCTGTCCGGCCGGCGAAGCGGGTCTGCGCAGGATGCGAGGTTCGTGTCGACTGCTTGGCATTCGCATTGGCGAACGACGAGCGTTTCGGTGTCTGGGGTGGGTTGACCGCCTCGGAGCGGCGTCGTCGCTATCCGCGGGTGCAACAGTGACCACCCACGTGGACTTCACCCATACCTCGTACGAGGAGGCCGCGAGGTATGCCGATTCCATCAAACTCGCTCGGTATATCTGGGATCGAGGGATTTGCGGCACCGAGCTCCTCAGTCTCAGTGGAGCTACCTGCCGAGCGCTCGCCAAAGCGGCTGTTGTGAATCCGCCTTGTACCTCGGAAACATGGGCGACGGTGGCGGATCTTGTGGCCGAACAATCAGCGTGGGCGGACGCTCACCCGGATGATCCGGGTTCTGTTCCGCTGCACGCAGACGAGCATGAGGCGTGGATTTCGTGGATCCGTCCGGCAAGCGAAATCGGTACCTCGCGTGGGTGATCTTCTGTTCATGGCAGGTGCCTCGATGACATGCCTGTTAGGTGTTGCCGGCCTCACCGTTGCCCTTCGAGGAGCAAAGGATGCGACTGACGAAGACGAAGTGCTCGGGCCTGCAGCAGAGTTGATCCAGGAAATGCGATGAACGACGCGCAGCTCACGCTTTTCGACATCGAACTGCGGGGTGTGATTGCTTTTCGAGAGTGGTCAGAGCGCATGATCCCGGCGATGTGGACCGCATCGTGGGATTGCGCAGGCGGGATACAGAAGGGCACAAGATTGAGCGGATGGCAGTGTCCGGCCTGCCGAGTCGTCGAGCCCAACGCGTATCTGCTCGACAACAATCACGGGATAGACCCTGAACGGCCTGGAAGAGAAGATCGGCTGACTCGGTGTCTGCGTATGGAGCTACGTGAAAGTACGGCTGATGGTCGGCGTGCTCAGTGAGTGTCCTGCAGTCTCTCGCCTGAAAACCGCGCGAAATCAGAACCACCCACGCAGAGTAGAGACATGAGTCCCGCCGGCGCCGAAACCGAGGCGATGACCAGAGCCGGTCCAAGACAATGGCGGCCCGCTACCAGCCTTGCAAGGCAAGGAGGTTCGGTGTGGGCCACACTGCACATTCCTACGTGGAGGCTGGGCGCTCCGGCATCTTCATCATGATGAGCTCCGCACCGTCCTTGTACCGGTAGGCCCAATGACCATCCTTCGTCATCACTGTGCCGGCCTGGCCCTCGTCCGGCGCAGGGCTCCACCCTTAAGTCTCATTCGGTTCCGCACTCTCGCTCATTCCACTATTGTCTCAACCTCCGAAAACCGGCTGAAACCAGTGGCCGACACTGACCACCGGAAACGGCGGGTAGCCAGCACCAAAACAGATGCATCAATCTTGCATCTGATGCCAATCTGCCTCCTTGGCCACCCAGGACATGACGAAGCCGCCGGCACCTGACGGTGTCCAGCGGCTTCACAGGGTCGGTGCCCGTCTTGCGCCTCTCGGCAAGTGGCCGCTCGAAGCGGCATTTCTTTCGGTGGTACCCGGGGCAAAGAACCGAACACCGACAGCCTCTACAACGAAGACCGCCGCAGAGTTATTCCGGTGCGCTGACCTGCATCGCGATCAGTCGTCACTGCCGGCTACGAAGGTCGCCGTCGACAAGAATTCGGGGGTGATCTGCACGCCGGTGTAGTTCGCGGCCATCGCAAAAGATGCTTCGATGATATGGAATTTCCCGTCCGGCGACGGTCCTTCACTGTCGGGGTCGAGCCCGACTTCCCTCATCCGCGACTTCCACGCCTCCGACATCGGGTTCCCCGCTTCGGAACCGAAGAGGGGGTCGAACTGCACGGTATGAACTCCGTCCTGCCACAGGTCGAACGAGGACACTGCTTCGACGTCGCGCGAGTGTGTGAGCACTTCACGTCCCACCGACAGAGGCACCATAAGCTCGTCGTCCGAGCCGGCCCACGCCATCCGAGCGATCGCGATCGCCCAGTTCCCCAATGCCGCGGTGCCGACGACCGAATACTCTTCCCATTCGATGTCGTTGATGCCGTGCAATCCGCGGAATTCCCCCAGGTCGCGCACGGTCATCGCTTCGATCACGGCGGTCGGCGTTGCGTCGCGCACGTAGGTCACGTGCAGCCCGTTCTCGGTCCACGGGTAGTCGCGGAAGAGCCACTCGAAGTCGCGATACGTTTTCATGTGAAGCCTTCCCGAGAGATTCCGTCATTTCCTGGTGATGATCGTCCGCAACACGAAACGGAACACCACCGCGGTACCGGCCCCGACCGCGACGCCGGCCACCACGTCGGCCAGGAGAATTCCGACGGTGACACCGAGGGCTGTGGCGGCCACGATCGCCAACGCGACATCGGTAGGCGACGGCCGAGGGTTGGTGATCGCACTTCCCCTTCCGCGACAGTCGACGACGTACTCGCACAGATCATCACACGGCGTTTGGCGCGGAAGTCGGACCCACGCTGTTCAATGGAACGGGAACCGATTACGAGGAGGTCAGGCCATGTGTGGGCGCTATGCAAGCACAAGCTCGAGCAAGGAATTGCAGTCGTTTTTCGACACGATGCAGACCGTCGGCGACGAACTCCCACCGTCCTACAACGTCGCCCCCACACAACCTGTCCGTGTGATCCTCGAACGAACCCCAAACGAGGAACCCGACGCCGAGCCCCAGCGCCAGCTCCGGACCGTCAAATGGGGCCTGTTGCCGGCCTGGGCCAAGGATCGAAAGATGGCCTCCAAACTCATCAACGCCCGCAGTGAAACCGTTACGGAGAAGCCCTCATTCAGAAGTAGTGCATCCAAACGGCGTGCCATCATTCCTGCGAACGGATACTACGAATGGATGAAAAGTGAAGCAGGGTCGAAGATTCCATACTTCCTTCACAGCGAGGTCGACATCCTTGCAATGGCCGGATTGTATGAGTTGTGGCCCGATCCTGAACTGCCCGAAGATGACCCGAACAGGTGGGTATGGACCTGCACAGTCTTGACTCGGCCAGCCAGCGATGCCACGGGACACATACACGACAGATCCCCGCTGATTCTGCCCGAATCATTCTGGGAGCACTGGCTCGATCCGAACCTCACCGACAAGGGTGAGGTCCAAGCCATGATCAACTCCGTTCCGGAGCCGCATCTCGAACCCTACGAGGTCTCGACGGCGGTCAACAGCCCCAGGAACAACGATCCGAAACTGCTTGAGCCAGTCAGGAATTAGCGGAATGGTGTTTCTGAGGGGTGAACGTTGGCGCTGGCAGTTGTGTATCCATATCGCTGCAGAAGTGACTTTGCTGCCACCAGATTTTCGTACTGCTTTGGGCCCGGCCCGACATACAAACCTGTGACTGCATCACTAGGTAACTCGTCGAGCTTGCGATACGGGACGAGGCCCGAAGGAGTGGCACGGAACTCTGGCGCGTCGAAAGAGCCGGGTTCGATGAAGCGCCATTCGTGTTCTTCCTCGAAACCCTGGTGTTTGACGCTTGCAGCGTAGAACGCCAGGTTTTGTACAGCAGTGCTCAGATTTCCTGGATTGACCGAGTGTCCACGCCGGGTGAGCTCGGTGGTGAAAAGTTCGAGCACGGCGGTTTTCAGAGCCGGAGTCAACTCATTTCTTGTGTACTGCACTTTGTGTAGCCCTAAGCCTGAGAGATGGACCGGAGACCCGTCCGATCGGGGAAACTTGCTCGGGTCGAAACCGATGGAGAATCCACCGATGCCGTTGCCGTAAGCGCGCCACTGACTAAGGACGTCTGGTTCCTGGGAGAACGAGACCGTGCAACAGTGCAGGTAGGTCTCATATTTGCGATCGATGATCAGGTCGAGTGTTCGGCAAATTTCCTTAAGAAAATCGATGCCTGTTGGGTTTGCAGCCCTGGTTGAGTTGAAAAGGGTGTGCCAACTGTTGGTGACCCAATCGGCTCCCGGTGGTGCTTGGGTAGTGGGGGGCGCGCTCGCCCACATGTTGGCCTTTTTGAGTCCATCCTTGACGAAGTTATTGACCAGTTCGAGGCCGTGAACCAGCTCCCGTCGATCATTGAGGAACTGGGCCGCGGACGCCCACAAGACGGGTTTGTAACTGCCTGACCCGACGATGTTCGGGTCAGCGGCTGTGACTTCATGCCCCAGGATCCCGAGCAGCCCGGCTGCGTCGGTGTAATGCCACAGGGTCGCAGGTAGTTCCGGAGTTGACGGTGCGTTCACAGTGGCAGTCCATCACAGGTCTATCTCCATTGGGCCTTTACTGTCTATCGCCGAGAGTTCGAATTGAGGCCCAATTCGAACATCTGTGCGAGTAAAGTGTACGGTGTCAAGGTTGCGACAGCTTGAAAGCGGGGGCAGATCGTCATGGCGGAGCCGCCCGGCGGGATCGTGCCGACGTTCGCGTCGGTCAGCAAGGCGGAAAAGCTTGAACAGCTCCGCCGCAAGATGGCGTCGATTCCCGCCCGCTCGGACGGCACCGAACCAGCCACGTCATCGGTGGTACTTCGCCCGGTCGACGAGCGGGAGCCGACTCCGATCGTGGCCACTGCGCAATCGACCCTCCGGATGCTTCCCGTTCCGGCGCCGATCGGTGATCTGCTCCCACGCGGCGGTTTGGCCCGAGGAACCGTCGTCAGCGTCGACGGCGCAGCATCGGTCCTCATCGGACTACTCGCCACCGTCACCGCCGCCGGCGGGCACGTTGCGGTGATCGGAATGCCCGGACTCGGACTCCTCGCCTTCCACGAGCAAGGTGGCGACTTGGCGAAGGTCGCGCTGGTGCCGCAGCCAAAGGATGCTGCAATCGACTGCGCTGCAATTTTGCTGGAGGGCTTCGACGTGGTTGTTCTGGGGCTCTCTGGTGGCGCTGTAACGCCCTCTCGCGGAAGGGCTGTGGCTGCGCGGGCAAGAAGTAAGGGATCGCTGTTGATCGTGACAGAAGGGCAATGGGACGGTCCGGATCTGCGGATCTTGTCGCGAGTGTCCGGATATACGGGTCTATCAGCGGGGAGAGGGCGGGTGACAGGCGTTCGGCTCGACGTCGCGGCCGTCGGCAAAGGCTTCCAACAACGCACAGGCAGCCTGGAGATCCGCGACGAGAGCGGACAACTCTGCTGGGCAACCCTCGACGACAGCACGCGTGCTGCGACACCGCCGCTCCGGGTAGCGCAGTGATCAACACCGACCACTGGACTGAACGATGGCCCGACCACCCCGTGATCAGGACATTCGACCCGCCGAGAGCGGTGAAAGTCGACATCTTGTAGACCGGGTTTGAACGTGTCCAGTGTCCAGTGTGGAGGAGTGCGTCGTTGAGGAACCCCATCGATGCCGGAGGCCTCGGTATTGCCCGTGGGTCAGAAAACGAGTGCTGTGTCCTTGCCTTTCGAAGATGGGGCATCAGTCCGGAATCTGAGCACTTGTGCGCACATGCAAGTGGGCGATCAATGCCGGGCCGTCACTGAAACCCGCCGTCCGACAGACCAGCCTGCATTCGACTCGCGACCGGCCGCGCCGATACCAAAATCCAGAAATAACGAAGAGGTGAACGTGACCGATATACTTCAGTGGCTCGCACCTCTATCTCTAGATTGATCTATCTCGTTGCCATGCAATCGGTGATGGAATTCTCTGTTAACTCAGGAATCGAGCATGAGTAGGATGTCCACCCCTGCTCGGAATATTCATCCTGCGATTTGTCCACAATTATTTCGACATCCTCAACATTGGGCAGTATGCGAATATAATTGACTATCTCGTCACCCTCCGTAGTTGTTGAGCGCAAGGTAAATTCGGAGCCTCCGGCAGTGCGCGATGATTCCATGCACTCAACTTGCGAGCGCTCGAACGTGCTACCACTACTTGCGTTCGTTTTTTTGATCTCTCCGCAACTCGGGAGGGTAAGTCGGTTGGTGAAAAAATCGGGATCTTCCGGCGATTGTGAACATGCAGCATTGGCTAACAAGATTGCTAAAATAGCAGTCCGAATTCCTGTAGTTCTGGAAAATCTCATCTTTGTATTATAGCCTGGCCCGACAGTTGTCCGCCTAGCAAGAGGGGCATTTCTGAGAAGCGGTTGGCTTAGTAACTCGGCACGCTGTCCAGGTCGTCGATGCCCCTGAGAGGCGCGACCATATGGACTTCGCCCTGTGTGGCGGCGAAGTAGGCGTCCAGTTTTCAGGACACGTCCGGAATGTTGCCTTTGATGTGGAATCCAATTCAGCGATTGCGAAAATATATCAACAATCGTCATTCCTCCATCCATCTTCTTTGCTGTAAATCCACGGAACATCAATCTCATCCCTCTCTGGATGAACAGAGAATAGTGTGGTCACGTAGCCACGGCCACCCTCGATGTGCACGGTCAAAGAACTCGGACCGGGACCTCCTACTCCAAAATCTTTGAACCGAGTTGGGAACTCTTGTGCGGGAATTATATTCATGCATCGCACTGAAAGAAGGGTGTATGCATCTTTCGGATAACCTTCAAGGACGCTGCGATTCCACCTTTGGGAAGAAGAAGTCAGAATATCTTCCTGGGAAATGGCAGGATCGTAGGTATCCATGTCTACCCCGCATCCAGTCAACGACAGGGCAGTAATCAAAGAACCAAATACGCGAACAGTGAAACCATTCATTCGGATCACCTTACCCATTTACTTCCGACTCGGCATCAATGCGCATAGTCGGCGACGTGTTGCCCTTGGCCCTCTCTGACGTCGCCGTGACGTCCCCTCATGGACGGGGTCATGGCGGCCCGTGCGAGTGTATGGGATCGCTGCTCACCGTCACGGAACGGCAATGGGACGGTCCCGATCCTACGGATTAGTGTTAGGTTATGCGGCGATTTCGTTCAGGGCTCATCACGGTAGTTGTGGTTGCTGTTCTTGCGGTCGGAGCAGTGATCGCCTTCCGTGTCCTCGACGAGCGACGCGATCCCGTGGCGTTGCCGACGGGGGTGGTGGTCGATCGCGCCACCTGTTTGGCGCCGGAGGTCCTCGTCGCGGCGGTCCCTGGAGAGGTGCAGTCACCGGAGCTGTTGTCAGATCCTCTACCTCCTGCGGGCACGGTTCCCGAGAACTTCGAGCCGAAATCTGTTGTGGTGTGCCAATTCCTCGCATACACAGACGATTCCAGCGAGGCAACCCTTTCGCAGACAACCAGAACGGGGGACATGGCGCATGTGGTGGCCCAGTTCAAGCGGGAGTCACTCAAATCGCCATGGTTCGGCGAGTGCCCCACCCCCTCGAGCGTTCCCACACCTGTGGTGTGGCTGGTCGATAGCGCAGGAAAGGCTGTCAGGGTTGCATTTCCGGTCGATGGAACATGCCGGTACCCGTTCCCGGATGCGTACGAGGCAGTGATGAACTTGGTGGTGCAGGACGCACAATTGCACCATCTTCCCCGTGCATGGTGATGTCGGGCTGGGTATGAATCTGGAACCGAGGTCGACCGGGAAGCGCTGCTGTACCTCAGTTCCTCCGCGAGGTACAGCAGCACTACATAGTGAAAATGGTTACCGGGTTGTGGGTGCGACGGTCATGGTCGAGGTAGGGGCCCCGGACTGCATGGGGTCGTTCGGTTCGACCGACTCCGGAGGTCCGCTCAGGCGCGGGGCAACCGATGGCTTCGTTTCACCGTTCGGCCCAACGACATGAGGTTGCGGCTCCTCGTAAGGAATCTCATTCGCAATTGCATCCTGCATCCCTTTGACGACGTCGGATTCCCCTGGCTGGACCCCGCGCGCTGCCGACGGGTCGAGCTCTTCGTGCCCGGTGAAGGGAACGACGGTGTAGAAATCGAAGTCGGCGTTGTATCGGGTTGCGAACAGGTACGACTTACCGACTTCGATCATCGGATCTTCCTCGAGGAGAATCACTTCTCCGGTTTTGGGATCTGTCCCTCCCTGCTGATTCACCGTGACTTCCTCGGCGACTTCGCCTTTCAAGGAATTCGAGACCTGAACACGGAACTGTGTTTCCGGAACCGCGCTGCGGTCGGCCGCGAATCCGCTCTGCTCGAGCACAGTGCCGACGAATACAGCGTCTGCGAAACCTGCGACCTGGCGCTGATCTTGGATGTCGATGACCCACGAGGCATCCGAATGCGCGTTCGTGTGTGGGCTCTCCTGTGTCGCCTGCTTGTCGCTGGCGCCGGAGGAGTCTTCGGTCGTGCATGCACCGAGAGCTAATGCTGCGGCTACGGCGAGAGCCACTCCGATCCGCTTCTTCGTCGAAATGGTCATGGTTGGTTCCCTTCTCGCGTGCATTTTCTCACGGATGCTTGGTGTTGTAGGAGGACTTGTCCAGGTCGGACAGGGTGGACGTCTTGGTGAAGTAGATCCGTTCGTCCATGTTCGAGCCTGCGCAGCTGTGAGCGAGTCCAAGTGAGTGCCCCATTTCGTGGAGCATCACAGGCTGAATTCGGGCATCGCTGGGGCCACTGAATTTCGCGTCGTTCATCTCGAGTGTGGAGTAGTCGGTGCCCCGGTTCTCGTAGTGACCCGCCCAGCTGTAGTCCGATCGATTGACGTCCCTGACCACCAGGACCTCGTTGTTGAGTACCGGTGCTTGGGAGATGGCTACTCGACCGAGCCCGTTCCATGTACTGACTGAACTGTTGAACGCGCTGGTGTATTTGGTGGTGGAGCTGTATTTGAGCGTACGCGGAGATCCGTGGACGGAGCTGTACGAGTTTGTGAAGTTGTTCGGTGCCGAATTCCAGAACAAACGCCCGTTCTGGAAATTCTGCCCCTTGCCACCGTAGATCCAGTTCTTGTTGTCCGGATTGATTCCGTCCCAGCAGTTGTATTCGTCGGAGGATGGGAACCCGAAGTTGCTGTTTTCCCATCCAGCATTTGCCCATTGGTCTCGAATGGCGCCCCACACCGGCCATGCTCCGGTTGGCTGTGACCAGTAGATGGAACCGCCTTCGAAGTGGTTGTAGCGGCCGGGTTTGGTGGGCGTTCCGAGCTCTCGGGTCACCGGGTATCCAAGGTCGCTGCCGCCCTCCCATCCCATGGCACCCCACTTGTCGCGGATGAGCCCGCCGATCTGATTGGCATGTCCGTTGGACACATTCGCGTGCCAGTAGATCGAGCTGTTCTTCTCGAACGGTTGCCAACGCCCGTAGTTTGCGGCGTCCGCCTCGTAGTTCGTGGCATTTCCGAAGAACGGCCAGCCTCCGGTTTCGTTGAATTCCTCGAGGATCTTCCCTCCGACGCAGAACCCGAACTTCGGGTCGTTGTTCGGGCAGCTCGGGTCCGCACTCGCGGGTGCCGCACCCAGCACTGACACACTTGTCACCGTCAGCGCGGCAGCAACCATCGCCACTGCTTTCGACCTGGATGTCGTCCACAGTTTCCGGCGTCGTGTAGCCCTCTTGATGTTTCTGCGCATGCCTATCCTCTCGGATTGATTCACAGGTACTTGCCAGCTATTGGCGATTAGCGAAGAGAGTTTTTGCGATGAAATAGGAGGATGCGATGGCGACAACGACCGCGCCGAGCAACATCAGTGTCGACCCCCACCGGATGGTCGAGGTCACGTAGTGCACGTCGCCGGAGATATTCCAGGTGCAGGCGGCTCCTGCAATCGGAAAAGCAGTCCAATGCCCCTCCTCCGGCGTGAGGGTTTGTTCCACACCCGATGCTGGTGGAAGCGGCGCGTGGGCTCGGCAGTATTCGGTCGGGTCGCCGCCGAAGGAATAGAACGAGACCGCCACGACAATCAGGACGGCAACGACCGCAATCAGAGCGAGAACACCTACACGGCGATGCATGGGCACCTCGATTGCTGGCTCGATGTACCGCCCTGTGAGTGATCTGGCGGTTGATCGCATCCCGTGGCCGCATTGCCCCCACTGCTACGCCGAATGCGCTGGAGCACAAAGATATACAGTAGGGGCCAGCTGGGGTTGAACATCACGATGTCACTACCTGACCTGTGGCGCTAATCCATGCGATCCAGCCGCCTTGGAAGTCGTTGCGGCGGCCCTCGGGGGTGGCGTATTCGTCGGTGGTGGGGAATCCGAATCGTCCGCCTTCATAGCCGTGGCGACCATATTCAGCGATAATGGCGCCGTAGACGCAGTGAGTGCCGGCCTGGGGATTGAAGTAGATATTTCCTTCGGTGAAGCGGTTGAAGCGGCCGATTCCGTTGGGCGTGCCGAGTTCACCACTTGTGGGCCACCCCAGAGGGCTCGTGGGTCCGCCGAGGTCTAGATACTTCTGCGCGATCAACCCGTACGTTTCCCAGGCCCCGGTTGCGGCGCTCCAGTAGATGCGGCCGTGCTCGAAATCCTGCACCCGCCCGCTCGCCAGAGGTTGTTCGTCGCCGGTCGGTGCACCGAGCGGGCTCGTTTCGGCGCCGAGTTGTGTGTACCGGGCACCGATCGCGCCGCCGACGGTGTACACGGGGGCGACGGGAGTGACGGAGGTTTTGAACTGCATCGCATGATACGGAGTACCCGTTGCTGTATTCCATTGCGAGACAATCAGATGCAGATTGTCCAGGGTGGATGCGGGGTGGATGTAGCCGCCGTAGATCTGGCCGTACGTCCCGTCATTTGCTCCCCAGTCGCCGCCCTTGACCTGAACGGTGGGTTCAGACCACAGTCCGTCGATGCGGGCCGCGGTGCGGGTGACGATCGCATAAGCCTCCGGATCGAAATAGGCGAGGACCCAGGTGCCCTGGACGAAGCGGACACACATCTCACCGATCCGGCCGGGAATGATCGGCGTCGGGGCATTTCCCCACGCCCAGCCCGTCTGTTCGGTCCAGCCCCACCCCTGGTAGGCGGCGGGGCTGAGGATCTGTGCTTCCGGAACGCGACGCAGGATCATGCCGGCAGGCTTGTTGCGTCCGAACGCGGTGGAGATGACGTAGACGTATCCGCCGTGGCGTTCCATCGTCCAGCACTGATCGAGCGCGCCGGGGTGATTGTCCCAACGTGCCTGCGAGAGAGTCCAATTCTCGCCCGAGTCGTCGGAGTAGGCGAGGTAGGTGAAGTTCGTTTTCCAGTCCTCGGAGTCCCAGGCGTGCACGCTCATCACCGACAGATACGTGCGCGTCCCGATCGTGAGCGCATCCCCGGGAATGACCGTGAACTCGGTGCCTGGTGCTTCGACGCTCGGCAACTGCCGCGTGTCGTGCGCATTCGGCAGGATCTCCTTCGCATAGCCGCCGCCAGCCGCAGAGCTGAACACGATCCCCTGATCCAGATTAGTTGTCGTCGAACGCAACATCACCGGACTACGCCACCCCGGACCACCAGGGGCGAGGGACTCGAACGTGTCGCCGAAGAAGAACCCGAAACGCCCATCCTGCAAACGCACAGGAAACCCCAGATCCGTCCCACCCACACCCCACGAACCGGTCTGGGACGAGCCTGTCAAATTCTTCACGAACACAGCCGAAGCAACAGGAGTAACGAGAATCTCAGGCACGCAAAACCTTCCAACACCGTAGAAGTCGCATCAACCCAATACTGAACCTGGGAATCTCCTGCGAAAAGAGGGCGGATCCCGATCGCTGCTTACGGTAAAGAACGTCCGCGCAATTGCCAACGGATACTTCATGTCAGTTAGGTTACGAAAACCAGCAGGTTGGTTTAATGCCAGGTCACTGGGGTGCCGATTCGTCAAAGTTCATACTTTCGGCGGGTCCCCACCATTGTCGGCAAACGTCCTCACACGGACATTTGCACCAGCGCCCGGTCAAGACGAGCAGAAACGACAGTGGCGCCTTTCGAGACTGGTGGCATTCGAATGGAGAGATTCCGAGGGTGGTGACACGCTTACCTGCGAGACCTCCACCTGCCGGACGGTCAGGGAAGCAAGGTAGCGATGAAGGTGTCAGCGTTTCATTCGACAGAGGCCAGCACGCTCGGTGTCTACCACGACAACACGGAGTGCATTCTGGCCGCCAGTATTGCGCCGGAACATCGAACGATTGGTGTTGACGGCAGAGCGTGGTGCATCGCGTGCGCCGCCCTGGACTGACCACCGCTTCGACGCACCAGCAAGTAAGTTCTCTCCCCGGCTCATGGCTGGAGAATGGTTCCTTGGCGGAACGGATCGGCACTGTCCTCTCCTGTGGAGCTGACGGAGCTTTGGGCGCATCATTGACAGATGACGAACGACGAGGAAGACCGCCTGATCGGTCAGACGCTCACTCGGTTGACCGCGAAATTTCCCTCGGTGTCGGCAGAAGCTGTAGCGGGGGCGGTGGAGTCCGCCCATGCTCACTTTGCCGGGCACCGGATACGGGATTTCGTTCCTCTGCTCGTAGAGCGCATGGCGAAAGAGAAACTCTCGTCGCTGGTCACCTCGTAACGAGCGTGCCGACCGCAGACAAAGACTCCGACATTGCACAGGCGAGAGTGTTTCTGGCGCTGTTGAATGCGGAGATCGACGACCTCTCCGCGCGCATCGAGGCAGCCGTGCGTCTCGAACGAAATTCCCGTGTGAACGGAAATCTGACGACGACGTCGGTAGCTCGTACCGATGCAATCATGCTGCGAAAAGAACTGCACGGGGTGCATCGACTGGTCAAGCAGCTCACCGATCGTTTCCCGACCCTGTGACCAGCACTATCGACAAGAAGCTTCACGGCGCGTTGCCGAGCACAGAGGACTGTGATCCCAAGAGTCAAAGGGGTGGTCGTTGGACGAGACGGATCAACCGGTTGCGGTCTACTCTTCGGGGCATGTATCTGGTCCCGGACCTCGACGATGACGACGACCCAGATTTCGACGAAACTTTTGATCCGGATGCGCAGACGTTGACTCCGCGCCAGTGCGTTGTCGTGGCTCGGGTGGCGACAGAGTTGGCGGATGCGGTGTTTGCTGACGCACACCTGCTCGGTAATCGCCCCGTTCAACCAGGTTCCGGGTGTGCGGTGTTGGCGGACCTTCCGGAATGCACCTGGACTCAGGATGCGACATGGCGACGCACCATGGCTCGCTCATTCGATGATCTTTCCGCCGACGCCGCTGCGGGCCTCGATCCCGAACCTCGCTGTACCGGCGAGGAAATGGCGCTGCGTCTGATCATCGGCCGCGCCCGTACCGCCATGATCTCGGACCGGTTCGTCGAAGAACTCACACATCTGCCCGCGCACAAGAATGACGATGATTGGGACGGCCCGCTCGATTACCTGTTCCAGGACCATGACGTGCTGACACTATTCTGGGCAGAACCGATATCAGATGGGGTCAACCTCGATCCCGAGGATTGGTTCACCCCCTTCGAACCGGAACTCGCGCGCGACGAAGACCGCGGCTTTCGTACATAGTTCAGCCCCGATTCACGTCGGCGGCGGATCCTCCGTGCGGTGGCCTCGTATCTTTCGTTTGTCTCGACCTGTGTCCGATGATGTGGTCTTCGTGCTACTGGTCACTGTCCAGTAGTGCACAAGACATCGGCCGCGCGCTCCCGCTCGGACGTGGGGGAGCGCGCGCGCCGATCATGTGAGCATGCGGGTGAAAACGTCCGCGCTCTACATGTCCGGGTATCTTGATGCAGCTCAACAGTTTTGGGTCAAAATGCACGACGGACAATGGTTGGCCGGGGTAACCGTGCGCGTTACCGATGCCGGCGGAACCAACCTCGTCGAAATCGACATGCTCGTGACCGCCGACGCCATCACCGAAGTGCCGGCCACCTGAACGTCTTTTACTCGATCGAAGGTGGCAGCCGCGGTCCGTGCGCTCGGAACCTGCTCCCACGCCGTTCACGCTCGCGGGCGTCCGCCAACGCTGCCTTGATGGTGGTACGCGCCGATGGAGCGATCGAGTACGTCACGCGAGGCTTCCCTGACACGCCATCCACTCCTGGATCGTGGCGGATCAACCAATTAGCTCCCGTCAGCCGGGCGAGAATGCGATAAGTCTTTCCACTCGAATACTCCAGCGCGTCCATGACCCGATACCCGTAGATCTCCTTCTCCGGATGCTGGAGAAGAAGCGTAAGCACCGCTTGAACCGCAGGGGTTATTCGTATGTTGTCGGTGGCCACACCCCAAAGCTACCAAAAAGATGTGTACATACTTTTTTACATATAGAAACCAACAGTGCGAGTTGAAGGCTGGACAGATGACACGCAAAAGCGCCGGTGAGCGATGTGCTCACCGGCGCTGGAAATGCGAGATCGCCCTATGTCACCAGCGCTGAAAACCGGTGACGTACGTGCCATTCCAGAGCGCCGGGTCGCTGAGCGTGATGGAGACACGACCTCCGTGTGAAGCTGCCTCGTCGACGATCTGGTCGACGGTGGCGTAGACGACGTTCCCGGTGGGCTGATAGACGGAACCAGGGCCGAGGTTCACGCGCCAACCCCGATCCGGGATGGGGCCGAGGAGGTTGCCGGCATTGGTGTCGGCGATGAATCGGGTCTCGTTCTGATCGAAATTGACTCCGACAAATCCGTTGCCGGAATACGGGGTCGCGGCAGAAGCGGCACCCGCCCCGAGGAGGGCCACAGCACCGGCCGCTACCGGGACCAACAGTGCAGCTACAGCCATACGTGAACGGGACATGGAAACCTCCTGTGACGCGAAGGCTGCATCTTCCGCAACCAACTTTGATGTAACTGACGGTAGCGCAAAACGTGATAACCGAACATTTGCGACAACATGACGTCGGTCACGTTAGCGGTAGCGCAAAGGCTCGCAATCTGGGCATTCATACTTTATGACTAGGCGAAACAGGGCTGATCGCCCCTAGGTGCGGAGGCGGAAACGGACCGCTTGCCGCTTTCAGCTCCAAATGAGTAAATGCCTGGCACTCAACCCGGTCGGTCGGATCACCGACTGCATCCGCCTGCCCGGCGGCCCGGCCACCTGCGGTGTCCCCCAAGAGGATGCTCCGCTTCGCTCCGCTTCGCTCCGCTCTGTAGAAGCGAAAAGATCCTTTTTCCTTCCTGTCCTTCCGATCTTGATCGACGTGCTCGTCACTTGTGTGGACGCCATCACCGCGGTGCCGGCCACCTAGACGGTTGCGGAGACGGCCGTGATTGTCTCGGGGCGTGCGGGATCACTGGTTCTGTCTGGCTCGCTGGGGGTTCAGACGATACGAAGTGTTTCCCAGTCCGGACCGCAGCCCGAGTGCGAAGAGTTGGCACTCCACGTCGTTGGCGGCCTTTCGTACCTCGTACGCGGTGGTGCCGGCAGTCGGGCGTGGTGATCGTTTCTCACGTCCCCGGCACAGGGTGCGCCGGGGACGTGAGAAACGATTCTAGCGCCTATTTGTGCAGGTCAACCTATATAATTGGGGAGTCTAATTCGGTAGCGGACCTGACCAGTTCGCTCGATTCTGGAGGATTCCTGTGGCTGATTTGGCTACTGCTGTGACTGTGTTGGATGCGAATGGGCGGGCGGGTGTGCCGTCGTTGCTGATTTCGGGTCCGGGGATGGGCAAGTCGAGTTTGGTGCGTGGGTTGGCTGCGGCGGATGGGGTGTTGTGCAAGACGGTGTTGGGGTCGTTGCGTGAGCCGTCGGATTTCGCTGGGTTGCCGGTGGTGCGGGAGCACGGTGTGACGTTGGAGGCTCCGGCGTGGGCGAAGGAATTGGTGGCCGGTGGTGGCGGGTATCTGTTTCTGGACGAGTTGACGACGAGTCCGCCTGCTGTGCAGGCGGCGATGTTGGCGGTGGCGCTGGATCTGACTGTCGGTGATGTGCAGTTGCCGAAGGGAACTCGGGTGATTGCGGGGGCGAACCCTCCGGATTGCGCCGCTGGTGGGTACGAGTTGGAAGCGCCGTTGGCGAATCGGTTCTGCCATGTGGAGTTCACGCCGTCTGTGGATGAGTGGTTGGACGGTATGTCGACGGGGTGGGGTGCGCCACCTGCCTCGCGTGCGGTGGCCACCGATGAGCAGCGGGTTGCGTTGGTGCGCAGTTCGATCACCGGCTTTGTGCAGCGCAATCCTGATGCGTTGGATGCGTTTCCGTCGTCGGCGGCGCAGACCGGTGGCGCGTGGCCGTCGCGTCGTACGTGGTCGATGTTGGCGGCGGTGTTGCCGCATTTGCGCGAGGACGACAACGCGGCGATCAACACGGCGGTGTTCGGGTTGATCGGTGAGGGCGCGGGCGTGGAGTTCTTGGAGTGGCGACGTAGCGCCGATCTGCCCGATCCGGTTGCGGTGGTGGAGAATCCCGAGTCGGCGTTCGATTGGCAGTCGCGTCCTGATCTGGTGTGGGCAGTGTTGTCCGGTGTCACGGCGTGGGCGGTGGGGCGCGGCACGGTGGAGGCCTGGCGCAGTGCGTGGGGTCCGCTGATCGCGGCTGCGGAGGCGGGCGCACCGGACGTGGCGGGCGCGGCGGCGCGCACGCTGGCGACGGCGCGACCGGCGAAGGCGACTGTCCCGGCGTCTGCACGTCGGTTCGCGCCGATGTTGACCGCTGCGGGTCTGATGGAGGCGGCGGCATGAGCGGGGTTCGGGTGCTCGCGCCGGATGAGTTGCGGGCGTTTCGCCTGGCACGGCTGGTTTCTGCCGAGCAGATGCCGTATTTCATGCGGGCGTTGTTCGCGGCGCAGCCCGTTGCTGCACCGGGGTTGGGAACGTTCGCGGTGGATGCGCAGTGGCGGCTTTATCTCGATCCGGCGTTGTTGGTGGGCGCGGGTGCGTGGCCGGTGCCGGTGGCGGGTGCGGTATTGCTGCACGAGGTCGGGCACTTGCTGCGGGCGCACGGTGCGCGGGGTCAGTCCTTGCCGAAGCCGGTGCAACACGTGGCGTGGAATTACGCGGCGGACGCGGAAATCAACGACGACTTGCTGGCGGCGGGCGTCGGGTTACCGGACGGGGTGATCACTCCACAATCGTTCGGGTGCGAGGACGGCGGAATCGCAGAGGACTACTACACGCACCTGATCGATCCGGCTACGGGGCAACAGTTTCCAGACGACGAAGATGTGGGATGCGGGTCCGGTGCGGGGTGCGCGCCGGTGCCGGGGGAGTTGGGCGCGGCAGCGGGGGAGGTCGCGGACGGGTTGGACGGCGCGGAAGCAGATCTGATGCGCCGCCATGTGGCGCGGGCGGTGCAGGCGGCGCAAGGGAAGGGGCGCGGGAGCGCACCGGCAGGATTGGCGCGTTGGGCTGGTGAGGTTCTCACGCCGCCGACAGTGCCGTGGGATCGGGTGTTGCGCGCGGTGATCCGGCGCGCGCTGGCGGATCAGTCGGGGCGGACGAACTACAGCTATGCGCGTCCGTCGCGGCGCAGCCTGCCGGGGATCGTGGCCCCGGCGATGCGGGGTCCGTCGATCACGGTGTCGATTGTGATCGACACGTCCGGGTCCATGTCGGCGGCGGATCTGTCGGCGGCGATGGGTGAGGTTGCGGGTGTGCTGCGGGCAGGCGGTGTAGCGCGGGAGCGGGTACGGATTCTCTCGTGCGATGCGGCATCGACGTCTGCGCAGGCGGTGCGGTCGGTGGCTGATGTGGTGTTGGTGGGCGGCGGCGGTACGGATATGCGCGTCGGGATCGATGCGGCGAACGCGGCCCGTCCTGCCCCGCACGTGGTGATCGTGTTGACGGACGGGGATACGCCGTGGCCGGATCGGCCGTCGCGGGCGCATCTGGTGTGCGCGGTGATCGGCAACGACACTGCACTGGCACGGACCCCGGAATGGGCGTCGAGTGTGCAGATCCCGGTCGGTGCGTTGTGAACGCGGTGAGCGGTGATCTGTTGCGGTACGCGCAGCAGGTGTTGACCGGTACCGGTCACGCGCCGGATCAGGTGGCGAGCGTGGTCGCCGGTACCGGCGAGGATGCGGCGGCGCGGGCCTTGCGTGCGGGGTGGGAGTGCGCTGCGAATCCGGTGGTCGGGGCGTGCGAACAGACGGAGGACGTGTCGTGAGCGTGGAATGGTTCGATCTGGCTCAGCGTCTCTATGCCGCCGAAACAGGGCGCCCCGTTGCTCGGCTCGCACACACTACGTTCACCCCGTCAGCGTCGGCGCTGGCGGTGCGGGCGACGGTACGCGGCGGCAGTGTGAGCGTGTCCGCTGCGTCGTTCGGTGGAGGTGAGGAAACCGCGTGCGACGAGGCAGGGTTGGCGTTGCTCGCACGGTTGGGCGGCACACTGGCGGCGGATACCCCGGCGATGTTGCTCACCGACGACACCGGCACGATCCCGGCCCTGGTGGGGTTGGCGCGGGCGCACGCTCACCACAGTGACCCGAACATCTCCGGTAGCGCCGCGATGGTGGGGTGGTGGGCAGATCGCGCGGATCATCCCGGCACATCGGCGGTGGTGAATCTTCCGGCCGCCTCCAGTGCCCGCTACGTGCTCGGAGTGGTGCCGGAAGCGCAGCGGTCGGCGCGGGTATGGCGAAAGTGGTTGCAGATCACCGACGAGAGTGTCGCCGGGATGCACGAATGGGCGCGTGCGATCGGCAGTGGCCCGTTGTTACCGCTGCTCGCTGCGATCGGTGAAGACGACGCCTATTCGTTTTCTCGGGCACAGTCCGCACTGGTGGACGGTCACGACTGGTCGCGTCCCGACAACACGGCCAGCGCCGCGATGGGTCTGCGAAGTCGTTGTGACGCAGCAGATGTGATGTCATCAGCCTTGCTCGATGATCCGATGTGGCGCGAGCGCGCATTGCACACCGGCCACGTCGCGGTGGGTGTGGCATCGATGACGCCGCCACCGAAAGGTTCACGTCGGCGCAACGGGTCGTTGTCGGTGACGTGTGAGCGTCTGGATTCGCGCCTGCGGGTCGGATCTGCTGTCACCGGGTGGGTCGGTACACCGCGACGGCGTCCGTTCGAGCAGTTCACTGTCGAGGTCACATCGACCGAGGTTGTCGGCGGGAAGTTGGTGCTCGGACTCGGTTCGGTGGGGATGTATGCGCCGCCGAGTGGCGCGTCGGTGGTGTTGATGCCGCAAGCGGCGTCACCTTTCGCGATGCGCGCTGGTCGTGGCCGGTACTGGCGGCTCTACCGAGGGCGGCGGTCCTGGCTTTCGACGGGGCAGACACCCGTCCCTTCCCGGCGTGAAGTGCCGTTGGACGTGCTCATAGCGGGCGCAGAGGAATAGCACCGGCAGCATACCTGCCTTAGGTAAATAGCCAGTTCAGAGACTTTTTTCACGAAAGGTTTGATTCGTCATGCGCATTACTGCCTCGTCGTCCGATATTGCTGCCCCCTCCGGCCCGGTGCCGTCGTCGTCCCGTCCGCCCGTCCCGTCGCTGACGGGGTGGCCGGGGTCGGAGATCATGGCCGACCCGATCACAGCGCGTGTGCTGTTTTCGGTGTGGTCGGGTGATCCGGCGGTGGTGGTGCCGTCCCCTCCCGGTGCGGGCAAGACCCGCTTGGTTGCATTACTGGCTGCGGCATTGGCGCACCGCGCGGATCTGCGCGTGGGGATCGCGGCGCAGACCCGCGAACAGGCGGTGGAGATTGCACGCCGGTTGGGAACACTCACCGACCGCGCCGCCTTGATGTGGAAAGCGAAAGCACCGGCACCGGACAGCGGCGACACACCGGTGGTCTCGGGACAGAAAGTGCGCTGGCAGGGCGACGTCGGTGCAATTCTGATCGGCACGACGGCGCGATGGTTGTTCTCGGACCCAGACCGAGTCGGTGCGGACGTGTTGATCGTGGACGAGTCGTGGCAATGCACCTACGCCGATCTGGGAGCGCTGGGAGCCATGGCGAAACAGGTGGTGTGCGTCGGTGATCCCGGCCAGATCGACCCGGTGGTGACCGGCGATGTATCTCGTTGGGAGGGAAGCGAAACCGCACCCGATCTACCCGCCCCGATTGCACTGTTGGCTGCGCACGGCGACGCGGTGGGGATGGTGCGGTTGGCGCACACCTGGCGACTCGGACCCGACACCACAGCACTGATCGCGCCACTGTTCTACCCCGACCTGCCGTTCACCTCCAAGCGTCCCCCGGAACACCTCACCGATTCGAGCGGAGCCGTGTGGCCCGAATTGGCGCACCGCCCGATCACAGCCTGCGGAGGCCCGTCCGATCCGGCCCTGGTGACCGCATGCGCCGCGCGGGCGGCGGAACTACTGGCAGCGGATCTGGTCACCACCGCAGGCCAGCGGCCAATGACGGCCGCCGACGTGGCCGTGGTGGTCCCGCACGTGACCCAGGCTGCGGCAATCCGTGCCCTACTCAGCGAGCACCCCGACGTACTGGTCGGCACCGCCAACTCGCTGCAAGGCCTCGAGCGCCCTGCCGTCGTGGTGCTGCACCCGTTGGCGGGATACCGGACCGCCGAACCTTTCAACCTCGACGCGGGCCGCACCTGCGTGATGCTCTCGCGTCACCGCGCCCACATGTCCGTCGTCATCGATGACACGACCGCGAGCGTCCTTGCACACGGTGCGCCGTCGCCCGCGCTCGAGGTCCAGACCGCCCTGTTGGCCGCGCTGCACAGCACCCCCGCTGTGTAGCTCACCCGCAAGGGAAAGGGACACAACACATGTCCGAAACAACGAAGCCCGAATACCGTGCACGCGCCTGGGAAGGAATAGACACATTCGACGCAGTCGCGGCATCGACAGCAGGCGGCAGCAAGCACGATGACTTCCGCTACGAGCAAGACCCCGAGTCGCAGATCCACGACAACGGCGTCCGCGCTGTGCGGGCAGCAGACGGAATGATCGCGTATGCCCGCCGCTGCGGAACCGGCACCGGGACTGTTTCGTAATCGGTGTTTTGGCCCGAGACGCTGAGTGAATGCTCGGCGAGGAGGTGCCGAGATGACGACACTGGAGAATGTGACGAAGAAGAGGGCCGAGCCCTCCGCGGAAGCTGCGGCG
>NZ_LPNQ01000069.1:0-27004 GCF_019266085.1 Rhodococcus sp. FH8 | reverse complement strand
AGCGTTGCCGGGACCGAATCTGACTCACAGCAGGTGGGGAACTATCTGGCCGTACGCGGGGAGAAACCATGGCCACAAAATGCGCCATAAATGGCCGCCAGTGGGGAGCTTACGATGGCCGTCGACACTAGTGCGGCCCTCACCAAGGACGAACCACGTTCCGACTCTGGCGACTCGCTCCTCCAGCAGCCTGACGAACTTGCACCCATCCCCACGGTCAAGCTGCCGTCCCGCATCCGTCCCCGACTTTCGGGAGCTGGTCAGAAACTACAGTCAGTCCGACAACGATCGACGAATGCCCGATCGGACGCAGTTCCGGTTCGGTTCAGGGGCCGCTTTTTCGTTCTCCCCCAACGCATTACCGCACCATGCCCGCAACTGCGTCGCGAATTTGCTGGGTATTACGGAAGACCGGAGGATCGGTAACCCGCTCGACACTGCCGTCGCGTTGCACGACGAAACTCAGGGGCAGAACTGGAGGTGCGACAAGTGTTCCTTGAACCGCGTCGGCGTCGCCATAGGAGGGGTAGTGCACTCCGAGGTCGGCGAGCAGCGCCAAGGCTGACGATTGACTGTCCTGTACGTTGACGCCGACGACCCTCACTGAATCGGGTTCCTCAGCATAAGCCCCCAGAATGGGGATTTCCTCTCGGCAGGGTGCACACCACGACGCCCAGAGATTGATCAATGTCGGTTCGCCGGCGAGGGCGTCTCCTACATCGAATTTTTCCCGGGACCCGAGGCATGAAACATTCACGCCGGACAGCTGTCCCGAGGCGGACCGTTGCGGATCAGGCAGGGGGCATGGACGCAGTGCCGCCGCGACGGCAAGTGCAGCGAGCGAAGCGCCGTCGGCCGTGGCAGATCCCCCGGCATGAGAGGCAGTGGCAGCGGGTGGTTGCGCAACTTCAGTCGATTCGCGTCCCCGTGGCCACATCGCTACTACGAGCAGGGCGACGACCGCAAGAGCAAATACCGTCCACCGCCATTGAGCGCGCATCTGATCATCTTTCATCCCTGTCGATACCTGGCGGGTACCGACCTTCTCGTCGACTCAAATCCGAAAGCGTTGGTTTCAAACATGAAGTCTCGGCGTCACGTTGGAGCCTGGTGGGTGCACCTGGCCGTAGTTCAGGAACTGGTGTAGTCCGTAACTTCCACACCCCGAGACGCAAGCCACTGCTTGGGATCTACCTTTTGCCCCGAGGGGTCTGCAATCTCGAAGTGCAGGTGCGGCCCGGTGGATTGACCGCGGTTTCCCACTGTCGCGATCTGTTCGCCCACGCGTACCTGCTGCCCGACGCTGACGAGGGTTTCGTTGATATGGCCGTAGGTGCTGATCGAACCGTCGTCATGTTGGAGCCGAACCCATAACCCGAATCCGGAAGCTGGCCCGGAATCGATGACGGTCCCGTCTGCGACAGCGTAGATCGGAGTCCCGATCTCGTTCGCGATATCGAGACCTGTGTGCGTGGTTCCCCATCGAGGTCCGAAATCTGAAGTGAGAGTGCCTGATACAGGCTTGATCGTGCGCGCCGACGATCCGGTGGATACAGATCCTGTCGAGATGGGGATCGAGACCGCGGATTCGAGCGCGTCCCGTTGTTCCGCCAGCCATGCACCCTTGGCAAGCTGATCGACCAGTTCGCCGGCACCGGCCGTGGTCGGAGAAATGAGTGCTTGCGGCGGAGCTGCATCCGCAACAGTGTCGGACGCCGGATCGGGTGTTGCACGAGACTGGTCGGACTCGTCGTGAACTGTGTGTGCATTTGCCAGGGCGGGGCCGGAGATCTGGGTTCCCGCGGCGATCAGCGCTCCTGCCGCGACTGCCATCGTGGCTGCCACGACCGCATTGTCTCCATGGCGCGTAATCGTGCGATGTCTCCCACGAACGGCGACCTGGCAGTTTCCCGACCCGACGGATATTGCAACGAGCTCACTGACGTGCCGGGATGTGGCGCCGGCTTCCTTACGGTGACGGGACAAAACTGCACTCCTCCGGGTTGTACCACGCATGTTTTTGCGATGTGGACCACCCGCGTTGAGCAGCGCCTCCATCCGAATGTAACGAAACGATATACGAAACCGCTCTCAATTACTATTCATCTTAGTAGGTGGAGCGGCGCGGGTAACCCGAAAAGTGACGCTCACCAGCAGCGCTCCGAGCGCGAGCAGTGAGATCACGATTTCGGGCACAGGACCGATCCGTGTCGCCAGAGTCATGTCCGAGCGCAGTTGAACATCGCCTACCAGTACGTCGTCGGTGAAGATGCCGCTTTGCTGAAGTACGGCGCCGTTGGACTCGATGATCGCACTGACGCCGCTCGTCGCGGCCACAAGCACGGGGCGCCCGTGTTCGACCGCCCGAACCCGTGACATCGCGAGTTGTTGGTACGTCATATCGGTACGCCCAAATGTCGCGTTATTTGTTGGGACGGTGATGACTTGGGCACCGCTTCGCACCGAGTCCCGCACCAGGTCGTCGAATGCGACCTCATAGCATGTGGCCACGGCAGTGGGAGTGCCGTTGAGAGTAACGACACCGTTACCGTCACCCGGCACAAACTTTCCCGCTCGAGCGGCATACGAGGACAGCGCATTCATCACACCGGGTAGCGGCAGATATTCACCGAACGGGACGAGCTTTCGTTTGACGTGCTGCTCCCCGGGCCCGGAATCAGGGTCCCATACGATCGCGCTGTTCAAGGTGGTTCCGTCCTCGCGCGTCAGCACCGCACCGACCAAAATGGGCACACCAACCGCTCGCGCAGCATCGGTGATGCGCGTTGCCGCATCCCCGTTACGTAGCGGGTCGATATCCGAGGCATTCTCCGGCCAGATCACCAACTGCGGCCGAGGGAGCCGTCCCGCGTCGACATCCCTGGCCAATTCCTTTGTTTTTGCGACGTGGTTGTCCAACACCGCGCGGCGTTGGGAGTTGAAATCCAGACCAAGCCGTGGGACGTTTCCTTGAACGAGGGCAACTGTGCTCATCGCCGCAGGTGCGGGCGTAGGACGTGCAGAAAGCAGCATCGCCGACATCAGCGGAACGGTCACAATCGCCATGCATGCGAACATTCGCATCCAGTGCCGACCGCTCAACGCTGTTATCAGCCCCGCAAGTCCACAGCCCAGGAGCGCGACGGCGAAACTCAGGCCGGGGGCTCCAGCTACGCCGGCCAGGGGCAACAGCACACCGTCCGCCTGACCGAATGCCAGACGCCCCCAAGGAAAGCCGCCAAAGGGAAGTCGCGAGCGAACCCCTTCGAGGAGCACCCACACCGAGGCGATCCACACTACCGAACACGGCAGTCGACTCAGCGCCGCCGCCATCGCCCCGAAGAGCCCGATCGACAATGCTTCGATCGCCGCAAGGACCAGCCACGGGAGCGCTCCGACGTAGACACCTACCCAGGGCAGCAGTGGGACGAAGAACGCCAATCCGGCGAGATACCCGTACCCGAAGCCAGTTCTCACCGATCGGCCGCGAAGGACCAGCACCAGAAGAGCAAACCCGACGGGAGTCAGATACCACGCTGAATACGGAGGGAAACTCAGATACAGCGCTCCACCCGCCGTCACTGCGCCCACGGCCCGCGCGCCCACCCGCATCCACCCTCGACGAGGTGGTTGCTCTACCGGAGTTCGACGGGGGACGTTTTCGACGAGATCGACCATCGTGATTGATGCCTTTCGTGATGTATCGGAATCCGCATCGCACGCGACATGTACTACTATGCATCATAGTAGTACATGTGGTTTGATTCTCCGGGCGTACCGTACAACGCTCGGCACCCGACAGACCGTGCGGCACGGTCGACCGTTCATCACTGAACTCGGTCGTAAGTTCCTGCACAGCAACGCCATACCGTCAAGAAGACAGCAGGGACAAGACCGGTTGCGCATCGGCGTCGTCGGGGTCTTGCCGCAGGGAACAGTCTCGATCCAATCCACCGTCCCGCTCGATATCACGGAGAAAAATGACACGTTGGGCATTGTTCGTCGTCTCCCGCCCCTGGTGGATTCTCGGTGTCATCATGGTGACAGTTGCCGCCAGCGGGATATGGGGCATCGGAGTCTTCCGCGAGATGGGGCAGAGCGGATTCACCGATCCGGGTAGCGATTCCGCCGAGGTCGCGCGTACCGTCGAGGCCGATTTCGGGCCACAAACCCCCGACATCGTCGCGATCTACACCCCCGCGGCAGGTGTTGAACTCACCGACCTCACCAGCGGGGCAACGGAGATGCTCGACAAGTTCACCGCATCGGTACCCACTCATTCGGTGAAGTCGTATTGGTCATCGACCCCACCCGAACAAATTCTTCTGCGTTCGACAGACGGAACCAAAGCCGCCATCGCAATCACCCTCGACCCAGGACCTCGAGGTCAAGAAGCGAACACCGCAGAGATGCTGCCCCTACTCGAACTCCAGGGAGCGCAAGCGGAATTCGCTGGCGGCTCGATAGTCGGGACAGCCTTCAACCACCGTCTGCAGTCCGACCTCGTCCGGGCGGAATCGATTGCACTGCCCATCACACTGATCCTGTTGATTTTCATCTTCGGTGGGTTGATCGCTGCAGCGGTCCCCGTCTTCGTCGGGATCTTCGCGATCATCATCTCCCTTGCAGCACTACGACTTCTGACTCTACTCACCGAAGTGAATTCGTTCGCCCTCAACGTTGCCTCCCTCATCGGGCTCGGACTCGCGATCGACTACGGGCTTTTCATCGTCAGCCGTTTCCGTGAAGAACTCACCGCATCCGGAGGCGACGCTCGCGAAGCGGCACTCCGGACGACCATGACGGCCGGGAGAACAGTCATGTTCTCCGGCTTGCTTCTCATCTGCGCATTCGCCGGCATGCTGGTTTTTCCTCAAGCCGTGATTCGATCGTTGGGCTTCGGGGCAATCGCCGCCGTCGCCAGTGCCGCGATCTTGTCCGTCGCGGCGGTCCCCGCCGTCCTCGCCGTCCTCGGAAGCCGAATCAACGCGCTCACCTGGCGTGAACACGCCGTGCACTCAGGAGAAGCCAGAGCCCGCCGTTTCTGGGGCACTGTCGTGTCATGGGTCATGAAACGTCCCGTCGCCGTCGCAGTCACCATAGGGACGGGCTTGATGCTCATGGCCACGCCCTTGGCCAGCGCCTCACTCGGAGAGGCGACCTTCACCGCCCTCCCCGCAGACGACCCTGCACGCTCGGCTGCACAGACCTTGGTCTCCGAATTTCCCTCCACCGGCGACGGAGCGACCCTCCTCTTCCGAAGCCGGAGCGGAGCCACCCCCGACGCCGGAGCGGTCAACGCGGTCGTATCGACTGCTGCCCGAATCGACGGAATCGCCCAAGCATTCGTCGTCGCCTCGCGGGACGACACCGTCATTGCCCAAGCGCTTTTCGCGGAGATACCCCCCGACCAAGCCAGCGCCGTGATTACGAATCTACGGGCGCTACCTGCACCTGCAGATACGGAATATCTGGTCGGGGGAAGCCAAGCAACCTTCGACGACGGAAACTCCGCGATCAAGCGCTGGCTTCCGGTGATGGTGTCCATCATGATCGCCTCGACGCTGGCGCTCTTACTTCTTGCATTCGGCTCGATCGTCCTGCCCCTCAAGGCTGTGGCGATGGCATGCCTGAGTCTGGCCGCAACTTTCGGAGCGTTGACATGGATCTTCCAGTTGGGCAACGGAGCCCAGTGGATTGGCGTCACACCGGCACCCCTCGAAGCGACGTTCGTGGTCCTCATTCTCGCAGTCGTGTTCGGTCTGTCCACCGACTACGAAGTGTTCCTCATGGCACGAATGTCAGAAGCCCACAGTGCAGGAGCAACGACCGAAGAGGCCGTCCGCATCGGCGCCGAGCGCACAGGCAGGGTGATCACAGCGGCGGCGCTCCTGCTGATCGTCGTGACCGGAGCCTTCACATTGTCCGGACTGTCGATCATGAGGTTCTTGGGTGTCGGAATGATTCTGGCATTGGTACTCGATGCCACACTCGTACGGATGCTCCTGGTCCCGGCGTTGGTGAAACTGATGGGAGAAGCCAATTGGTGGGCGCCTCAATGGTTGTCGCGCATCCATTCACAGATCGGCATCGGCGGCTCTTCCACGACCGCGCCAACACCCTCCGAACACATCCACGCCGCAACCCTCAAGTAACAGTCGAGACTTTATGGCAGAATGACGATGTCGGGCCTCATCCGACCCACCCGGCCGACACCGGACCTCAACAGTCGACGTCGGTGTGCGAATCGCCGAAAACTCCCGCATCACAGGAAGTTCTGCCATATGCCCCAACGACGACGTTCAAAATTCTCGCTGGTCCTCGGCTCCGTCGCAGCCCTCGCCGTCGCCAGCCCCTTCATCTCCCATGTCACGACGGACACCTCACCCGAAGTCCGCTCCGCACAGTCTTCGTCAGCCTCCGAATCTGCGGCACAGATAGCCGACGTCGCCCTTGCGAGCATTCCGGATCTCTCGATACCCCTCAAAGAGTTCACGGGCATCGACCTCTCAGCCCTGCTCAGGCTGGGATTGAATGTCCTTGCCGCAGCCACCGGCACTGATCTGCCCACCGATGATCCACGTTCGAAACCGAAGGTCGATTCCGAACCGTCACCGAGGCAGGAGATCCCTTCGGAGATGTCGGTCAAGGAGATCACCAGGGAAGAGCCATTTCGGATGGTCGCGTTGACATCGAATGGCCCCACAGCGCCGGCAGCGGCCGTACGAGCGCGCCAATCGGACGGAGGCTGGGGCCCATGGCTTTCGACCGCGCCAGCCGACACATCGCCGGGCCGGCACTTGCAAGGCACGGACCCGGTATTCGTCGGAACCACGAATACCGTTCAACTCCTCGTCCCCTCCATCCAGAATCCGGCCGTGCCGAGTGAGCAACCACGACCACCGCTTCCCGTCGTCCCTCCCCTCGTTACCGCCTACACCCCTGCGGCCCTGACACAACCATTGGTCCGCTCCCCAGCGAAAGAAGGTGATCTCTCCGCCGTACTCATCGAGCCCGGCAGCGGTCCCGCATCTCCCCTGAAATCAGCCGACACCAATGCAAGTCCGGGATTCTCCGTGATCACCCGTGCACAATGGGGAGCCGACGAGTCCCTTCGATGCGAGGCACCCGTCTACGACGAGTTCCTCGGGGGAGCTGTCGTTCACCACACCGCCGGAAGCAACGAATATTCCAAGGAAGAATCCGCCGACATCGTGCGTGGTATTTATGCCTACCACGCACAAACGCTCGGATGGTGCGACATCGGCTACAACGCGCTCGTCGACAAATACGGTCAAATCTTCGAAGGCCGAGCCGGCGGCCTGGACAAGCCCGTCCAGGGAGCACACACCGGCGGATTCAATGAAAACACAGTAGGCGTGGCAATGATGGGCGACTACACGTCAACCCAGCCGACCTCCTCCGAAATCAACACCGTGGGAACCTTTCTGGGGTGGCGACTGAAACTGGCCGGCCTGGATCCACTAGGACGCACGACCATGTACTCGGAAGGAACCGAATTCACGTCCTTCCCCGAAGGGGCCGCCGTCGACATCCCGATCATTTCTGCGCACCGCGACCTCGGCAACACCGCCGATCCCGGCGAACAGGGGTACGCACAAATGGATACCATTCGAACTATTGCGGCCTCATACGGCGACGGTTCCGACCCGACGCCACAGACCGCCACCCCCTCCGACAACTCCAGCCTGAAACCCCCTGTCAGCACAACACATTCGAACCCACAAGAGTCCGCAACCGCGACGAAGTGGGCCGCCTCAGGCGCCCAGGACGGACCCCTGGGAGGTCCGGTCGAAACCGATTCCCCCACCCCCGGCGGCCTCATCCGAACCAATTATCAAAATGGCGCTATCTACGAAATCGCCGGCAACGCCTGGGTAGTCCTCGGCCGAATCTACGAGGCATGGAAAGCCGCAGGCGCGGAGAACAGCATGCTCGGCCTCCCCATCAGCGATGAGTACAACACCGTGAACGGCCCACGCTCCGACTTCGAGGGTGGGTCCCTGCTGTTCGACCCACATACCGGAGCGGTCTCTCGGCTACCGTGACATCGCCGAGAGAGTCAAGGACGCCACGAGTCCTTCTCTCGCAGAAACGGACTCAACTGAACGCCCACCACAAGGAGTGGAGTTGACACTCCCGAGTCCCTCGCAGGATTCGGGAGTGCGACAGGCTTCTCGGGCTCACTCGGGACATCGCAACTGTCAATGTCGTCCTAGGACCGTTCGGGGACCGCAGTGCCGATCAAGTCCTTCGATACAGGAGGGCGCACTCTGCACGCCCGCTCGCCTTTCAGCCGCTGCCGAAACGCGCCCGCCATCAAAGCCAGTGAAATCAGTCCCAAGACCGGTTGTATCGGTGCCCACAGATTCAACGCACCCGTCACACCGACAGTCATGATCACCAATTTGTTGCACACCGGACAGCCGACGGCCAACAGAGCCAGCGCATTACTGCCAATGCCCACACGCGAGGGGGCTGCAGAACTGGATTGCGTGCGCACGTACGTTGCGAGTATCAATCCGCTCAATATCGCGGTCGCGATCCACACCGGATAGTTCCACCACAGCACCGGAGTCATCCGCTGGTAGAACGGGCTCGGGACTATCCCGGCGGGGACGCCCACGATGAGCGCTGCAACCACCGCCCCTGCCGACGCCGTGATCCAACGCCAGAGCGACCAATTCGTCATCGCCGATGCCCCCTCGTACTGTGAACTACTAAAAGAGATAGTAGTTCACAGTACGAGGCGACCGGAAACGACAATCCTTCCGGTCGACGACGTGCAACCCACCCGAGGCGGGGTATCACCTGACGTTCAGGTCGCATCACTCGTAGATCTCCGCCGTATTCAGTGCACCTCTCGTCAGTCTCTACCGCCGCACGCTCCGGACACACCAATGACGAACGTCATTTCATCCCGTCGTCGGGCGCACAATGGGATGAGCTGATCGTTGCACGGTCACACTCCTCACAGACCTCGCACATTCGTGGACTGCGCCGCCTCACGTGAACAGGAGGGCTGCCGATGGATCTCACCTACACGATCTCCGACGGTGCGCCGTCGATCCCGGTCACCTATCCACTTGTGCGGGCCGATTCGCGCACGACGGCACTATTCTGCGCCTACCCGCTCTCTGCTGTTGTCTCGCCATTCCATGGCGGATCCGAGACGGAGTCAGGAAACGCCCCGTTATCTTTTAGCTGGTCCTTGAAACCGAGGGCTACGGTCGCCAGACCCGGTATGACTTCTCGCCCCTGTCATCAATGATCCGGGGGGTGGTGTCGCCGGGTGTGGGGCGTCGACGGACCGCTGATAGACCTCCGATCAACGCAAGTCGTCAAGCAGCTGCCGGTTCCGCATCATGAACGGAGCCGGGAAAGGCCTTCGATGCGTCGTAGGTTTGACCGGTCTGAAGGCAGTGATAGAGCTGACCCAGAAGTCGATTGAAGACGTTGCGCAGCGCCGCAGCATGCCGGTCACCGTGTGTTCGACGCCGGTCATACTGGTCCTTGACCGGGCCCGGTCGCGGGATCGCCGCAAAGGCCCAGACGAAGCCCACCGCTGCAAGCCTGTTGTTCTTCACATGCCGGTGGGTCACACAGGTGCTGCGCCCGGACGCCCGTGTCACGGGCGCGGAGCCGGCGAATGCCTTGAGCCCGCGAGCGTCGGCGAACCGGCCGCGGTCATCGCCGATTTCTGCCAGGACGCGGGCCCCTGTGGACTCACCGAGACCGGGGAAGCTGGTGATGACCTCGAAGTCGGGATGCCGCCGAAATGCTTCGGTGGCTGCCTCATTGAGTTCATCGGCGTTTTCGCACTCGACGTTCAGAGTGCCGAGCAAGGCGATCGTTTGACGGCCAAACGCCTTCTCCACCAGCAGGGGTTGTCGCAGTTGTGGTCGCCGCAGCGCCTCTAGGATTCGGGTCGCGGTGTCCTCGAGCCGACGTTGCCGGCCCGCCCGGCGCAGTGCGCTAACGATGCGAGTCTTGGTCAAGCGGGCGCCCTGCGCTGGTGTTGGTGCGATCGCGAGTATCGCGCGGGCATCTGGCATCGCGAGGTTGGTGTGACTACTGCCGGCGAATGCCGCGAGGAAGCCCGGATAGTACTCGCGCAGCAGTGCCCGCAGTTCCTGGGTTGCCTTGGTGCGCCGCCAGATCGCATCCTGAGCAGCGCGGGCGAGCACCGTGATCGCCCGCGCGAGGTCGCTGTCGGCAGGCAACGTCCGGTGCGCGTGCGCATCGGTACGCAAAATGTTCGCCAGCATCATCGCGTCCACGTGATCGGATTTCTTCCGTGCCATCGAGTGCCGATCGCGGTACCGGGCCACCGCCATCGGGTTGATGGCATAGACCGCTCTCCCCGTTCCACGTAGCGCCGCGACGAGCAGGCCACGTGATGTCTCGATCGCCACGGGAATCGGTTCGTCGGGCGAATCACCCGCCTCGGACAGCAACCCAAGTAATTGACCGAATCCTTCAGCGCTGTCATCGATCCGGAGTTTGGCGACCAACAGGCCGTCACCGTCAACGATTGCCACATCATGGTGACGTTCGGCCCAATCAATCCCACAGAATAGTTTCACGAACCTCTACCTTTCGACGTCTGATCTCCTTCGCGTGGCTTCCCCACCCAACGAGAACGCGCGGCACCCTAATGACGAGGCTCGATGGCCTTCCCTCCGATGAGCCGTTCACGATCCCAGCGATCCGTACGGTTCCGGTCTCGTTTGAGAGCTTCAAAGCTCGCGAACTACGAGGTATCGATCCGTGCGGACGGGCTTGGACCACAACCAACAACATTGAGGACCAACAAGCGAGTGGTGGGGCCTTGACCCCGCGGGTTGGACACGCTTGATCCTGGTCTCAGACCAGGGAAAGCGAGAAGATCTAACCCGATGGCAAAGAAAAATTACTCCGAAGAGTTCCGCCGCGACGCAGTCGAGCTGTACCGCGACACCGGCGGCGCGACCGTAGCCGGGATCGCCGCCGATCTCGGCGTATCCCACGGCTCCCTGACCACATGGCTGAGAAATGCGGGTATCCCGATCCGCAGACCCGCCGCCACCGCTCCGGGGCCCGGCACCGGCGAGACACCCGAGCAGGAAGCCGCCAGGCTCCGCGCCGAGGTCGCACACCTACGCGCGGAGAAAACCAAGCTCGAAACCGAACGAGACATCCTGCGGTCGGCGGCAAAATATTTCGCCGGAGAGACGAACTGGTGAACCGCTTCCAGTTCGTCGCAGACCACTCCGACACCTACCCGGTGAAGCGGTTGTGCCAGGTCATCGATATCGCCCGCTCGTCGTACTACGCATGGATCAACGCCGCCGAGAAACGAGCCGCCCGGGCCGCAGCCGACGCTGAACTCGCCGACAAGATCCGCGCCGTCCACACGGTGGGACAACACCTACGGGCGGCCCCGGATCACCGCCGAGATCAATCACGGACAACCCGCCGACCAGCGGATCAATCACAAACGGATCGCACGGATCATGCGCGCCAACAACATCGAGGGCCTGCGACTGCGCCGAAAACACCGCACCACCATCGCCGAACCAGCCGACACTCCGTCGCCGGACCTGCTCAACCGTGATTTCACCGCGATCGCACCGAATACCCGATACGTCGGTGACATCACGTATCTGCCATGCGGGGACAATGAGTTCTTGTATTTGGCCACGGTGATCGACTGCTTCTCCCGCCGCCTGGTGGGCTGGTCGATCGCCGAGCACATGCGTACCGAACTCGCCGAAGATGCCTTAGGTGCCGCAGCACTGACCCGCGGCGGTCTTGCCGGTGCAGTGTTCCACGCCGATCGCGGAAGTCAATACACCTCAAAGGGTTTCGCGATGATCTGCGCGGATTTGGGTGTTGCGCAATCGATGGGAGCGGTGGGCACGAGCGCGGACAATGCCCTGGCCGAGTCGTTCAATGCGACACTCAAACGCGAAACGCTGCAAGGCGCAGCCCGCTGGGAATCGCCCCGGGCGGCAAGGCTCGCGGTGTTCCGGTGGATCACCCGCTACAACACCCGACGCCGGCACTCGTACTGCAACTATCTCAGCCCTGCCGACTACGAAAACGCTCACACATCCGATAGCCTGCAGAAAGCCGCGTAATCACAAACCCCGTGATCCGTGCCCCTCAAAGTGAACCATCTATACGAGAGATGAGGCAGAGTGATCCACAGGAGGTCACGATGCCCAAGTCCTATCCACACTCGGTCCGTCGACAGATTTCGCACCGTCTTCGAAGCGGTGACACAGTCGCCGATATCGCGACGGAAACCGGGATATCGGCGGCGACGTTGTTCCGGTGGAAAGACCAAGCCCTGATCGATGTGGGAGCGCGGGACGGAGTACCGAGCATCGAGTCCGACGAGCTCGCATCGGCCCGCGCTCGCATCGTTGCACTCGAAACCGAACTCGCCTTGACCCGCGACGCCTGCGCATTGTTCGACGACCAGTCGGTGGTGCCCCCAAAAGGAAGATCGCGATCGTCGAAGGACTGATCACACGAGGTCATACCAGTAGATCGGCATGCCGGATAACAGGTTTGAGTAGGTCTACCTTTTATGCGCACCGTCGCCGGCCGGTCTCCAACCAGCGAGTACGACGCATCATCGTGGCCGACACGATCGAAAAAATCCACCAGCGGTCACGCGGAACCTACGGGAAGCGGCGTATCCGAGCCGAACTCCTCGATACGTACGAGATGAATGTCAATCATAAGTTGGTGTCGGCGATCATGACCGAACTGGGCATCGCTGGGTTACCTCGTCCGGGCAAGCGGAAACCGAACCTACTGGGCGTCGAAACCCTCTCTGACCGGGTCAATCGCGGATTTTCGGCAAGCCGGCCGAACGAATTGTGGTTTACCGATATTACGGAGCATCCCGCTCGAGACGGAAAGGTTTACTGCTGTGCGATTTTGGACTGTTTCAGTAAAATGATCGTGGGTCGTTCTTTCTCCACGACTGCCGATACCGCACTGGTCAACAACGCGGTGAACATGGCCGCGCAGGAACGGATCCGTTGGGAGGCAACGATCTTGCATGCCGATCACGGTCCACAGTTCACGTCGTGGGGTTTCGGCGAGAATCTCCGGCGGTGGGGGTTGCTCGAATCTTTCGGGACGGTTGGCGATTGCTTCGATAATGCTGTCATGGAGGCATTCTGGGGGCGGTTGCAGACGGAATTGCTGAACACGAAGAAGTGGTCGACCACGCTGGAACTGACTGCAGCCATGGCCGATCACATCGACAATTTTCACAATGCCGAACGGCGCCACAGTTATCTCGGCAACATCAGCCCAAGCGAATATGAGAAGCTCTGGGCAGACATCCAACCGTACCCTCAGCTCTCATAACGCTGGTGCACTATTGGGGGCACGGATCACTGATAGCGAGTGGCTCACCAAATGGGGTCCTGCCAGGGGCGCTGCATTTTGGAGCCGGATTTGTAGTCGGTGAAGATGCGGATTGCGCCGGCTTGTCGGAGTGCATGTTCTTGCAGTTCGGGGTTTTGTTCGAGAGTGGTGTTGCGCTTGAGCTTGAGCGTCAGCGTAAATTCGTCGGTCTCCTGGGTGAAATCGACCTCAAGGATCGTGTATTTCTTGATCTGCTCGGGGTTGGAGACTTTCTTGTTGGTGTCGGCGACGACCGAGTCGATTTCGGCGATCAGGTCAGCGTCATCCGACTTGGTCGCGTCGCGGAACTGATCGCAGACCGCATCAATCTGGTCGGCATCGGGCGAGTGCTCGAACTCGAAGCACACAGCGCCTCACTGCGACAGGACACTCAACGAATCACCCGCGACTACGTAAAGGATAGTAACGGCCATGACATCCATTCCGCACGCAGCGCACGATGCAACATCAGATGTCGATCGCGGCGAGCAGACAATCCCCGTCGACGATGACGCTCTCGAAAACGAACCCATCACCATCGACAACAACGTCGTCTGACCTGCGTCCCTAAGAGACCTGATCGAGCAGTCAATCCCTGCCCCGGTCGACGACTGACTGCAGTTTTGCCTTTTGACGACTCTAATCCTGCGCAGCGGGATAGGACTGTGCCCGCAGCGCGCGAGAAAAATGAGCAGCTTTACGTGCAACGGTGGCGTTAGTGGACGCTGCGGTCACGAGCATGTCGATCTCTGAGGTTGGTTCCGCCGGCGTCGGTTACCCACACAGTCATCCCTGCCAACCATCCGCCCAATTCAGCCATCGGTGGTCGCGCGCTTCTCTGTCTCGATGCGGCCTAGAGTACGCCTCCCGACGGCTCGCCGGGGCCGGGATCGCTGTGCGGAAGATGCGCACGATGAGGGCTGCATGTTCACCCGTATGGAGTGCCGTGAGTTTTGTCAGCTCGTCCGCCAGTGCGGTGAGCTCGCAGGCTCGGGTCGGCGCGAGGGTGCGGAGCTGGTCTACGTCGGTGGCGTAGAGAGACACGGGTGTGAGTGGGTGCAAGGAGTAACCGAGCGATTGGGCGCGTATCCAGAACTCTTCGGCAAGTACTCCGCTGCGGATGTAGTCCGCTGCGGAAATACCCTGCTGAGTGATGACGGCGACGGCGTCACTGCAGTTCAGACGTGTGCGGGTCTGTGCTCGGAGCGCTTGCCCGGCATCCCAGTCGTTCAATTGTTCCATCACGTCCGGGCGACGCAGGAGTTCGAGGGCGGCGAGTTCTGCCGTGGGAGTGCCCAAACTGGAGATCTCGATACCACGGGTAAGGTCGCGTGAATGCGGCCAGCATAGCTCGGAGATCATCTCCCGGTGCAGAGCGTCGGTGAGGAATCGGATGCGGTCGGTGGCACTGATGTTCTCGGCCAACCGTGCGATCGTATCCCGGTCCTGGATCAGATGTACTCCTGCCGTCGTGGAGGTCAGGCTCGCCGCTAGATGTGAGACGTCCGTCAGATCGCAAGGGGTCGAGTCGGTTTCAGGCATACCGCGATGTGTGCGTCGATCGAGCATTCCGGGGAGTTGGTGAGTGAGGGAGACGTCGGTGCCGGCAGTGAATGTGATTCGCACGGAGGTCGCCGGGCCGTCGCCGGTGATCACTGTGTCTCCGAGGATATGTCGGTGTGCAGCGGCGACCCGGGCGTTGTGCAATGCGGCGCCGAGCGCGACGAAACTTCCGCGGTACTCGATGTCCGCACTCGACGAGCGGGTTTTGTCGATACGGAGGGTGAGGGCATTGTCGTCCGTGTGAATGGTCCAGGGTTGCGCGTTACCTCCGGAGGGCGCGCGTGTAGCGGCAAAGGCGACTGCTTCTTCATTGGAGAGTGAGTCGTACTGTGCCCGTAGATCGATCGGGCGCGACCCGCCCCCCGTTCCTGAGGTGATCGAGTCGTGGGGAATGTGCGGGTCGCTCAGTTGGTCGAGGTGCTCACCGATATCGATGCGCACTCTCCCTGACGGGAGGGCCTCCCCGAGACCGAATCGGCGGATCGCGGCGACAACAGAGGCCCCACCGAGCAAAACATCTCCGCCGAGTTGAGGCCAGGTGGCCAAGGTGGTGCCCACTTCCAGGATCGAGGCGGCCATGCGGGCTGAAATCTCACGCCCTTCTAGGATTCGTAGTCCGAAGGGAATTTTTTCCTTTACGCTCAGCCCGGATACGGTGGCAGCGTCGAGATCCCCGACGAGGCCGTGAAAGAGTGGCCTGGCGGGTTCGAGGTCGAATCGTTCGACGTCGAGGAGACCGCGGTCGCTGGTTTCCATGATGACAGGAATGCCACGCTGCCGGGCCCGGTCGCGAACGAGTACTTTCACGTCGAAGGAGTCGCACTCCTCGATCACCAGGTCCAGTCCTTCGAGGAAGTCGTCGATAGTGGCTTCGTCGACGCCTTCTGTCCAGGCATCGACAGGGAGATACGGGTCCAGTTCTGCGATTCGTTGTTGAGCGAGTGTTGCCTTGTTGACTCCGAGGTCGAAGACCGTGGCCGAGAGACGGTTGAGGTTGGACAGGTCGAGGTCGTCGAAGTCCGCCAGACGCATATAGCCGACGACGCCTTCGAGAGCGAGGGCATGCGCGATAGCACTGCCGACGCTGAGCCCGACGATCCCGACCCGAAGCCGCGAGAGAATGAGTTGTTCCTCGTTGGTGATCTTGTTGCGGTTGCGATCCAGACGCAGACGGCAGAACCCGCCGGGTCCGAGAAGATGCACCAGGGTGCGGCGCCACGGGTAGTGAATCCAGCGAGAGGATTCCGCGACGTCGTCGGCATCCGACTCTTCGTTGAGAGTGAGCAGCGAATGCTGCTGGTCGGCAAGCGTATCGAGAATCATGGCTCCGGACGTGCGCAGTTCGGTCACACGGCGCATCTGCGCCGCGTCGGCTTCGTCGAAGATTTCCGCACGCCGTTGCGTTGTCTCGTTCATTGCCGAGACCTGGTCTGTGCCGGTGAAGTCCTGCATCACGATCCCTTCCGCTTCTCAGTTGTGCGGCGGGCCTTGATCACTCGTCCGTCACCTATATCCAAGCACTTCGTGTGTGAGGCGTTGCTCACCAGGGTGCGTGGTGGGGCAGATGTGTGTGTCGGGAAGCCCTAGCCGAGGCGTCGGCGGACAATCAGCGGGCGAGTGCCCGACTGGGCGGTACTCGCGAAGTTCCGGCTGCAGCTGGCCGATCCGGATTTTCTAGAAGGGGAATGTGATGACGGCGATCACCGAATACACGCTCGGTAACTTCGATGCGAATTACGCAGCTGTCGAGGTGCCCGACACCGATGGTGTCCGGTTGGTTCTCTCCCATCCTGCAGCGGATGAAAATCTCTGGGAAGAATATTTGTGCGGCGCTTGGGAAGCCTACGAGAGGTACGGAGCGCAAGCGGCCTTGGATGTACCGGCGGTGAGAGACGGCATTTCGACTTCCTTGTTCTACGCCCTCGTCGACGACGGGGCGGTCGTGGGCGGGGTACGCGCGCAGGGACCCTACGTCTGCGCTTCTCAGTCACATGCTGTGGTCGAATGGGCGGGCAACAGGGGTCTCGACGCTGTACGTGAGGCGATCGCTACCCGAATCCCCGACGGGGTGGTGGAGATGAAGTCGGCGTGGGTCTCTCCGAAGTCCCCGCATGCCGGGAAATTGTCTGCTGCGTTGGCGAGAGTGGCACTGCCGACGATGGAGCGTCTGCAATCTCGCTTCGTGATGGCAACGGCCGCTGACCACGTACTAAGTAGGTGGGAATCATCCGGGGGCCGGGTCGATACACAGATACCGGCGGCCGCGTATCCCGACGGGCGTTATCGCACGCGCATGATGTGGTGGGATCGTCGATCATTGCGCGCGGACGCAGATCCTGCCCTGTGGCCACTCATGCGGGCCGAGCACCAAACACTGAGCCCGAGCACGGTGAAACACAATCAACGAGCAGTCGACACATATCTCGCAGCGGCGCAGGGGCTTCGCTAGTGAACGGGGTCGACCGCTGATGTCCCGATCTCGAACAACGCGGGCCGGCTGACATCGCTGGGTTGCCCATGCACCAAGTTCACCCTCATCCTCGGAAGCTGTTGACACCGAACCGTATTGCGTCCCCCTGCCTTGGCGGCGTACATGAGGGCATCCACACGGTGGGTCAAGACATCCGTCAACTCCCCCAACGACATCTCCGGCGAAGCAGGGTGATCGTCGAGTTCACAGTAAATCGCCCCGATACTCACCGTCACGTCGCACGACTCGGCTACCGACGCTCGGATCCGTTCGGCGAGAGCCTCGACTCCATTCAAGTCCGAGGCGGCGAAGAAAGCGACAAATTCTTCGCCGCCGGACCTGGCGACCAGCACTCCCGAGCCCACCGCTCGCGCGATGGCCGCAACAACGCTGCGAAGCGTCTGGTCCCCCGCGCTGTGACCGAACAGATCATTGATCTGCTTGAAATGATCGACATCGATCATCAGAAAACCCATCTGCCCCGTGCTGGCGGGATAGCTGCGGTGATATCGCTCGATTCGATCGAGAAACCCTCGACGATTGGGCAGACTCGTCAACGGATCGGTGTGGGCCAGCTCCCGGTACCGCGCTTGAGTGAACACGAGCGAGCGACGCAAGGCTCCGATCATGAACACCGGCAACCAAATTACCGTCACCGACACAGTGCAGCTGACCAGAGCAGCAGCAAACCCGTGAGCCACGGTGACCGCTACCGCACAAGCGAGTGCTATCGCGACGATCGTGTGCCCGACGATGACCCGTCTACTCGACGCCATCGCCGCGATAGCCGGTATCGCTGAGAGCAGAGTGACGATTCCCCGGGCTGCCAGCGGATCTGTCACCAGATAGGCGGATGCAGCGATGCCGACCATCCCGATCAAACCCACGACGGAAAACATTCGGTCCGACAAACGACCTACGGTCAGTGTCAGAAGAAAGATTCCCAACGTACTCACCCAGATAGCGCAAAATACAGGCCTGTACCCGTTCGCGTGAATGAAGGAGACAATAACGCGATCGCCGGCAGTGGGACGGCCCCGCCCGTGCTCAAGAGCACAGCCAACGACCGAGCATCCGTTCTCTCCCGAAACCTGACATATCTCGCATACAGCCCATGTGGCCTCACTCCGCCCACCCTAGCGGAAAAAACCGCAAAGTATGTTCAGTAATGCCGGAGTAGACAATTTCCAGCTTTGACGCTAACCGGAGCAATTTCGGGCAAATCAGCAGGAAAAAACCCAATCGTTTCGTCTCACCTTTCCGTTACACTTCGAATTTTCCTATTCAGCACATACTTCGTTACCTCGGTCTCGCTGGACGCGAACCACTCGCACTCGTCTCACTGCGGTTAGTGTCCGATCCATCCTCGGACGAGGCGCCTTCGCAGAATAGCTCCATCTCGGCGCCCCTGGATTACATTCGCTGCCGACGTCTCGGTCCCGTCACGTCGACAGCGACGCCAGGCAAATTACAACAGGTTTCTAGCTTTCGGTTGCTGGCACTCACACCTAGTACCGGTAAATGGAGACCCGATGTCCTTCCCACATTCGGCCGCGCAACTAGCCCCTCCCTGCTCCTTCTCGCCGCCGGTTTCATCGCTGCGCCCAGCACCTCCGTAGATCGGGATATTCCCGGCTGCGCACTCGCTAGGTCAGGGACCGAAAGCTGGGCGGGCCCTCGGATGCCTTCTACACACTGAGTAGGAAAGTTCTGGATAACCCTAGGTAGCGCTCTCACCTACCTCGCTGAGGTCTACGCCTCGAAGCCCTCATCACCGAACTCCGCGACTTCCCCATCCGGACTTCAGTTGGTGAAGGCTCGCGCGAACGTCCACCCCCTACTGGCGGACGCCAACTGGAATGTCGATCCGATGGGCGTATTCGGCACTCTCGGTCACTGCCACCATTCCGCGCGGTCCTCCCATCGCTCGCAACGCGACGTTTTTTTGCCTGCCCGGCAGGCAAGCAGGAACCGAGGTTCTGACGAGAACCTCGGTACCGGCGGCTCGTTCACCTCTGTCACATGTTGAGCGAACTTGCTCAGCCGCCTCAAGGTGCTACTCGAGCAGGGCGGTAAGGGAGTGAAGCTTGCCGGCGAGCCGGACGCCCAGAGCCGGCAAAGGGCACGGGACCTCAAGTAGGGGTGGTAGGCAGAGAAATGCCGTGACCCGTCCCCCGGCGCCATACTCTCGGGGTTGGGTCGATAATCTGGCGGAATCCGACCCTACGTCGGGTAGTGAGCGATCGCACCGCAAACACGCCGAACGTTCTCCGACGATCGAGCACGGCATAGTCGAACGCATCCCGGAGAGCAGTCCCAGTGGTCTTCGAAAACGAGTTCCCCAGTCAGGAGCAGATACTCGTCCCTACCACTCCAGAGCGTTCACCTTTCAGCGTCGGGGAACCGTTCTATAGCAGTACGTTTCGGTCAATCAGCGCCCGCAGTGATCTCTGGAAGTTTCTCTGCGCGGCGCAAACGTTCCGCCATGTCGACGACCAGCCCTGTGGACGACTCGGAAAGGCCGACCACTGCAGCCAACAGTTGCCGCAACGCCCCCTGTTCGAGACAGTCGATGACAACCGACGGTTCCGCCCCCTCACTGTCGACCGGCAGATAAAAATACTTGTCATCGACGCCGAAGAAATTAGCAAGCACAGCGACCACATCCGGAGAAGGGTTCGTCCGCCTACTTCGACGTAACTGAGACAGATAAGGGCGGGAGAGGCGAGAGCCACTCGCGGCGAGACCGTCCGCCACCACAGCTTGCGTGACCGGACGACCGAATCGCGGCGAATCCTCGAACAACATATTCAACCGATCAGCGAACATACGATCCTCACGTCGAAAAACCTAGACAGTATCGATTTCAGAACGATGATCACATGTCGCCGCCGGTAAGAGGAGCGCTCGGACTCAGCAGCTCGTATCCTTCCCGCGCATGCAGCGGTTCCCTCGCCGCTATCGCGGTTAACCCTGCCGTTTTCTGCTTCCGACTCCCGTGCGCCCCTGTCAAGCAATGGTGAAAATAAGGACACATTGCAGCACAACACCATTACCGCCAATAGTTCGCTGTCGTGCCGACAAAACGGAAACATTGTCGCAGGCTCGGCACAGAAATTTCCAGCGGCAGCCCCGGCCGAAGCATTGAAAGTCGCCCACATCAACCACGACGACAACGAAACTGAGGCCGGTCTGTCGCTACTATCGACCCTCGACATTATCACCGCAGACGCCCACGTCTTCCTCGTTCCCGCCCCTCGGCCTGCTCCTGCGCATTGCGCGGCACCTCGACGCCGCCGCAGCATCCTTCTTGCGTGGCGCGAACCTCTCCGACGGACTCGACAAATCCAACCGCCACTTCGCCCACATCCTCGCCCAGGACGCCAACGGAATCCGCATTCTCGCACAATGACACATTCAACGAAAAATGTATCTGCTTGCAGCCCAACATGTTCAAAATGACATGGCTGATCCACGGCGAGCCCTGGAGAATGCAAACAAGCGCCATCCAGCGTGGTCGAGGAGTTAAGGATGCGTCAGCGAGTTCTCGGGAATACCGTCCAGTACTGACACCGCGGACTCGATCGGTCGAGATACGTTAGATCCAGTCTTCCGGTGATGCCGCCAGGAGGCGATCCATCATCTCCGCGGAGAATGTGGCCGCAGGAACGGAAGGCGCCTTTCGTGGTCTACGGGAATGGTCCGATTCGGGGTACAACGATCGAGAAATTTCACGGACCGCGTGGACGACCAAGGGGCGAGGCGTTCTAGCTGAACGGATTTGTTGTTGCCGCACAGGGCGATGCTGCCGACGGGTTCTTCGTATCCGCGAACCGCAGCAGCGATGCAGGCCACACCATGAGCTGACTCTCCTCGCTCGAAGGCCACACCGCGGCGCCGGCGGATGCGACTCAGTTCCTGGTGCAAAACATTGATGTCTGTGATGGTGTTTTCCGTACTGCGAGAAAGGACTGAGCCGAAAAGAGCGTCGACGCGTTCGGGGGCGATCCACGCCAGGATCGCTTTTCCGCCGGCGGTGCAGTGGGCGGGGGCGTGACCCCCGACACGCGACGGGATTGCAGCGGCGAAACGTCCGCCGACTTTGTCGAGATCGACGACGTCGGGGCCGTCGAGGACGGTCAGATGCACGACCATACCGGTCTGCTGGTGCAATTCGTGCAGAAACGGTGCGGCCGCTTCACGAAGCGAGCTGCGCCTCTCGCCGTCGCCGTCCCCCGGAGAGCGCGGCGACCGAGGCAGTATCCGAAGGAGGCGTGCTCGACCCATCCGAAGGTGGTGAGTTGATCGAGAATGCGGTGGACAGTGGAGCGAGGTAATCGAGTACGGCATGCAACCTGTTCGAGCGTGATCCGAGCTCCTCGGCCGCCGAAGGCGTCGAGAATCAACGTCAGTCGCTCGATCATCGAGGGTGGCAGGTCCTTGCCCGACTTCATCTCTGTCGAGACGCCCGGCGTTGTGCCATTCTGGTCAGCGATGCCCATGAAGCCCCTTCCGAAATTTACTAGAATTCATTCTATCTCCTGTGTTCCCCACCCAGTCGGTGGCTCGCTTGCAGAATGCGACGGTAAGCGCAGCAGACACATACATCGCGTCACAGACTTACCGGTGTCATCGGTGCGCGGGATGCGTTGCCTGCCAGTAGGAATGCGCGTTCGAAGAATTGGCCTATGGTCGATTTCGTGAGCACTGTGCCCGTCGTCGGCACCGAACTCGGACGCGACTGCCTTCAATGTAGATGTCCACTGTTTATTACCGTGCTCGAGTTCTACGCCGGTTCACCACCTGAACTGACCGACCGCCGGGAAAGTTTCGTTGATTGCCGCAGCGGATGCAGGGGCGTTATCGAACAGCCGGTCGGTATCGACATCAGCCGTTGACCGATACCACGATCTCGCCACTTCGCGGGGAGTGATCACCAACGTCTATCCGCGTCGCAACCGCTGCAGAATGGCATCGAGTTACGGGCGTGAGGCTTCGCACCGCCGGCGTGATCGAGATGAACATTCTCGGTCCCCCACCCACCCGCGCCAGCCTGGAACGAGGGCCGAACACTACCCTTCTCCGTTACTTGTCAGGAACGCGGCAATGTACTTGTACTGACGCACGGCAGAATGACGCTCATCTGGTGCAGCAGGCGACTCTGGACGACAAGGCCAGCATCAGGGAGTGCTGCCCGTCGCCTTGATCGGTTTCTGCTGGGCCTCGTTGTGCCTGCTCGACAAATACGGCGGGCTGTTCATGTTTGGAGAACAAGGCACCAGGGCATGGAGGATGTTGACCCGCCGGTTGAGTCCCCCACTCCGTCCCGGCGGGTCTTCGATCTGCGTGTCGGAGTTGTCGCCGGTTCTGACACGCACGGTCCACCGACCGATGTTCACACCTGATGTCGGTGGACCGCCCGAACTTCGCGCTCGTCGCCGACACGGCGGGCGCGTGCCCGCCCACCGAGACTCTGCTCGTGCTCAGTGTCGGTGGGCCCTTGACTACGTCCTTCCTCAATGTTCGCCAGGCACCGACCGGCCTCCTGGCCGGGCCAGGTCGGCGCTTAACGCCACCTCACTACATCTGGTTTCAATTTTGCCTATAATCTATGTCTGATGGTATAGATTCTGTGATCTATTGAACTTCTCGCACCGCCGGATCTGGTGGCTGGCCGGTGCGCAGAGCGAGAACCTAGCGAGAGAATAGGAATCACTGTGATTGTCCTCGGCATCATTCTGGCCCTGATCGGTTACTTCACCGCAATCAGTATTTTGACGACAGTCGGCATCATCTTGGTGGTGGTCGGCGCAATCCTGACACTTCTGGGCACTATGGGTCGCGCTGTGGGCGGTCGAAAAGTTTGGTATTAACACCCTATATACCTCGGCCTAACCCTCGCCTGGGACATCTGGCTCGCGCGGGTACCTAATTTGCTCGACCCATGATGATGCACCACTACCGGGATCGCCTCCTCCTGTAAGAGAGGTACTGGGCACATCCCACCTCCACGTTTGAGGGTGCCTGTCGACAGAGTTCAGTGCAGCTGGGCAACCTGCCGGGAGGCCCCGCGGAGAGTGTTTATCTCCGAATGTCGCATTCACTCTGGAAGGCTTGAAACATGCTGGTACGTCGAATTGCTCGTCCACTGCTTTCCACGATCTTCATCGCCGGGGGAATCGATGCTTTGCGCAACCCTGCTCAGCGAGCAGCCAAAGCGTCACCGCTGATCGACAAATCCGTCGAGACGCTGCCAGGAGCAGTGACGCAGAAGGTGCCTGCTGATCCGGAAACACTCGTCAAGATCAACGCCGCCGTCCAGATCGGCGGCGGTGCCCTGCTGGCCACCGGCAAGGCGCCGCGGCTCGCGTCGTTGGTGCTCGCGGGGAGCCTGGTACCGACCACGCTTGCCGGTCACGACTTCTGGAACGAAACCGATCCGTCACTGCGAGCGATGCAGCGCACAAACTTCATCAAGAACGTCAGCTTGCTCGGCGGACTGATGATCGCCTCCGTCGACACCGAGGGCAAGCCGTCGCTCGGCTGGCGCGGCCGTCGCGCCGCGAAGAAAGCCCAGGCGTCTATCGCCGCAGCACTTCCATTGGTCGCATCGCAGACCGATCACACGAGCGATCGCGTCGAGCATGCTCTGTCGGTGGCGTCCGAACGCGGTTCCGAGCTTGCCGAAACCGCGAAGGCACACGGCACGGATTGGCTCGAACTTGCCAAGGAGCGCAGCTCCGAGTTCGCGGAGATCGCGAGCAAGCGAGCCGCGGAATTCGGAGAGGTCGCCAAAGAACGCGGCCCGGACATCCTCGAAGTCGCGCAGAAGCGCGGCTCCGAACTGGCCGAGACCGCACGCGAGCGCAGCGCCGAACTGGCAGAGCTGGCGAGCAAGCGCAGCTCGGAGTTCGCCGAACTCGCCCTCGAGAAGAGCAACGAGTGGGCCGAAACGGCGTCGGAGCAGACCGAGGTGCTGGGTAAGCGTGCTCGCAAGCGCGCAGAGAAGGCGCTCGAAAAGGCTCGCGCCAAGAAGGACGAATTGACGCACTGAGCGCACCGAAAAACACGGTCACAATCGTTCAGTGACGTTACTACGAGTTTGTTGGCTAGCGTTTTCTGGCTAGATTTCGTAGCCGACGAAAACACGATGGACATGCACTCCCAGAGATAAGTGCTCCGAGCGGATGACACAGCGGGGGCACCCACTGGCTGCGCTCGCGCGAGGCTTTGTTTGAGAGCGCGACTCGGGGGGTCCGCCAACGAACACGAAGGTAGAGGCAGGTCATATGGGGACCTGGCTCGCGAAATTGACGGATGATCACGGAGAGTGGCTGATGACGGCTCGCGCCGACAAGACCAAGATCACCAGAGAAGACGTCACCCTCCTACGCGGAGGACAGGTGATCGGTGTTGACGACGGTGTCATCGGCGTGGTCGGGTCGATGCCTCTCGATCCGACCACCGCATCTCCGCGGTGGGTCACAGTACGCCGGGACCACTCAGGAGTGGTGCACGCACCACTCCCCCCTGTACAACAGCGAGGTGTGCGGCCCTAGACCTCACGCGTGAGTCGACTGCAGATCAGGAATCATAGGTCCCCGACCGATACCTCACCGAGTCGTGCGTCATGTGGTCATGGAGAACGCGTTCGTGGAGCATGCTGAAGCGGATCGGCGGACATGCTCAAGCCATTGTGCGTGGCATATGTCTTCTACTTCCGGGAATGCGGGCCCTCCCGAGAGGTCGAGGATCTGGTCCGGTCGTGGAGGTAGGTCGGCGTCGGTCACACGCTCGATGAGCCCCACTGCTTTCCATCCGCACGAGCATTGCGCCCGCCAACCGATCGTCGCTTCATCGGGCACGTACGTTCCGTCCTCGAGTCCGAAGCCCCGGGCGCTGTACGACAGTGCGGTGCGATCGCCGGCGACGATCGTCGCCGGCGCTCCTTCGTGAGCGCCGTCAGTACTCGTCCAGCACATCCCGTCTCCTTCCTGCAAACCCTTTCACAGTCGGACCACCTAATTCGTGCAAACCTCGATTACTGCGCCCGATCACCCCGCGAAGCTCTCCGCTCGTAGCACCAACGCCGAACATGCCTCCGTCAGAACTCCGGCTACATCAGACTGCATTGCTGACTAGCGCGTGCAGTCAATACGGCTGATTTGATGCTCGATCGCACAAGGGTAACGGTCACCCCGTCACGATGGGCTATCTGCCGCTGTGTCCAACCGCAGTAATATCCCTGGTAGAGGTATCTTCTTGCGCGGCAATCCCCTGTTGACCAACTGAAGCCGTCTTTGCATGCGTGGGCTTCCTCGGCCGATCCGGAGGCCTCCTGAGAGGACCATAAAGCCTCGCGCCGAGGGCGGGAGCGAATCTTTTCTATCGCTCGCCGGTGAGCAATCATGATTACCCACGCCGTAGGGCTCCCGTTTTCCGTCTTGTACTCGGGCGCGCATGCCCATACCTCGCGATACACCGACCGTGCCAGTTCGTCGCTAACTCGCTGATCACCGAACATCTGCATGAGCAGGTCGCAGGCCCAAGGGGAAGTCCGGTCGTAGAATTCGGCGAAAGCTGCACGACTCCCGGAGGAAACAGAACACAGCACAGCAACAAGGTGGTCGTCTGGATCAGCCTTTACCATCACGGTCGCCCCACTCTCACGTGAACTTACAGAGCGAGCATAGTCATCTGCACTCAGCAGGAACCTCGGAAAGTGGGGCTCGAACGTCTCGAATGAATGTCAGTTAGTACACAGCAGCCGGAAGTCGTGTAGCTAGCCCCTGCCGTATTGCTGTGGTCTCCATCACCCGCATCCGAGGTTGATGGAGCGCTCGCTCCGAATCATGGGCACACCCAAAGTCGCAACATGCCCAAGCAGGTTGGCAAAGGCATCCCGGAATGAACACGAGTCTTGTTCTTCACCAAGATCATTCATCGATCGTGCGAAAAAGACGGATTAGCCACCGGCGATTCGTGGATATCCGAGGAGGCCGAGATCGTAGGGCCGCGCCTCAGCCCCCGACGTGCGATCACCTCTTACTTCGATTCCACGTGTAACCCTCGGCTCTGGAATGAGATACACATATCGTAAACGTCCTCTAAGACTGAATCCTTAGGAAAATGCCCCCTATTCACCAGATGTCACCATGACTCCCGCGGCTTCCACACCCGCGAGCATCGAAGGCCCTTCGGTGTGGCGTGATCGTAAGAGGTACCTGTGGCCGCTCGGATTGCTGATTCCACTCAGCCCGTTCATCTCCTGGTTTCTCGTCGACAACCTTCGTCTCGGATTGTTCTGGGCGACCGGCGCGTGGCTACTGGTCATCGTCATCCCGATCATCGACATGCTGGCCGGTGAAGACGGCGAAAGTCCGCCGGACGATGCGATCCCACGACTGCAGAAGGACCGCTACTACCGCTGGTGCACTTACGCGTTCCTCCCCTTGCAATACGCCGGTCTGGTCTTCGCCTGCTGGTGCTGGATCAACGCTCCGATGGGAATCGCGGAGAAGATCGCGATGTCGTTCACGG
>NZ_LPNQ01000068.1:3479-93344 GCF_019266085.1 Rhodococcus sp. FH8 | reverse complement strand
CCCTTCAGCTAACCCAAATCAGAAAGCGGGTGGGGAAAAACAACTGGCCGCCACCGGGGAGAACCCGTGGCCACCAGCGGGGAGAACTACTGGCCGCCTACGGGGAGAACTTCGTGGCCATTGACACACTAGTTCCGTGATGGTCTCGCGCGTGCCAGCACGCAGAGGAATCCGAGTCCGGCGATCAAGAACGCCATCGGATAACCCAAGAGCAGGTCCTGCCATCCCGCCGAAGCGAGAAGATGAAGTTGGCCGAGGTGTGTGATGACGTGAAGCAGGGCCATCGCCACCCCGATTCCGACCAGAATCCATCCGAGCACCTGACGGCGACGTTCACGGCGATACTCGGGTGTGTACAGGGAATCTTTCGCCATCTCAGTCCTCCGTGCAGTTCGGATCCCAACCCAGCTACTATGTTACTTAGTATTACAGTACGTAGTTCACCGAAGGGTTGCGCAGTGCCCATAACCAGTCATCCGGTCGGAAAGTTCAGTCCGATAGTCGAACTCGACTGTTCTCGGCAGAAGGACGATCTGTGACGGCCGAGTCCGCATCACCTCACCCGTGTGTGAAACACTTCCACCGAATCCTGCGAGGACTGGTGCTTGCAACGGCCGTCATCCTTGCCGCGTCGTCGTGTGCCACCGGCACAGATGCTGTCGCGCAAGGCGGTAGCTTCGACTTCGTGTCTCCCGGTGGACAAACCGAAATCTTCTACGACCCACCAGAAATCCGCGGAACGATCGGCACTCTGGCAGGTCCGAACCTGATGGAGGAAGGACAACGGGTGTCACTCGACGACTATGTCGGCAAAGTCGTCGTGATCAACCTCTGGGGGCAGTGGTGCGCACCGTGCCGTGCCGAAGCGGACGACCTCGAAACGTCGTACGAAGCCACTCGCGATCTCGGCGTCCAATTCCTGGGTATCAATGTCCGAGATCCACAACGCGACAAAGCGCAAGACTTCGTCGTCGACAACCAGGTGACCTACCCATCCATCTATGATCCGCCGATGCGCACCTTGGCCGCGCTGGGCGGGAACTATCCGACGAGTGTGATTCCGTCGACCCTGGTTCTCGATCGTCAACACCGAGTCGCCGGCGTCTTCCTGAAGGCGCTGCTCGCAGACGATCTCACACCAGTGATCGAACGGGTGGCCTCGGAATGACCGTGCTGGCACAAGACTTGGGAACCACCTTCCAGAATGCAGTGTCCACAGGTCCACTGTTCGTGGCGCTCCTCGCGGCGGCCCTGGCAGGATTGATCTCCTTCGCCTCACCCTGCTGCATCCCCCTGGTTCCGGGATATCTGTCATATCTCGCAGGAATATCCGGGGCACAGACGCCAGCAGTCGCCGACGGCGACACGACAACAGTCACGACTGGCCGCTGGCGGGTGACCGGAGCCGCTGTGTTGTTCGTGGCCGGATTCACGGTGGTCTTCGTCCTCGCCACTGCCTCTGTCTTCGGAGTCATGGGGATCTTGCAACTCAACCGGGAACTCCTGCAGAGGATCGGCGGCGTGATCACCGTCGTCATGGGCATGACCTTCATCGGTCTGGTCCCGGCCCTTCAACGCGACACCCGCCCGACGCCGCGCCGTCTGTCCAGCTTGGCAGGCGCCCCCTTGCTGGGAGCCGTCTTCGGGCTGGGGTGGACCCCATGTCTGGGGCCGACCCTGGCCGGAGTCCTCTCGGTCACCGCCGGTACACAAGGCGCGACTGCTGCACGCGGGGTCGTGTTGATCATCGCGTACTGCCTGGGGTTGGGCCTTCCGTTCATCGCACTCGCCTTCGGATCATCGAAAGCGCTTCGCGGAGTCGGATGGCTTCGTCGACATTCGCGAAGCATCCAAATCTTCGGTGGTGTCATGTTGATCCTCGTGGGATTGGCATTGTTGACCGGATTCTGGGAACTGTTCGTCTCCTGGATTCGCGACGAATTCGTCAGCAACGTGGTGCTACCGATATGACACAACAGGACACTCACGAGACGAAGACGCCCCACCACCGCTCGTTCTTCCGCCCAGCAATCGCGCTGGTCCGCAACACCTGGCGCAAACTGACTTCGATGCGTACCGCGTTGGTGCTACTGTTCCTGCTCGCGCTTGCCGCAGTACCCGGCGCCCTCCTGCCGCAGCGAAACCTCAACGTGGGCAAAGTCAACACATACATAGCAGCACGTGGCGCCCTCGGACAGTGGATGGACAAGATCGAACTGTTCGACGTCTTTTCCAGCTCCTGGTTCACCGCCATCTACGTTCTGCTGTTCGTCTCACTCATCGGTTGCTTGATCCCGCGCCTGGCAGAGCACCTCCGAGCCCTCCGCAGCACGCCGGTCCGTGCCCCGCGCAATCTGTCCCGCCTGCCGCACCACCACGCCGCGCAGGAACTGACTGCTGATTCCACAGCCGCAGTCGAGCGCGTCCGTGCGGCATTGCCCCGATGGCGGCTCGCGGTGCGAACAACAGACGACGGAACAACTGAGCTTTCGGCCGAAAAGGGTTATCTCCGAGAAGCCGGCAACCTTCTCTTTCACTTCTCCCTCCTCGGACTGCTGGTTACGATTGCGATCGGAAAGCTGTTCGGATATGAGGGCTCCGTCATCGTCATCGCCGATGGAGGACCCGGATTCTGCAACACCTCACCCGCCGTCTACGACTCGTTCAAAACCGGAAATGCGACGGACGGAACCGGTCTCGAACCATTCTGTATCAGGGTCAACGACTTCGCCGCCGACTATCTAGACAATGGCCAAGCTTCGATGTTCACCTCCAACATCTCATACCAAGAGGGCGCGACAGACGAGGGTCAATGGAACAACTATCAACTGAAAGTGAACTCCCCACTGAGAATTGGCGGCGAACGCGTGTACTTGACAGGACACGGGTACGCGCCCCAATTCACTGTCACTTTCCCCGACGGCCAGACACGGACGGAATCACTGCAATTCCGCCCGGACGACGCCACCACTTTCCTCAGCAGCGGCGCGCTGCGATTCGACCCCCCAGGCGGGACATACGGATCAGTTGAGGAGCGTCGCACCAATCAGATCGCCGTCGAGGGTTTGTTCGCACCCACAGCGGCATTCAACGGCAACCTCCTCACGTCTGCCTTTCCCGACATGCGCGACCCGGCGGTCGCCATCGACATCTACAAAGGGGACACAGGTCTCGATACCGGCATTCCACAGTCGATCTTCAGCCTCAACACCGAGATGATCAACCAGGGCCGCCTCACCAAGCAAGCGCGCGTCAATCTACGGCCAGGAGAATCGTCCATCTTGCCCGATGGCACTCGCGTGACATTCGACGGCGCAAAGGAATTCGCCAATCTTCAGGTTTCCCACGACCCGGCACAGATTTGGGTACTAGTCTTCGCCATCACCATGATTACCGGCCTGATCACTTCACTGGTGATAAAGCGTCGCAGGATATGGGTGCGGATCACCTCGACGACATCAGACCCGGGTCAAGTATCGCTGATCGAACTCGGGGGACTGGCGAGAACGGACCACGCCGGATGGGGCGCAGAATTCGACATCGTGCACAGACGCATCTGGCAACCCGAAGAACCCGCCCGCAGAGAAGAGCGACATGACGATCAATGAAACCCTTTCCCGATACAGCGATCTCAGCTACGGCACGGCATTCCTCGTATATCTACTTGCCCTTATTCTCTTCTGCGCGCAACTCGCCTCGGTACGCACACAGTCGCTCACACCCACTGCGAGGATGGGTGTCTACGCTGGTCCCGTACCGACCGCACCCGATGCAAGAGCCCCTGGGCGAATCGTCGAATCTTCGCCCCGCCCGATGGCGGATCGGCTCGGCAACATGGGGTTGTCTCTGGTCGTGGTCGCATTCGTCTTCCATCTCGGTGCGCTCGTCCTCCGTGGGGTAGCGACGCAACGAGTGCCCTGGGGCAACATGTACGAATTCGTCACCTTGACGTGCGCGGCGGCGGTACTCGCCGGACTGCTTCTGTTACGGCGACCTGATCTGCGAACACTGTGGGTCTTCGCTCTGGTACCGATCCTCGTTCTCATGTTCGTGGCAGGAACTGTCCTGTACGCGAATGCCGCCCCCGTCGTTCCTGCCCTGCAATCGTATTGGCTTCCGATCCACGTCTCGATCGTCTCGATCGGTAGTGGGGTGTTCCTGATCTCGGGCGTATCGAGCATGTTGTTTCTGCTCAGAGTCCGATGTGACAACCGTGGTGTCGACTCGAAGCTCGGCAGATGGTTGCATCGTCTACCCGAGGCGCACGTGTTGGATCGATTGGCTTACAAGACAACGATCTTCGCCTTTCCGCTCTTCGGAGCAGGAGTGGTTCTGGGAGCCATCTGGGCGGAAGCGGCCTGGGGTAGGTTCTGGGGGTGGGACCCCAAAGAAACGGTCTCCTTCATCGCTTGGGTGATCTACGCCGCCTATCTGCACGCGCGCGCCACTTCTGGTTGGCGCGATACCCGTGCCGCCTGGATCAACATCGCCGGTTTCGTCGCAATGCTGTTCAATCTCTTCATCATCAATATGGTCGTCTCCGGCCTCCATTCGTACGCGGGGCTCAACTGAGGGCGAGCGGGTGAAAAGTGGCGCGGGGCATACGGATCAGGGGGGAGCCCGCACCTGCACGGAGCCGATACGTCCCGCGGTGGCTCAGGCTGGGTATATTCGAGTGAAACCCGCGGCACAACGACTATTTGAGACCGTCGGTGACCGACCCTGCCCGAACTGCGCAGCCGGGGGAGTGGCGCACCCATTCTGACATGAGTGTGGGAACGTGGTGGATCGAACTTGTCAATCATGCGCACTTCCTGCCCTTACAAGGCGGAAGCCGTTGTGGGCGGCGCGTCAGGGAGTATCTTTGCCCGAGGTCCTGCGCCGACACTCGAGTTCATCGTGTATCAGTGTCAATCTGATGTGGTCACACCTGCTCAGTGCCGGCTGGCTTTCGAGTCGGTACGCCTCCGCGATCAGCTCAGAGTCGGTCATCCCCCGCCGAACGTCTAGCATTGCGACCTCCACGTCGTCTGTTCTCGTTCGCGTACCCGATCAGTCCCTCACCAGTCGATGGGCACGGTTTGCGCCTGAACCTGTTTCAGGATGTAAACGAATCGATTCGGCTCCAGGCGGCGGTTCCCTTTGTGCCCGCGTTCCCTCCTCGTCCTGAGGAACGACGAATGCGATCCGCGCACGCTGATCTCGAGATATCGGCGGATGTGATGACCAAACCCTCCACACATGAGGTTGCTTCCACGCTGTTCGGGGCCCTCAGGGGGTATTGGCCTCTCACCGAGAAGGCTCGGTGCCTCTGCCGGGATCCTCGCCGAGCAGAGACACCGAGCCGCGTGCGCTCACATCCGAGTGAGACCTCGGTAACGACCGCCTGCAGTTGTGATCACAGCGTGGCGAGAATGTCTTCCATAGTGGTGATTTCCTCGTTTTGCGTGCTGATGATGTTCTGCGCCATGGAGATCGCTTCTGAATACTGCCCGGAATCAACTTCAGTTTGCGCCATCGCGACTGCTCCGCGGTGATGGTCGATCATCTGTGTGAGGAACAGCTTCGCGGCATCTGTCCCCTGCGCATTCTGCAGTGCAGTCATGTCCTCGGCGGACATCATCCCCTCCATGCCGGGCATCGTTCCCATGCTTTCGGAGGGCATGGGCATGGGCATGTTCATGCTGGTGGAGGGTGTCATGCCTTCCATGTTGTGGGAGGTGGTCGGCATGTTCATGCCCGAGGAGGACGAACTTTGTCCCCAGCTGGTCAACCAGGCCTGCAGCTGCTCGATTTCTGGGCCTTGCGCCGCTTTGATCTGTTCTGCCAACGCTGTCACTCGGGGGTCGATACCGTCTTTGGAGAGGAGCATGTCGCTCATCTCGACGGCTTGACTGTGGTGAGGGATCATCTGCTCGGCAAATGTCACATCTGCCTGATTATGAGTGCTCGCGTCCGCCGAGCTACTGGACTCGGCACTCATTGACATCGGTGTGGAGGTGGTTCCATCGGAATTGGAACTGTTACATGCGGTGAGGACGAATAGTGCTGCAGTTGCTGCCGCACTGATTGCGAGGATCTTCTTCATATCGGGGAAACCCTTTCGTTGGTAGATCGGTTGTCCGGTCATGAGGCGTTCTGTGAGGTCGTCTTCGGGGTAGTGCTTGGTGAAGGCCGGTGTTGATCCGGGGGAGAAGGGAGGCGTAGTCGCTTCAGCAGTAGCGCGTTGACGGCGACGATGAAGCTGGACCCGGACATCGACAGCGCTGCGATCTCTGGACGAAGTACGAGTCCGAGGGAGGGTTCGAAGACTCCAGCGGCGATGGGGAGGGCGATGACGTTGTACCCGACGGCCCATCCGAGGTTCTGTCGCATCTTGCGGAGGGTGCCTCGCCCGATTTGTAGTGCGACCGGTACGTCGAGTGGGTCCGACCGCATCAGCACGAGGTCCGCTGTTTCGATTGCGACGTCGGTACCTGCGCCGATGGCGATACCGAGGTCCGCTTGTGCGAGCGCGGGAGCATCGTTGACTCCGTCCCCGACCATCGCAACCTTTTTGCCGGCATTTTGCAGCTCGACGATCTTGGCGGCTTTGTCGCCGGGGAGCACTTCCGCGATGACGGTATCGATACCGAGCTGGCCCGCGATGCGCTGTGCGGTGGCTTCGTTGTCGCCGCTGAGCATGACGACTTCGACGCCCAAGTCGTGCAGCGCCGCCACTGCGGCGGCGGAAGTCTCTCGGACAGCGTCGGCGAGTGCGATCACCCCGACGCCCTGTCCGTTCACGGCGACGAGTACTGCTGTGCGCCCGCTGGCTGCGAGGTCGTCGCGTGTGCCCATCAATGTGCCGAAGTCGACGTTTTCGGCGATCATCAGTTTGCGGTTGCCTACCGCCACTCGACGACCGTCTACCTCCGCAGCCGCACCATGACCTGGCACATTACGGAAATTTGTGAGGGGAAACTCCGGGGCGCCGCGTTCGGTCGCGTAGCGGACGATCGCGCCGGCGAGGGGGTGTTCGGACTCGCGTTCGACCGCCGCGACGAGGGAAAGGAGTTCATCGGTGCCGATACCGTCGACGACGACGTCGGTGACTTCGGGTTCACCCTTGGTGAGGGTGCCGGTCTTGTCCATCACTACCGTCTCGATGCGCGCCGAGGCTTCCAGCGCGGTGGCATTTTTGAACAACACTCCTCGTTGAGCTCCGAGTCCGGTGCCGACCATGATGGCGGTGGGCGTGGCCAAACCGAGTGCGTCGGGGCAGGTGATGACAACGACGGTGATCGCGAACAGAAGCGCGGTCTGCACTCCTGCGCCCGCCGCCCACCAGACGAGGAAGGTGCCGGTGCCGCCGATCAAAGCAACAAGGACGAGCCAGAACGCGGCCCGATCAGCGAACCGTTGCCCCGGCGCTTTCGAGTTCTGCGCTTCCTGGACCAACGCCACTATTTGGGACAGGGCGGTGTCGGCACCGACTTTGGTTGCTCGGACGCGAAGTGTGCCCGTCGTGTTGATGGACGCACCGATGACTGTGGATCCCGGTTCTTTGGACACGGGAAGGCTTTCCCCAGTCACCATCGACTCGTCGACTTCGGAAGTTCCGCTCTCGACCGTTCCGTCGACCGGGACTTTGCCGCCTGGTCGGATCAGTAACAGGTCTCCGACGACAACGTCGGCGGTGGGAACTTCGACCGGTTCGCCGTCTCTCAACACGATCGCCAATGGCGGGGTCAGTTCGAGCAGTGTACGAATCGCGTCGTTGGCTCCACCTCTGGCTCGCATCTCGAACCAATGTCCGAGCAGGACGAAAGCCGTCAGCACCGATGCGGCCTCGTAAAAGACCTCGCCGCCGCCGGTGAACGTGACGGCGACGCTGTAGAGCCAACCTGCTCCGACGGCGACGGCAACGAGGACCATCATGTCGAGGGTGCGGGCCTTCAGAGCCCGATAAGCGCCGTCGAAAAAGATCCAGGCCGAGTAGAACACCACTGGCAAGCTCAGTATCAGGGTGAATACGTCGTCGCGGAGTCCGAACGGGGCTGGAACTGTGAATCCGAACATGTCGCGCCCCATCGGGGACCACAGCATGATCGGAATGGACAGAACGAGAGCGACGAGAAAGCGATTTCGCATGTCCCGGACCATGTCGTCCATCGACATTCCGGCGTGGGCGCCTCCGTGCCCCATCATGTCCTGTGCAGAGTGTTGAGCATGTGGTTCGTGCGCCGTGTGTTCGCCGTGCGGAGATTCTCCGGGGTGTTCGACCGGTGCGTCGGTTGATGTGTCGACGTGGTCTGAATGAACGTGGTATTCAGAGGGCGCGGCGCGGGTGCTGTCGTTCGGTTCGGCGAGGGGGTCGCAGCTGTGGGCGGGCACCGATCGCCCTGCGCAGTGATAGCCGCAGTCCCGGATCCATTGAGACAGTTCGGGTATCGAGGTTGCAGCCGGGTCGTAGGTGACCGTGGCAGTTTGGTTGAGAACGTTGGCCTCGGCAGAGACGACTCCGCGTCGGCGAAGAAGAGTTGATTCGACTGCGGCTTTCGATGTCGCCCACTGCAATCCTTGTACTTCGAGAACGGTGGTTCGATTCATCTCTGCGCCCTCTCGTTGTGACCGCCATTCTTGCGGCAGCGACCATGCGGATACCTCGGTGGCATGTTCCCGTGTTGTGGCAGATCGTCGGCACCTCTGGGCGTGATGTTGTGGGGTCCACGTGTGTCTCAATACTTGAGCCTGCCGGTGGCGGATATGCCTTGGTTAGATGTTTGGTGAAGATTCGATGAAGGACCATGGTGTCCCACGCAGTCGACGACTGCCCTCGTCCGTGATGGTGGTCGTCGTGGAGTGAAACCTTTGGATTCGTTGCGGGTGCGGTGGGACCTCTCCCGCGCCTCGCGTCCGAAGAGTTCAGGGCAGACGGCAATCACCGGGGCAATCGAATTCGGGATCAAGTCAGTGATCGGAGCTTGTGGCATGACTGGTGAATCGTCGTAGGCGCAAACTGTTCGTGACGACGAAGATGGAGCTGAAAGCCATGGCAGCGCCGGCGATCAGCGGGTTCAACAACCCCAGCGCCGCCAGAGGCAACGCCGCCACGTTGTAGGCGAAGGCCCAGAAAAGGTTCCCTTTGATGGTTTTCAACGTCGATCGCGACAGACGGATCGCATCTGCGGCGGAGCGCAGGTCGCCTCGGACAAGGGTGAGATCGGAGGCTTCGATGGCGACATCGCTGCCGGTGCCCATGGCCAGACCTAAGTCTGCTTGTGCCAGAGCAGCGGCGTCGTTGACGCCGTCACCGACCATAGCGACTGTGTACCCACGGATCTGGAGGTCTTTGACGGCGTTGACTTTGTCTGCGGGCAAGACTTCGGCGATGACATCGGCGGCTTCGATCCCCACTTGTTTTGCGACGGCGCCGGCGGCGCGAGCATTGTCGCCGGTCAGCAGGATGGGACGTAGTCCCAAGGTTCGGAATGCAGTGATGGCCTCTTTCGAGGTGTCCTTGACAGTGTCCGAAACGACCACGATTCCGCGGATCGAACCGTCCCACGCAACCCACACCGGGGATTTTCCGTCGGCTTCCGCGGCGTGTGCGGCCACCTCCAGATTCTCGGGTGCGACGAGAGACCAGTCCTGCTCCAACCAGGTTCGCCGACCTATAGCAACGGCTCGGCCGTCGACGACACCGGAGACGCCTCGGCCGTCGTGGTTGGAGAAACCTTCGATTCTCGGCAACGGCCGGCCGTCAGCTCGAGCTGCGAGAGTGATGGCCTGGGCGATCGGGTGTTCGGAGCCGTCCTCCAACGCTCCTGCGACAAAAAGTAATTCGTCGATATTCTCGCCATCTGCGGCGACTGTCGAATCGACACTCATGCGCCCGGTGGTGACGGTCCCGGTCTTGTCGAGCACGATGGTGTCGACCTGACGGGTGGATTCGAGAACCTGGGGGCCTTTGATGAGAATCCCCAACTGGGCGCCGCGCCCCGTTCCGACCATCAGCGCCGTCGGTGTGGCCAACCCCAATGCGCAGGGGCACGCGATGATCAGCACGGCAACGGCGGCGGTGAATGCCGCCACCATCGAGTGACCGGTCAAAAGCCACGCACCCAACGTCATCAGTGAGAGAACGATGACGACCGGGACGAAGATTCCGGAGATGCGGTCGGCGAGACGTTGGACCTGAGCCTTGCCGTTCTGTGCATCTTCGACCAGTCGTGCCATCTGAGCGAGCTGAGTGTCGGCGCCGATACGAGTTGCTCGAACGAGGAGTCGCCCTCCAGCGTTGACGGTGGCACCGACAACGGCGTCGCCAGGGCGCACTTCCACTGGCACGGATTCGCCGGTCAGCATGGAGGCGTCCACCGCAGATGCGCCGTCGGTGACGATGCCGTCGGTCGCGATCTTTTCGCCGGGGCGGACGACGAAGATGTCACCGACCACCAATTGTTCGGTGGGAATTCGGATCTCGGTGTGTTCCCTCAACACCGCTACGTCTTTGGCTCCCATGTCCATCAGTGCGCGTAGGGCTGCACCCGACTGCTTCTTGGCGCGGGCTTCGAAATATCGCCCCGCGAGTATGAAGACGGTGACCGCAGCGGCTACTTCCAGATAGATGTGGTCCGCTCCGCCCTCCTGCTGTGGGAACAAGCTGAACTCCATCTTCATGCCGGCCATTCCGGCGTGACCGAAGAACAACGCCCACAACGACCACAGATAGGCCGCCGACACCCCCACCGAGATCAGAGTGTCCATCGTTGCCGCGCCGTGTCGAGCATTCGTCACTGCAGCGCGGTGGAAGGGGAGTGCGCCCCAGACGACGACGGGGGATGCGAGCGTCAAGGCCAGCCACTGCCAGTTCGTGAACTGCAATGGCGGGATCATCGACAATGCGACCACCGGCACAGTCAATGCGAGCGAGACGAGCAGTCGGGTCCGCAGTTGCGAAGTCTCGTCCTGGGTCCGAGTGTTCACCCCGTCGGTAGTGCCGACCTCCCCGGACGACTCCTTGGGGGCCGGCAAGGTGGCGGTGTATCCCGTTGCCTCGACGGTGGAGATCAAGTCTTCAGGTGCTACCGAACCCGTGAAGTTGACCTTTGCCTTTTCGGTCGCATAGTTCACCGTTGCGGTGACGCCGTCGATCTTGTTGAGCTTCTTTTCGATTCGCGCGGCGCAGGAGGCGCAGGTCATGCCGCCGATGGCCAATTCGACACTGTGTGCGGACTCGGCAGCGACGGTCGTGTTGTCCAGGGTGCTCATCAGATGTACCTCTCCTGACCTGCCTACGCTGGCGGTGTGGACGCCTGGTCAGATGTTCGCGAGATGATAGTTGCCGGCTTCGTCGAGAGCGGCAGTTACTTGTTCCTCGGTCAGGGGCGCTGAAGCTGTAACGGTCACAGTGGAGACTCCTCCGGCGACGAGATCGATATCCACCTCGCTCACTCCGGGGAGGGCGCGCAGCTCGTCCGTGACGGCGCCGACGCAATGCCCGCAGGTGAGGCCGGTGACCGCGAAGGTGTTGTTGGTTGCAGACATGATGTCCTCCGTAGTGGTGGGCGCGGATGTGGTGGGTGGTTTCTTCGTCGAGTTGCATCCACAGCCGCGTTGCGTCTTGTCGAGTAGATTCGCCTGCGAGTTGGTCTGACCCCTCATGATTCCCTTTCCATGGAGTACCCCTGGGGGGTACCTATTTTTACTATACTCGCGTGAGGAGAGGGTGAGTCAAGGCTGCGCGTCGACCTACTTCCCCCGGACGTTTGGCCGGATTCCCCTCTCGTGTATTCGCCTGTGCAGAGAACGTCGAATTTCGAGCGACCGTGGAATGCGCCGGAGCTATGGGGCTGGTGCGCCGTTCGCGGGATTTCGATCCCAGTCCAGCGGCGGGACAGAGGCCGGGGATTCCGGGACGCTGACCCGACGCCGGGGCGGCCACAATCCCACCTCGCCGAACGGGGCAGGAAGAGGTCCGAATGAGATGCCGGCCCAATCAGGTCGCGCCTCCCGTGCGGGTGCGATCGTGTATTCGGACGTCTCCACGTTGTCAAACGATGTAGTCCAAGCGAGTCATCATACCCGCCTCCTGGTGATATCCATTGTGGCAGTGGAGCATCCAGTCGCCCGGATTGTCAGCGATGAGATCGACAGCGACAGATTCCATCGGACGAACGATGACTGTGTCCTTGCGAGGGCCGACACCGCCGTCACCTTTGACCACTTGGAAGGTATGCCCGTGCAGATGCATGGGATGCCACATCATCGTCATGTTGGTGAACGTGAGCCGGGCGCGGTCCCCTTCTTTGACGGTCAGCGGCTCGGTTTGGTCGTAGTTCCGACCATTGATCGTCCATTGGTAGCTCATCATGTCTCCCCCGAGGTCTGCCACGAGATCGACACCGGTGCCATCGCTCCGAGGCAGAACGACACTTTCGGCTGCAGTGAACGTCTCGACCGTGCCCACTCGACCTGCCAATTCCCGAGGGAGAAACGAGGCGTCGGGCGCAGCACCCGAGCCCGTACGCAACAGCGCCCGAGCCTGAGCGTTCTTCCCCTCGGCAGCGGCGACGAGCGGGAATACACCGTCCTTGACCGTGACGATCACGTCGTAGCGCTCACCCATGCCGAGCAGAAGCGCATCGACTTCTGTCGGTACGACCGGAAAACCGTCCGTATGGGTCACGGACATCACATGATCGGCAAGAGCGACTCGAAAAGCGGTATCCGCACCCGCGTTGATGATGCGAATACGCACACGCTGACCGGGAGCGGCCGAGAAAGTAGTCGGTGCAGAAGCTATCCGCCCGTTGATCAGATAGTAGGGATAGTTGACGTCACCCGCGTCCCCGCCGAGCAGAGCGCTGGATTCTGCCGAGTTCGGGCCACCCGAGATGGGGGGCGGGGTGGTTTCGGCCGAACCGTGGTTCATTCCACCCATCCCAGGCATGTTGCCCATCCCGGATCCGCCCATCGAACCCATGCCGTTTCCGGACTGAAGGTCGGAGAGGATCTGTTGCGGGCTCGTGCCGACTCCATCCGTCCAGTCGTCGAGAACCACGATCCATTCGGCGTCGTAGTCGGCGGGCTCGCGGGGGTCGTCGACGACGATGGGGAGATAGAGGCCGTAGTCGGTGTCGAGACCGACATGGGGGTGAGCCCAATACGTTCCCGAATGAGGTACCGAGAACCGGTATGTGAAGTTCTGCCCCGATTCGATGTTCGGGCTTGCCGGCATGGCGCCGTCCATGTCGTTGCGAAGTGCGATGCCGTGCCAATGCACCGATGTCTGATGATCGAGTCCGTTGTTGACGGTGATCGCCAACTCGTCACCGACATTCGCGCGAATCAACGGACCGGGAACATTGTCGCCGTATGCCAGAGTGCGCACCGTGATGCCGCCGAGATCGATATCGACGCCCTGCGGATTGAGCTTGTAGTCCACGGTGCGACCGGTATGCGGGCGCGCTGCCTCAGCGGCCGCGATGGCATTTTTGTCGAACGGCGGGGGGTTCGGGTTGGACGATCCACTGGTGGTGCATGCGGTCAACGCCAGTCCCCCCGCCCCCGCCGCCGTGGCGGCGAGAAACGTACGTCGACTGAAAGCCGATCCTGTGAACGGCGCAATAGCCATGATTGTGATTGTCCTTGTCTAGTCGTTGTGGAGAAGCGGAACTGTGATACGCCACCGAGCCCGGGGCGCGCGTGCTGCAGAGGTCAACGACTCTCGTGTCGACGAGAGGATCGATCCAAAGCTTCACTGCGGGAGCGATACTCGTCATCGTCGATCTCGCCGCGTGCGTAGCGCTCATCCAACAGATGCTGCGCATTCGTACCACGGAGTTCGCTGCGGTCACTGCGTCTGGGACGAAACAAAGCAAGTAGGGCCGCAATGACCAACCCCCAAAATGCGATCATCGCCAGCGCCATAAGAATCCAGCTGACCCAACCCATTCCATAACCCGAATTCTCGCTCCACCACATCATGTCCGTTCACTCTCCTCACCCCCCGATAGTGCTCGCCGAACCCTCTGGGATCGGTGTGCGTTCTATGAAGATTCGCTGAAGAGGTGACCGCATACCGTGTATGACGTGCGCAGCGGCGGCTGAGCAGTCCACGATGGTGGCATGGACAGTACGTCAACACGGTCAACCGACGGTTACGCAGGTTTTCGGGCACTGGTCGTCGACGACGAACGCCCACTGGCCTCGATCATCTCGAGTTATCTCGAACGAGAGTCTTTCGAGGTGAGTGTGGCCTACAACGGTTTCGACGCTCTCGCCCTGGCACGTGAGGTCGATCCTGATGTGGTGGTCCTCGATCTCGGGCTGCCCGGTATCGACGGCATCGAGGTATGCCGGGAACTTCGTACATTTTCGGATGCATACGTGGTGATGCTGACTGCTCGCAGTGAGGAAGTGGACACCATCGTCGGGCTTTCTGTCGGTGCCGATGATTACATGACCAAGCCGTTCAGCCCCCGAGAGTTGGTAGCGAGGATCCGCGCGATGATGCGCAGACCCCGCAGCGGAGTCGCGCACGGTACAACTGCGAGAGCGGTAACCCGAGACGAGGAGAGTCCGCCAATGACGTTCGGGGTGCTCAGGATCGACGTTGCCGGGCGAGAGGTCTCGGTCGCCGAGAAACCGGTTCTGCTGACTCGGACGGAATTCGACGTGTTGGCGGCATTGGCCGCTCGGCCGGGGATGGCGTTCAGCCGTCGGCAACTGATCGAAGCAGTGTGGGGTCCTGCGTGGACGGGGAACGAACATCTTGTCGATGTTCATATCGGTCATCTGCGCCGCAAACTCGGCGATGATCCCGCCGCGCCTTTGTATGTCAATACCGTGCGCGGCATCGGGTACCGAATGGGTTCCGGAAAATGACTACCCTGGAAGAACTTTCGTCTCATCAGGGGCGTACCCGCCGAGGACTCGGTGTCGGCGTGCGTTTGTTGATGGCCCAAACGCTGGTCTTGGTGGCAGGAGCGGCCACCTCATGGGTCGTTGCAGTCACTGTCGGTCCGAGTTTGTTCCGCGAGCATCTGCGCCGAGCGGGCGTGCCTCCGATGTCTGAGGAGCAAATGCACGCCGAGCAGGCATATCGCTCGGCAACTGCGGTCTCGTTGTCCGTGGCGATCGGCGCAGCTGCGTTGTGCGCGCTGGCTGTGACCTGGTATCTCAGTCGTCGGCTGCAGCGGTCGGTGACTGCGGTGTCAACTGCCGCCACGGCAGTCTCGGCGGGAAACTACGCGGCCAGAGTCCCGCCGCCGCAGCTCGGTGACGACTTCGACGCACTTGCGACGGCCTTCAACGAAATGGCCGTTCGACTCGAGTCTGCCGAGTCGATGCGTCGACGGTTGCTGGCTGATCTCGCGCACGAGATCCGGACGCCGGTAGCTGTTCTCGAAGCATTCATGGAAGCGCTCGAAGACGGAGTGGAAGCTCTCGATGATCACACCATTGCGATGCTCAGAGATCAGACCCGACGTTTGGCTCGGTTTTCCGGCGACGTCTCGGCGCTGTCCGATGCCGAGACGAATCGAGCTGCAATCGAACCGACATGGACCAGACCTGAGGTACTGGTGAGCTCGGCGGTAGCGGCGCACGAAGAACGATTCGACACGAAAGCAGTCTTTCTGAGCGTGGACGTCCCCGGAAATCTGCCGTCGGTGTGGCTGGACCCGGAGCGCATAGGGCAAGTGTTGAGCAATCTACTCGACAACGCACTGCGCCACAGTCGATCACAGAGCACAGTGAGGGTGCGGGGACGGGTGAAAGGGGATCGGTTCATCCTCACACTCACCGACGAAGGCGATGGGGTCGCCGCCGAGCACCTCCCCTATCTGTTCGAGCGTTTCTATCGCGCCGACGCAGCACGCGATCGTGCTCACGGAGGGGCAGGGATCGGACTGTCCATCGCGAAAGCGCTCGTCGAAGCACACGGTGGACAGATCACCGCCGCGAGTGACGGAGCCGGGCAAGGCACCACCTTCGTTATCGCGTTGCCAGTACATCGTCCGAAATAGCGGCACATCGACTGCCGGGGAACTGTCGATGCGTGACATTCGACGCGACATTCGAGGTAATCGAAACGCTCCGGGAACACCCACTCACCCCGCCGCTACCGGCACACCTGGTCAAGAACTCGTGAGGTGAACGATGAATGAGGATGCACGAGACCAGAGCGCAGAGGTGACCCGGCCCGGGGACTTACACTTCGATCGCTGTGACGTAGGCACTCGCGCACACCGAACCCGAGACCAGGAACCAACTACTCAGGCTCTCCCCTGAACTGTGATACCGCACGGTCACGTCGTTTCCCGCGGTGATGGGGGCGCGATATTCGAGAATCGCCCGGTAGGGGAGCAGATTTCGGGGTCCGACCCAATCCTTGATCAAGTCTTCGACAGGCTGCCAATATGTGGCGTTGTTGACGTGGTTGAACGGATCGATATCGCTCGATCGTAAGACGAATGTCGTTTCCTCCCCATCCCCCGGACGAGCGGTGTGCCAGGGTTTCCACTTCAATCGGTGATCGTTGGTGGTCGAACCGAGTCCGGCCATGAAACTCTCTTCGATCCTGGAAGGCATCCCGTTCACCGGATTGAGATTTATCCAGAATCCTTCGGTCTCGATCAAGCCGCCGCAGTCGGATTCGATGCGGACACGCATCGTGCACCACCTGCTCGACAACCCCGAGCACCATCTGTGCATGCGCACACGAGCCGGCCAGCGGACCGGACGAATGACATCGATGACAGTGCGGCGCACGACCCACACCGGGTGAGCGGCCGCTGCGCCGCTCGCATCGAGATCGTCGAAACCGATGTCCTGCAGATAACGTGCAACGCCATCGAGTCGCAGCGCCCCGGAGACGTCGATATCTCCCGTCCGTACCGGCCGAGAGGTTTCGAACACCGCGCCTTTGGTCGGCAAATCCACCAGGCGGTGGTTGCGCATCGCGTCAGCTTCCATTTTGCAGATCCCTTAGATGTGATTGTTCGCTTCGATACTTTGCACACCCTTGCTGCAACGTAGTGCGATCCCTACGCCCAGTCCCGCATCAGCCGCCGGGTCTGCCGCAGTCGTACCCAGTAGTCCGTGCCCGGTCTCCGAACATGGTGGGCAAGGAGCCTATCCAGTCTCGCAAATTACTACACCGCCCGCGTGATTGCCGGTTGAGGTTCGATGTCCTTTCCAGGGCTCTTCGTGAGTGTGTCCAAGATCGTTGCGGCACTGGAATTCCCATATTCCTCGGCTCGACCTCGAAGCGCCTCGTCTGGCGCCGCAGTGCCCACCCGCGCGTTCACGCTCGGCCTCTACCTACTATCCAGGTTCGTAGTTCAGCTACTATTGACCTTAGTAGTTCGGTGGGCATCCGCGCCAACCGAGAGATTGGGGCGACGGTGAGCAAAAAATCAACCAAAACCCGCGCGAAACAGCGGTCTACGACACAGAGTCGAGCCCGACGCGCCACGTCACCGAACCTGAACCCCACTTCACGACCGCACGACGATGTCGGCACAACACCCCGTGCTAGGCACAGTCCGGGCGGTAGTGCCGTGGAAGAACTGGCCGCAGCGGCCGCAGCGGCGTATCTGAGTAAAGCAGCGCCGACACCAGCCCCTGCCTTGGCTCAAGCAGCGCCGGCCATCGTAGAAAAGACGATGCCCGCCAAGCCATCGGGCACTGAACGCGTTGCCCAGCCATTGGGCAATGACGAGGCGACCGCTGCAATGGAGCTCGCTGCGCCCGGCGGTGGGTGCGCGGAAGCGTTCACGCAGATAGAACCGCAGGGGCTCGCAGCAACGTACTGGGGAGAACCGCCCGAGGTTACTTCCGATCTGTCGATTCTGTTCAGGGGAGCCCGCAACAGCCCGGGCAGTGAACCGGAACATTTTGAGAGAGTCACCCACGTCAACGGTGTTCCAGCGGGGGGTCGCTTCGCGGTAACTGCGAGAATCCGCGGAATCGCCTCTGGTAGTTGGACTGTCAGTGCAGAGCGCATCGAAACTCCGGACGATACCGCCGGACAGTTCGACATCGCAGCTCCGCAGACTGCGACGGCCCGGACTACCGCAGCGCCATTGGTGCACGGGCCCGGCGTGAGACTCTGGACGTGGCCGCTCCTAGTCGGTTTGGGTGCAGTGTTCGCCATCGTCATGCAGGCACTGCTCTTGACCCGCATGAACGAAAACGCCACTGCGGCAGTTCTCATTTCGATCCTTGGCTGCCTTCTCGGTTACGTGGGTGCGAAGCTCTGGTACTTGGCACTTCACCGCCAGAGCCTCCGAAAATTTGTCACTGCCGGCGCATGCATTCAAGGATTTTTGGTGGTCTCGCTCGGGGTATTGGTGCTCGGCGGAGCAGCTTTCGGTCTGGGTGTCGGTTTGCTACTAGACATGACAACACCAGGGTTGTTTCTCGGTATTGCGATTGGGCGCCCGGGCTGCTTCTTGACTGGATGCTGTTCGGGTCGACCTACCGTGTCGAGATGGGGAATGTGGGCCTCGGACCGGACTCTCGCGGTGCGCCGAATCCCCGTGCAACTGATCGAAGCCTTCGCAGGTTTGATCATCGGTCTCGCGACACTGGGTTTCGTCCTCTACGGCACCGAAACGCCCTATGACGGAGCAGTATTCGTTGTCGCCGTGGCAATCTACACGTGGGTCCGTCAATTGTTGTTCCCCTATCGTGCGGATCCTCATACGCGGCGCGGGCGGCTTCTGACCAGCACGGCATGCGGAATTGTCATCGTCGCGACGATTCTGCTGGGCGCGGTGTGATCGGGACCCAGTAGTAGACTTGTGCGCTTTTTGGCTGCTGCCACGTGCGCAGAAGGTGAGTCTCGCGGAAATTGGGATGGTCTCGAATCAAGTTTCGCGCGGGATCTGGCCAATTCGATTGGCGCCGCGTTCGGTGCGTGAGGCCGGTTCAGTTCGAGGAGGGGGTTGAACCGACCTCGGGCATGAGCGCTGCGAACCGGACTCTGTGTCGATGCGCGTTTCGCACTGTGGCTTTTATGCACCTGTTGCGCATGAAGCCATCGCCATCGCACCCAGTAGCGCCAGAAGAGGCGCCGCAGGTAGGACGATCGCCGTTCCGCAGGCAGCAAGGGTGCGGAGGTAACGAATGGGCGCCGGGTGGTGGGTGCGATGGGAGGACAGACGATCAAGTCGCAACGCCAGGCAATCCTGCGCTATTCCCAGAGCCGCCACGGGCACATCGTGAGGTGTCATACTGCAGAGTGCTCGGTGCACGGATTCGCGCCCATGCTGACGAACGGCTCGGGAGTCGGCTTCGATTTCCACCAACGCACGGACCAATGGGGGCGAAGATCGCATGATCGGAAGCCACGGGAACGCGTAGGCGAGCGTTTGCGCTGCACTGACGAGCAGATGGTGACGGCCCGTGATGTGTGCCCGTTCATGCGCGAGCACTGCAGCCAGAGCCTCGGTGTCGAGTTGATCTCTCAATCCATCGCTGGCAACGACAAGCGCAGGGCGCCCAGCGATGCTGTAGGCGAAGGGCACAGAAACCGGGAGCCAGAGCAGTGACGAGGACCGTGCACCCCCCAGAATGCGCAGCAACCCGAGGTGCTGCTGGTGTAGCTCGCGGCGGGTACGGGAGAAGCTGAACAGATGGACGGTGCCTCGCACCGCCCCGATGACCAGGGCTGACCCACCGAGTACACCCACCGCCGTCTCGAGCCTGGCCGGCGCGTCGTCGTGAAGGGCGAGCCAACAGCTGTGGGCGAATTCGATCAGCGACGAGACACCACCGTGACTGGGTAAAAGGCTCAAGATCACCGGGACACTGATACTCACTACAGTTCCGAGTGCCAGAGCGCCCCACAAGACGAGGACGACATGCGGATCAACGCCGCGACGCATCATCGATCCGAGGAACAGCGGGGAGAGTGCGGCAACGAGAAGGCCACCGACCGCCCACGCGAGGACGGCTGTCACTTCTTGCCTCGTTCACGCAATCCACGCGCCAGGATCTTCGATTCGACGTCGGATGTCCCGCGAACAAAATGCAACAGGACCCCGGTCGGGTCTCCGGTGGATTCGAGAAGTGCGCGCAACCCGTCAGCTGCCGCTTCCTCGCGGCTTCGCGTGGCTTCGTACCAGTACGCGCGCCCGTTTCGCTGACGATGCACCCAACCTTTGCGATGAAGATTGTCCATGACGGTCATCACCGTCGTGTACGCCGGTTCACGGTCGTCATCGAGGCCGTCGATGACGTCGCGAACACGGACCGGTTCGGTGGAGCGCCACAGCACATCCATCACCAGCGCCTCGAGCTCTCCCAGACCTTGCATTTTTCCTCCTCGTAGAGCTGCATTCGTCACCGCACCGTGTGAGTGCCCAACCTGCAACCTCCGTCGCTTTCGTACGGGCCCAACCAGCGCTGTCGGTGATTCGTCGGTCACAGTGATGTGGGACCGCTCGATGAGGGTGTCGTGTCGACTCTGCACGCTGGAGGTTGCCGAGACGGCGAACCGAAGCCCTGTAGAAATACTATCTGTTCTGCTTCCCGTCGCCGCCCCGATACGGCGGCGGTGTCTGGCGACCTCCTCCAGCGACGATCTGCCGAACCCCTGTCAGCTCTGACAGTGTCAAAGGTTTATCCAGCACTTTCGCGTCGACTACGGGAGAACGTCTCGCGCGGAGCTTCTGTTTGCGATTCAGCATCGTTTGCCGGCAGGGCGACAGGTCTTACAGCGCGCTGCCTTCCGACCATCGGTCCCACGGCACACTCCAGTCGCCGTTCCGCCACAATTCGAGAGGGGCGCCGCCGGTATTGCGTATCTCCACGACATCTCCGGGAAGCGAAAAATCATAGAACCATTGAGCATTGGCGCGACTGAGGTTCAAGCAGCCGTGTGAAACATTGGTATTGCCTTGCGCCCAGACTGTGTCTTCGAGTTCGTGAAGGTAAATTCCGTCGGTGCTTATTCGGGTGGCGTAGTTGATTTTTTCCTTGTACCCCAGCCGGGAATTGACGGGAAGTCCGTAGGTCGACGAGTCCATGATCACGGGGTTGGCCTGATCGAGGACGGTGTAAATGCCTGGTTGGGTCCAGAAGGAGATCGTTTGGCCGTTGACGAGCTCGGTTCCTCCCATGCCCATCGATGTCGGCATAGTGCGCACAGTTTTGCCGTTGCTCGTGACCGTGACTTGCTTGGTCGTATCGTCGGCGACGGCGATATGCGAGTCGCCGATGGTGAATGCAGTCGTGGCGTCTTCCTGTCCGAACAGTCCGCCACCGAGCGGGACGCCGAAGACCGCAGCCCGGACCGTGACCTCGGTGCCGGGGGGATAGTACGCACGAGGTCGCCAGTGAACATTCTGGTCATCCACCCAGTACCACGAGCCTTCGAGCGGCACCGACGTTTGCACAGTCAGGCTCTTCTCCGCCGCTGCACGATCGAGGATCGGCTCGTCGAAATGCGTGACAATAACGATCCCTACCCCGAAAGTGCCACCATCTGTGAGGAGGTTACCCCCGGCCGTCACGAAGGATGGTTTGGTCAGGTTCCGCGGCTTGACTGTGGAGAAGGTGCTGGACTGATCGAGACGTGAGCCTTCGTTTTGGGTGGCTGACGCTGTCATCGTGTAGGTCTTCCCGTAGTCCAAGGAAGCGCCGGGTTTCCACACCTGCCGGTCAGGGGTGAAGATGCCATCGACCACAGCCCCGCCCACTTCGGTGAGCACTACCGAGTCGAGCCTCCCGCCAACAGATTCCACCGTGACCGGATCAAGGGGGTTGACGGTATCTGTCCCCCCGGAAGGAGTCATCACCAGCGCGGAGACAGGAGAGTCGTTCTCGGCGGGCGCACCCGTGTCACTCGGTGCGGACTGCGGTGCTGTGGAGGTGCATCCTGTCAGCGTTGCGACCACAAGGACAAGGACGAGTAACCCTGTATGCCGTGTTGAGGTCATAATTGTTCCTTCACGTCAGTGGGTGGGGAGCGCCGACGAAGACAGTGATTCGCAAGGGACGCAAGTAATCAGATGGAAGATCAGAGCGGACAACGAGAAGAGAGGCTTCGATGGACAGGCCTAGCCACTCGACAATTTCGGATCAGTTCTGTTGCAAAAGTGCTTGCATCGCGGTGATCTCGGACTGCTGTGCGGCGATGATATCGGTAGCCAATTGCTTGGCGTCGGCGTTGTCGCCATCGGATAGTTCCGATTGGGCCGTCGCGATCGCGCCGGAGTGATGTTCAATCATCATCTTCAGCCACGCGGTGTCGAAGTCCCCATCGCGCAACCCCTCCAATTGAGCGATCTGCTGCTGGGACATCATTCCTGAATCAACCCCGCCGTGGTCCATTCCATCCATGGAGTCCACAGGGGAGGTGGCGTCGGACGTAGGTTGACCCCATTGTTCGATGAGCGCTGCAATCTGATCCATTTCGGGCCCGCGAGCGGTTTGGATCGAAGCGGCGAGTTCGAGTATTCGAGGATTGGTGGTGCGACTGTCAACCATCTTTGCAATCTCGACGGCCTGTGCGTGATGTGGATACATCATCGCGACGAACTGCATATCCGCGCTGTTGGCGCCGTTGGGCTGCGAGGCCGCGGAGGAGTTGGACATGTTTCCGCTGTCGTTGCTCGACATTTGGCTCATGTCATGGCCGCCGCAGCCGGCGATCAGCATCAGACCGACGGCAGACCCCGCTGAGACTGCTATACGTGTGGAAACAGCACGTGTAAGCATCATATTTTTCTCCTGGAATGTGTGGTTGTGCAAAAAATTCTTCTGGGGAGGGGCCGTCGACCCGGATGGTCAGTAGTTCCACTATGAGCGTCTGTCGTATCCGCAGCGCCGACAGTTGGTTGTGTAGGGGCAAGGTGTCGTGCACGGTGGGCCCGAACACGATGCACGTCTGCAGCAACAGGGGAACGTGCAACCCTCCACTCACGCGCGCCGGTATGATCCTCGTCCTCGCGCTCGGTGACGACTGTCGCGGTGATCAGCGAGGTGTCGTGCGCCGCGACAGGCAGGACCAGCGAGGTGATGGTGGAACCTGCAATCAGAAGGTTGCGGTGATCAAGACAAGCGACAGCAGGCGATGAGTGCTTGAACAGACTGCAGGCCAGAGCCACCGCTACCGGTTCGTCAATCAGCGTATGCCGTAGGGATTTCGAAGGCCTGGGCGCGGCCAGTGCGCGGGTGCGACAGAACTGGCAGGGGTGAATGAACGCGTAAGGGGAGATCATCGCAGCTTCCGTTCCTATTGCACGGTGACAGTTCACTGGACGTGAATATCTCATCAGTTCTCCCCCATCAGTTCACCTCGGGGTAGACGAAGGTGCGGGTGATGAGATGTTTTGCATCGCTTAGTGTTTCGGAAATTATTCGTCCAGTTTGGTCAAGGTCGAGCAGCACGTTCATGCCCGCAGCCGGATAGCCCACAGCCAGACGGAGTTGCCGTCCGGCACTGGGTAAGCGCACCACGACGGGCGCAGTACCGTCCGCATACGGCTCCTGGGCGAGAAAGAACTCGCTGGACAGACTTAGTTGGTGAGGTTCGGGGCCGACGTTTGCGGCATCACTGGTCACCGATTCGTAAAAGGTCAGATTCTTCTGAGCACGAGTGATATCTACGGCTCGAGCGAGATCAGTGTCCCCGGACTGAACAGGCCATGGAATTAACATGCTGACCGTCCCGCCACGCCACCCTGTCGCCGCAGCCTCAAGCGTGAGCACATTTTCACCCAGCGGCCAATCAGTTTGCGCCACGAAGCATCCGGATCCGCACCCGCGCAAGGAAAGTGAAGTGTTCACCCCGCCCGCCCGCAGTGCGCCGATCAAGGTGTATTCCTGGTCCGGTTCCTGAGCGTAGTAGTCGACGCGGCGCGGAGTCGACAGTCGAACCACCAGCTGCCCTTCGCTGGCGGCGACGCTCACCCCAATCTGTCCGGCCAATGTTCCCAGCGGCAGAACCGGACCGATGGCTGCAGGTGGTCCCGGCTGGGCGGGTGAATTGGCAGGCGCCGTCGAGACTAATGCAGCACTGATGGCGAGCACGGAGATCAGGAGGATGCTCTCGATACGAATCTGATTGCGCAGTTTGCCCACTTGTTCAGTTCTGCGCATCGTCCGCCGTGCAGATATCGCCACACCCGAGGCGGCGATGACGAAGAGTAGTTTGACCGTCAGAAGTTGCCCGTACGGGGTGGAAAACATTGCGGCAACGGGGATCAGCAACAATGCCGAGATCGTACCAGTGGTCACGACGACGATGAAGGTCCACAGCGCAAGTCGTGTGTAACCGGCCACGACCCACCGAACCGGGGCATGCTGACCCCGCCACGCGAATGCAGTGCGAACCGTGTGGAGCAAAGCACCGACCCAGATTGCCGCTGCCGCGAGATGAACGGCGGTGAGAAACGCGCCCCATCCGGGAGCGACGACGTTTGCGTGCGAGCGCAGCCCTTCGGCCGCAATGACCAGCAGAAGGGCCGCACTCGCAAGTCTGGTACTCCCCACAGCTTTCAGCGCCAAGGCCAACACGAGCCCACACGTCTCTACGAGCAAGATGATGCCCGCACGTTCTTGCCATAGCGCAGCAACGCTGGACGAAGCGGCGAGCGAAACCATGAGGCCTGCAACACCCACCAAAGCAATGCAGATGCCACCCGGAAACCAGGTGCGCAACTTCTTCAGCGAAGGGTTCTCGGCGTGCGGCACAGACGACAATCTCTCCGCGACAATTGTCCCGAGCGCGAGGGCGAACCCGACGAACAGCAGCCACCGGAGCACGGTTTCCGTCCACGAGGTCGAGGCGCTGTCGTCGCCACCGCCACTGTCGGTCAAAGCGAGGCCGACGGCAAACCGAAAGTCTTCCTCGACGAGGTCACCATCTGCGCCGATCACTTGCCACCGGACGGTATAGGTGCCCGGCGACGGAGCATCCGAGAGCCGGGAAGTGATTGCACGGCCACCTTTGGACGACTCTGCTGCATCCATCGGGCTCTCACGACCGGCGCCGTCCAGGACTTTGATTGCATCGGCCCCGGGGGTGACTCGTTCGTTGAAGATCAGGGTGATGGACTGCGGAGGCTCGGAAACGGCAGTCTCCGAGCCAGGTTCGGTAACGAGCAGCGTGGGGTGAGCGCCGGCGATGCCAGCTCCCAGAACCACAAGGACTCCCGCAACGAGCACAAGTATGATGCTCTGGAACATTCGAACGAACAACGACATGTTCAGGTCAGCTCAAGGCATACAGAGACTGGGAAGTCGCCGCGTACGCGCTGTCGTAACTCGCCGCAGTCAACGCTTCGACTGCTCCGACCTTAGCGCGCTTCTCCCAGCCTTTTCCCTCCCTGCTCCGCCAGGCGAATCCATCTTGATCAACTCCCCACAGTGCATCCGAGGAGCCCGCGATCAGCACCATGGACGGCGCTCCAGCGACCTCTGTGAAGGTGCGCCCGTCGTCGCTGCTGTACTGCAGCCCTGACGAGGTGACAGCCCATGTCCCACTGTCGGTGAGAGCGAGGGATGCCACACCCAGGGCAGCGCCGGATTCCCACGACCTTCCCTGATCCTTCGACACCGTGACACCACTGGCCCCGTCGAAGCCGACGAGTGTCTTGCCATCTGTAGCCAGAGAATGAAAGTCGACTTGTCCCGCGAGCGAGCTATCCATCCAGGTTCGGCCGCCGTCGTTGCTGGCGCGTAGGCCAAGTGGGTTGGCTGCGGTACTGGTGGACGGTCCCGGGTGCCCTGAGGAAAAGAGCGTGTCACTGCCTGTCACACCCGCCAACCCCATCAAATCGTCGTCGGAATCACCCACTCGCACTGTGTCGCCCGAATCTCCGATAGCGAACAGTCCGCGATGCGTACCTGCCAAGATGGTGCCGTCGGCCTTGATATGCAACCCGTGCAGATGATCAAGTTCGGGTGCGAGTTCCACGCCTGGTATGGACGGGGCGATTGACTGGCCGGCCTTGTCGTCGCTTACCTGCGTTGAACAAGCCGAGAGAGAGGTGGCGACGAGAGCGGCGCCGACGATCCCCATAATTCGGGACGTTCGCGCACGACGATTATTGGGCATCTGGGTGTCTCGTTCTGTACTCGAAGGGGCGGCAACACTTCCGGGTGACCGGTACCGCATCTACTAAGACGAATAGTAGATGAGAACGTCGGCTGACTGCTTTCACCCCCCAGTAGTGCTCTACTGCCCTGGGAATGCTCACCGTCGAACCCCTTGCTCTGATACGGCCGGGGGGTACAATTGACCCTGTCCCGGGAGCAGTCGACAGGATTACCGAGCATCATGGTGAGCCGGCGGAACCGGCGCTGGCAGGAAGAATTGAACACAGGACGGGTGCAGCCGCACTGCCTAGCTCGGCTGGCAGAAAAGACTGAGAACGCTTCTTGTGTGTCACTTATCCGGAAGGATCATGCAGTTGTCGAAGCGCCCTTCCAGGGGCGGTTGCTCGACGTGCCTTCGTGTGTGTGCCGTTTGCTGCATTACACCGTAGCCAGGGACAGGCCCAAATCGATTGCCGCCCACTGCGGAGGCGACGCGATTTTGCCTCTGACCCATTTGCGGGGACGAGCACTAGGGGAATCTTGTGGGCACAACCAATCCGGTTGATCCAGACCGTCGCGACTATGCGACCCACGGATACATCAATGCAAAAGACTCGTACATCAAGCGCCTCAAACGCATCGAGGGCCAGTCGCGAGGGCTGCAGCGAATGGTCGAAGAAGAAAGGTGCTGCATTGACATCCTTACCCAAATATCGGCGATGACAAAAGCGCTGCATGCGGTGGCTCTGGGATTGCTCGAAGACCATCTCGGTCATTGTGTCATCGATGCCGTCGCAACAGGTGGCACCGAATCCGACACCAAGATCAGGGAGGTCGCCGAAGCGATCAGACGACTCGTGAATTCGTAAGGACTCTTCCATCTGATTTCTGATAACGATCTCCTAGGCGGTGTTGCAGTATATCGACCCCGGTTTATCGAAACTCATTTGCGTAGAACGTAATTGCGGTCGGATCATGTTTTTGAATGCGGGCGAGGGCGCGCGATATTCTTCGTGCGGTCTGCCCTGTCGGAGGTCGACGTGCGGGCTCCGACGCTTATGAGTCTTGATGTTTCAAAGTTTACGCAAGCATGGAATATGCTGTGCCCCGGAAGCCCCCATCGCGGCCACGGTGGCGGGCTGGAGTTTCGGGTTCGGTATCGCCGCCGTCATCGCGCTCATTGGGGCGGTCGTCGCTGCTGCCACGCTCACGCCAACGGCAGTCCGTCCAAAGCGCGGGAGACGGTAGCGACCAGCGTTCGCCAATCTGGTTGTGGCGCACTGAATGGGCTACCGAGCACGCGGACTGCGCTCCTTGTTATAGAGCCAGGTTGCTCGACGGCGCGCGTCCGGGGCGACGTGTTTCCCGCTCTGCCACTCGTAGGCAGGTTGCGTGGCGATGGCACAGAACCGTTGGCCGTTGGTGATAGTTACCACGCGGCCGGCGGCTGAGACATCAGCGGTGGGAGAGTGCTACAGCGACTGAGTGGCGGAGTGGTTGTGAGGAAACGCGGTGCAGACCGGCCGCGTGGACGAGGTGCCCCACAAACGGTGTCGTGGGCTGAGCACTTCAAGCGGCACGTGATGCTCATTATCGGAATCAACTGCTGTGCAAGGGAAAAACTAAACGAGTACCCGGCTCAGGGCCGCCCCGACGAGGCGATCGTACAACCCGTCCTCCCAATCCGTAGCCCGGTATGTCGGGACGGCTATGTCAACGATCAACGCTCTGCACTCGCTGGACACCGAGCCTTGTCGACAGGACATAGATATCCGAATCGGAGGGTGAAGTCTGCCAAGGGATCATCCACCGGATGATGCAGGCGAGGGGTTCATCCGCACCGCGAAAGATACGGGCGCACCGAAATGGCCGTCGAGCTTGTTCGCGATAAAATCGGCGTGGGTGATGACGGCCGTTATCGTGAGTGAACTCCTCGCCTTGGTTGTGTTAATTCGCTTCCGTGTTCAGGATTCTCTCCTCGACCCCTTGAACGAAGGCATTGCAGAACGCATTCTTGCGATTCGGTGATAGAGGATCGGTGTGGAAGCGGCGTGGCCGATGAGCGGAAAACCCCGGTCGCTCTATGTCGACAACGCGCGGGAGTTCAAGAGCGAGGCCCTCACACGCGGCTGTGAGCAGCACGGTATCGAGCTGGGGTATCGGCCTCCTGGCCGCCCGCACTACGGCGGGATCGTCGAACGCGTCATCGGCACGGCGATGCGCACGATTCACGAACTACCTGGGACGACGTTCTCGAGTCCGGTCGAGCGCGGCCAGTACGACTCCGAGAAGCTGGCGGCATTGACCCTTCAGGAGCTGGAGCGATGGCTGGCCCTGGCTGTGGCGAACTACCACGGCACGATCCACTCCACTTTGGGTCAGACCCCGGCAGGCCGCTGGGCCGACGCCGTCGCGGCGACCGGACTGCCCGCGACGACGGCCAACCCGACAGCGTTCTTAGTGGACTTTCTCCCCGTCGTGCGGTGCACGCTGACCCGCACCGGGCTTCGTCATCGACCATGTCCACTATTTCGCCAACGCGCTCAAGCCCTGGATCAGCCGGCGCGGGAGTCTCGACCGGTTCCTCATCCGGCGAGACCCCCGCGATATCATCAGGATCTGGGTGCTGTGTCCCGGCTGGGCCGAGTACGGATCAGCGGTGGCGGTCTACGCCAGCATCGAGGCCGCGATGGCGGCGCCGACCCGATGCGCAGCCTCGATGTCCAGGACTTCGCCGTCGGGGTGCGTGTCCAACCACGGCCGGGCCTCCTCGTGGGAGGCGAAGTAGTGCACCTGGTTGCAGAACGAGGACCGCACCGGCCCCTCGTCCTCGGGGATCAAGAGGGATAGAACTGCGGTGTCGGGCTGCACGGACGTGATCGTGCCGTCTGCACCCGTCGTCACCCGGACAACGGTCCCGCCGCCCGGGGAGGTCGACTCGATCGTCGCGGCCTTCCCGATGAGCGACGGGAAGAAGAGGGTGTCCAGCGCGCACCACGTGTAGAGCTGCCGCCCTGCCACAGTGAAGCGATGCGGCGTGGGCCGCAGCGTCAGGGCCAGGCCGAGGACGCGGCCGTCATCGTCATACTCGGTGTCGGGGACGGCGGACAGTCCCCGCCGGACCGCGTCCTCGGGCTGTCCGCTGGCGGTGGCCAGCTCGGCGACGGTGACGGGCTCCCCCTCGGCCAGCAGCCGCAGGAGCGGCACAAACAGGCTCGGCTCGAGCCCCGACCTGGAGAGGGACAGCAGATACGCGAGGGTTTTCTCGTCGATGGCGGTCATCTAACTCCTTGGTTTCAGCAGCAGGGCCACGAGCTCAAGCGCAGCAGGAGAGCTTGGCGACATCGGTGGTGAACGCCTTGCAGGCGATCCGGATGCCCTCGGCCATCGTGAGATAGGGGCTCCACGCGGCGGCGACCTGCGCGGTGGTCATCCCCGCCTCGAGGATGTAGACGCCGGCGGCTGCGATCTCCCCGGCATCCCTGGCCACCGCGGAGATGCCCAGGATCCGTCCGGTACCGAGCTCGGCGACCACCTTGATGAAACCGCGGGTGTCGCGGTTGACGAGGGCCCGCGGGACATACTCCAGGGGCAGGACCCGGCAATCACAACGGATCCCGGCAGCGACGGCTTCCTTCTCCGTCATCCCGACCGAACCGAGGGCGGGACTGGTGAAGGTAACCCTCGGTAGGTGCCGGTAGTCGACCTCTGCCCCTGCGTCGATGAATGCATTATCCACGGCCATCGCGCCGTGGGCCGCAGCGACGTACACGAACTCGCGGTGGCCGGTCACGTCCCCGGCGGCCCAGATGCGCGGATTGGACGTGGCCAAGCCGGAGTCGACCACTATCTCGCCCGTGGCACCGGTCTTCACCCCGACCGAGTCAAGGTCCAGTCCCTCGGTCACGGGCCGACGGCCCACGGCAACCAGCAGCCGGTCGGCCCGGAACGTTTCCTTTCCGCCGGCCACGCTTGCCGTCACCGAGACCCCGTCCGGGTCCGAGGCCACGGAGTCGGCCGTGGCCCGCCGGACCACCCTGATCCCCTCGTCGGCGAATACCCCGGCCAGCGCCTTGGATGCCTCTGGCTCCTCCTGCGAGGCCAGCCGGGAACGGACCAGCATCGTCACCCGGGAGCCCAGCCGGGAGAAAAGCTGCGCCATTTCCAGGGCAACATAGCCCCCGCCCAGGACCAGCAATGTCTCGGGCACTTCGTCCAGTTCCATCGCCGTCGTCGAGGTCAGGTAGCCCGCCTTGTCCAGTCCGGGAATGGGCGGCACGTGGGGGGCTGAGCCGGTGGCCACGAGGTAGTGCTCGGCCTCGATCGTCCGTACCGCGCCGCCGGGCGAGATGACCTGGAGCAGCGGCGCATCCGGGGTTCCGGTGAACGACGCCTCGCCGTCGATCATGGTCCACCCGTAGTTAGCGGCCAGATCGACGTACTTTTCCGTGCGCATGCTTTCCACTAGCGTGGCCTTACCTTCAATCAAGGCCGGCATGTCCACCGGGCCCGCCGAGGCCACAACCCCGGGAAAGCGGGTCGAGTCCAACGCCACGTGGCGGGCCTCCGCGGCAGCCAAAAGCGCCTTCGACGGAACGCATCCGGTGTTCACGCATGTCCCGCCCACGGTGCTGCGCTCCACCATCACGACGCGCTTGCCCAGTCCTGTGGCCCGGAGCGCGGCCGCGAAGGCCCCGCCCCCGGAGCCGATGATCGCCAGATCGAACTGCTCGCTGCTCATTCAGACACCTCTTCGTCGTGGCTCAGGGATTCCTGTCCGCCATTATGAACCTTCCAGTACGATGGAATGTCAAGTCTGGCGATCACGGAGGGGGCTTGGGTGCACATGAGAATCGGGCAACTCGCGGAGGCGACCGGCACCACGACGAAGACCTTGCGGTTCTACGAGGAGTCCGGGCTCCTCACCCCCGCCGAGCGACTGGCCTCGGGCTACCGGGACTACACCGACGACGCGGTGGGCCAGGTCGGGTTCATCCACCGGGGCCAGGCCGCCGGGCTGACCCTCGCCCAAATCCGGCAGATCCTGGAGATCCGCGAACGCGGGCAAACGCCGTGTTCACACGTGCAGAGCCTGCTGGGCGAGCGGCTCGACGAGCTCGACGCCCAGATCGCCGAGCTTCTCGTTCTCAGGGAGACCATCTCCCAACTCCACGAGAACGCGAGCAAAGCAGAGCCGAGCATTTGCTCTGCCGACCAGGTCTGCCGCTACATCTGATCCAGGACCCTGGGATTTACGGGAGTCATGGCGCGACCGGCCGCAGTTGGCTCGCTCGATGCTTCATAGGGGATAGCGCAGTCGACTTCCGATATTCGTGCAGGCGGCTTCTGAAAATGACAGCAGGACTCTCCGCAGCCCGCGATCGAGGCCGTATCGGTGGCCGACCCTCGTCGCTGACAGCCGCAAAGAAGCGTCAGGCGAACAAGATGCGCGGAGACGGCGTCCCTATGAGCGAAATCGCAGAAGTCTTGGGCGTAGCAAGGAGCACCCTTTACCGAAATATGCAGTGAAATAATAGTATTCGACTAAACGCAGGTATGGTCGCTGCTCGGATTCGATTGCTGCAGTGAACACCGAGTCGAACCTTGCAGCCGCGCCATCGAATCCGCTTTTGATTCGCGGAGGGGATCGTCTGTAAGCCGCTGCCAAGTTCGGTCGGAGGGGAACTCTAGGATTGATCAGTGGGATTCGGACAAGCAGACAAAGCGAAGGGCGACATCGTCGCAGAGGCATACCGGCGGATATCCGGACCCGTTGCCTACCTTGACGAGTCATATCAAGCTCCGAATATTGACGTCACCACGTCCAATACCTTCTACGTGTTCACGGCCGTTGTCGTGCAGCCTGAGGCGATGGAAGATCTCAGGGCAGGCCTAGAAAAAATTGCGGAAAGCACATGGTGGCACACCACTCAAGCGTTGCTCGACGAAACCGGCAGAGGCAAGACCCGTGACATGCTCGAGTACCTGGCGGAGGGGTTCGAGGCATGCGTAATCGCATATAAAGTACCTGTTGACGAAGAAGACCACGACGCAGAGATTGCAAGGCGTGCCTGCTATCGAGGCCTGGCAATTGAGTTGGCTACCGGTGTCGCGGAGAAGTGGGACCCCGTCGAATTACTGGTGTTGGAGGAGCGTAACCAATCGAATTTCCGCAGCAAGGATCAAAAGAACCACAAGGAGCTTGTCTCCGAGCAGAAGATCCCACGTAACACGCGACTGCTGCAGACCTCACCGAAGTTCGAGCGACTGTTGTGGCTGCCCGATGTGGTGTCGTCGGCATACCGTCGGACGATTACGCACACGGACGAGACCAGCAAGTTTTTCGACATTATCGAGAGTCAGACTTACTTCATTGAGCCTGTGGACTGAGTCAGCCCGCAGATACAGAGCAGCCCCCGGCTGCCGTAGCTACACCGAGGGCCAGACCAGCTGTCGGGGCTCGCACCCAGAGGACCGGTTCCTTGCTCACATATAAGTTAACACGCTCAGCGGCGAAAAACATCCTGGCTGGAATCTTGGAGTGGGAAGTCACTGGTCTGAACCCATTTAGGGCAAAGAACAGGTACCGGGGGAAACTTGTCGGCGCCTACTAAGCCGGTGTTATTGCGAGCGGCAGGTCTCCCCAGGTCGGGAAAGGGGGCTTCGTCGGCGATTCCGGCTGACACTGACCAGGATCATTTCCGTGGTGCGTCATGAGAATGTCTTTCGGTCAGGAGCTGATCGGAGGGGCAATGGTGTTGCTTGAGGGGATGCTAGCTGCGCTGATCGCGGCGGCCACGACGGCAATTACTCCGAGGACGAGGTAGGCGTGGGCGTAGCTTCCGGTCCAGGTGGAGAGCGCAGTGCCCGCCCATGGTGCCAGTGCCATGACGATGACGACCGGTGCAGACATCAGTCCGTTGAGCCGTCCGTAGTGTTCGCCGCCCCACCGGTCGGTGATGGCGGTGGCCTGGATCAGGGTGAAGATGCCGCGGACCAGTCCGGCGCCGACGGCGATGCCGATCAACGCCGCCGCCGAGCTCGCCAGACCTAACCACGCGGTGCTCAGACCGGCAACGACGATGACCGATACCGTGCGCACGCGGACACTGGTCTTCGCTGCGAGAGGTAGGTAGAAGATGCGGCCGATGACCTGACCGGCGCCGCCCAACCCGAGCGTGAGTGCGGCGAGGCTGGGACTGAATCCGCGTTCGATCAGTAGCGGTACGAGGTTGAAGACGCCGGCGGATGCGGCGAAGGCGGCTGCAGCGAGGGCGACGATCAGAGCAAGAAAGGCGAGGCTGCGGGAGGTGCGGTGATAGTCGCCGGGCTGGGCATGGGGCAGCCGGATGGGGTCGGGCCACCCGCCCCGCAACCCCCAGATATGTCCGGGGATGGTGATCACAGCCAGTATGGCGGCGAGCACCAGGTAGGTTGTGCGCCAATCGAAACGATCGGCCAGAGCGACAGACAGTGGCGCGAACACCGTGCTGGCCAGTCCCGCAGCGAGGGTGAGAATCATCAGTGCTTTGACGTAGTTGTCTCCGTACCAGCGGGTCAGTGCGGCGAATGCCGGTGGATACAGCACCGCGCCCATCGCGATTCCGGCGAACACCCACCCTGCGAAAAACAGTGGGAGGGTGTGAGCTGTCGCGATGAGCACCAGTGCGGGTACAGCGAGGACGGATCCGGCGGTCATGATCCAGCGGGGCCCGTGGCGATCGAGGATCCGTCCCACCGGTATGCCGACGGCGGCGGCGGCGAGTTGGCTGACCGAGAACGCCGCCACGATCACAGCGCTCGACCATCCGGTATCGCGGGAAATGGCTACCGACAGAACGGGAAACGCGTAGTACAGAATCCCCCAGCTGGTGATTTCGGTCAGACACAGCGCCACCAGGACCCGCCGCAGCCCCGACGGATCGAGGCTGACGGGGCGAGGCGGATCTTCGATGGTCGTCATCGGCTGTGCCCTATCCGCAGGAGTTGGAACTGCCGGAGGGACTGGACAGCGAGATCAGCTCCGGAGCAGGTGCGGCGCAGCAGCCACCCTCGGATTCCGCGGTATCGGGTTCGTCGAAAACACCAGCGCCGCCGCAGACTCCGGTTTCCGGGAGGATCAACTCCACCCGGGCGGCGGCCTCGTGATCGCCGGCGAGTTCGGCGGCGATGCTGCGTACCTGCTCGTACCCGGTCATCGCCAGGAACGTCGGCGCGCGGCCGTAGCTCTTCATCCCCGCCAGGTACATACCCGGTTCGGGATGGCGAAGTTCTTTCGCGCCGTGCGGATAGACCGTGCCGCAGGAGTGGACGTTCGGGTCGATCAGAGGCGCCAACTGTGTCGGGGCCTGCAGCACGGGGTCGAGGCCGAGTCGGATTTCCGACAGCCACGACAAGTCGGGGCGGAATCCGGTCAAGGTGACGACGTTGTCGACGTTCTCGATCCGGGTGCCGGCATCGGAGACCAGTGCGAGCTGACCATTGTCGGCGGATTCGACGGCGGCGGTGCGGAAACCGGTGACCACGGTGAGAAGTCCGTCGTCGACAGCCTTCTTCGCGCGGAGTCCGAGTGCGCCGCGAGCGGGCAGCTCGTCCGACTCACCGCCGCCGAACGCGGAACCGATAGCCCCGCGGCGAACAGCCCACGTGATGCGCGTACCGGGGGCTTGCTTTTCGAGTCCGGCTAGCGCGACGATGGCAGTCAGTGCGGAATGGCCGCTGCCTGCGATGACGGTGTGTTTCCCGGCGAACTGGGCACGGATCGCCTCGTCGTCGAGGTCGGGCACACGGTAGGTGATCGCGGCAGCGGCAGCCCTCTCGCCGAGGGCGGGCAGTCCTTCCCCGCCGAGCGGGTTCGGGGTGCCCCAGGTGCCGGAAGCATCGACGACGGCCTGGGCGAAGACGCGGTCTTCGCTGCCGTCGGCGCGGCGCAGGTGGATGGAGAGAGGTTCGGTATCGCGGCCGGCGTCGACGACCAGGTCGCGGCCACGTCGGGCGACGCCGATCACCTCGGTGTCGAACTGCACCGCATCACCGAGGGCGGCGGCGAGGGGTTCGAGGTAGAGCTGACGCCACTGCTGTCCGGTCGGGTACGCATCTACGTCGGGAGCGCTCCACCCGTTCTGCTCGAGCAGACACTGCGCGGCGGGATCGACGAGTTCGGACCAGCGGGAGAAGAGCCGGACGTGATTCCATTCGGCGATCGCCGTACCGGCGACGGCGCCTCGCTCAAGCACCAGCGGCGTGAGTCCTCGTTCGCGCAGTTGCGCGGCGGCGGCGAGGCCGATCGGTCCAGCTCCGATCACGACAACGGGTAGTTCGGTCATCACAAATTCCTTTCATCGACAATGATCGATCTTTAATTCGAACTGTATCGATATCAGTCGATGAATGCAACCATCGACGAAGGTCGATATAGTGTGTGCATGACATCGCTGCAGACCCCGACGGTGCGCGTCGGCGATTCGGACCCAGGTGCGGTCGACTCGAATGTGCTCGAGCAAGCTGACGCCGACACCTACGCGCAGTGGTTCGCGTGCCTGGCCGAACCGATGCGGGTGCGGCTGCTGCACCGCGTCGCGAGCGCTGCTGGCGGCATCACGATCGGGGCTCTCGCCGAGGCGTTGGGGATCGGGCAGCCCACGGTCTCCCACCATGTACGTAAGCTCGCCGATGTGGGATTCGTCAGCCTGCGCAAAGAGGGGACCAGCACCGTTGTCGCGATGAATCCGACGTGCTGCGTCGCGTTGCCGCAGGCCGCCGACATCGTGATGGGAGTTCTCGCGCCGCGGCCGTGCTGCCCGAGCGATCTTCCTGACGATGTCGCCGTCCGGGTCATGTCCGATGACGACTGGGACGCCGTTCTGCGGATCTACGGCGAAGGGATCGCCACGCGCAACGCCACTTTCACCACCGAAGTCCCCAGCCGGGAGTATCTCGATGCGCAGTGGCTGCCGAATCATCGCTGGGTCGCCACCATCGACGATGTCGTCGTCGGCTGGGCTGCCCTGAGTTCGACCTCCGGGCGGGACTGCTACCGCGGAGTCGCCGAAAATTCCGTCTATGTCGCCGACGGGATGCGCGGGCGAGGTGTCGGAAAAGCGTTGCTACGCAAGCAAGTCATGGCAGCGGACGCGGATGGGCTCTGGACCCTGCAGACGTCGATCTTCCCTGAAAATCGCGCCTCCGTCTCCCTGCATCACTCGGCAGGGTTCCGCACCATCGGGATCCGCGAGAAGATCGCCCAACTCGACGGGATCTGGCGCGACACAGTCCTGCTCGAACGCCGAACGGCAGCGGATTCCTGATTTTCTGAACCGCCAATCGAAGCATTTTTCGGCAATCGATCCGCCATATGTGATCAGCAACTCGAAGCAACCCCTTAGCTCGAGTGCAGAGTGAATCTGCTGAGACGTGATTCCCGCTGTAACTGGCAAATTATTCGTGGGCTGGTGTCACGTCCTCCTGCAGTGAGTTCTTGAGGGCTCGGGATCAGCGGCTTCACAGCAGAGCGGTCACCGTCGGGGATGTACGTGCAGACGAACTGGAGCGGGTGAAACTGAAAGTCTTCGCGAGTCGCCGATCGGAGTGTGCAACGCCGCCTGCATCTACATGCCGGTTGAGTATCACATCTGCTGCTCTCGCTTGCCTGTCACTCGGCTGCCCGGTAGCTCGATTGGGCAGGACTGTGCAGATTGTTGCTGAAAAGCGGTCGGTCCATGCCAGGGGTGCGGAGGTCGAGCGAGGACGGCTAGACCACGGGTTGCGCGGCGTCCTTGTCGAGAATTCCGTCTCTCTCCCACGGCCACGTCATCAGAGCCCAGATGATGAATACGATTGTCATCCCAGAAAACAGATACACCGGCCACGGACCCATCAGGTCCAGCAGCGATGCGGTGGAAGGTTTGGCGTTGAGAAAGCCGTAATTGGTATCGGCGATGCGATTGAAGATGAAAGTGACTATCGCCCATGTCAGCGTGACCAGTACCGCGAAGCGGTAGCTGCGCCATGTAGGTCGCATTCTCCGGCCCCACGTGAGATAGATCGCGGCCCAGACGACAAACAGGTGAATCGCCCAGAAGGCAAGAAACTCGTAACCGGGGAAGTCGGGCCCGGCCAGAGCCGGTGAAATCAACGCCTGCGTACTCAATACAAGCCCCCAGTAGTAGGTGAGGGCGAACGGCCAATGTCGGTGCGACCACAATGCGTAGATCGCGGACACTGTCGCGAGATCGGTGAGTTGTAAGGGTACGGATCCTCCTAGCGTGGGTGAGGACAGCGAGTAGAGCACCGCCGAGCCGTATATCACCGCCAGTATTCCGCCGAGGGCGCGGCTGAGGTGGCGAGCTTGCGCTTCGGTCTGTCTACGTCCCGCCCAGATCAGAAACACCGAACCCGCGACAAACAGAGCGATGGCTGCCCAATGCGATGGGCCGTACGCCGAGAACTCGGGTTGTGCAGAATACACATCTCTCACTTCCTCAGCGCCGCCGAACGCACTGTTCCATAACAACCTTCGCAGATAGCTGTCCCAGTTCGGAAGTGCCGTTCTCCGGCTTAGTTGACGATGATCGTGTCCGCGGTGCGAGAAAGGGCGTAGCTGTGCAGTGGCTTCTGAGCAGGTCGTTGCACGACCGAGCCATCGACGATGGAGTATCGGCTGCCATGACATGGGCAGTTGATCGTTCCATCGCTGACCTCGGAGACTACGCATCCCTGGTGGGTACATACCGCAGAGAAGGCTTGGAACACGCCTTCCTGCGGCTGGGTGATCACGACTTGCTCGTCCGCCAGAATGACTCCGCCGCCGACAGGAACCGCTGATATCGGAACCTCGGCACTGCCCAGGGTTACGCCGGGTGCATTGCTGTTGTTCTGGGTGCTACATCCGGCAACGGCGAGACAAGTTGTCGCGCAGGCTGTGAGGAGGACCGTTCTGCGCCCGACCTTGATGTCGGATGGATCGATCGTGCTCATGCGGGGACCACCAAACCAGTGAGAAACATCAGGAGTATTCCGACACCGACGCCGACGAGAACCATCGGATCCAGATCCGAGCGGCCTTGTGTGCGCAAGGACGGTGCAATTTGGATGACGACCTGGATGATTGCGCCGACCCCGACTCCGAGCAGCAACGCAGATACTTCACGGTTGTCGACGCCCGCCCCGATAACAGCACCGAGAATTGCCGGCGCACCCGCGATCAATCCCAACCCCAACAAGGTCAACAGGGGGGTACGTCGCCGAGCCAACGGTGCGATGATCGCGAGTCCCTCTGTTGTGTTGTGCAGGGTGAATCCGATAACGAGGAACGCGCCGAGCGCAAGCTCACCTACCGCATACGCGGATCCGATCGCGAGGCCTTCTCCGAGATTGTGCAATCCGATGCCGATGGAAATCATCAGTGCCAGTCTGAGTTCGGATGCACCTGTCGTACCGGCTGGGCGTCTTCCGCGTAGGTAGCGGTCGATGCACGTGAGCGTCAGGAAGGCGATCGCCGCGCCGAGAACGACGAGAGTGCCGCCGCCGAAGGCTCCGCTCGAGGCTGCTGCCAGCTTGAACCCCTCGCTCGTGCCGTCGAAGATCAAAAAGGCGAGCAGACCGACCGTGACGGCCAGCACGAATCTGACTGCCCTGACGCCGGCGCCCCGCATCACAGGTAGCAAGAGCATCCCGAGCAGGACCGGGATGACTCCGACGTATGTGCCCAATAGAGCCATCAAGCCGAAGAACGCCACTCCCGGGACGGGAGTTGCTACGGCAGCGGGAATTTCGTGTTCGATGACCAACCCTGTGGAGGTGAGCATCGAGACGAGGTACGGCTGTCCGGTGATCCACGGGTAGTCGAGGGTGATCGTCTGGGACTCGAGTCTGCCGATGGGATCTGCAGCGCCTACCAAATCGACGAATGTGTCGTTCACGGCAACTTGCGCGACGGTCACCGCGTCGGGGCCGGTGTTGCGTAGCGTCAACGTGATTCGGCCTGGTTCGAGGGCCGTTCGTTCGACGGAGATGTTCTCGATCGGTGGGCCGGTGCGTTCGGGGAGGCTTTGTCCGGCGAGCATTGCCAGCGCAGTCAGGGCGATGACGATGATCGCGAGTACTGCGGCGCCTCGGAGCCAAAGGCCGGTGCGAGATGCGCCTGTTTGATCGGACTCTGTATGCGCGGAACCCGCAGTGTCAAAGGAATTCTCATGAGTGCTCGTAGGAGAGGGAGGATCTGGGGTGCCGGTCATTCGGTCACCTCGAAGAATCCCATCCAGCCCAGATCGGCGAATTCGGTCTTGTGGGCGTGGAACATGTACTTGCCCAGGTAGGGAAAGCGCAGTTCGCATATTCCGCGCTGACCTTGGGCCTGGATGATCGTGTCCGTGAATTCGCTGGACTCGAGCCGAGTCCCGGTCGGGTAGTAGTCGAAGAAGTTCCCGTGCACGTGGAAGCTGTTGATCGGATCGTATTCGAGGACGTTGACCAGGTAGATGCGAACCAGCTCGCCTCGTTTCACCTGTACCGGTTCGTGCATGTGATGGAACGGGATGCCGTTGACCGCGTAGAGCTGGTTTCCTTGCCCGTCGAATGTGGTGTTGTAGCCGTGCATCACCATCACCATTTCGTCAGCCGCCGGGCGCCCCTGAGCTGGATCGACGATGAATGTGCCGTACATGCCGCGGGCAATGTGCTCTGCAAGTGGATTGACGTGGCAGTGATAGAGATGCAATCCGAAAGGGGTTGCATCGAATTCGTAAGTGAATGATTCGCCCGGCTCGATGATGCCCCGACCTACCCCGGGAATTCCGTCCATGTCAGCGGGATGGATTCCGTGAAAGTGCATCGTGTGAGGGTGCGCGGAACCGTTGACGAACCGCACCCGGAGCCGGTCTCCCTCACTGCATCTCAAGGCGGGACCTGGAATGCGGGAGTTGAAGGTCCACGCGGGAAAATAGACTCCGGGTGCTACCTCGATCTCCTCGTCGGCTGCGAAGATCTCCCACTCGCGTAGCGTTCGACCGTCAGGCAATTCGGAAGTCGTCCCGTAGTCGAAGTCACGCAGCATTGCCGTGGGATGAAACCCGTTGGCAGTGTGGTTCACCTGCTGACCGGCCCGAAAGGTCGCACCGCTCGTGCCGCCGTGACGGACTCCGCCGTCTCCGTCAGGTGCGGCGGTACCCGGGTTGGTGTTTCCGGGATGCTCGGTAGGCGATGCGCCCGCAACTCTTCCTGCGTTCATCATGAGTCCGGCTGATCCGGCGAGCGCCCCACCGATCAACAATTGTCGCCGCGACGGTGCGCTCATGGCCACCCGACCGAAGCATCGACATTCCTGGCAGTCAAAAGAGTCACACCTCAAAGTTTGTCATGCCGAACTTTATTTTCATAGCCCCCAAACTATCCGAACGCATTCGACCGAAAACAGGCGGACCGCGGAAATTTTCGACGAGTGGGGCGTCGTGGTTTCGCCACCTCGAACCGCAGAAGTTCGCAGAGATGGACTGCTTCCCTGTCGACAGCGCTCCGGCTCCCTCCTCGCTCGAATCAGGTCACACGGATTGCGGACGCTGAATCTCACGTTCGGACCCGCGCGCGGATTCGAACAGCAGCGACACGGCGACCAGGATGAATCCACAGGTGAGGTAGGTATCGGCAAGATTGAAGGTGGGCCACCAGCCGGTGTGGAAGTAGTCGGTGACCTTCCCGTCGAGGGCTCGGTCGACCACGTTGGAGGCAGCTCCGGCGACAATCAGAGCGAAACCGATCACGGCCACCCCGCGACTTTGCGGGACACTCCGCCAGGCGTATACGGCGATTCCCATGGTGGCGAGGCCGGTAAAGGCGATGATGACGGCACTCGGCAGCTGATTGCCCAGGCTGAAGGCGACACCACTGTTGTAAGCCAGCCTCAAACTGACGACGCCCAGATCCATCTCGTTGGCCCCGGACAGGTGCTTCCGCGCAACGGGCTCAATCGTCAGGGCGACGACGACCGAAACGAGCACCGTCGTAGCGAAGAGAATTCGTTTCTTGCGATGGGGGGATTTGTCGTTCGTGGTCACCTCGTTGGTACTCACCACGGAAGCTCCTGGCAACGCCCGTCACCCGCGGCGGGTTCTACCTGCAGGGTCGCGTGTACGAGATTGAACTGGGTGGCCAATAGATCCTGGGCAGCAGCGAGAACCTTGGTCGGATCGGACTCCTCGTCGATCGTCAAATGCGCCGACGCAACTTCCATGCCCGATGTGAGCGTCCAGATGTGAAGGTCGTGAGCGTCCTTGACTCCGGGGATCCCCTGCAAGGCTTGCGTCACCTCGGTGATGCTCACGCCGGCGGGGGCGTGCTGGAGCAGGATCCGCAGGGCATGGCGGCCGAGATTGTATGCACGCGGTAGGACGAACAAGCCGATCGCAACACCGATCACCGGATCCGCATACCGCCATCCGAAGATCAGTGTGACCAATCCGCTGATCAGGACTCCAACGGACCCGAGCATGTCAGCCATGACCTCGAGATAGGCGCCCCGGACGTTGATGCTTTCCTTCGCCCCGCTGCGAAGCAGCAAGAATGCCGCGATGTTCATCACGAGGCCGACGACAGCGACGATGCTCACCGGGAGTCCAGGGACCTCAGGCGGATCGGAAAGTCGACCGAGAGCTTCGTAGAGAACCCATCCGGCGACACCGAACAGGAGTAGAGCATTGAACAAGGCAGCGAACACCTCCGCCCGGTACATACCGAACGTGCGATCCGGGCGCGATCGCGCTCTTTGCGCAAGCAAGATAGCGGTCAATGCCATGAGGATGCCGAACACATCGGTGAAGACGTGTGCGGAGTCGGAGAGCAGGGCGAGTGATGACGTGGACAACCCCACGATGACTTGCGTGACGAACGTGACCAGACCGAGCCCGACGGCTATCCATAATTTGCGGACATGTTTACCCGATGCACTCGCAGCTTGTTCCGCAACGCCGTGCCCATGGCCGTGACCCATCTCGATATGCCCTTCTCGCCGATGACTGGAGCGTCGTATTCTCATATGCGCATATTTGCCAACGAGAGAGTTTCAGTAAACCCTGGCTGAAGCACCCATGCAACTATCCGTCATAGTATTTTGGTCCGGAGCACCGATCGCGCGGGCGAGATCCACAATGCTGAGAGGTCCACCCGCAAATGATCGAAACCGAACCGTCCGGCGCCGATACCCTCGTCGTCGGACGACCCATACGGAAAGTATTGGGATGGGGTGTCATAGCTGCAATCACTGCGGCGGCATTGGCGCGCGCATCAACTTCCGAGGCGCTGCGATTGCTCGGACTTCCAGATCCGGGGCCCTTGACGATTTACGGACTCCCGGCGGTGATGGCGTTCGGCGAGGTTGCCGCCGTGATGACCGTAGGCAGTCTACTTTTGGCTGCCGTTCTCGTTCCGCCTCAAGCCTCAGGTGTACTCGATGTCGACGGATATCTGGCGCTACGAACCGCAAGCGTCGCCGCCGCTATCTGGGCGGTATGCGCGGCGCTGCTCGTTCCACTCACCCTCTCGGACAGTTCAGGCCAACCTCTCTCCGTCGTGTTCGCCGATCCAGGGCTGTTCGCTCGCGCGATCTCGGACATCGATGTCACAACTGCATGGGCATGGACCGCAGGACTCACACTCGTACTCGCGATTGCGTGTCGTCTGACCCTGCGATATTCGTGGACACCGTTACTTCTCGCATTCGCTTTGTTCAGCCTGCTCCCCAGGGCATTGTCGGGTCACTCCTCCTCGGGCGGATCCCACGACATCGCCACGAACAGTTTGGTTCTGCATATCCTTGCGGCGTCGATCTGGATGGGAGGAATAGCGGCTCTCGTGCTGCATGCCCGCAGAAAGGGGAGCTATCTCGACTTCGCCGCGCGCCGCTTCTCGGCCGTGGCACTCATGGCGTTCGTCGTCATAGCGATCAGCGGTGTGGTCAACGCTGCCGTGCGGGTGCCGCTCACCGCGGTGTGGAGTAGCACCTACGGTGTCTTGATTCTTGCCAAAGTCGCCGCCTTGGTCCTCACCGGACTGGCAGGTTGGCGCCAACGGACAATCGCGATCGCCGAACTGACGAAGGACCCTAGCGACGGTCGCACCTTCATTCGTCTGGCAGGGGTGGAGTCGGTGGTTCTCGCAGTAACCGTCGGTATCGCCGTCGCCCTGGGCCGCACGCCGCCCCCGGCGCCCACGGAACGACAGGATCCGAGCAGAGTCGAGGAGGTACTCGGGTATGCGCTCGATGGCGTACCGACTGCGGGCCGCTTGCTCGTCGACTGGCGATTCGATCTCATTTTCGGAACTCTCGCCGTGGTGTTGGCTGCGTGCTACGTCGTCGGCGTTTTTCGCCTCCGACAGCAGGGCGTGCAGTGGTCGACGTTCCGATCGGTCAGCTGGGCTCTGGGGTGCCTGGTGTTGCTTGTCGCAACATCGTCGGGAGTGGGTAGATATGCACCCGCAGTGATGAGTATGCATATGGCCGCAACGTCCGCCGTGGCGGTCCTTGCTCCACTCTGTCTGGTCCTGGGCGCCCCGTTCACGCTGTTTAGGCTCTCCGTTCGACGATCGTCCGGAGATGCGCCCGGCCTCAGGGAATGGGCGCAGAGCGTGTACAGAGGCTCCTGGTTCCGATTCATGTCCCAGCCCTATGTGATTGCTGTGATTTTCGCCGGAGCCCTGCCTCTCCTTTACCTGGGGGGGATGTACAGCTCTGTCGCCGGCTCGCACGTCCCCCATCTGGTGATCAACGGAACCCTGCTGATCTGCGGTTTCATGTTCTTCTGGGTCATGGTCGGCGTCGATCCCTTGCCGAGGCGGGCGAGCCTCGCGGTCAGGATGGCCCTGCTCCTGGTGGCGTTCTTGGCCTACGGGGGCCTCGCAGCAGCACTGATCACCACTGACACGGTGATTGCTGATCAGTACTTCGCGTCGTTGCAGCGCGGCTGGCTCGACGACCTCTCGCGAGATCAACGGTTCGGTGCCGGACTGATAATCGCGATCGGAGCAATGCCCCTGGCAATCGCGACAGGGTTCCTCACCGCGTGCTGCTCGCCGAGATGCCACCGCGCGGCACATGAGTAGGAGAAGGTGCATTCGCAGGGGACGTTTCGTCGAGATTCTGAACTTTGTCAACGCTCGCCCAAAAACTATGCGAAATAGTAGTACGCTGTCTGGGACCGTCACCATTCTGTGACCTTCCGCGACGCAAGGAATGCGATCTTGGCCCGACACCGCAAGCCCGACACCGACGATCTCGACTGCCCACTTCGGGAAAGTTATCTTTTCGGCACGCCACACAGCGATCGAGACCTGCCAGTCGACACGATGTATATCTCCACCGCATCTGCAGTCGACCGTGAATCCGTCGCTGGAAGCGTTCAGGCGCGACGCGGCGGTGCTCATCGCCGACAGTCCCGCAGTCGTCCTGGTGGACGGGCTTTGGTTCTCTCTGTCGCCACCGGCGCTTTGCTTGCCGCCGGCACATCCGCCTCACATGCATCGGCAGGGAGCGTCAGTGCTCCCGTCGAGCTCGACCAACAACCGCTGGCACCTCTCGACCAGGCACTGGCATCGGCTCCGGAAATTCTCCAGGTTCCCAAACTGGCCGACCTGGGGAGGCTGGCCGAACAGTTGGCTCGAGGCACCGAACGCGACACCGATCGCGCGTCGAGAGAGGCAACCGATCGCGCGTCGAGAGAGGCAGCTGCACGCCAACCGCTGACGATGGCTCCTGTCAGCGGAACATTGACGTCGAACTACGGGCCGCGTTGGGGGTCGACTCATTACGGGTTGGACATTGCCAATGAGATTGGTACACCTATCGTGTCCGTGACCGACGGTACGGTACTCGAGTCCGGACCTGCGTCGGGTTTCGGACTGTGGGTCCGTATCCTGCAGGATGACGGGACAATCGGGGTCTTCGGACACATCAACGAGACTCTGGTAACCGCGGGTCAAAAGGTGCGTGCCGGAGAATTGATTGCGACGGTAGGAAACAGAGGACAATCAACAGGGCCACATCTGCATTACGAGGTGTGGCAGGCAGACGGCCAGAAGGTCGATCCCATGGCATGGTTGGACGCGCGCGGGGTACAGATTCAGCCTCCGGCCATCAGTGACTGACGCAATCGACGATTTTCGAAGGGGGAAGGAAGATGAAGAGGCTCGGCGGGCTCGAATCCGAAGTGATGGATCTCCTGTGGGATGCAGAAGAGCCGCAGTCTGTGCGGGATCTGGTCGACCGCTTCGAGGGCGGCGCCCCGAAGGCATACACCACGATCTTGACCGTCGTGACGCACCTTCACGAAAAAGGTTGGGTGCAGAGGGAAAAACGAAGCCGCGCGTACATCTATTCGCCATCGCGTAGCCGCGATGAAGCGACCTCACTGGCCATGCGCGAATTACTCGACAACAGCAACGACTCTGTTTCAGCGCTTCTGCACTTCGCGCAAAACGTCTCGGATGACGAATACGAGGCACTGCGGCGAGCGCTGGATCACGGCAAGGTTCGGTAGATGACTCTCGCCGCAGTCCTCTTTCTCGGGGCCGTGCTCATCGGAGCGTTCATGCCCAAGGTGTTGCGGCGTTTCGAATCGACCACTCTGGCTCCTGCAGCGATTCTCGCGGCATGGATCGGCAGTATCGTGGGTCTGGGATTCCTTGCCGTATCGGCAGTAGTGATCCTTCTGTGGCCGAGCCATGCACCAGCGGAAGGGCTCTCCGAGGCCCTCGTGCGATGCTTCACTGCCTTCCAGCACGCGATGGCTCCCTGGATCGGGGAAGCGCTCGCTGTCGGCGGAGTTGCGGTTACCGCGCTCATCGCCGCTCGGAGCTTGTTCTTGGCTCATCGACAACATAAGGGCCGAGCGAAGGTCCGCGACTACCACCGTGATGTCGTATCGATCATCGCCCGCGCAGATCCGGCATCGGATGACGTTCTCTGGCTTGATCATCCGATGCCGATGGCCTACAGCGTCGCTGGACGGCCGGGATTCGTCGTAGCGACCAAAGGTCTCTCCGATTGCTTGACTGCATCCGAGCGTGAAGCGGTGATCGCGCACGAGCGGGCACACTTGCGAGGGCAGCATCACCGGATCATCAATGTGTGCGAAGTCTTCGCGAAGGCGCTGCCGGTGATCCCGCTGTTCAAAGCGGCTCCCGCTGCGGTGCGGCGGCTGGTCGAGCTCGCTGCCGACGATCGAGCTGCACAAGCCACCAGCCCCGATGCCGTCCGGTCGGCATTGCGCGTGGTGGCGACGTCGCCGCTACCTCAGCCGGTGTGGACTCTCGGGCTCGGTGACGACGAGATCGCGGTGCGTTTGGTCAGGCTGCAGGCCGATTCCCGGATTCGCGCCACCAAACTGGTCTGTATCTCTGCTGCGATGCTCCCGATGATCGTTCCCGTCATCGCCGCGTTGACCACCATGGTCGTCTTCTCCGCGTCCGCTCATGCCCTCGTGACCTAAGGCGGCACCGGAGGAACACTCGATCGGTACCTCGAACCCAAAAACTATGCAACGTAGTATTTGGGTTATGCTTCTGTCGCACACTCTATTTGCGTCTCGACAGGAAGCGGGCTGACCATGACCGCAATTGCATCACCCCCCATCGCCGCCCGGCCGTACCCCGCGCGACGGGCGCCGAAGGGATCGGTGCTGCGGAACCTTGTGACGACGACCGATCACAAGACGCTCGGCTTGATGTATTTGGTGACTTCGTTCGCGTTCTTCCTCATCGGCGGGCTCATGGCGCTGATCATGCGCAGCGAACTGGCGATTCCGGGCATGCAATTCCTGTCGAACGAGCAGTACAACCAGTTGTTCACCATGCACGGCACGATCATGCTGCTGCTGTACGCGACGCCGGTGGTGTTCGGATTCGCCAATTTCGTTCTCCCCCTGCAGATCGGTGCGCCGGATGTCGCCTTCCCGCGACTGAACGCGTTCAGCTACTGGCTCTACCTTTTCGGTGCGCTCATCGCTACGGGCGGCTTCGTCACTCCCGGCGGTGCCGCAGATTTCGGCTGGACGGCCTACACACCTCTGAGTTCGGCAGTCAGCTCACCTGGGGTCGGTGCGGATCTGTGGATTGTGGGGCTTCTCGTCTCCGGTCTCGGCACCATTCTCGGCGCGGTCAACATGATCACCACCATTGTCTGCTTACGCGCTCCGGGGATGACGATGTTCCGCATGCCGATCTTCACGTGGAACATCTTCATCACCTCGGTCTTGATTCTGTTGGCCTTCCCGCTGTTGACCGCGGCACTCTTCGCACTGCTTTACGACCGTCGCCTCGGTGGCAACATCTTCGACCCCGCGAATGGCGGAGTCCTGCTGTGGCAGCACCTGTTCTGGTTCTTCGGTCATCCCGAGGTCTACATCATCGCGCTGCCGTTCTTCGGTATCGTCTCGGAGATATTTCCGGTCTTCAGCCGCAAACCGATCTTCGGCTACAGCGGCCTGGTCTACGCGACGCTCGGTATCGCGGCGCTGTCGATCGCAGTGTGGGCGCATCACATGTACGCGACGGGCGCGGTCCTGCTGCCGTACTTCTCGTTCATGACGTTCCTGATCGCCGTGCCGACGGGTGTGAAGATCTTCAACTGGATCGGAACGATGTGGAAGGGGCACTTGACGTTCGAGTCACCGATGCTGTTCTCTCTCGGATTCTTGATCACCTTCCTCTTCGGTGGCCTGTCCGGTGTGCTGCTGGCGAGCCCTCCGCTGGATTTTCAGGTCACGGATACTTACTTCGTTGTCGCCCATTTCCACTATGTGGTTTTCGGTACGGTCGTGTTCGCGACGTACGCCGGTATCTATTTCTGGTTCCCGAAGATGACCGGTCGCATGATGGACGAACGCCTGGGCAAGTGGCACTTCTGGACCACGTTCGTCGGCTTTCACATGACGTTCCTCGTCCAGCACTGGCTCGGTGCCGAAGGTATGCCCCGTCGTTACGCCGACTACCTACCCGCGGATGGATTCACCACCCTCAATACAGTCTCGACCATCGGATCCTTCATTCTCGGAGCCTCCACTCTCCCGTTCATCTGGAACGTCTTCAAGAGCTACAGATTCGGCGAAGTGGTCACCGTCGACGATCCGTGGGGCTACGGAAACTCGCTGGAGTGGGCGACCACTTGCCCGCCGCCGCGGCACAACTTCACGGAGTTGCCGCGCATTCGTAGCGAGCGTCCGGCCTTCGAGTTGCACTACCCGCACATGGTGGCTCGGATGCGGGCAGAAGCACACGTCGGGGTCGGTCATCGGCCGGAGACGACCTCAGAATCGGAGAAGGTACTTACCGGCATGCCCGACGATGACGAGAAGAAGTAGTTCGGCGACGAAGTCCGATGGGAAAGCCAATGTCAACACGAACAATGCCAGTGGTCATCGTCCCGGCAACAGATGCCGCTGCCGCCCTACTGACGGACTGGTTGATCCGAGACGTACTGCCCACCGCTCTCGACGGCGGAGTGGCGAACCATGCCGCTGACCACTTGCGGACCTTGCCGCCGATATCTCGTCGCCACGTCCGACACCCCCGCAAACTTCGGGTCCACACCCGCCGGGTCGGCGAAGCAATCGCGACAATCGAGAACCATCTCCACACCGTCGCGGTTTCCGTCGACGCAGAACGGACCTTCACGCCTTCGATCACGGTCCTTCCCGACCCCGTGCTGAACGCCGCAGCCAGTATCAGTGGTGCCGTGATGGATATCGGGAGTTCCGCGGCGGCATTGGCCAATCGTGCACTCCTTCTGGCTCCGACGACAATCGAGTCGCCGGAAGCGGCGCTCACGACCCAATCGAGGGTAACCGAATCCTATTACGCACTCCTTGCGCGGCTGTGGCACAGCGATTTTCACGCGAGCATCGTCATCCCTCCACCGACCGAACCCTGAGCGCTCCTCGCTTCGGTGTGCTTTTACGAGGGGGGGCACACCGAAGCGAGATTATTCGACACTCATCCTCAGTCGTACGCCTTGGATTCGACGACAATCAGGCGGCACGACAAAGGGGGTGACTACTTCTTCGGAGGGATCGCTCTCTTCGCGGCAAAGGCGGCCCTCTGAATCTGGCTGGTCAGTTTTCCACCGGTTTTGGTTTCGGCCGCAGCGGCGGTTTTGTCGATTGCATTTTCGATCTTGTCCGCGTTCTTCGAGGCGGCCTCCATGCCTTTGTCGACCAGCGCTTTCGCTGCACCCGTGAGTTTCATGTTCGTCTCCTTCTCCTGGCCTCAATTGCCGATGTGCCCGTGGATTGCCGAGCTAAAAACTAAGATCCATAGTAGTTGCGTTGAGCGTGGCTGATCGTGCACCTGCCGAGTTCGGCGGCGGTGGCCCTTTTGCGTCAGACCCTCAGATCAACGTCGACCAATAAGTCCAGAATGCGCTGAGAATCATGCTCGCGACGGACAAGATCCAGATGGTAGGCACGAGAGTGTGATTCTGGGCGCCGACCGTCACGATTCTCGTCACGGGTCGAGAGGAGGCTGAGGCGCTGCGGGTGCAAAGGTGCAAAGAGGCATACCAGAGTGCTGTGATCGTCACCACCCACACGACCATGCAGTACGGGCACAGCGCCTGGATTCTGTACAAGCTTTGGAATATCAGCCAGTGGACCAGTACCGCGCCGGCGAACAATCCGATGACGAGAGACCGCCAATACCATTGAGGAAGTCCGCTTTTCGCGGAAAGCGTTACGATTCCCGTGGTCAGCAAGACGGTGAATGCCACCACGCCGAGGATCGAGTTCGGAAAACCGAAGACCGACGCCTGGGGAGAACTCATCACCGATCCGCAGCTGAGGACGGGGTTGATGCTGCAGGACGGACGATACGAGGGATCGGAGAGAAGTCGAAACTTCTCGATCGTCAGTATCAGAGACGCGATCAATCCGAGCACGCCAGCACCTGAGAGGATCCAACCGATCGCGTAGGAAGAACACGCTGCAGGGAAGGAACCAGCAGTGCGAGCCCCCCTGGTATCGGTCCGGGTGCCACCCGTTGACGTCATCGGGCCAGCGCTGCGTCGATGCGCCCGGTGAGCTCCTCGTATGTGGGCATGGCTGGCAACTGGACGCCGTCGAGGAAAAGTGTCGGCGTGCCCTGCACCCCCAAGTCGATCCCTTCGTTGAAGTCTCGTTCAACCCGCTCGGCAACAGTGGGATCCTTCAGATCCGCTTCGAAGGTAGCCATGTCGAGCCCCAGATCCTGTGCGAACGTACGAAAGAGGGGTTCTTGAGATTCGGACGATTCACCCCACTCGGTCTGTGTGTCGTACATGCGCTGATACATCTCGACGAACTTCCCTTGCCGAGAAGCTGCCTCGACCACTCGCGCTGCGAGTCCGCTGTTCGTGTGGCTGGGGATAGGGAAGTACCGCACGCCAAAGGTAATGCGGTCCGCGTACTCGGTACGTATCCGTTCCATCGTGGGATACATAGCCAGGCATGCCTCGCACTCGAAGTCGAGGAATTCGACCAGAACGACATCGTTGTCGGGGGCAGTGGAAAGCAGATGGGTGTCGGCTCGGAGCACCGTCGCGTCCGAAGCGCCGGCGCTGGTGGTCCCTGTCCCGCTGCGGTTACCGAGCAACAGTGCACCGAGGACGACAGCGAAGACAGCTACCAGGGCTATCGAAAATTTCGCGTTGGTGGTCAACTTCATGGATCCGCCTACCGGGTCGATGTTCGTTCGTGCGCGCAGCCTTCCGGCGACCACACACCCTGACTACTATGCAACATAGTAGTCGGAGGTAGTCTCTCAGCGAGATGCCGGTGTGCATCGATCGCCGGACTCCGCACCGTGATGGTGTGAGCCGAGTAGGAGGAACAGATTTTGAGGCGTGCAATGGTTGTGCTGCTGGTGGCTGCAGGGTGTGCGCTCATCGGCGCAGGCACCGCGCAAGCCCACAGTGCGCTGGTCGGATCGACTCCATCCGCGGATGCAGCTCTCGATGCTGCACCTGTTTCCGTGGAATTGGTGTTCAACCAAGAGATTCAGACGAGTTTTGCGAACGTGACCGTCAGTACGGCCGACGGAACGCAGGTCGGGGCCGGGGATCCGTCAGTGCAGGGAGAGCGCGTCTCTCTCTCCACGACCCCGCAGATGCCTTCGGGCACCTACACCGTGGGGTATCGCGTGATTTCCGAGGACGGCCATCCGATCACAGGGTCCTATACCTTCACGTTGAACGTGGCACCGAACGCGGCGGCACCGTCTCCTGCAGGTGCTCTTCCCTCTGTCACAGTCGCCCCGTCGGCAGCCACCGGTGAAACCGGCGCCGCCGACGGATCCCCACTGCTGCTGCCGATTCTCGGTGGCGCCGTGGCGTTGCTGTTCGTGGTCGGAATGGTGATCGTCCTGCGCGGAGAGAAGCGCTCGAAGCGCTGAACCTGCAGCACAGTCGAGCGAGGACGGAAAGGCCAGGTCAGGTGATGGACTGGATACGACTTCCCGAGGCCGCACCCTCGTTCGGTGAGATGGTCGGCTGGGCTCCGCAGCCATTGCCGATGCTGCCGGTCATCGGAATCTTGATGGCGGCGTGGTACTGCTGGGGCGTCCATCGGGTGAAAGCGTCCGGAAGAGCATGGCCGTGGACGAGGACGGCCAGTTTCGTCTTCGGCTGCGTGCTACTGATTCTCGTCACGGGCCTGGCGGTCGAGGGGTACGGATACGAACTTTTCAGTATCTGGATGTTCCAGCATCTGACCCTCTCCATGGCCATTCCGCCACTTCTGGTTCTGGGCAGTCCTGGACTTCTTTTGCTGCGCTCCACGCCTCATTCAGGTTGGGGAATTCCGATTCTCACAGTTTCCCTGACGGCGCTTCGAAGCCGGACCGCGAAGATCCTGCTGCACCCCGGCGTCACAATTCCACTGTTCCTGTTCAGCTACTACGGCATTTACCTCTCGCCGGTCTTCGACCTGGTAGCGCGGTCCTGGATCGGTCACACAGGTCTCGAGCTCTTCTTCCTGGCCACCGGAGTACTGTTCATCGTCCCGGTGCTCTCCTCGGGGCCGTTGCCCGTCAAACAAAGCAACCTGGGTCGATGTTTCGACCTGTTCGTCGAAATGCCTCTCCACGTTTTCATCGGCGTGATCCTGATGATGGCAACTTCGCCACTCCTGAGTACCTTCACCAATCCGCCAGCCTCCTGGAATGTGGACCTGATGGCGGATCAACAAATGGCCGGCGCACTGGCTTGGTCCTACGGAGAACCGATCGCCTTGATCATCATGGTGGTTTTCGCGATGCGGTGGAAACGCGACGAATCCTTCACCAACGCCGCAGTCGACAAGAAGGTCGCACGCGAAGGCGATGTCGACCTCGATGCCTACAACGAGTTCCTGAGAACTCTTCCGCGCCGGTAAAGGTTTTCGACACGCCACGGTTCCGAGTGGTCCGCGGACGCCTATGGGGTTCAGTTCATCGGGATTGGTTGAGCATCCCTGTCCGCGAGGAGATTTTGCAGAGCTGTCGATTCCGCCTGCTGCGTGACAGCGATTTGTCGCGCGAGATTCGTCACGGCCGGGAGAGCGGCATTGTCGGCGGCGTACTGGGCCATGGGGATACCGCCCTGATGGTGGCGCAACAACAACTGTAGGTAGCGAATCTCGAAGGCAGGGCCGGTTAACGCACGTAGTTCGGCGAGCTCGGCAGAAGTTGCCATACCTGGCATCGATACAGCAGTCGCTTCGGCATCACTTTGCGCGGTGCTCATCCCTGGCATCGAATGATCCATCGATACCGAAGGCATCGGCATCCACTCCATGTACCCACCTGAACTACGGGCGGGGCGGTCCCACAGCGTCAGCCACCCCTGCATCATTCCTATCTGGCTTTGCTGAGTGGTGACGACGTCGAAGGCGAGAGTTCGAATGGCCGGGTCGGTGGCGTTGACCAGGGCAAGAGAGGACATCTCGACTGCTTGCCCGTGATGAACGGACATGTCCTGCGCGAAGCCGATATCCACGGACTCGGCGGATGACGTCCCGGATGAGGTGTCGGCGATCTTCCCTTGTACCCACAGTCCAATGACGATGCCGAGCAGCAAGGCGATGACGATACCGACGACCAACACCGCAGGCGGCGTGTGTCGGCGATCTGCGGGAGAGGCAGCCACTGGCTGGCGTTCGATCTGGTCCGTATCGCGTTGTTCAGCCATTGCCGCGATCTCCGGCTGTGGGCATCGGGGCGGGCGAAGCGGGGGCGACGCCGGCGGCTGGCGGATCCGCCGCGGGGATGGCGTCGGGACCCGGAGGGGATGGATCGAACGGGAAGGGTTCCTTCGGGTCGAATCCGCCCGGAACCGTCGCACAACTGGCACCGGGTTCCGGATGGGTGTTCGGATTCTGTCGGAGTGCGGTGATGAATTGCGCGATACGGGGGTCGTCGGCGCTCTCGACCTTGAGTTGGTGCCCCCATGACTGAAGAGAGATGGGTGCGCCGATGCCGGGGAAGGGGGACATCAGCGAATACGGTTCCCCGTCGACCCGGGAGGCGAGAGTGTCGATGTCGGACGAGTTCAACGCTTCGGGGTCGTACGACACCCAGATCGCGCCGTGTTCGAGGGAGTGCACCACGTTCTCGGTGCGTATCGGCTCCGGATAGACGACTCCGGTACACGTTGCCCAGTACTGATCGTGAGCACCTCCCGATGGCGGATTTTGATCGTATGCAACGCGCTGCGGCGCTTGAATATGACTGCCGGCTGCGTATTCGATCTCGCTCACGCCGTCGATCGACGTCGACGGGTCGGGATTGTCGGCACTCGGAGCGTACTTTTGGGCCTCGTTCTTATCGATTGCGCGAGGCACCACGTTGTACGCGATGACCGAGACCAAACCGACGATGACCAGGACTGCCAGCGATATCGCCCACGGAAATCCTCGGCCACCAGGCACCACGCCGCCTCGCGGCCGTGTGGGGGACTTTTTGCGGCTCTGGGTCATTGGTGAACTCGTTTCGCTTGTGCACTGGCACCGACACTGAATTACTATCATGCATAGTAATTCATGTTCTCGTTCTTTCACCCCGCCGAACCCGGTACATGCCTCTGAAGAGTGCCGAAGTGGCGAGAGAAAGCACGATCGCAGACAACGCGAGTTCCGGAATCGAACCCACACGTGTTGCCAACGTGAGATCGGAGCGAACGGCGATCTCGTCGGTCAATGCTTGTGCTGTGAAGATCTCGCTCTGTTGACGCACCACACCCGTTGGCGTGATGATTGCGCTGACACCGCTGGTTGCTGCGATCAGCACACTGCGGCCGTGTTCGACCGCCCGCACCCGCGACATGGCCAGCTGCTGAAAGGTCATCTCGGTCCGGCCGAAGGTCGCGTTGTTGGTGGGAACCGCGATGACGGTGGCTCCTGCCTTGACGGACTCGGTCACCAGATCGTCGAAGGCCACCTCGTAGCAGGTGGCAACAGCTATGTGGACGCCGTTGAGGTCGACGACGCCGTTCCCGTTCCCGGCAATGAAATTGCCTGCTGCATCGGCATACGACGACACTGCACGAACGATCGATCGGAGCGGCAGGTACTCCCCGAAGGGCACAAGCTGCCGTTTGATGTGTTGCTGCCCAGGGCCGTCCGTCGGATCCCAGACCATGGCACTGTTGATCGATGTTCCTGGCTCGCCCTGCAGGACCGTACCGACCAGGATCGGGGCGCCGATAGAACGGGCTGCTCGGTCCAGTCGATCCGCCGCATCCCGATTCGTCAAAGGATCTATATCCGAAGCGTTTTCGGGCCAGATGACAAGTCGTGGCCGGGCTGCTCGGCCCGCTGTGACCTCAGCTGCGAGTTGTTCGGTGCGGGCAACATGATTGTCGAGCACCGCTCGGCGTTGGGCGTTGAAATCCAGGCCCAGGCGCGGCACATTACCTTGAACGACGGTCGCCGTGACGACTTCGTCCGGGGTTACTTCAGGAGAACTCACCACGAAGGCACTCACGAACACGAGGACGATGGCCGTTCCACCCTTCATCAATGCCTGCCATCGAACACGGGAGGTTCCGGCCAGGGACCAGGCAAGGAGAGTTCCGGTCAGCGCGGTCACAAAGGACAACCCTGGTGCCCCGGCTATCGCCGTCAACGGTAGCAACGGACTGTCTGCTTGCCCGAAAGCTAAACGCCCCCAAGGGAAACCGCCGAACGGAACTCGACTACGAAGCGCTTCTGTGGTTACCCATGCGCCCGCAATCCACACCGGGTAGAGCGGAGCGCGACCGACCGCCACTGCCAGGACGCCGAACACTCCGAATGCGACCGCTTCTATCGACGCCAACGCCAACCACGGGATCGGACCCACGTACGCCCCGACCCACGGAAGCAAGGGCATGAAGAAGCCCAGCCCCGCCGCATAGCCGAATCCGAAACCTGCCCGGAGACTTCGCCCCCGGAGAACAACCGTCAGCAGGGCGATGGCGACAGGTGCGAGAAACCACAGCGTGCGCGGCGGGAAGCTGAGAAACAGCAGCCATCCAGCGCCCACCGAAAACGCGAAACGCAGAGCAATTCCGCCGCTGCGCCGCGCGGGCCGGACATCTTTGGGGCCTGAATCAGTGTGACCGTCGCTGACAAGTGCACATTCGAGGGAAGGGACCTTCACATGCTCACTCTCATCGGCGGAGAACTTCGCTGATCTGCCACCAACTTCTCGCGAAGGTCGTCGAATTCGCCGCCCCACCCGGCATGATCGGTCCTCGCCAATCCGCCGAGTTCGAGATCAACCTGCTCTGGTCCCGCCCCCGGGCGTAGACGGACCCACATCCGTCGCCTCCTGATCACGAGCGAGATCAGAAGTCCGAGCATCATCGTGACCGCAAAAACGAGAACCCACTGTTGCACAGGGTCGTACGACACCTGCAAATTGGCGAATTCCTTTGCGCCGTCGAACCGAACCTGTGTTCCATCGGTGAGAGTCCGCGTCTCTCCAGGGCGGAGGTTCACACGATCTTGTTTGACCAGCCTTCCTTGGTTGATCATTTCCTTGTTCAACGAGAAGATCGATTGCGGGATGCCGGTGTCCAGACCCGTATCGCCCTTGTAGATGTCGATCGCGACCGCAGGGTCACGCGCATCGGGAAACGACGAAGTCAGAAGCGTCCCGCTGAAGGAAGCGGTCGGCGCGAAGAGTCCCTCGATGGCGATCTGATTCTTCCGGCGCTCGTCCGGATTCGGAAACGATCCACCTGGCGGATCGAACCGCAACGCCCCACTGCTCAGGAACGTGACCGCATCGTCCGGTTGAAACTGCATCGTCTCGGTACGGGACTGTCCGTCGGGAAAAGTGACGGTGAACTGCGGCGCGTACCCATGGCCGGTCAGATAAACACGGGCACCGTCGGTACGCAGCGGTTCGTTGACCCGAAGACGATAGTCTTTCCAGGTATTGGTCGCGATATCCTGCCCGCTCTGATACGAAATGTTGGAGGTGAACATTTCGGCCTGACCAGTATCGAGATAATCTGCGGAAAAGTCGTTGACCTTGATGCAAAAGGGCGCGAGACCCGTGCCGTCAGTAGCACTTCCCGCGCGGAACGAGTCGTACACGGCAGGTGACGTATTACAGAAACCGGGGCCGCCGTCGGCAATGACGATCACCGAACCCTCGTACCCCACCAACTTGCCGATCGCGACGGTGACGAGCAACCCGATCAGCGAGAAGTGGAACACCAGATTCCCGGCCTCACGCAGATACCCCTTTTCCGCGGAAACCGATACCTCGGAATCCTTTTCGGACCTGACGGCTACCCGCCAGCCCTTGAGCGACTGCCGCACTCTGGTGAGGGCCTCGTCATGCGAGATGTCAACTACGCCGTGGAAATGGTGCGGCAACCTGGACAGATTCCGAGGTGCTCGTACAGGTTGGCTCCGAAGCGCGCCGAGATGCGCCTGCAGGCGTGGAACAAGACAGCCGATGAGAGAGAGAAACAGCAGGACGTAGATCGCAGTGAACCAGAAGCTGGAAAAGACGTCGAACAACTCCAGCTTGTCGAATAGCGGGCCGAGGGTTGGCTGCGCCGCGATGTACTGGGAAACTTTCTGTACGTTGAGATTTCGCTGAGGCAACATAGCACCGGGAAGTGCTGCGAGTGCCAAGAGGAACAGGAGCACGAGCGCGGTGCTCATCGACGTCAACCGGCGCCAATTGTGGCGCAGTAGTCGAACGCTTTCTCGGATAATCAGTCTCGGTAGGCGGCGGATGCGACCTCCCGCGGTGGCGTTATCTGTCATATCGGCAGCACGACCGAACTGACGAATTCGTTGCGTAACCAGCCGACGAACATGCCCCACACGCCGGTGACCAGTGCGAGCCCGACAGCGACGAGCATTATTCCGCCGACGATCTGAATCGTCCGTGAATGGCGTTTGAGCCACCCGACGCCGCGGAGAGCTTTCGCCGACCCGAACGCAAGCACGATGAACGGCAGTCCCAATCCCAGACAGTAGGCGACAATCAGTATCACGCCCCGCGCTGCTGTCGTGCCTTCAGTTCCGGCCGCCACCGAAATAACTCCGGCGAGGGTGGGGCCGAGACATGGTGTCCAACCCAACGCGAACACGCCCCCCAACAAGGGCGCGCCGGCAAGGGAGGAGATACGCCGCGGGGCGAACCGTGTGTCTTTCTGCAAGGCAGGAATCAAGCCGATGAAGGTCAACCCCATCACGATGGTGATCACACCACCCACCCGTTGGAGCAGGTCTTCGTTGATGCGCAGGGTTCCGATCACCCCGAACACCGACGCGGTGGCGAGAACGAACACCACGGTGAATCCGGCAACGAACATCGTTGCCGCGCCGGTAACCCGCCATCTGCCTGCAGGTTCCGAGGTCTCGTCGCCACGGGTCACCGCTGGAGAATCAGCTCCGGAAATGCCGGCCAGATACGACAGATATCCGGGAACGAGCGGCACCACACACGGCGATGCGAACGACACCAGACCGGCCAGAATGCACGCTGCTACGGCGAGCAGTAACGGGCCGCTCGCGGCGGCGGTCTGGAAGCTGGAGCCGACACCTTGGGCGAGTTCGTTCACCGCTCGGCCGCCACGCGCTCGATGACCGGTTGCAGATCCTCGGTGAGAAGTGCGCGAAGAAACACAGCGGCGACGCGCTGTCTGCGATCCAACACCAAGGTGGAGGGAATCACGCTTGTCGGATAGTTTCCGCCGAGCGCTGTCAAAGTTCTCATCGACGGGTCGTAGATCGAGGGGTAGCTGACGTTGTTGTCGACGACGAAGTCCTGGGCCTTGTCTCGTTGAGGATCTCGAACGTTGATCCCGAGAAACTGAACACCGAGACTTTCGGTTGCTTCGTACGCGCGCTCGAGATCGTCGGCCTCGGACCGGCACGGGGCGCACCATTGCCCCCACAGATTGATCACGACGACCTGACCGGCGTAATCAGTGAGTGAAATATCGCTACCGTCGGCCATGAGGTCAGGTCCGGCCAATACACCGATCATGTTTCGCGATTCGGGCGGGTCGTACAAAATATCGGTTTGTCCTCCCGGTGACACGAAATCGAAATTCGCACCCGAAGCGACTGCATCGGTGCCGGTTGCACATCCACTCGCGGCGACGACGATCGCAGTGAGAATAGCGACCAGTGGGAGGATGCGGGTCGGTTTTCCGAGTACGCGTTGTCTCGATTTGCGAGGGAGTGCGGGGGCATTCATTTCATCAACTCACTTACAGCGGAGCGTATTTGGTCAGTGTTTTCGAAAACCATGGGGGTTGTAATCTGTTCGACGGACCCGTCTTGTTGGACGAGAAAGCTCAGCGGCAGAACTGGCGGCGCCGATAGCGCAATTCCGATGTCGTCGACCGCAGCGAACGAGGGATAGTGCACGCCTGCAGCGGTGAGAAGCGCTAGTGCTGTGGACATGTCGTCCTGGACGTTGATCCCGACTACTCGGATGGAGCCCGGAGTACCTGCATAGTCATTCAGGACCGGGATTTCCGATCGGCACGGCCCGCACCACGAGGCCCAGAGGTTGATCAGGGTCGGCTCCCCGGACAGCGCTGCACCGAGGTCGACCACAGTATTCTCGCCAAGACACGTCGCTTTGATTCCCAGGAGTTCTCCTCCAGCGGGCGGTACTGCCGGGGCCACAGGACAGGGAACCGCTGCTGCCGCGGACTTCGAGGAAAACCCCGAGTCGACGCGATCTTCATCTGCCTGGGCGGCCGGAGGCACTTGAGGCCGGGTCGAGGAATGGGTCTCGGTTGACGTTGATCGAGGCCAGATCGCCACGACGAGAAGACCGATCACAACCAGGAAGAGCAGGAACCACCGAGACTGTGCCTGCATGCACTTCCTCCAAGCGTGGTGCGGTGAACCGGGACAACACTGAACTACTATTGTGCATAGTAGACATATGGTTCGTTCTGTCGCCCCCGCCAACCAGAGGCGGGATCCGAACCCGAGAATCGAGCATCGTGAAACGCCAGTCCGCTCCGAAGGGCCGTATCAATCCACCAGTCAGCCCAGAAATTGCGGCACTGGGTGCCCATCAAGCACCGCAGACGCGCGTGGCGCGGATCAACCGTGTAGCACGGTCAAAGCTCGTGCGTCTGGTGATGTACTACACCGCGGTTCGACTCGCCCTGATCGCCGGCCTCGCAGTGATCATCATGGGAATCAACGCCATACTCGAACTCGAAATCCCCGGTGTGTTAGCACTGTTCGGGGCGGTGCTGCTCGGATTCGCCATCTCTGCGATCGCGTTCCGGTCATTGCGCCGCCGGATCAATGAAGAAGTGATGGTCGTAGATGAAAAACGGCGTGCAATGCGCACCCGGTGAAGGGTTCCCTCCGGTTAGGTGCGCGTGAAAGCTCCAGTAACGAAAATGCCCAGCATCGGTGCCACAACCTGTCTTTTTTGGACGTATGACCGCTCAAAGCTGCCTTCCTGGGTGATGCCGAGGGCGCGCGATCATGCATTGATTGGCATTGGGATGAAGATGTCAGGTGACGGGATCAGGTGCGGAGTCGGCGGTATCCGTGGTGGTCTCGAGTTTCGGAATCGGTACAAGCTGCGGGATCAGGCGGACGAGACTCGAGCAGGCGCAGTACGGAGGACCGTTGAGTCAGCTCGCCCTTGTGAGGAACCCCGGGGCTGCTGCTGGAGACGACCCTGTTGGGACCACCGGTGGGTGGCCGATACTTTCACTCATCGCCCTCTACATCAGCTGTGGGCGCAGCCATACCGAACGCACCCCTCAGTGCAGCAACGGTAGGAGCGCCACCGACCTCGCCCGTGGAATCTCGATAGAGCCTGCATGACACGTTGGGGACCTGGTCCGGTTCGGCAAACGGATCGCGGCCGTCGACGAGCAACGTCGGCGATCCGGTCATGCCCGCAAGCCTTGCGGATCGAGGATCGTCGACGATTACGTGGCGCAGTTCCCAATCGATGGACTCCTCCGCGAGAACGTGCTCGATCCGTTGTTCGAGGAGCTGCACGTTCGGGCAGTCCGGGACTTGCAAAATTTCAAGGTGCATCATGGTGTTCCTCCGTCGGCGTGTGGTTTCGAGTATGCGGCAGTGCAGGACAGCTCGCGGTAAACGAAACCCAGGACTGGTAGGTCTGCATTTTCTCGGCAAGATCGTCAGGTATCGGCATCGGTGTCATAAGACCGGCACGAGTTCGTTCGGTGTTGCCCTCCGGATAGCGGCCCAGTGCGGATCCCGGGGCGGCGACGACGATGATGCGAAGAACCTGCCCGACGGCTTCGCGGCAGTCACGCTGATGTAAGGCCAGGGGAGCATGGCGAGGTGGTTTGTGTGGCCATGGACAGGGCTGGGAGAGGACATGTGTGCGTTCGAGGTGATGCCAACGCTGGGTGTCATCGCTGGTGCGGCCGGCTGCGGTCCTCTTTGCGGGCCGAAACGCGACGGCGCTGTGTCGGTCGTGCAAGCGATGCGCTTCGTGTAGACACTGCGCAATTGTGCGAGCATTCGGTTCATCGGATGCAGAGCCGGCGGCAGGTGCTGCAGGTCTTCGCCCATCAGAGCAACATCGGCGGTCTCGATGGCCACGTCGGAACCCATCGCGCCCATGGCAATGCCCAAGTCGGCGGTGGCCAGGGCGGGGGCGTCGTTGACACCGTCCCCGACCATTGCCGTCGGGCGGTTCGCACGCAAGGTTTCCACGATCCGTGCCTTGTCCTCCGGGCGCAGGTCGGCGTGCACGTCGTCGATCCCGACGTCGGCGGCCAGCGCCTGGGCGGTGCGTTCGTTGTCGCCGGTGAGCATCGCGACGGTGTACCCGCCGCGTCGTAGCCCGGCGATCACCTCATGTGCTTCCGGTCGGAGCTCGTCTCGTACGGCGACTGCCCCGATGACGGTTCCGGCGCGCTCGATCCACGCCACGAGTTCCCGAGACCTCTCACCGATGGCGTGGCCGCCGCACCCGGACTGAGTCGTCTCGACGGATGCGCCGACGTGTGCGTCGGCTACCCAGAAAGCGGTACCTCGCCTGGGCACTCGACGACCCGGACGGCCCACCCCCTCGGGTGGGCGCCCGAGAGGAGCGAACGGCCTACCCGAGCGTATACCCCCAGGGGTACTTGCATACCCCCCTGGGTATATGCAACAGTGGGTAGACGCTCGTCAGAAAGGACTGTCTATGTGTTACCCCGTCCCGTGCCCGATATGCGACAAGATCGCGTGGGCAGGTTGCGATCGACATGTCGACGACGTCACGAAGGATGTTTCACGGCCTCGGCAGTGCACCTGCTCTGCTGAGACCGTTGGTCCTATCGATCGGCGCCAGCGCCTCGCGATCGCTGTTTCGCCGCCAATCCCGGTCGCGAGTGCAAGGGCCTAACCTTCCAATTGGGTCAGGTTTACCGAGGTCTAGCTCGCTCATTTGAATACCCCAGCCCGTATTTTAGGAGAAGTTATGTCTGTGCCCGACACCGTGACGGCCACCGGTCGTGACGATCGTGATCGCGTATCTACACCCGGCATACTCGGACGCCTGGGAAGCGCGATGGTCGCACGCCGCCGATGGGTGTTCGGTGTCTGGCTGATCGCGCTTGTCGCGCTCGGATCTGCAGCGCCGTCGGTTTTTTCGTCACTGGCGGGTGCTGGGTGGCAAGCCAACGGATCCGAATCGGTCCAGGTCCGTGAACTCGCGCAACAGCATTTCGGCGGGAACTCCTCGGCCGCGGTTCAGGTGGTGGTCCATTCGGACACCGCGTCGATCGACGATCCCACCGTGCAGCAGAGACTCATCGACGTCACAGCTGTGTTCGACGGTGACACCCGGTTCGGTGCCGTCATCGCCCCACAGCCTGGTATGACCATCAGCCCCGACGGCCACACCGGCATCCTCATCGCCGGCGCCAACGCAAACGCGGACGACATGGTCAAAGCCGTCGACGATGTCAAAGACGAGCTGACCGCACTCTCCGGCGACGGTATCGAGGTCTATCCCACCGGATCCTCCGCGTTGTGGTCCGACTTCAACAAAGCCAACCACGATGCGATGATTCAGGCTGAACTATTCTCTTGGCCAGTCACTTTGGCGATCATGGTGCTCGCATTCGGCTCCCTCGTCGCTGCCGGGCTGCCGCTGTTGCTCACAGTGGCCGGACTCGTCGCCTCCGCCGGCGGTTTGGTGCTGCTCAACGAGGTCACACCGATCTCGGTATGGGCGATGAATTTCGCGATGATGTTCGCCCTCGCTCTCGGCATCGACTACGCCTTGTTCATCGTCGCCCGCTTCCGCGACGCCCTCCGTACGGCCGATCCACGAGCAGCCGTTGCCGAAACCATGGACACCGCAGGCAAAGCGGTGCTCCTGTCCGGACTTACCGTCCTGGTCAGCCTCTCGGCAGTGCTGCTCGTTCCCGCACCGGCCGTGCGCACCATGGCCGTAGGCATCATGCTGGCCGTCACGTTCGTTCTGATCGCCACCATGACACTTCTTCCGGCCACGCTGGGCGCACTCGGCCCCAAGGTCAACGCAGCATCCCTGCCTTACGCGAAACGCCAACAGCACCGATCCCCGAAGTTCGCTGCGTGGGGCGAATTGCTTCACAAGTACCCATGGCCGTTCGCGCTGGTCTCCGTCGGCATCCTCGTCGCCCTGGCCTTACCTGTCCTGGGACTGAAGGTGGCAATGCCGTCCATCGCTGTCGTTCCCGACGATGCGCCCGTTCGGCAAGGTTACGAGTTGGTTCAGGCCCAGTTCGGTGACGGGGCACCCGGCGCGCTGCAGATAGTTGTCCCGTCTTCCGATGCGGCTGCTACCGCCGCGGCAGCGAGCAGCGTCGACGGGATCTCGATGGTCACCCCGCCCACACCATCAACAGACGATTCGAACTACACACTGCTGCAAGCGTTTCCTGCCGTGGACCCTTCCGCAGAGGCCATGGGCACGATCCTCGGTGACCTACGCGCACAACTACCGGAGTCCGCGCTCGTCGGCGGCGCGCCAGCGGAGAACCTCGACCTGCAGCAAGCCCTGAACGACTACCTACCGTTGGTTATCGGGATCATCCTCGCCCTCGGCTTCATCCTGCTGCTCGTCGCTCTGCAGGTACCACTGATCGCGATCCTCGGCACCGCCGTCAGTTTGCTGTCGACCGCCGCAGCGTTCGGGGTTGCGAAGCTGATCTTCCAAGACGGACACGGATCGTCGCTGCTCGGCTTCACCCCTCAAGGTTTCCTCGACGGCTGGGGGCCGGTGTTCTTCTTCGCGATGATCTTTGCCATCGCCATGGACTACACCGTGTTCCTGCTCGCCACCGCGAAAGAACACTACGAGAAGACCGGGGACCCGAAGGCTGCTCAGGTCGACGGCCTCGCGCACTCCGGACGCGTCATCTTCGCCGCTGCGGCGGTCATGGTCGCCGTGTTCTTCACCTTCGCGCTCTCCGATCCGCTCCCACCCAAGGAAATGGGCATCATCCTCGGCGTCGCGGTGTTGCTCGACGCCTTCCTGATCAGGCTGATCCTGCTCCCGGTCCTGCTCCGGCTGAGCGGTCACGCTGCATGGTGGGCACCGGGCTGGCTGCGCAGAATGTTGCCGTCGATCCGCTTCTCGCACTGACCATTACAACACCTCACGGAGGAATCATGACCGATCCGAACATCACGCATTCGAGCACGTCTGCCGGGTGGCCGATCGAACGTATCGTCCCCGCACTGGCCGCCGGCGTCACCGCGACGGGCCTGACCCTCGGCGAACTCCACGCACCACGGTGGAGGCTGCTCAGCGCCTTCGCCGCCGCGAACCTCGCCCTCTACGCCGCGGTCGGCTGGTGCCCGGCAAGTGCGCTTCTCACCAGAGCGGGCGTACCAAGTCTTCGCCACCCCCGAAGCGGATAGGCACACAATTGCCGCAGTTCGACGAACGGAAGGAATTCTCCACCATGACCATCGCACTCTCGACCACCTTGACCGACACCGACTTCGAGACGGCGGTCACCGCCACCAAAGCAGCACTGTCCGAGCAAGGCTTCGGTGTGCTGACCGAAATTGACATGCAGGCCACCCTGAAAGCCAAACTTGGCACAGACATGGAGAAGTATCTGATCCTAGGCGCGTGCAATCCCACGCTTGCACACCGCGCCGTAGGAATCGTGCGTGAGATCGGCCTGCTACTGCCCTGCAACGTCGTCGTCCGTGCCGACACCACCGCCGGATCGGTCATCGTCGAGGCGATGAACCCGGACCTCATGGTCCAAGTGACGGGCGAACCAGCACTGTCAGATGTCGCGGCCGAGGCCACCACCAAACTCCAAGCCGCCCTGGACACGCTCGGCAGTCGGGATGCAGTGCGCAGTTGATGACGTTGACCCTGGCGCTGGCGCTCGGCCTCACCGTCGGAATCCTGCTCGGTCTCCTCGGAGGCGGTGGATCGATCCTCGCTGTCCCGATCCTCGTGTACGCTCTCGGGTTCCCCCTGCCGGAGGCGATACCGACTTCGCTGTTGGTGATCGGTGTCGCCTCCGCGGTCGGGGTCATCTCCAAGGTGCGGGCGCGGCTCATCGAATGGCGACTCGCGGCAATCTTCGCCGCCACCGGAGTCCTCGGCACCCTGGCCGGCACTGCCCTTGGCAAGCATCTACCTGAAACTGCCGTGATGATCGGCTTTGCGATCGTCATGATCCTCGCGGGGGCACGCATGCTGCGCAGCCCCGACAATCCCGGAACCGCCTGCAGGACGAGCAATTCCGGGATCAACTGGCGCCGATGCGCACCTCGGTCCATACCGACCGGATTCGGCGTCGGTGTCCTTACCGGACTGTTCGGCGTCGGCGGGGGCTTCTTGATCATCCCCGCATTGGTTCTGCTGCTGGGAATCGAGATGAGTGTCGCCGTCGGAACCTCTTTGGTGGTCATCGTCGCCAACTCCGCCGCCGGACTCATCGCTCAGGCCGACGGCCTAGGTGGAAACTGGCCCTTGACGGCAGCGTTCGCAGGTTCAGCCATTGCGGGTTCGTTGGTGGCCGGACGATTCGGTACACGCATCGCCACGGACTCACTTCGGCAGTGGTTCGCCTACCTGGTGTTTGTCGTGGCAGGTTACGTCCTCATCGACACTCTCGTTCTCGGATGATCTACCGTGCACCCCGTTGGATGCCCCCGGGGGTAATCTGGCAATTTCTGGCATCATCATGCATCTGAAGGAGACCCCATGATCGGCGACGAAGACAGCATCGCATTGGTCCTCAACCGCCTCCGCCGCGCACACGGCCAACTCTCGGGAGTGATCGGCATGATCGAGAACGGACGCGATTGCAAAGACGTTGTCACCCAGCTCGCCGCTGTTTCCAGGGCCCTCGACAAAGCTGGCTTCAAGATCGTCGCTACCGGTCTCCGAGAGTGCATGACAGGCGAAGCGGCAGACAACAAAGAACCCATGACCGAAGCAGAACTGGAAAAGCTCTTCCTGGCGCTGGCCTGAACGCCCGCTTCACATCAGGAACGAGGCCGACCGACAACATGTAGGAGCTCCCCATGAGCACGACCGACCCGGACATCGCCATCATTGAAACTTCCAGCCTCGGCGACCGCAGCTATCTGATCAGCCACGACGGTATCGCCGTGGTGATCGATCCACAACGCGACATCGACCGCGTCCGGGCGCTGGCAGCAGAAAAGAACGCTGTCATCACCCACGTGCTGGAAACTCACATCCACAACGACTACGTCACTGGCGGCCTGGAACTTGCGCGCGCCACGGGTGCCGAATACGTCGTCCCGGACGGCGATCCGGTCGAATACGAGCGCCGAGCAGTCGTCGACGGCGATGTCGTCGACGCGGGATCGACGACGTTCGAGGTCATGCACACCCCAGGGCATACTCATCACCACGTCAGTTACGTTCTGCACCGGCGCGGCGAGCCGATCGCAATCTTCACCGGCGGCTCCATGCTCTACGGGTCCACCGGGCGCACTGACCTGCTCGGCTCCGAGCACACTGATGAACTGACCCACGCGCAGTACCATTCGGTCCGCCGTATCGCGGCCGAACTGGCCGCTGAGGTGGAGGTCTACCCCACACATGGGTTCGGTAGCTTCTGTGCCGCAACTCCGACCAGCGGGGACTCATCCACCATCGGTGAACAGCAGCAGTCCAACCCCGCACTGACTCAGGACGAACACACCTATGTCGACGAGCTGATCGCGGGCCTGTCTGCATATCCCGCGTACTACGCCCATATGGGCGTCATCAACACCAAAGGGCCGGCCCCGATCGACCTGTCCATGCCCGAGCCCGTCGATCCAGACGAACTACGTCGCCGCATCGACGCCGGGCAATGGGTCGTTGACCTACGAGCACGCACCGCTTTCGCCGCCGGCCACGTCGATGGCTCTCTCGGGTTCGAACTGTCGACCAGCTTCGTCACCTATCTCGGATGGCTTTATCAGTGGGGCGTGCCGTTGACGCTGATCGGTGAAACAACCGACCAGATCGCCGAGGCGACCCGCGAGCTGGCTCGGATCGGCATCGACAGTCCCTCCGGATCCGCCGTCGGTGAGATTCACTCGCTCGTCGGCGACGGAAAGGTCCGCTCCTACGATGTATCCGACTTCGCCGGACTCGCGGCGGCCACCGGCGAACGTGAGATAAGCGTCCTCGATGCGCGTCAACAGTCCGAGTACGCGGACAGCCACCTTCCTGGTGCCGTGAACATCCCCCTCCACGAGCTACCACACCGACTCGAGGAAGTTTCCGCGGCCGAAGTGTGGGTGCACTGCGCATCCGGTTACCGCGCATCGATCGCCGCTTCACTTCTCGACCGCGAACACCGCACAGTGGTCCTCATCGACGATGACTACGAGCATGCCGTGCAGCTCGGCCTCCACACATCGCCCGCCTGACGAATGCGCCGCCGCTGCGCAAGCCGCACGATGCGAGTGGTTCACGGGGCTGATCTCCCCGATTTCAGCAAACGGCCATCGGATAATTCCGACAGAGGGCAGGAAGCCCAACCCCTGCCCGTGCCGACGTCCGAGAAGGCGGCCACCGCTGGTCCAACGATCATTCGGGCGCCGTCCGAGTTTGTCGTTCTGCCAATTCGCACTGGATCTTCCGCTCGCCTTTGCTTCGGTGGCCGGACCGTTGTGACGCGCCATGCACGGTTCCGGCCGGGATGCGGTGCGCGGAGTCGCAGACATCCGCGTGCCCCGGCGACCGCGAGGAGCCGGGACGGATCAAGGTGCCACCGTGCCAGCAGTGTCGGTCATGCCGCGGCGGCGATCAGGCGGCCGATCACACCGGATTCGAGCAGGATGATGACGCCCAGCCCGATGAAGACTGTGGGCACGAGCCAGTGCTCGACGCGCTCGAGGGTGTCGATGACCTTCTTGTGGGTGCCGAGCATTCTGCCGGCGGCGCACCAGAGTCCGACACAGATCAGGAACACGGCGATGGTAACGATGGTCTGGGGCGCACCGAGAGTGCGGAAGACCGGGGTGTAGACGGCGATGTTGTCGGCGCCGTTGGCGATGGTGATGGCGGCGACGCTGATCGTCCCGGCCGCGACCACTACGGGTTCACCGTCTCCGTCGCTGCGTAAGCCCTGGATCAGTCCCCAGATTCCTAGCGACAGGGGAAGTAATCCGAGTAGTCCAACCCAGTCCTCGGGCACGATCACCAACCCGAGGGCGGCGACCACACTGATCGCGACGAGGGTGATCAGGCCGAGGTACTGGCCGGCAACGATCTGCCATGCCCGCGGCCGTCCTTGACTGGCGGAGGCGACGAACAGGACGGTCAGTACGACGATGTCGTCGATGTTGGTGCCGGCGAACATCGCTACCGCCGCGGCGATGGTGCCGATCATCCTCGCATCCGGCGGCTGCCGCGGCGCGGCCTGATCTCGGGTATTGCTGTCATTTCGAACTCTCCTGTGCGGGCGGGGGATCGGCCGGGTCGTGGGTGGACTCAAAGATCAGTGATGCGACGAGCAGCACGACGCCGCAGGTGATGTAGGTGTCGGCGAGGTTGAAGGTGGGCCACCAGCCGGTGTGGAAATAGTCGGTGACCTTTCCGTCGACGGCACGATCGATCACGTTGGCGGCAGCTCCGGCGAGGATCGCCGACCAACCCACCGTCCCCACCAGTGAAGCGGTGGGGACGGTGCGCCAGGCGTAAATTCCGACGCCGAGAGTGATGGCGGCGGTGACCGCGAGGATGATCCAGGCCGGAAGCTGTTGGCCGATGCTGAACGCGACACCGCTGTTGTACGCCAACTTCAGTTGCAGCAATCCCATATCGACGGTGCGTGCACCGGAAAGGGTACGGCGCGCAACGGGTTCGGCCGACAGTGCGATCGCGATGAGAGCGAGACCGACGACCACGAGAATCACCCGCCGCGTGCTACCTGTGCGGATTGATCGAGCCGCTAATTCGCTCACGTGCGGGCCTCGACCTTCCCCGCCGGTGCGGGTACCGATCCGGTGGGGAAGGCTTGCGCGCGGCCGGCCCGGACACCGTTGGCGATGACCACGATCTCAGCGACCTCGTGCACCAGGACCACGGCGGCCAGGCCGAGGACCCCGAACAAGGCCAACGGCATCAGGACGGTGATGATCGCCAGCGACAGTCCGACGTTCTGCAGCATGATGGTCCGGGAGCGGCGCGCGTGCGCCAACGCCTGCGGCAGGTGCCGCAGGTCTTCGCCCATCAGAGCAACATCGGCGGTCTCGATGGCCACGTCGGATCCCATCGCGCCCATGGCAATGCCCAAGTCGGCGGTGGCCAGGGCGGGGGCGTCGTTGACACCGTCCCCGACCATTGCCGTCGGGCGGCGCGCACGCAAGGTTTCCACGATCCGTGCCTTGTCCTCCGGGCGCAGGTCGGCGTGCACGTCGTCGATGCCGACGTCGGCGGCCAGCGCTTGGGCGGTGCGTTCGTTGTCGCCGGTGAGCATCGCGACGGTGTACCCGCCGCGTCGTAGCCCGGCAACCACCTCACGTGCTTCCGGTCGGAGCTCGTCACGGACGGCGACCGCCCCGATGACCGTTCCGGCGCGCTCGATCAGCACCGCAGTGGCGCCGGCATGCTGCATCCGCTCGATATCCCCTGCCAGCGGACCCGGGTCGATCCAGCCCGGTCGACCGAGGCGCACAGGTATGCCGTCGATGTAGCCGGTCAAGCCCGCCCCTGTGACCGCGTCCACGTCGTCGGCAGGCACATAGTCCTCGACGGCGGCGAGAATCGCGCGAGCGAGAGGGTGCTCGCTACGCGCTTCCAACGCTGCGGCCACCGCGAGAACGTCCCCGCGGTCGGCGCCGTTCGCGGTCGCGACGTCGATCACGGCGGGTTGGTTGCGGGTAAGGGTGCCGGTCTTGTCCAACGCGACGGTGCGGATCCGGCCGAGCGCTTCGAGGGCAGCGCCGCCCTTGACCAGGACGCCGAGCTTGGATGCTGCGCCGATTGCGGCGACAACGGTGACGGGGATCGCGATGGCCAGCGCGCACGGCGACGCGGCGACCAGTACCACCAGGGCTCGTTCGATCCACACCAGCGGATCACCGAGCATGCTACCGACCGCGGCGATAGCCGCGGCGACGATCATCACGCCCGGAACCAGCGGCTTGGCGATCTTGTCGGCGAGGCGTTGCGCCTCGCCCTTGCGGGACTGCTCGGCCTCGACGATCCGCACGATCTTGGCCAGCGAATTGTCCTGCGCATCTGCGGTGACCTCGACTTCGAGGACGCCGGTGCCGTTGATCGACCCGGCGAACACCTCGTCGCCGGGACCGGCTTCGACGGGCATCGACTCTCCGGTGATCGCGGAGGTATCCAGGGCGGTGCGCCCGCTGCGAATGATGCCGTCGGTGGCGATCCGTTCCCCGGGCTTGACGATCATGACCTCACCGAGCTCGAGCTCCGAGGGCGGGACGGTTTCCTCCCGGCCGCCGCGGAGCACTGTCGCGGTGTCCGGGACCAGGGACAGCAGGGCGCGCAGGCCACGGCGAGTGCGGGTGACGGCATACTCTTCGAGTCCCTCGCTGATCGCGAACAAGAATGCGAGCATGGCTGCTTCGCCGACCTCGCCGAGCAGTACCGCGCCGACGGCCGCGATCGTCATCAGGGTGCCGACGCCGATCTTGCCCTTGGCCAGGCGTGTGAGAGTGGACGGGACGAAGGTGTAGCCGGCAATGATCAGCGCGCCCGCTTCGAAGCCGATCCCGAGAGCATCAGGCCCGCCGGCCAGCCGGACTGTCAGGGCCGCGATCAGCAGCACGCCCGCTGCTGCGGCCGCCCGGATCTCGGTAACCTGCCACCACTTTTCGATCTCGTGTTCTTCCTCGCCCTCGGCGCGGGGTTCGTCGTGGCCGCAGCCGCACGCGTCACTCACGGCTATCTCCGGTGTCGGTGCCGTAATTCGGGCACAGGGCAACCGCGTTCCCTGTCGCGGCAAGCAGCGTCTCCGCCGAGGCGAGTAGGTCCATCAACTCCGGTCGGGCCAGCGAGTAGAACACCTGCCGACCTTCTGGTCTGCCGTCGACCAGACCGCAATCACGTAGGCATGCGACATGTGCGGACACCGTCGACTGGGCGAGGCCGAGTTCACCGATCAAATCCGCAACCCGCGCTTCTCCTTCGGCGAGACGGCGCACGATCGACAACCGGGTGCCATCCGAGAGACTGTGGAACAGTGCCACTGCCGCATCCAGACTGGACCCGCTGCCGGTTGCAGCGAGGCATCCCGACTCGTTATTCATCGTCATAAAACGATGATAGCAATGTAGGGCGATTCGAGGAAGGGTGATGCACCGGACTTGGAAGTGAATGCGGTACGCCAGCCGAACGGTGGCCGGCCGACGTACCTCACCAGGAACGGCGAAGTGACATCGGTAGATTCCGAGTTGCTCGCCACGGCATCACATGGGGGGACAGCAAGGACCCATCGCTCGACACAGCCAGTCGCACAACATCTCCAGTGGGTTCATTTCACACCTCCTTCTGAGCGTTCGCCGTCAGCGCGACGACGAGCGGTCCGAGTCACCTGCGGTTCCCGAACGTCATCCATAATGGACATTCCAGTGCGATGGAAGGTCAAGGATCTCGTGAAAATTGGTGAACTGGCCGCTCGGAGTGGCGTTGCCCCGAAGACGCTGCGTTTCTACGAGGACAGTGGGGTGATTCCCGTCCCGGTCCGAAAGTCCAACGGCTACCGGGATTTCGGTCCGGAATCTCTTTCGCGTTTGCGGTTCGTCCGCAGCGCCCAGTCTGCAGGTCTCACCTTGCGAGAGATCCGCCAGATCCTCACCACCCATGACCGCGGGGCGGCTCCTTGTGAGCAGGTCGTGGAGATGCTCTCGGAGCATCTCTCCCAGGTTCGTGGCAAGATCCGCGAACTTGCCACCCTCGAAACAAACCTTGTTGCGCTGCTGGGTCGAGCGGAAAGTGGGATTCCGCCGGAAACCGACGATGTCGGTGTGTGCTGGATCCTGGAATCTGAGCCTCAGGACGGTGTTGCTGAATCGTGAAATCGATTGCGGGTGCACCCCCCTGTTTCAGCAGGTTCGGCGCTCAGCAATGTGATGAGGTGAGCGAAGCGGTTGTAGCGGTGTTGCCGGTGTGTTGATCAGTCCGGTGCAGAAGTAGTGGTGTCGGGATCTGTCGGGAACATCGATTCGGCGGATTCTCCGGGTGCGGGAATTGACAGGCGCCGCCACTCGGGGGCCGAGGTCACCATTGAGCGTTTCCGGAACTTTCGTTCCCAGGGAGCCATGTGCACTTCGCCTTGCCTTGGAAAGCAGGAATCCTCTGCGAAACCTGCATCGCTGTGATCCAAGGTTGCTGGCGAGCATGAGTGGGGTTGTCTTGCGACGGTTCACTTGCCGGGTTTACTCGTGCTGTTTGTCGTCGATCCAGCGCCAACCTGGAAGTTGTTCGAGTCGTGCGGAGCGGGCGTCGGACAGAATTCCTCGGTGGTGGTGTTTTCGTTGGGTGCTGACCCATTCGCCGAGGGGATAAGTTCCGGTGACCGCGCTCTTGGATGGTCGAGCATGACCGGAGTTCGCGACGAACTGAGTCAATACGGAAAACCCTCTCTCCCATTGTGTTTGGAAAGGATCCCAGTCCCAGCCGGGCAGCGCTTCGAGGGCGGCGATTTTCTCGATCGCCAGGGTGCCGGTTTTGTAGTCGCGGCGCCGGTGGTGGACCCACTGTCCGAGGGAGAACCCGTCGAGGATCTCTGATTGTCGGGGGGAGGCTGTTCCGTGGATGGCGGTGTAGGCCTTAAGGGCCGAGATCCCCTGTATCCACGCGTCGCTCTCGCGGCCCCATCGCCACCCTGGGAGCTTGTTCAGTTCGGCGATACGATCCGGGGGCAGGGTGCCGGCGCGATGCTCTTCTCGGCAGCGGAACACCCATTTGCCCACGTCGAAGCTGTTGGCGCGCGCTGAGCGAGGGACATCGGCACCATCGTGCTCTCGGAGGTACATCTCGAGTGCAGAGCGCCCGGTTTCCCAACGAACGGTGTCGTTGTCCCACATCCAGGCGGGTAGGGCTTCGAGCATGAGAATCTGGGTGTCGGTGAGCTCGCCATTCTGGTGGGCTGTGCGCTGGGCGTTCGCCCATGCGACCAGATCGATACCATCGATCACGAGAGTCGACGACAGGTCCGTGTCGGGGCGCGCGGCGAGCTCGTCCGATAATGCGGACAGTGCTGCTCGCCAACTTTTGCGTCGCGGTTTCCCCCAGGTCCAGCCGGGTAGGTTTTCGAGGAGGTCGGCTTCACCGGCGGAGAGTGTGCCGTCCCAGTATGCGATCCGTCGACGTGCCACCCAGCCGCCGAGATCGATTCCGAACGCATGGACTCGACCTGCCGGGCCGGCATGACCTTTGAGTTCGACGAACTTCGTCAGTGCTCGGAATCCTGATTCCCAGTCGTCGGTGGGTGCGCCCATCACACGACCTGGGAGTTCTTCCGGGTTCTGCTACCGCAGGGAGCTGATGGGTTCATGCACACAAGGAAGGAGCGAGGCGGTAGCCGGCGCCGCGGATGGTGCGAATGAACTGTCCGTGCTGGGTGTCCGAGCCGAGTTTTTCACGTAGCCGCTTCACGTGCACCGCGACGGTGTTCGTTTCGGCGCTGTGACCCCAGACTGCGAGGCTGATCTCGCTTTGGCTGGCGACGTGGCCGCGGCGTTTGATCAAGTAGACGAGCAGTTCGAACTCCCGCTGCGTCAACTGCACTTCGCGGTTTCCGACGCGGGTCTCGTAGCCACTGGGGTTGACCCGGATCGGTCCGGCGGTGACGACACTGTCTTCGGCGAGGGAGAGCGCGGTGATGCCGGCGAACGGAGCAATGGTGGTGATGTCGTACGGGCGGGCAACGACCGCCGACGCGCCCGCGGCGAGGACTTCGCGCACGATGCGCTCGTCGCCCGACTTGGCTGCACCGACCAGGATCGGAACATCGGACCGGCTTCGAATCGTGGCCACCACTCGGGCGGCGTCGACGTTGTCGGTGTGAGCAGCCAAGATCAGGACGGTCGGCACCTCTGCACCCACCGCCAGTAGAGTCTCGGCACCGTCACGGCACCAGTCGGTGCGAATCCCCATGTGGTCGGCGGCCGCCATGAACTGCGCAGCGGTGGCTGGGTCCGGCTCCGCCAGAAGCAGACGCGTATGCGAATCGGCCAAGGAGTAGCCGTAATGCGCTCCCGCAGCGACCTCCCGGTCCGGCTGACGCAATTCGATAGTCAACTGTCGACCCCCTATTTCAGAACGTACCCATTGTCTCACCTGAAGTAGCCGGTGAGGAGGAGGTCGACTGCCCGCACAGCCACAGTGTCGCTCAGCCGAAGCGACCGGAGATGTAGTCCTCGGTGGCTTTTTGTGTCGGGTTCGAGAAGATCTTCTCGGTGTCGTCGATCTCGACGAGTCGACCGGGCTTGCCGGTTGCCTCGAGGTTGAAGAAAGCCGTCTGGTCACTCACACGCGCAGCCTGCTGCATGTTGTGCGTGACGATGACGATGGTGAAGTCCTTCTTCAGCTCGGTCATCAGGTCCTCGATCGCGAGAGTCGAGATCGGGTCGAGCGCGGAGCACGGCTCGTCCATGAGCAGGACGTCGGGCGAGACGGCGATGGCACGCGCGATGCACAGACGCTGCTGCTGACCGCCTGAGAGGCCACCACCGGGCTTGTCGAGGCGATCCTTGACCTCGTTCCACAGGTTGGCGCCGCGCAGCGAACGCTCGGCCACCTCGTCGAGCTTTTTCCTGTTGCGTTCACCGCTCAGTTTCAGGCCGGCGACGACGTTGTCCTTGATGGACATGGTCGGGAAGGGGTTGGGTCGCTGGAAGACCATGCCGATGGTCTTGCGAACGCCTACCGAATCGACGCTGGAATCGTAGATGTCCTCGCCGTCGAGCAGGACCGAACCCTCGACGCGCGCACCGGGAATTACTTCGTGCATGCGGTTGAGAGTGCGCAGGACCGTCGACTTTCCGCAGCCGGACGGACCGATGAACGCGGTCACGCTCCGGGGCGGGACGGACAGGCCCACATCGGCGACAGCGTGAAACTTGCCGTAGTAGATGTTGAGATCTTTGATGTCGAGGCGCTTGGCCATGTCTGGTGTTCCTGTCCGTTTCTAGCGCTTGTTGGTGAGGAAGCGGGTCGCGAGCGCCGCAAGAAGGTTGAGGAGTGCCATGACGATGATCAGCGTCAGGGCTGCGCCCCACACTCGGAGCTGGCCTGCAGGCTGCGGGTTGATCAGCTCGGTGTAGATCAGCAGCGGGAGCGAGGCCATGTTGCCTTCGAAGACGTCGAAATTGATCGAGCGGGAGTAGCCGACGAGCACGAGGACCGGAGCTGTTTCACCCATGACTCGGGCGATGGAGAGCAAGACTCCGCTGATGATGCCCGGCATCGCGGTCGGGATGACGATGCGCATGATCGTCTTCCACTTCGGGACGCCCAGTGCGTAGGAGGCTTCCCGAAGCTCGTCCGGGACGAGCTTGAGCATTTCCTCGGTGTTGCGTACGACGACCGGCAGCATCAGCAGCACCAGCGCCAGCGAGACGGCAAAAGCGCTCTGTTCGAATCCGAGGGTGGCGATCCACAGGCTGAAAACGAACAACGCCGCAACGATCGAGGGCACACCTGCGAGAACGTCGACCATGAAGGTCACTGTGCGAGCGAAGGCTCCGCGCCCGTATTCGACCAGGTAGATCGCGGCCATGATGCCGAGCGGGACGGAGATGAGCGCTGCGATCGCTGCTTGGATCAAGGTGCCGTACAGCGCGTGGTAGATGCCGCCGGCGAACTGTTCCGGAAGCACACCCTGCAGAGAATTCGTCCACCAACCGGAGGAGGTGATGGCGCGCCATCCCTTTTCGATGACGGTGAACAGCACCCACACCAGAGGAATCAGCGCGATACCGAAGGCAGCGTAGAACAGTACGGTGGCGATACCGTTCTTGGCTTTGCGGCTGGTGCTGATGCTTTGGAACGTCGGCGCCTTGGCCGGCGCATCGAGGAGATCGGCGCTCATCCGTTGACCTTGCCTTTCGCGACCATGCGAGCGAGTGCGTTGACGACGAAGGTCAATGCGAAGAGGACGAAACCAGCGGCGATGTACGCGCCGGTCGGAAGGGGAGCACTGAACTCTGCCGCTGCAGAGGCGATCTTCGAGGCGAAGGTGTAACCGCCGTCGAAGATCGACCAGGTCGAGGCATTGGCAGCCGAACGCAAGATGATCAGCACGGCCACGGTTTCACCGAGAGCGCGACCCAGACCGAGCATCGACGCGGCGATGATGCCGCTGCGCCCGAAAGGCAGCACGGTCATACGCACGACTTCCCATTTGGTGGCGCCGAGGGCCTGTGCCGCTTCGATCTGCGAGCGCGGTGTCTGGCGGAAGACCTCACGGGTGACGGAGGTGATGATCGGCAAGATCATCACCGCGAGAACAATTCCTGCGGTGAAGATGGTTCCGCCGCCGGTCAAGGAGACGTTGCCTTCGCTGAAGAGGAAGAACCAGCCGAGGTTGTCGTTGAGGAACTCCGCGACCGGGCTGAGCTTGGGGGCGAGGATGAAAATTCCCCAGAGACCGAACACGATCGAGGGCACTGCGGCGAGGAGATCGACGATCGAGCCGAAAGCGTGGGAGAGACGCGCTGGCGCGTACTGCGTCAAGAACACAGCGATACCCAGTGCGATCGGCACCGCAATCGCCAGAGCGAACACCGAACTGAGCACGGTGACCGTCAGTAGGTCACGGATACCGAAACGCAGATTCGATGCATCGCTGGTGACGAATTCGGTGCTGGTGAAGAAGTTCGCGTTGTTCGCCTGCAGCGACGGGATGGCGCGAATGAGCAGGAAGATGGCGATCAGGCCGATGGAGACGACGATCGTGGCACCGGCACCGGTGGCCAGCCACCGGAAGAACTTGTCACCGAACTGGTGTTTTCCGGTCGAAAGAGACGAGGGAATGGTCGGGGAAGTCTTGCCGCTGTGATCAGGCATGCCGGGTATCTTTCCGCCCGCCCCCGGAGCCGCCGCAGTGGGCGTCTCCGGGGAGCGGGTTACGTCGTCGGGGTGCAGAGCCATCGCTGATCAGGCAATCAGGAGATCGCGTTGACTGCGGTGGTCAGCTTCTGCTGGAACGCGCTCGGGAGCGGGATGTACCCGTTTTCCTCGAGACCGTTCTGGCCGGCGCCGATCGTGGACTGCAGGAACGCGCGGACAGCGGTGCCGACCTCGGCGTCGGGGTACTTCGAGCACACGATCTCGTAGGTAGCCAGCACGATCGGGTACGCGCCGGTCTCGGCGGGCTTGTAGAAGGTGGACGTGTCGAGCACGAGGTCGTTGCCCTCACCCTTGATGGTGGCGCCGGCGATGGTCTTGCCGACGGTCTCGGTGGTGATCTCGACCGGTTCGGGACCGGCGGAGGTCACGATCTTGGCGGTCTGCAGGTCCTGAGCCTTGGCGAAGGACCACTCGTTGTAGGTGATCGCGCCTTCGGTGCTCTTGATGGCGGCGGAGGTGCCCTCGTTGCCCTTGGCGCCCTCACCGACGCCACCGACGAACGACTTACCCGCGCCCTTGCCCCAGGCGCCGTCCGAGGCTGCGTCGAGGTACTTCTGGAAGTTGTCGGTGGTGCCCGACTCGTCGTTGCGGTAGATCACGTTGATCTTCTCCGACGGCAGCGAAGCGCCCTCGTTGAGAGCCTTGATCGCCGGATCGTCCCAGGTGGTGATCGCACCGTTGAAGATCTTGGCAGCGGTGGGGCCGTCGAGGACGAGATCGTCGACACCCTTGACGTTGTAGGTCACCGCGAGCGGACCGAACACGACGGGAAGGTTCCAGGCGTCGCTGGCGCAGCGTTCCTTCGCACGGTCGTACTCGCCCTTGTCCTTGCTGAGCGGCGAATCGGAACCACCGATGTCGGTCTGGTTTCCGATGAACTCACTCACACCGGCGCCGGAGCCGTTGGACGTGTAGTTGAGAGTCTGCCCGCTGCACGCCTGCTCGAACGCATTCACGAAACGCGTCATGGCGTTGGCCTGGGCGGTAGAACCACTGCCCTTGAGTGCCGACTTGCCGCCGCACTCGACATTCGAGGTCGAGCCCGCGCCCGTAGATCCGGTCGAACCCGTCGCGCCGGTGTTGTTGTCGCTGCCGCACGCTGAAAGCAGGAGGGTGCTGGCCGCCAGCACACTGAGGGCGGCGCCAGATCGCTTGAGCTTCACGTAGTTCCTTCGAAGTATCGGGGTTGCTCGCGCGGCGCGCGGCCACCGAGATCGAGTGACACTGAGCAGCGCTGATTGCCGCTCGGGTGATGAACCTAGAGGCCGGGGATGAACGGATATCGCTGCGAAAATGAACGGAACATGAATCCATGGGCGAAAGTTGAATGAACAGCCCGGCTACCGGCAGGTATTGCTTGACAATCCCAAATTAACTCAGTGAGTATTGACTCAATGACTATTGAGCAAAAGTTCTCGCTCGAACAACGCGCCGCTCTCTATGGCGCCCTGGCCGATCCGGCACGGTTGTCGATCGTCGACATGCTCGTCCTCGGCGACGCATCGCCCTCGGAACTGCAACGCCGACTCTCCATCTCCTCGAACCTGCTCGCCCACCACCTCGGGGTCCTCGAACGCGCTGGTCTCGTGCACCGATCGAGATCCGAAGGTGACAAGCGCCGTACCTACCTACGACTCCAGCCCACCGCGCTGGAGGTGCTCGTTCCTACCTCGTCGCCCTTGACCGCGACGCGGATCGTGTTCGTGTGCACCCACAATTCCGCGCGCTCGCAACTGGCCGCGGCGTTGTGGAACAAGCAATCCCACATCCCGGCAGCATCGGCCGGCACCCACCCCGCTCCCCGAATTCACAGCGGCGCCCTCGCCGCCGCCCGCCGCCACGACCTACCTCTCGACGCCACGCGCCCGGCCGATGTCGCCGATGTCCTCGCACCCGGGGACATGGTCATCGCCGTGTGCGACAACGCCCACGAAGAAATGCGCGAAAACCCGAACTCTCTTCACTGGTCGATTCCGGACCCTGCCCGCACCGGCAGTGCCGCAGCGTTCGACCGAGCCTTCGACGACATCGACCACCGAGTCGCTCGACTCGCCCCCCATTGCCTCCCGAACGGAGAACTCTCATGACCGACAACCTCAGCACCACAACACATCACCGCGACGACCTGACCATCGATCAACGGTTAGCCCTCAAAAGCGCCGCCGCACACCTGGCCACGGAATTCACCGACGTCTTCAACACCGAAACCATCGAGCGGTTCCTGCATTCGTCCTACGACCAGTTCGCCGGCCGCGCCTCCGTCGTCAACTACCTCCCTCTCCTGGCCGAACGCTTCGCCCGGCAGCGACTACGCGCCCTGGCCAAGGTCGAAGGACTCTCCAACGACGGCAAACCCACCGTGTTGTTCTTGTGCACGCACAACGCCGGACGCTCCCAGATGGCCATGGGATTCTTCGAAAAACTCGCCGGGGAACGTGCCGTCGCATGGTCCGGCGGATCCGAACCCGGCACCAGCGTCAACGAAGCAGCCATCGAAGCAATGGCCGAACGTGGCATCGACATCAGCGGTGAATACCCCAAGCCATGGACTGACGAAGTGGTCCGCGCAGCCGACGTCGTCATCACGATGGGCTGCGGAGATGCATGCCCGATCTTCCCCGGACGCCGCTACGAAGAATGGGTCCTTCCCGACCCCGCAGGTCTCGGAGTCGACGCGATCCGCCCGATCCGTGACGAGATCGAACGGCGAGTACTCACATTGCTCGACGAGATCGACATCGCCGCCCAGCACTGATGCTCGTCGATGAATTCCTTGCGAAGAAGGTCTCTCATGTTCATTCCGGCAGTGGTCACCGCTTTTGTGCACTGGCTTCGCAGCGGCTACCCGCAGGACGCACCGAGATACGGTCACAGCCCGCTACTGGCTCTGATGGATCAACGGCTCTCACCTGCGCAGATCAGTGAGATCGTGATCGCGCTCGACGGGGAGCCGGCCACCGAGGCCATCGACATCCAAGTGGCCATCACGGCTGTCGCACGGCGGATGCCCTCACCCGCCGATCTGAGTGCCGTATGCGCGGCCATCGAGAAATCCGCGTCCAGGGAAGGGGCCTTCCCGTGCTGCAGAACCAGAGGCGTGCCCCATGTTGCGAACTGATTTGATCGATGTCAATATTGATGTATGTCGAATCAAGATGTGGCGGAGACCGGCGCCTGTTGTTCGCCACTCAACCGTGAACCGTTGACCGAAGACTGGGCTGGTGATCTGGCCCGGATGTTCAAAGCGCTCGGCGATCCCGTCCGGCTGCGACTGCTGAGCCTGGTGGCCAGCCACGAGGGCGGTGAAGCCTGCGTCTGCGACATCTCCGACACCTTCGACTTGTCCCAGCCGACGATTTCGCATCACCTCAAGGTGTTGCGCCAGGCCGGACTCCTCGACTGCGAACGTCGCGGGACCTGGGTGTACTACTGGGTGATACCCGCAGCCCTGCAACAACTTTCCGCCGTTCTGCTCGTGGAAGCATCATCCACTGCCGCCGACGTCCCACAGGAGACCGCCGTATGAGCGCCCCGTCCAGTACCGAACACCCCGAAGTCGTCGGAAAACTCTCCACCCTCGACCGCTATCTGGCGGTCTGGATCGGCGTGGCCATGGTCGTCGGCCTGCTGGTTGGACGCTGGATCCCCGGCGTGAACACTGCCCTGGACAAGGTGCAGATCGACGGCATCTCGTTACCGATCGCCCTCGGCCTGCTGATCATGATGTACCCGGTGTTGGCGAAAGTTCGCTACGACCGCCTCGACACTGTCACCGGGGACAAGAAACTCCTCGCCGGCTCCCTGTTCCTGAACTGGGTTCTCGGCCCGGCGCTGATGTTCGCCCTCGCCTGGCTGTTTCTGCCTGACCTGCCGGAATACCGAACCGGTTTGATCATCGTCGGCATCGCTCGCTGCATCGCGATGGTGATCATCTGGAACGACCTGGCCTGCGGAGACCGCGAAGCCGCCGCGGTGCTGGTCGCCATCAACTCGGTGTTCCAGGTGATCATGTTCGCCGTGCTCGGTTGGTTCTACCTCTCGGTCCTGCCCGGGTGGCTCGGCCTCGAACAGACCACCATCGACACCTCGCCCTGGCAGATCGCGAAATCGGTCCTGATCTTCCTCGGTATCCCGCTGCTGGCAGGTTTTCTGTCCCGCTTCTTCGGTGAACGCGCCAAAGACCGCGACTGGTACGACAACAAGTTCATCCCCAAGATCAGCCCCTGGGCGCTCTACGGTCTGCTGTTCACCATCGTCGTGCTCTTCTCGATGCAGGGCGAACAGATCACCTCCCAGCCCTGGGACGTCGTCCGGATCGCGCTGCCCTTGCTCGCGTACTTCGCGCTCATGTGGGGCGGAGGCTACGTCCTCGGCGCCGCAATCGGATTGGGCTATGAACGCACGACGACCCTGGCGTTCACCGCCGCGGGCAACAACTTCGAACTCGCGATCGCCGTAGCCATCGCCACCTACGGCGCCACCTCGGGGCAAGCTCTTGCCGGCGTAGTCGGCCCGCTGATCGAGGTACCGGTGCTCGTCGGGCTGGTCTATGTCTCCCTTGCTCTACGCAAACGCTTCACACCCACTGACGGAAAGGTTTCAGCCCCATGACCGACAAGCCCAGCGTCCTGTTCGTCTGTGTCCACAACGCCGGCCGATCGCAGATGGCCGCGGGATTCCTGAGCCACCTCGCCGGCGATGCCATCGAGGTCCGCTCCGCCGGATCTGCCCCCGCGGAGACCATCAACTCCGCCGCGGTCGAGGCGATGGCCGAGCTCGGAATCGACATCTCTGCCCAGACCCCGAAGATCCTCACCACCGACGCCGTGCAGGATTCGGATGTCGTGATCACGATGGGATGCGGCGACACCTGCCCGATCTTCCCCGGCAAGAGCTACCGCGACTGGGTCCTCGACGATCCCGCCGGCCAAGGCATCGACGCGGTTCGCCCGATCCGCGACGAGATCAAAACCCGCGTCCAAGCCTTGATCAGCGAACTCACCGCCCCGTCGGTATCGCGCTGACCGCTCGTACTGCCCGTATTCGATCCCGTGAAAGAGACACTATGACCATCCCGTCCGCGGTCCATGACGTCATCATTGTCGGTTCCGGACCGGCCGGCTACACCGCTGGTGTCTACACCGCGCGCGCTGAGCTCGCGCCCCTGCTCTTCGAGGGAACCCAGTTCGGTGGCGCCCTCATGACCACCACCGAGGTCGAGAACTTCCCCGGATTCCGCGAAGGAATCATGGGCCCCGATCTGATGGAACAGATGCGCGAGCAGGCACTGCGCTTCGACACCGACATCCGCACCGAGGACGTCGAGGAGATCGATCTCAGCGGCCCGATCAAGACGGTCGTCGCGAACGGCGAAACCTACGCCGCGCACGCGATCATCCTCGCCATGGGCGCAGCAGCCCGCTACCTGGGCATTCCCGGTGAAGAACGCCTCCTCGGCCGCGGCGTCAGCGCCTGCGCCACCTGCGACGGCTTCTTCTTCCGTGACCAGGACATCGTCGTGGTCGGCGGCGGCGATTCCGCGATGGAAGAAGCAACCTTCCTCACCCGCTTCGCTCGCTCGGTCACCCTGGTGCACCGCCGCGAGGAGTTCCGCGCCTCACGGATCATGCTCGAGCGCGCCAAGGCCAACGAGAAGATCCGCTTCCTGACCAACGCAGAGCCCGTCGAGGTGCTCGGTGAGAACAGCGTCACCGGCCTCGTCGTGCGCGACACCGTCACCGGCGAAACTTCCACACTCGAGATCACCGGCATGTTCGTCGCCATCGGCCACGACCCGCGCAGTGAGCTCGTCAAGGACCAGGTCGATCTCGACGACGCCGGATACGTGCGCGTCGCTCCCGGTTCCACCGCGACCTCCGTCGACGGCGTCTTCGCTGCCGGTGACCTGGTCGATCACACGTACCGTCAGGCGATCACCGCTGCCGGCACCGGATGCTCCGCAGCAATCGACGCCGAACGCTGGCTGGCCGACCGCGGCGACATCACCGCCAACACGCTCGACGCAGCCGGCCACACCGTAGACGCCGTCTGACTCCCACACCCAGCGAAAGGAACTTCGATGAGCAAGCCTTCAGTGCTGTTCGTGTGCGTCAAGAACGGCGGCAAATCCCAGATGGCCGCCGGCCTCATGCGCAAAGCCGCCGGCGACCAGGTGGACGTGTACTCGGCCGGCACCAAACCCGGCGACGCGGTCAACGCCCTGTCCGCCGAAACGCTCCTCGAGGTCGGGGTGGACATCTCCGGTGAGACCCCGACGTTGATCGATCCGCAACTGGTGCGCAATGTCGACCTCGTCGTCACCCTGGGCAGCGAAGCGAAGGTCGATCCCGTCGCCGGTACCGACTTCGAGAACTGGGACACCGACGAGCCGTCCGAACGCGGCATCGACGGAATCGAACGAATGCGGCTGGTCCGCGACGACATCGCTGCCCGCGTCGACGCCCTGGCCGGGCGTCTGACCACGTAATCGACGTATCACCCCGGCTGTCAGCAGAAGATCTGGATAAGGAAAGGACACTCGTGCACTCGCAAGGGACACCGATCACGGTCGACGTTGTCGTGATCGGTGGTGGTCAAGCCGGAATGGCCGCCGGGTACTACCTGCGCCGCTCCGGCCGCGACTTCGTCATCCTCGACGCCGAAACAGCGCCCGGTGGATCCTGGCAGCACTACTGGGACTCACTGCACCTGTTCTCACCAGCCGAATACTCCTCGCTGCCCGGCTGGCCGATGCCGGGCTGGAGTCCCGGTTTCCCGCCCGCCTCACACGTCGTGGATTACCTCACCGCCTACGAGACCCGATACGACCTACCGGTCCGCCGCCCGGTCCGCGTCACGTCCGTGACCCGCTCCGGTGACGGGTATCTCGTCGAATCCGATCACGGCAGCTGGTCCGCGCGGGCCGTCGTCAACACCACCGGGACGTGGCGGCAACCATTCTGGCCGATCTACCCCGGTATCCGCGAGTTCACCGGCACCCAAATCCATACCACCAGCTACCGTTCGCCGACCCCGTTCGCCGGTAGCAAGGTCGCCGTGGTCGGCGGCGGAAACTCTGCCGCGCAGATCGTCGCCGAAGTCTCCACCGTCGCCGAGACACTCTGGCTGACGAGCCGGGAACCGCGGTTCCTGCCCGACGACGTCGACGGCCGGATCCTTTTCGACGTCGCCCGTGAACATGCCCGTGAAATCGCTTCAGGTGAAACCGATTCCGGTGGCATCGCCGGCCTCGGCGACATCGTGATGGTGCCCCCGGTCCAAGCCGCCCGCGAGCGCGGCGTGATGGTGGCGCACCCGATGTTCGACCGCCTCACCGCCACCGGATTGGGATTCGGCGATCACGTCGAACAGGTGGACGCCATTATCTGGTGCACCGGATTCCGCCCCGCGCTACGGCACCTTCAGCCCCTTGGACTCCGAGACGGCGACACCGGACGCATCGAACTCGACGGAGCGCACGTCGCCGGTGAACCCGGATTGATTTTCCTCGGATACGGCGACTGGACCGGTCCCGCATCGGCCACCCTGATCGGAGTCGGCCGCACCGCCCGCGACGCCATCACCGCACTCGACGACGACCTCTTCACAGTCCCGGCCATCTGAGCAACATCCGAAACAAAACAGAGGACACATCATGAGCACCATCGAAGTATTCGAACCCGCCCTGTGCTGCAACACCGGCGTCTGCGGCGACGACGTCGACCAAGCGCTGATCACCTTCACCGCCGACCTCGACTGGGTCGCGAGCAACGGCGGCACCATCACCCGTCACAACCTCGCCAACGACCCCCTTGCCTTCGCCGGAAACGACACCGTCGCAGCATTCCTCAAAATCTCAGGCTCCGAAGGACTCCCGCTGGCGATCGTCGACGGAGTCACCGCCCTGACCGGTACTTATCCCACCCGCAACCAGCTCGCGAAATGGGCCGGCATCACCGAAGCCGGAGCCGCGGACGCGCCGGCCGGGATCGCCATGCTCGGACTCGCCGACGGCTCAGCATGCTGCTCCACCGACGACGCCGACTCCACCACCTGCTGCTGAAAGCACCCACAACGCAATGAAGTTCCTGAACGATGCACCCCGATTCCTGTTCTTCACCGGCAAAGGCGGTGTCGGAAAGACCTCCATCGCCTGCGCGAGCGCGATCACCCTCGCCCGCGCCGGGAAGAAAGTGCTGCTCGTGAGCACCGATCCCGCCTCCAACGTCGGGCAGGTCTTCGGCGTGAGCATCGGCAACACCATCACCGACATTCCCGCCGCTCCCGGATTGTCGGCGCTCGAGATCAACCCGGAACAAGCCGCCGCCGCCTATCGCGAGCGGATCATCGGCCCCGTCCGCGGACTGCTCCCCGAGAAGGAGATCGCGGCGATCGCCGAACAGCTCTCTGGGTCCTGCACCACCGAAATAGCGTCGTTCAACGAGTTCACCGGACTGCTCTCCTGCCAAGGCGACATCACCGCCGACTTCGACCATGTCCTCTTCGACACCGCTCCGACGGGGCACACCATCCGGCTGCTGCAGCTTCCCGGATCGTGGACCGAGTTCCTCGACGACGGTAGGGGCGACGCATCGTGCCTGGGGCCGCTGTCCGGGCTCGAGAAGCAGCGAGCCATCTACGCTGACGCTGTTGCCGCGCTCGCAGATCCGCAGCGGACCCGCCTCGTCCTGGTCTCGCGCGCCCAGCGTTCGACGCTCGCCGAAATTACCCGCACCCACCGCGAACTCGCCGACATCGGACTGACCCATCAGCATGTCGTGATCAACGGTGTCCTCCCGGCACCGGGCGACGACACCGATCCACTCGCGACCGCGATCTACCGGCGTGAACAAGCCGCGATAGCCGGCCTGCCCGACGAATTGGCGCAGCTGCCCACCGATCAGGTCCCGCTCAAAGCGACCAATATCGTCGGCATCGACGCACTCGAAAGCCTCTTCACCCCCGACCTCAGCCCGGTATCCGCCGCCTCAGCGGACCCGGCCCTGCAGCTACCCAGTGCTCCGCTCTCATCCCTGATCGACGAACTCGACACCGACGATCACGGCCTGATCATGTGCATGGGCAAAGGCGGAGTCGGCAAGACCACCATCGCAGCCGCCATCGCTGTCGCCCTCGCCGAACGCGGCCACCAGGTGCACCTGACCACCACCGACCCGGCCGCACATCTGACAGAAACCTTGAACGGGGAACTCGACAACCTCCAGGTCTCCCGAATCGACCCCGCCGAAGCCACCGAGCAGTACCGCACCCGGGTTCTGACCACCAAAGGCAAGAACCTCGACGAACGCGGACGCGCGAACCTCGCCGAAGACCTCCGATCACCCTGCACCGAGGAAGTGGCGGTCTTTCAGGCGTTTTCGCGGGTGATTCACGAATCGAGCCGCAAATTCGTCGTCGTCGACACCGCCCCGACCGGGCACACTTTGTTGTTGCTCGACGCCACCGGCTCCTACCACCGGGAAATCGCCCGCCAAATGGGTGAGAACACGAACTTCACCACCCCGCTCATGCGGCTCCAGGACCCGAACGCCACGAAAGTCCTACTCGTGACCCTCGCTGAAACCACACCTGTCCTCGAGGCCGCCGGTCTGCAAGCCGACCTGCAACGCGCAGGCATTCACCCTTGGGCGTGGGTGGTCAACAACTCCCTCGCGGCAGCCGAACCGACCTCGACGCTCCTGCAGCAACGCGCAGCCGGAGAGATCACCGAAATCGACAGCATCACAAACAAATACAGCCAGCGAACCGCCATCGTCCCGATGCTCGCCGAAGAACCCGTCGGCACAGATGCATTGGCGGCGTTGAGTAAGGCCTGACGGGAGTAGGAATCGACTTCTGGCTGGTCATTTTCGTTGGCTGGATATGGTGGCGACGGCTTCTCTCGCCGCGCTCCGGTATGCCGTGATCCGGGGTCGGACCACACGACTCTCGGTGATACACACTCGCCAGGAAGACAACAGCATCTCGGTTTCCCCTCTGCGGTCAATGACCGACGGTACACAAGCTCGCCGGAGTAACCGTGCGCGTCACCGATGCCGGCGGAACCAATGTTGTTGAGATCGACATGCTGGTGACCGCTGATGCTATCGCCGAAGCCCGGGATTGAAGTGACCCGAACTCCCGGGGCTTTGCTTTGCGATGTGCGACTATAAGTTCATGCTCGATCCGGGCGCAAAGGGCAGTGACGTAGTGGTGATACCGCAACGAACTTTATGGTGGGCGGTCGACGAGCTCTGCCGTGCGTTGCCGCACGAGGTGCTTCGAAAACTGAAAGTGAGATCGGGCGAGGACCTAGCCGCCATTTCAACGACTGCATTCCTAGCCTGTGCGCCGACTAGCGTTGATTGTGCTGGCGAACCAGACTTGATCTTCGATCTTTCGCATTCGAAATCGGAGCGCAGCCCCATATCGTCGATGGGTTTGGCGAATAAGAGGTTTGCGGACTTCGAAGTGAAATCGATTGGTCTTTGGTACCGAAAGTTTGACGCCACGATTGATCAATCCCTTGGGCGTGGCGAAATTCCGATGGTGACGACGTTCACCGCAGCTGTTACGACTGTAAACGAGGTCCTGGCAGGTGAAGGCCTCAATCAGATTGATCGCGCGCTCCGCCAACTAAACAAGAAAGTGAGGGTTGCGCACTCGAAGAACATATTTCTGATTGCCCATCCCTTTGACTATCCCGTCGTTGAAATGGACGTTGCTCCTATCGTGGCACACCTTCTGAACCCACTGGACGGGATTGTTGGCGTAGACACCGTCTGGGTGATGTGGCCGGATGTCTTCTTTGTGATGTGGTCATCCCACAATGCCCGGTGGGTGAATCTGTTGTTTGACTCTCGAGAACAGAGCAAGGATCACTCATCTGCTTGGGACGACCTCGAGTTGCTGCAGCAAGTCCAAGTTGAGTTTCAGCGTCGTATCGACGGTGAAACGAACTCTCCGTACATATTTCGACTTGAGTAACGGGTTGTTTGAGGTGTTGTGGGTCGGCGAGCTCAAGAGCTGACAGCCAAGCCCGGACATCGTTTGCGGTCTATCCGCTTTTTAGCGTGGCGTTTCGCAGGTTTGACTTCTTGTGTGCAGATGCCGGCCCGAAAAGATGTCGTAGAGGTCGGCATGCTGGGGACCGCTGATCGGAGGTCGAAATCGCGGTCTTGTAGCCACCTTTCCTTCGCCTGTCTGCGGTGGTGCCGGCGGCCGGTGAGGTAGTGGTTTCTCACGTCCCCGGCACAGGGTGCGCCGGGGACGTGAGAAACGATTCTAGCGCCTATTTGCGCAGGTCAACCTATATAATTGGGGAGTCTAATTCGGTAGCGGACCTGACCAGTTCGCTCGATTCTGGAGGATTCCTGTGGCTGATTTGGCTACTGCTGTGACTGTGTTGGATGCGAATGGGCGGGCGGGTGTGCCGTCGTTGTTGATTTCGGGTCCGGGTATGGGCAAGTCGAGTTTGGTTCGTGGGTTGGCTGCGGCGGATGGGGTGTTGTGCAAGACGGTGTTGGGGTCGTTGCGTGAGCCGTCGGATTTCGCGGGGTTGCCGGTGGTGCGGGAGCACGGTGTGGCGTTGGAGGCTCCGGCGTGGGCGAAGGAATTGGTTGCCGGTGGTGGTGGGTATCTGTTTTTGGACGAGTTGACGACGAGTCCGCCTGCTGTGCAGGCGGCGATGTTGGCGGTGGCGTTGGATTTGACTGTCGGTGATGTGCAGTTGCCGAAGGGGACTCGGGTGATTGCGGGGGCGAATCCTCCGGATTGCGCTGCTGGTGGGTACGAGTTGGAAGCGCCGTTGGCGAATCGGTTCTGCCATGTGGAGTTCACGCCGTCTGTGGATGAGTGGTTGGACGGTATGGCGACGGGGTGGGGTGCACCGCCTGCCTCGCGTGCGGTGGCCACCGATGAGCAACGGGTTGCGTTGGTGCGCAGTTCGATCACCGGCTTTGTGCAGCGCAATCCTGATGCGTTGGATGCGTTTCCGTCGTCGGCTGCGCAGACCGGTGGTGCGTGGCCGTCGCGTCGTACGTGGTCGATGTTGGCGGCGGTGTTGCCGCATTTGCGGGAGGACGACAACGCGGCGATCAACACGGCGGTGTTCGGGTTGATCGGTGAGGGCGCGGGCGTGGAGTTCTTGGAGTGGCGGCGTAGCGCGGATCTTCCCGATCCGGTTGCGGTGGTGGAGAATCCCGATTCGGCGTTCGATTGGCAGTCGCGTCCTGATCTGGTGTGGGCGGTGCTGTCCGGTGTCACGGCGTGGGCGGTGGGACGGGGCACGGTGGAGGCCTGGCGCAGTGCGTGGGGTCCGCTGATCGCGGCTGCGGAGGCGGGCGCACCGGACGTGGCGGGCGCGGCGGCGCGCACGCTGGCGAAGGCGCGACCGGCGAAGGCGACTGTCCCGGCGTCTGCTCGTCGGTTCGCGCCGATGTTGACCGCTGCGGGTCTGATGGAGGCGGCAGCATGAGCGGGGTTCGGGTCCTCGCGCCGGATGAGTTGCGGGCGTTTCGCCTGGCACGACTGGTTTCTGCCGAACAGATGCCGTATTTCATGCGGGCATTGTTCGCGGCGCAGCCTGTTGCTGCACCGGGGTTGGGCACGTTCGCGGTGGATGCGCAATGGCGGCTCTATCTAGATCCGGCGTTGTTGGTGGGGGCGGGTGCGTGGCCGGTGCCGGTGGCGGGTGCGGTGTTGCTGCACGAGGTCGGGCACTTGCTGCGGGCACACGGTGTGCGGGGGCAGTCCTTGCCGAAGCCGGTGCAC
>NZ_LPNQ01000068.1:0-3449 GCF_019266085.1 Rhodococcus sp. FH8 | reverse complement strand
AAATCAACGACGACTTGCTGGCGGCGGGCGTCGGGTTACCGGACGGGGTGATCACTCCACAATCGTTCGGGTGCGAGGACGGCGGAATCGCAGAGGACTACTACACGCACCTGATCGATCCGGCTACGGGACAACAGTTTCCAGACGACGACGACGTGGGTTGCGGATCCGGTGCGGGATGCGCGCCGGTGCCGGGGGAGTTGGGCGCGGCAGCGGGGGAGGTCGCGGACGGGTTGGACGGCGCGGAAGCAGATCTGGTTCGCCGTCATGTGGCGCGGGCGGTGCAGGCGGCGCAGGGGAAGGGGCGCGGGATGCCGCCGCAAGGGTTGGCGCGCTGGGCCGGTGAGGTTCTCACGCCGCCGACCGTGCCGTGGGATCGGGTGTTGCGTGCGGTGATCCGGCGAGCGCTGGCGGATCAGTCGGGGCGGACGAACTACAGCTATGCGCGTCCGTCGCGGCGCAGCCTGCCGGGGATCGTGGCCCCGGCGATGCGGGGTCCGTCGATCACGGTGTCGATTGTGATCGACACGTCGGGGTCCATGTCGGCGGGTGATCTGTCGGCGGCGATGGGTGAGGTGGCGGGTGTGCTGCGGGCGGGCGGTGTGGCGCGGGAGCGGGTACGGATTCTCTCGTGCGATGCGGCATCGACGTCTGCGCAGGCGGTGCGGTCGGTGGCCGATGTGCAGTTGGTGGGCGGCGGCGGTACGGATATGCGCGTCGGGATCGACGCGGCGAACGCGGCCCGTCCTGCCCCGCACGTGGTGATCGTGTTGACGGACGGGGATACGCCGTGGCCGGATCGGCCGTCGCGGGCGCATCTGGTGTGCGCGGTGATCGGCAACGACGCCGCACTGTCTCGGACCCCGGAATGGGCGTCACGTGTGCAGATCCCGGTCGGTGCGTCGTGAACGCGGTGAGCGGTGATCTGTTGCGGTACGCGCAGCAAGTGTTGACGGGTACCGGTCACGCGCCGGATCAGGTGGCGAGCGTGGTCGTCGGTACCGGCGAGGATGCGGCGGCGCTGGCCTTGCGTGCGGGGTGGGAGTGCGCTGCGAATCCGGTGGTCCTGGCGTGCGAACAGACGGAGGACGTGTCGTGAGCGTGGAATGGTTCGATCTGGCTCAGCGTCTCTATGCCGCCGAAACGGGGCGTCCCGTTGCTCGGCTCGCACACACTACGTTCACCCCGTCAGCGTCGGCGCTGGCGGTGCGGGCGACGGTACGCGGCGGCAGTGTGAGCGTGTCCGCTGCGGCGTTCGGTGGACGCGAGGAAACCGCGTGCGATGAGGCCGGGTTGGCGTTGCTGGCACGGTTGGGCGGCACGCTGGCGGCGGATGCCCCGGCGATGTTGCTCACCGACGACGGCGGCACGATTCCGGCGCTGGTGGGGTTGGCGCGGGCGCACGCTCACCACAGTGACCCGAATATTTCCGGTAGTGCCGCGATGGTGGGGTGGTGGGCGGATCGGGCGGATCATCCCGGCACGTCGGCGGTGGTGAATCTTCCGGCCGCGTCGAGTTCTCGCTACGTGCTCGGAGTGGTGCCGGAAGCGCAGCGGTCGGCGAGGGTGTGGCGGACGTGGTTGCAGATCACCGGCGAGAGTGTCGCCGGGATGCACGAGTGGGCGCGTGCGATCGGCAGTGGCCGGTTATTGCCGCTGCTCGCTGCGATCGGTGAAGACGATGCGTATTCGTTTTCTCGGGCGCAATCCGCCTTGGTGGACGGTCACGACTGGTCACGTCCCGACAACACGGCCAGCGCCGCGATGGGCCTGCGAAGTCGTTGTGACGCAGCAGATGTGATGTCATCAGCCTTGCTCGATGATCCGATGTGGCGCGAGCGCGCACTGCACACCGGCCACGTCGCGGTAGGTGTGGCATCGATGACGCCGCCACCGAAGGGTTCACGTCGGCGCAACGGGTCGCTGTCGGTGACGTGCGAGCGTCTGGATTCACGCCTTCGGGTCGGATCTGCTGTCACCGGGTGGGTCGGTACACCGCGACGGCGACCGTTCGAGCAGTTCACCGTCGAGGTCACTAAGGCCGAGGTTGTCGGCGGGAAGTTGGTTCTCGGACTCGGTTCGGTGGGGATGTATGCGCCGCCGAGTGATGCGTCGGTGGTGTTGATGCCGCAAGCGGCGTCACCTTTCGCGATGCGCGCTGGTCGTGGCCGGTATTGGAGGCTCTACCGAGGTCGGCGGTCCTGGCTTTCGACGGGGCAGACGCCCGTCCCTTCCCGGCGTGAAGTGCCGTTGGACGTGCTCATAGCGGGCGCAGAGGAACCCGGCAGCATACCTGCCGTAGGTAAATAGCCAGTTCAGAGGCTTCTTTCAGGAAAGGTTTGATTCGTCATGCGCATTACTGCCTCGTCGTCGGATATCGCTGCCCCCTCCGGTTTGGTCCCGTCACCGCCGCGTCCGCCCGCTCCGTCGCTGACGGGGTGGCCGGGGTCGGAGATCATGGCCGACCCGATCACGGCGCGGGTGCTGTTTTCGGTGTGGTCGGGTGATCCTGCGGTGGTGGTGCCGTCCCCGCCATGGTGGATGTCGGGTGTTGTGGATAGTCTGTTGGTGCTTGTCCTATCAGGGCGTGACTGACCATCACGCTGATGTCTATCCCCGGAAGGGGTGTTTTTCGTGACCCGATTTGTCTTGTCTGAGTCCGAGTCCGGTGTGGATGCGGGGGTGGCGTTGGGTGTTCTGCCGGCTCGCGCTGCGGCCTATCTGCTTGCTAGTGGGTGGAGTGCCGATATGGAGGGAGGCGGTGTGACGGTGGGAGCGGCACTCGAGCGCTGCGCTGAGTCCTGATGGCAGTATCTGCTTGTCAAGGAGCTGTATCGGTGGCAGGTGCGCGGTGGTGTCCGCGACGACCTCTTCGAAGGCAGCCCAGCGGAAACAAATTCCGAGCGGGCCGCCGTGTTGTCGGCTGTTCGCACGGACTCTGCGGCGCTGGCGGAATTGTTCGGGCCGCAGTGGGCGGACATGGTTTCGCTGGCTGTGGCCGGAGACTTCAGTGAAGATCGGATGGTCGATTCGCTGGAGGCCGTCGATGCTGGCTGGTGGGCTGGATTCGCGTGGCCGGCGGCGATCGACGCGGCGAGTTCGGTTGCCGTCGAATCTGGACGCCGAAATCAGTTCCTGGCCGCGTTCAATGTGGCGTGCCGATTGGGGCACGGGGTGAGCCGGATTGCGGCTGCCGATGCGTCACGAGGTCTGGTGGTTCGGGATCTGATTGGAGTTCATGGTTTCGATCTCAGCCACTACGACCGATTGACCGGACCGTGGCGCCGGCACATCGGTGCGGTGCACCGGGATGACCGTCGGCGGAGGAATCGTCAAATTCTGTGGATTAAGGTGTGTCAGGCGACCTCGGATACCGGCGTGTCCGGTGACGGTTCCGGGGTGATCTCGACGGGTCGTTCGAGGAGCTTGCCCTTGTGGAACAGCGCACC
>NZ_LPNQ01000067.1:1509-13565 GCF_019266085.1 Rhodococcus sp. FH8 | reverse complement strand
TGGTACTGGAGACCGGTGTGAGTGTCCCTGAGGAGCTCGGTGTCGTGGCGGTTGCAGTTGCTCCCTCAGACGAGGCAGGTTCGGTGGATGTGCCCTGGTCGCTGCATGCACTGAGCGCGAGAAGCAGGATCGGCGCTGCTAGCCAGGATTTTTTCATTGTCATTTGTGATCGCTTCATCCTGTGGACGGGTCGGCGTGTGGTGGCAGAGCTAGGACGGGTGTCAGCGGCGCATTTCTGCGTACGCTTGTCGCCGCAGCTGTCGAAGTTGCCGCCCATCGGCCAGTTGCCAGTCCCTCCAACCGTGCCGTTGCCGGCCCATGATGTCCGTCAACGGCGCCGAGGGTGGCCCGTAGCGTTTCCCGTCGACGTCGAGGGCCCCGTCCCGCGTGATCGTTGCGATGTAGGTGAGCCCGCGGCCGGTATCGTGATACGTCAGCTGGTCGCCGACCTGTAGATGGCCGAAGAGCATGAGCTGCAAGATGTCGTCGTCGTACGCGATCGGGGCGGAAGACGGCATGATTCGATCGGGTTGGTGTGTGAGCATGGAGGATTCGGATGTCGAATCGTCGCCGTCGCACGAGTTCGGATTCGCCTCGTCAGGTTGTGCGGTTGCGGTGGCTGCACCCGCGAGACGATGTTCCGTTGTAGGTGTCGGTATCTCGACTTTGTCTGCGTGTTGGTTTCCCGAGCCCACGAGGTTTCCGATCCCGCGGCCCACCCACCCGAGCCCGGATCCGACTCCTGAGACACCGGCACCGATCGCTTTGCCGGCCGCGCCGGCGACAGCACTGCCTGCGGACGCTGCCCGACTGCCGACTTCCGCCAGGGCGTCGACGACGCTGGGACTCTCGTGGTCGGTCCATCCCATGACCTGGCTGCCACGTGCCTGCGCGAAGTCGTCGAGGTCGTTCTTGAGTTTGACGATGTCGTGTTTGAGATTGTGGGCGGCGCCCCACCGGAATCCGTCGAGTCGGTGCATTTTTGCAAAGTTCGACAGTTCCGACCGCGCGTGCAGCAACAGTTCGCCGTCGCGTTCGAAATGCTCTGCCAGCACTGTGCGTGCGTCGTCGAGCACCACCTGCAGATGCTGCGGCTCGGTGGCCTGCACGCGCGCGATCCGCAACCGCTGCCACAGATAGAGCGACTGCTCACCGACCACCAACAGGTGCAGGGATTCGCCGAGCCGGTTCTCTTCGATTGCTCGGCGGAGATAGTCGGCGCGATCCTGGACCGGGCGAGTGGCATCGAACCCGGCCAAGGTGCGTTTGACGTGTTCTCGGAGGCGTTCGATGGTCACATTCAGGGTGGGCCGGAGTCCGGCAACAGATTCCCAGTCTGCGGTCGGCAGTGTTCCGTGTTCGTCGAGGGTGGTGACGAGCCGATCCAAGGTTGTGAAATGACCGACCACGTCACCGACTCGGGACGCTTGGGCGAGGGCGAGGAGTTGTTCGACTTTACCGTCGACGCGGGCGATCGATTCGTTCACCGACGCGATGGCCACCGAGAGGGCGACCTGCACCGCGATGAGTTGGAAGGACAGTGCTTGGGTGGGGCCGAGGGATACTTTCTGCCATTGCAGTTGCTGGCGGAACTTCCCTGCTTGGTCGACGACGGTCATTCGGAAGAACCCGCTGTCACCCGGCAACGCTTTGTACGTCTTCAATGCCTGGACGCTGTTCGGGGACAGTCGCACGAACTGACCGGCCTGGGCGGCAATAGATTTCGCTCCGACGGCAGCGGCGGCGACATTGGCCATCGAGGTTGTGCTGACGCCGGAAACATCGAGTGCCTCGCCGGCGAGATCGGTCAGGCGCGCGAGGTAGCCGGCTACGACCTCCGGGTCCCCGGCAACGAGAATGCCTTCCGGCTCGACGGAGACAGCGAGTTCGCTGCCAGGGCCGGCGCCCTCGAACAGGTCCATTGCAGCAGTGCCTGGTCGAGTGGGCTCTGATAATGAACTGTTCGACGAGGGTGTCTCGTTCATCGATGTCCGCTTTCTGCTGGTGTGGTGGTTTCCGGTGGAAAGCATCCTGGCGATGTCGGTGATGGCGGCGTCGAATCGTTCCCGTCCGCCGGCCGAGTTCAAGTGTAGGTTCTCGCGATCGGTGTCAGTTTCTCAATTTCGTGTCAGTTGTCTGTCAGCGGCGTGTTGGTTTCTCATTTTCGTGTCAGCACGAGTGAAGCTATGTAGGTGCCGCGAAGCGGTGAGGTCGAGGTCAGGTACGTGCAGGGCAACGGTGGTCCTGTCGCGACGACGGTCGCCGCCGCGGATCCGCTACGAATAGTGCGCGGTTTGCCGGTTCGACGAGTGCGAAGTCATCCTCGACGGAGGCATTACGCGGGCTGGTTCTGGTCAGCGACCAATCGTGACCACGTGCTCTACGAGAGCCGGTTGGAGCTCGATCGGCTGTGGTTGGCCGACTTCGCTCCGGGGGTAATCCGGATGGCGGCGCAACCGATGTGGATGTGCGGCTCGGACGGGACGAGCACACGTAGGCACGTTCCCGACATGCTTCTCGAACATGCTGATGGTGGGTTCACGGTCGTGGACGTCAAACCGGAAGAGTTCGCCCGCCGCGAGGAGGCGGCGCAGGTATTCGCCTGGACTGGGCGGGTGTGCGCCTCGCGGGGTTGGTCGTACGAGGTGTGGACAGGCGCGGACCCGGTGGTGCTGGCGAATATCCGGACCATTGGCGCCGCGCGCAGAACGGGCTCGATAGATACCACGACCGTGGCGTGCATCGAGGCGGTCGCCGTGACCGGAATGACGATCGACGAGGTGGTCGCGGCCGCAGACACGCAGCGGGGCCGCATCGCTGTGCTGGCGAAGTTATGGTTCAGGTCGTGGACGGCGGATCTTACGGTACCGCTGTCCGGGCAAACGGTCTTGACCTGGTGAGAGGACGACTTTATGACAGAAATCCTCGATCTCCGTCCTGGGATTCGGGTCTGGTTCGGGGGCGCCTCGTGGGAGGTCGTCGCCCTCCATGGTCTTGAGGTGACGCTCCGGTCAGGGCCGTCGTTGCAAAGGGTCGCGGTCACCGAAATCACTGCCCACGCTGTGGCAATGGCCCATAAGGACGACTCCTTCGATCCCACAGCGGTGGTGCTGTCGTCGCTGACGACGTCGCAGCGCCACAAGCTCGACGTCCGAGCCGGGCACGTGCGCAGCGCGCTCGCCGCGGTCAACGATGACGGGACCAACCTGGAGTCGGTGCTAGCGGCCAAGGCGAAGGAACTGGATGTCTCGGTGCGCACGCTCTACCGCTGGATCGCGGGCTTCCGGGCATCGGGGGTCGCCGGGTTGGCCGACACCCGCATTCGCAGCCGATATGCAGTCGGCGTGGACCCGCGGTGGGACGCGACGCGTCTTCAGGTGCTGGACGACTATGTCGAGGCATCCACGCCGACCATGGGAGTTGTCATCGACGCGGTTGTCCGCAAGTTGGAGGCAAGCTTCGGCCCGGGAACGGTGCCGCTGCCCAGTAAAGCCACTGCTTACCGGCGTCTGAAGGTGCTGGCGAAGGGACGGCATGCGTTCGGCAGTGCAAAGGGACGGCGGTCGGTGGCCGATCGTCCGACCGGTGTGTTCGGTCGGCTCCGTGCCACCCGGCCCGGCGAGTACGTGGTGCTCGACACCACGCCGCTGGATGTGTTTGCGATGGAGCCGATCACGATGCGCTGGGTCGGGGTGGAGTTGACGGTGGCTATGGACCTGTTCACCCGCTGCGTGCTCGGACTGCGGTTGACCCCGGTGTCGACGAAAGCGCAGGACGTCGCGAACGTGCTCTACCAATGCATCACCCCAGACCGCCAGCGGGACGACGGCGGGTGGCCGTATCACGGGGTTCCGCGGAATCTGCTCGTCGGCACCGAGGAACCCGACGGCGTCTCCCAGCAGCGGGTCGGCGACCTCCCTGCCTGTTTACCGGAGGCGATCGTGGTCGATCACGGCAAGCAGTACCTGTCCGATCACGTGATCGGGGTCTGCGCGCGGCTCGGGATCACGGTCCAGCCGGCGATCCCGCACAAGCCGACCGACAAGCCCACGGTCGAGAGATTTTTCCGCACGCTACGCGAATCCGTGCTCCAGCACCTGCCCGCCTACAAGGGCCCGGATGTGTACTCCCGCGGAAAAGACGTCGAGGACAAGGCGTTCTACTACGTCAGCGAACTCGAGCAGATCATCCGCGAGTGGGTCGGGTCGGTGTATCACCGCACCCAGCACGACGGGTTGTGTGTGCCGGAGATCCCGCGGGCCGAGTTCTGCCCGGCCGAGATGTTCGAGATCGGGGTCGCGAAATTCGGGTGCCTGCTGTTACCGAGCAGCCCGGACTTGGCGTACGAGTTCCTCGATGTGCGGTGGCGGATGATCCACCACTACGGGGTGGAGGTCGACGGGCTGCGCTACGACGGTGCCGGGCTGAACCTGTATCGCGGCACCCGGTCCCCGTACGGCGGTGTGCACGCCGGTAAGTGGCCGATCTTCGTCGACTCCCACGACGTCCGGCACGCCTACTTCCAAGATCCGGACACCAACGCCTGGCACCAACTGGTGTGGGAACACGGGGCGTGCCTGAACCAGCCGTTCAGCGCCGATGCCGTCGACTACGCCAAACGCGTCAGCATCCGCGAGCACCGCCACCTCGATCCGCACCGCGCCGTGCAGGACCTGCTGCTCGCGTGGAGCCGGGAGGAAGTCGAGACCCGCCGCGACCGCAGCCTGGCCCGGCGGCTCAGCGCGCAGCGGCCCACCCTCGACGGCGAACGGACGTCCGGTGCCGCGCCGGACGGCGAATCCGTGCGGGAGGACGCGTCGCTGCCCGGGGTCATCGATCTGCTCGAGCACCTCGCCCAACGCTCGACGAGCCCGGTCGAGCTTCCCGACGACCTGGACGTGTTCGAGCAGTACTACGCGCAGCGGCCGGACGAGGAGGTATTCGGGGTGTTCGACGAGTGAACCGATGGGCACGATGGTTGGCGGACAACGGCACCGCCCGCTACCAACTCTCCCGCAAGAAGGGATGGGATGCGTTCGTGCACTCCGCACCGCGCGAGTCGTTCGACGTCCTCACCCGCACCGAAAAGACCCGGCTCAGCGGTGAGGAACGGGAGGACTACAACGAGGCCCGGATGGTGTGGAACGCGAACCTGCCGACGATCAAGACCAGCCAGCTGACCGCCGCGTACTCGGTGATCGATCAGGTCCTGGCCTCCGGGCGGCGGGACGGGGACAAGCTGCGCGGGTCGGTGGTGATCGACGCCGAACCCGGTTTGGGGAAGACGACCATCGCCACCCGGTACGCCCGCGACTTCCACCGCCGCGCCTACCGCCGGGAGGGCCCGGTCACCTTAGGTGGGCATCAGCGGTTGCCGGTGGCGTTCGTCCCGCTCAGCGCCGGCATCACGTTGAAGGGTCTGAACCAGCAGATCCTGCGGTTCTACGGCCACCCCGCCGTCGACCGGGCGTCGACCTCCAAGCTGGGTGCGTTGGCCGTCGACTGTGTCACCAGCTGCGAAACCCGGTTGGTCGTGCTCGACGACCTGCACTTCGTGGACTTCAAGCATCGCAACGGCATCGAGGTGTCCAACCACCTCAAGGGTCTGGCCAACGAGATGGCGGCGACGTTCGTCTACGTCGGAGTTCAGCTCGCCGAGAAGCGGTTCTTCGATGAAGGGCAGCTCGGGGAACAGGCCGCCTACGCGCAGACCAGCCGCCGTGCCACCCGCTGCCCGGTCGCCCCGTTCGCGGTCGATACCGATCCGGGGCTGCGGAGTTGGATCAGCCTGCTCCGCACGTTGGAGGGGCACATCAAGTTGGCCGACGCCCACGAGGGGATGCTCGTCGAGCAGGCGAAGGTGTTGCACCGGCGCACCCAGGGCCGGATAGCGTCGCTGACCAACCTCATCGACCGCGTCTGCTACCTGGCGATCGCCTCCGGCACCGAGACGATCACCCCGGAGTTGATCGCCGCGACCACCATCGACAATGCCGGCGAATCCGCCGCCCGCACGGCCTGACCCCACACCTTCCACCGCGCCCCCGGCGGCGCGACTGAGGCCGATTCCCGGCGGTTACGACATCGACCGCTGGCCGATCACCGTCCCGATCCGCCCCGGCGAGGCCATCCCCGGATGGCTGCTGCATTTCGCCTCCCGGTACCAGCTGTCTCCGGCGCAGTTGTTGCGGGAGTTCGGCTTCACTTCCCGGCCCGCCACCGTCGACCGTGTACTGGACCAGGTCGCCGAGTGCTCGCGGGAGATCACCTGGTGCCTCGGCCTCGCGCCGCGGGCCTTGTCGCCGGCATTGTGTGGTTGGCCGGCCGAGGCCTCGCTCGGCCGCTACCTCGCGCACCGCCGCGGGATCCGGCACCACTTCAGCGGGTCCCGGTTTTGTCCACGGTGTCTCGCCGAGCCGGACTGCATCTGGCAGAGGCAATGGGCGCACCCGTTGCTTCCGATCTGCCTGCGGCACCGACTGCGGTTGCAGACCCGGTGTCCCGGTTGCGGGCAGGTGCCATTCTCCGACACCACCTGGCTCGGCAGCCACGGCCCGCCATGGCACTGCCCCCAACGGTGTCCGCGCGAGAGCGCCGATCGGAAGGTGCGTCCGTTCTGCCGGCACGACTTGCGCGACGCCACCGTAATCGAGGCCAACGACGACCTGTGCACGGCCCAGCGGTATCTGACCGCGCTGGCCGAGGCCACCGACATCGACGATCCCACCTCCCGATACGACAGGACGGCCGCGACGACCCGATTCGAGGCCTTCTGCGACCTCGCCGCCGACAAAGTCGGCATCGAGGCCCTCGTCACCCTCGGCGCCCATCAGGAGCGTCAGCAAATCCGATGAGCACAGGACAGTCCACCCAGTTCGTGGCTGACCCGAAGTTGAAGTTGGTATTCCCAAGTTTGTGTCCCAAGGACACGCGGACGGTAATGCTGCTCAACGCCTGCGATACCCGCAACGCTGCGGGCCGGACCGCCCGCAACACAGATCCCGCCCGCCCCGTTTTGGTCGTTCTTGGAATAGTCGTTCAGCTGGCGGGGCGGTCTGTCACTGTGACCGAGATCTGCTGGATCTTGCCGCCGCGGAGCACGGTCAAATCCACTCGATCGCCCGGGTCGACGGCACGGAGCGCCGCGATGAAGTCCTCCGCCGACTCGATGTCGTGGCCGTTGACCGCGGTGATGACATCGCCCGGCCGGATACCCGCGGTCGCAGCCGGACCGAGCGGGACGACCTCGAGGACGACGACACCGTCGGTGCGGTCGACCGCCAATTGTTCGGCGATCTGCGGTGTCAGCGTGCCGGGCTGAATGCCGACGTACGCATGCTGGGCAGTTCCCGAGGCCAGCAGTTGATCTGCGACGTCGACGACATCCGCCGCGGGGATGGCGAAACCCAGAGCCACCGCACCCGCCGACGGGGGAATGTAGGCCTGGCTCATCCCCACGACCCGCCCTTGTCCGTCGATCAGCGCACCCCCGGAGTTACCCGGCGAGATCGCGGCGTCGGTCTGAATCAGGTCGACCAGCGGCGCCCCGGTGGAGGCCGACCCGGGGATCTGACGGTGCAATCCTGAGATGATGCCCGAGGTGACCGTGGCCTCGAACCCCAGCGGACTGCCCACGACTACGGCGAGCGCGCCGACCTCTGGCAACGCTGTCTCGAACGTCGCCGCAGTCAGATCGGTGCGGTCCGCTTGAAGGACCGCGACGTCGGTCACGCGATCGACGGCCCGCACGTTCGCGGACACCTGTTGCCCGTCCGCGAAGGCCACACTCACCTGCCGGGCACCCTCGACCACGTGGGCGTTGGTGACGATGGTGCCGTCGGTCTTGTAGACGATGCCGCTGCCCACACCGGACCCGGTAAGCACCGTGACGACCGAGGCCTCCACCTGCCGGACCAGTGCCGGCAGGTCCACGGCAGGCCCGGCTGGGGGCGTCGAGGTGGTGGGAGCCGAGGCGCCGCATCCCGCGAGGAGGGGGACCGCGATCGCGACCAGCGGCACCCAGATCGAGGAACGTACGGTCGACGGAACGCGCATCAGCGACCGGTTCCGTACGACATCGGTCTCCTACATGCACCTACTGCGAGTGGGCCCACCAGATCAACATACCCCTGTCTCCTCCCGTGGTCCGCGACTCCCGACCCGCGTCACATGCTCATAGAAATCTACATCGACGATTGCGGTGCGCGTGCCTCAGCTGCTGCGGCGACGAGTCGTATATTGTTGTACTACTTTTATTTTCAAGACCGATATGCCTGTTTCGGCCCGATTCGCATGCCGTACTGTGCAGCCGAGCCTGCGCCTACCGGTTCGGCGTCCGGTCGGGCAGTCAACCGGTTGAGCTCACGAACGGCCCAACCGCAGGAATCGGACTTTAGTGACTTCACTGTACGAGCTGATCCGACAGCTGGAAGAAGAGGATTCGTCACTGGTTTTCTTCTGCACCAAGCGATTAGGAACAGCCGCTGGGTCCTGATCCTCTACGTGAGGGTGAAGACTCTCACCCATTTCTTTCGGCTGCTAGGGTCTTGGTAGCGGGAGTTCTACTCCGAAACCCCAGTCCATCGACGCCGAGGGGGCGTGATGTCAGAGTCCAGTGGCGGAACCTCCGCCGTAAGTCCACACCCACCTGCTCGCCAGGTGATTGCGACATTCGACACCTATGCCGACGCCGAGAGCGCCGTCGACTACCTCTCCGACCAGCATTTCACGGTAGACAAACTGGCCATCGTCGGTCGCGACATCGAGCTGGTCGAGCAGATCGTCGGCCGATTGAACTACGGCTGGGCCGCTCTGCGCGGCGCCGCCGCGGGCGCGCTGACGGGTGCGCTGTTCGGCTGGATCTTCGGGTTACTCGATTGGGTTCAGCCGCTGCTCACGGGCCTCGCGCTCGCCTTCTACGGGTTGGTATTCGGTGCCGTTGTGGGCGCTCTGCTCGGCCTGCTCATGTATGCGCTGCAGGGCGGCCGGCGCGACTTCACCTCAATCCAGTCATTACAACCACGTCACTACGAAGTCCTCGCCGATGTCGAGGTCGCGGACGAAGCCGTCCGCTTGCTCACCGGCCGGACCGATCGAAAGGAATGAGTCATGGCGACTGCTGTGGGTATAGACCTGGGCACCACCAACTCGGTCATCGCAAGCTGGCAAGGCGGCGAGCCGGTGGTGATCTCCAATGTCGAGGGAGCGCGGACGACGCCGTCGGTGGTGGCGTTCACCGAGAGCGGCGAGCGCCTGGTGGGTCAGCTTGCCCGACGGCAGGCGATCTTGAATCCGAAGGGCACGATCTACTCGGCGAAACGCTTCATCGGACGTCACTACGACGAGATCTCCGAGGAAGCCAAAGCGGTCAGCTTCGACGTCGTGCCGGGTGACAACGGTGAGGCCCGCTTCGACGTGCGCGGCAAGAAATACGCACCGGAGGAGATCAGTGCCCTCGTGCTGCGCAAGCTCGTCGACGACGCGAGCAAGTTCCTCGGTGAGAAGGTCAAGGAAGCGGTCATCACCGTTCCGGCCTACTTCAACGACGCGCAACGAAACGCCACCAAAGACGCCGGCCGGATCGCGGGCCTCGAGGTTCTGCGGATCATCAACGAGCCGACCGCTGCGGCACTCGCGTACGGCATGGACAAACAGACCCACGAAACCGTACTGGTCTTCGACCTCGGCGGCGGAACCTTCGATGTGAGCCTGCTCGATGTCGGCGAGGGAGTGGTCGAGGTTCGTTCCACGGCCGGCGACTCCCACCTCGGCGGCGACGACTTCGACCGACGCCTGGTGGACTACCTCGCCGACGAATTCCAGCGCGCGGAGAACATCGATCTGCGCAAGGATGCGCAGGCATTGCAGCGCCTCTTCGAGGCCGCGGAGAAAGCCAAGGTCGAGTTGTCCTCGGTGACCCAGGCCCAGGTAAACCTGCCCTTCGTCACCGCTGACGCGAACGGTCCCAAGCACCTCACCACCACGATCATGCGATCGAAGTTCGAGGATTTGACTGCCGATCTGGTGGAACGCTGCCTCGACCCCGTGAAGCAGGCGATGAGTGACGCCAAGGTCACCGCCAACGACATCGACGAGGTGATCCTGGTCGGTGGTTCGACACGTATTCCTGCGGTGCAGGCGCTGGTTCGCCGGCTCACCGGCGGCAAGGACCCCCACATGGGCGTCAACCCGGACGAGGTCGTGGCGCTCGGTGCCGCAGTCCAGGCGGGCGTGCTCAAAGGCGAGGTCTCCGATGTGCTGTTGCTCGATGTCACCCCGCTGTCCCTCGGCGTCGAGACGCAGGGCGGGGTGATGACCAAGATCATCGAGCGCAACACGACGATCCCGGCACGGCGCAGCGAAGTGTTCTCCACGGCGGAAGACAATCAGTCCGCCGTGGACGTCGTGGTGCTGCAGGGCGAACGCGAACGTGCGGCCGACAACCGGGTGCTCGGCCGGTTCCGGCTGGAAGACATCCGCCCCGCGCCACGTGGCGAGGCCCAAGTCGAAGTCACTTTCGATATCGACGCCAACGGCATCCTGAACGTCACCGCCCGCGACAAGGACACCGGCAAGGAACAGAGCATCACGATCAGTGAACAGGGCAACCTGGACCAGAGTGACGTCGAGCGCATGCTGGCAGAGGCCGAACGGAACCGGGGTGAGGACGAGGCGCTGCGCAAGGCGGTCGACGCACGCAACGCGCTCGATTCGGTTGCCTATCAAGTGGAACGGCGACTCGCCGAACTCGGTGACAGTGCCCCGCCGCATGAGAAGGCGCGGGCCGAGATGCTGATCGCCGACGCCAGGAAGGCGGTCAAAGACGGTGCTTCACCCGCGGAGGTTCAGCCACTCACCTCGGAGCTGCAACAGCTGCTCTACGGACTTGTGCCGGACCAGTCGGACGACGGCCAAGCAGGCGGCGCTGATGCTGCGTCGTCGGATGACGACGACGTGATCGACGCCGAATTCGATCGAAGCTGAGGCACACGATGGAAAGGTCTGCAGATCATTCGACGACCGAGCCGGCTACCGACGGTACCGACGGGGATCAGACCGAGACGGCGCCTGATCGCACCGACACGGGGGCCGAGTTGGCTCAACTCGAGGATCGTTGGCGCAGGGCCGTCGCAGATCTGGACAACCTGCGCAAGCGGTATGCCAAGGATCTGGATCGTGAACGCGCCGCGGAAGTAGCGAAGGTTTCGGCGGCGTGGCTGCCGGTACTGGACAATTTGGAGCTTGCGCTGGCCCATGCGGGCAGCGATCCGCAGGCCGTCGTCGAGGGTGTGAAGGCGATCCGGGATCAGGCGGTACAGGTGCTCTCACGGTTCGGCTTCGAGCGCCACGACGAGGTCGGTGTGCCGTTCTCCCCGGAGCTCCATGAAGTGGTCAGTGTGGTAACCCGACCCGACCTTCCGTCCGGGACCGTGGTCGAGGTCTTGCGCCCGGGTTATGGAGAGGACGGGCGACAGTTGCGGCCCGCCGCGGTGGTCGTCAGCCGCCCCGAGGGGTGAGCACCGATGGCCCGTGACTACTACGAAGTACTCGGGGTCCCGCGGGGCGCCGGCACCGACGAAATTCAGCAGGCGTACCGCAAGCTGGCCCGCAAGTACCACCCCGATGTGAACAAGGATCCCACTGCGGAGGACAGGTTCAAGGAGGCCAACGAGGCCTATCAGGTGTTGTCCGACCCGGACACCCGGAAACGCTACGACCGATTCGGTGACGACTTCCGGCATGTACCCGAGGATTACGACGAACGGGTCCGGGCAAGCGCCGGTGGGTACGGCGGCGGGTTCGGCGGTGGCGGGTACGGCGGTGGGGGCGGGGGCAGAAGGGTGCACTTCGGCCACGGTGTCGGTGGCGAGGGCGGCGTCGACTTCGAAGACCTCTTCGGGCAGATGTTCGGCGGAGGCGGTGGGTTCGGACCGATTCCCGGCGCCGATCAGGAGGCCGAACTGGAACTGGCTCTGGAAGAGGCCTATCAAGGCGGAAAACGCACTCTCAGACTGGACGGACGGCAGTATGACGTCGACATTCCAGCCGGTGTCCTG
>NZ_LPNQ01000067.1:0-1483 GCF_019266085.1 Rhodococcus sp. FH8 | reverse complement strand
GAATCCGGTTGGCCGGGCAAGGAGGCCGAGGCAACGGTGACGCGCCGCCTGGGGATCTGTACCTCGTGGTGCGGATCAAACCGCATTCACGGTTCCGCGTGCAGGGTCGGGACATCTACGTCGATCTGCCCGTATCGCCATGGGAGGCGGTTCTCGGGTCGACAGTCGTCGTTCCCACCCCGGGTGGCGAGGCGAAAGTCAAAGTGGTGCCGGGCTCGTCGACTGGTAGGAAGCTGCGCCTGCGCGGAGAGGGAATGCCGAATCCGCGGGGCGCCAACGGCAACCTCTACGCCGAAATCAAGGTGATGGTTCCGTCGAAACCGACAGCACGTGAACGCGAGCTGTTCGAGCAGTTGGGCGCCGAATCGAACTTCGATCCGAGGAAAGAGACATGAGCACCCCGACCCCGGTCACTCAGTACGTATTGGTTCGCCGTGCCGGTTTGTCGCCGGATGCCTTCGCCGAACGTACCGGGCTGCACCCCGACCTGGCACGAAAGCTTGTGGCTCTCGGACTGCTCGACGCCCACCGCTACGCCGGCGGAGAGATGTCGTTCGAACCATCCGAAGTGGTCCACGCCGCCCGCATCCAACGGCTGCGGACCGGCCTGGGCCTGAACTACTCGGCAATCGGGCTCGTGCTCGATCTGCTGGATCGAATCGAGAAACTCGAAGCAGCTTCCCGCAGAAGGAGGACACCCCCATGGACACCGGCAGCCTGACTGAAAAGTCACGAGAAGCCCTGCAGGAAGCCCAGAACGTCGCGACCAGAATGGGCCACACCGAGGTCGACGGAGAGCACCTGCTGCTCGCGTTGGTCGATCAGCAGGATGGGTTGGTACCCCGACTGCTCGAACAGGCCGGCGCGAACGTCGATGCCCTGCGATCCGATCTGGATCGTGAACTGTCGCGTAGGCCGAAGGTCAGCGGCCCCGGCGCGACACCCGGTCAGGTGACGATCACCCAGCGCCTGGCCAAGCTGCTCGACGCCGCAGAGCGGGAGGCGAAGCGACTCAAGGATTCCTACGTGTCGGTGGAGCATCTCGTGATGGCCCTCTCCGAGGAAGGATCGGCCAGCGCGGCCGGTCGGGTCCTCGCCAGTCACGGGGTCACACGAGACGCCTTCCTCACAGCGCTGACGAAGGTGCGCGGCAATCAGCGTGTCACCTCGGCCACCCCGGAGGGGGCGTACGAGGCATTGGAGAAGTACGGGCGCGACCTCGTCTCCGAGGGGCGGGCAGGCAAACTCGATCCGGTCATCGGCCGAGATGCCGAGATCCGCAGGGTAACTCAGATCTTGAGCCGGAAAACGAAGAACAACCCGGTGCTGATCGGCGACCCCGGTGTCGGTAAGACCGCGATTGTCGAGGGTCTCGCCCAGCGGATCGTCCGCGGCGACGTGCCCGAGGGCCTACGCGACAAGACGATCTTCTCGCTCGACATGGGTTCTCTGGTGGCCGGTGCGAAGTACCGCGGCGAGTTCG
>NZ_LPNQ01000066.1:326-1053 GCF_019266085.1 Rhodococcus sp. FH8 | reverse complement strand
CGACGAGGTTGTAGACGTCCTTGGCTGCGTCCGCGACGGGTGCCGGGACAGGAAGCCCGACGACGCGTGCGAGTTCCGCATTCGTCGGATTGCGCAGCACCTTCTCGCCGTGCCAGATCACGACGGGTGTGTCCTCGGGTGCGACGTTCAGGCTGCGTAGCAGCTGCTCCACTCGTTCGTCCTGTTCCAAGTCGAACCACTTGTGGGGCAGACGGTTTCGCATCGCGAACTCACGAAGTCGCAACGTATCCGGGGAGAAGCAGGAGCCGATGATCCGGAATCCGGAGCCGAGCCCGATCAGCAAGTGCCGACGCACAAGGTAGGCGCGCAGGATCAAATCGCTGAGCACGGGATCGTGGGCAATCAGCTCGCGTACCTGCTCGGCCGGGACGACGAGTATCTCGCCGTCCTCGATCGCTTCGGCGGTGAAGAACGCCACCTGACCTTCCAGGAGTCCGAGCTCGCCCAGGAAACGCCCAGGACCGTGCACGCGCAGTATCCGGCGCTCGCCGTCCGCGTCGCCTTCGTCGACGACTGCGATCTTTCCGGAAAGGACGACGACGAAATCGTTGTCAGGCGCGCCTTCTCGGATCAGCACCTCGCCGGCGTGAACCGGTCGACGCGAGCCACCGACCTCGAGCTTCGCGACCTGGTCGTCCGTCAGCCGCGGGAAGGCGCCCTCCTCGTCCGGGGTCTCGTCGTCGACCGGCGGGCTGTACCCGATGGG
>NZ_LPNQ01000066.1:0-285 GCF_019266085.1 Rhodococcus sp. FH8 | reverse complement strand
TGAGGCGCCCTCAGACGAAGTTCTGGTCGACATAACACCACCGCCAATCCTCGCCGGGCTCCATCGACTGGACGATCGGATGCCCGATGGCGTGAGCGTGAGCACTCGCGTGCCTGCCCGGCGAAGAGTCGCAGCAACCGACGTGTCCGCACGTCAGGCACAGCCTCAGATGCACCCACGGGGTGCCGAGGCGAAGACATTCCTCGCAGCCCTGCGGGGTACGGGGCACCACGGCCCGGATCGCGGTTACATGTGGGTCCGCATGGACAGGACTCATGACTTCGC